>JAFTDW010000052.1 GCA_017454015.1 Bacteroidales bacterium | reverse complement strand
TGTGGGCGACCTGCAACATAGGTGCGAGCAAGCCCGAGGGCAACGGCAACTACTACGCCTGGGGAGAGACGAAGCCCCAAGCCAGTAATGCCTATAGCTGGAACTCCTATAAGTACGCCGACGGTGGTTACGACAAGCTGAACAAGTACTGCAACAATAGCAAATACGGCGACAACGGCTTCACCGACAACCTTACCACGTTGCAGGCGGGCGACGACCCTGCCGCTGCCAATTGGGGGAGTGGTTGGCGGACGCCGAGCAAGTCGCAGTGGGACGAGCTGCTGGCCAACACGACGAGGCAATGGACGATGAGGAACGGCGTGAGCGGGAGGCTTTTCACCTCGAAGATGAACGGCCAGACGCTTTTCCTGCCCGCTGCCGGCGACCGCTGGGGTGGTGAGCTCTACGGCACTGGCTCCCGCGGCCGCTTCTGGTCGCGTTCGCTCGTTACCGGCAACCCGGGCGACGCGTGGTACCTCGGCTTCGGTTCGGGCAATTGCGTCATGGGCAGCAACAGCCGTCGCTATGGCTTCTCTGTGCGCCCTGTCCGTGAGAAATAGCCCTTTGTTCCGTCACGGGCTGCTCAAGAAGAAATTATATACTGTTAATTATTGAGAAAAAATTTATTAGATAGAAGATTAGCAATGACTCAAGAAGAGTTTTTCAAACGTTACACCTTCAACCCGAGTCGTGACCGCATCGGTGGCGGCGGCTTCGGCACGGTGTATAAGGCCTATGACAACGTGCTCCATAGGGAGGTGGCCATCAAGGTGTCGATGGTGAAGACCACCACCGACGGTAAGAAGACCTTCTCGCTGAAAGACGAGTTTGAGGCCTTGAACCATGTGCCCAAGCACCCCAACATAGCCAATTACGAGGAGTTCTATTCTTATGAGATGCCCAACGGCATCTTCGACTACGCCGTGATGCAGTATTACCCCGACGGCAACTTGAGCGATGCCATCAGGCAAGGCCTGACCCCGGAGCAAAAGGATGACATCGCCCTCCAGCTGTTGGAAGGCGTGGATTTCCTGCACAAGCACCAGGTGGTGCACCGCGACCTGAAACCGTGCAATATCCTGATAGTGAAGCACGGTGGGCGCATCATCCCGCTGATCACCGACTTTGGTCTGAGCAAGTCGGCCAACGCTGGAGCCGACAGCTATTTCAGCAACAGCTTTGGAGGCGGTACGCAACGCTACAGCTCGCCGGAGCAGCTACAGGGCAAGCCGTTGCGGTTCAACACCGACCTTTGGTCGTATGGGGCCATCGTGTATGAGCTGTTCACGGGCCGCCCGCTCTTCGAGGCGGGCAGCGGAGCGGCCAACACCGCTCAGGCCGATCTGGAGATCTACAACAAGATAGTGAACGGCGACTTGCAGAGTCTTGGCAAGATGCCCGAGAAGTGGCGCAAGGTGGCGGAGCGATGCCTCGTGGTGGACCCGACCAAACGCGCCAAGGATACCGCCGAGCTGCTCTATGTCATCAGAGGTGACGAAGACGAGACAGAAATTACTTCCAAGCCGACACCAGCATCCGAAACGACAAAGACCAACTCTGACAAGCCATCGGCGCCTCATCCCCAGCCCGATGGTTCCAAGAAGACCAAGACGGGCATATGGGTTGGCATCTGCGTAGCGGCAGTGGTGGCCTTGTCAGTGCTGCTTTTTAGACCCAGAAACACAGCCAAACCGGCAGATGCGGACACACAGGCGTACGAGTCCTGCCAGACGGTGGCCGACTACCGTGCCTACATACGCGACTACGGTCGCACCGCCGCGCATTATGCCGCCACCAAGCAGAAGGTGGACGAGTTCGTGAAGGATAGCACCGTCAAGTCACAGAAACTGTTGGCGCAGCAACAGGCCCAACAGCAGGCCGAAGCGGACGCCAAGGCAAAAGCCGAGTCGGAGAAGAAGGAGGAGTCTGCCTACAAGAAATGTACGACTGTTGCGGGTTGCGACAGCTACCTGAAGGCTTACCCTAAGGGGCGTTATGTGGAGGAGGTGAGAACGAAGAAGTCGCAACTTGAGGAGCAAGCCCGAATAGACGCTGAGGCCAAAGCCAGAGCCGAGGCGGAGCGTAGAGGAGGCAACGGCAGTGCCGGAGGCCACGAGTACGTTGACCTTGGGCTGCCGAGCGGGACGCTGTGGGCGACCTGCAACATAGGTGCGAGCAAGCCCGAGGGCAACGGCAACTACTACGCCTGGGGAGAGA
>JAFTDW010000051.1 GCA_017454015.1 Bacteroidales bacterium | reverse complement strand
TTGTCTTGAAACATATACGTCCTTTTATAGAAGAACGTGGATGTTGCAATCCAAGTCCGTTGACTCCTCACATTGCCAACAAAAGACTATATTTCAATTATTTCAAAGAACTAAATATCCACTTTAACGGGACAGTAGTGTACAGAAGTGACAAAAATTATGTTTTAGGTATCAATAAGTTAAACCACGAATTGCACGAATTATGCGAATTGGCTCTGCGTGTCATGCATAATTGTCTCGCGAGGCAAGCTGCCGGGCAACGTGCAGGGCTCCTACAGCGGGCAATGCTGAGGACTGGCATATTACCGTCAGCCCAATGTGCAGAGGCTAACGTGTGCTAAGCATACTATGGATGTGCCCATGCAGCGCTTATCACGATGGGTCGGCAATAAACCGCGGTCTGCGGCGTTATACCGTTATATTCAATACCTTTTCTCAGACCATGAAAATAGCTATTTTAGGGTATGGCAAGATGGGTCATGCCATAGAGAAGGCGGCGCAGGAGCGTGGCCACAGCATAGGGGTGGTGATGGACAATGAGCAGGACTGGGCCTCCAAGGGATGCCTGCTTGGGAACTGCGACGTGGCGCTGGAGTTCTCAACACCTGCCACAGCAGTGGACAACATAAGCCGCTGCATAGAAGTCGGTGTGCCCGTGGTTGCAGGCACCACGGGGTGGAAAGAGCCGCAGCTGCTGCGCACCTGGACCGAAGGGGGAGGCCGGCTCTTCATGGCCAGCAACTTCAGCATTGGCCTCAATATCATGCGTAAGGTGAGCAACTACCTTGCCGTCATAATGGATGCCTACGACGACTATGATGTGTGCATCAGCGAGACGCATCATAAGGACAAGAAGGATGCCCCCAGCGGCACTGCCATAACCCTTGCAGAGGAGATTGTGGCGCGCCTCGGACGCAAGAGGTCTTGGGAGGCGTGGGAGCCACATTTTGATGGCGACGAGCCTGTGGACGACATATTGCAGATAGCCTCAGTGCGCAAAGGCGACGAAGTGGGGGAGCACGAAGTGATATATAGCGGTCCAATGGACAGCATCACGCTCATACACCATGCAACCGACCGTCGCTGCTTCGCCGAGGGAGCAGTGCGTGCAGCCGAGTTCCTGGCGGCTCACCCGCTGCCTGGAGTATATACTATGGACGATATGATTTGACGTGGCTTGAAGCGCTGCCGCCGCTACACAAATCCTATTGACCGATTAAATATACCGGATACAGGTAATAAAAAAGGAGGTCTTGAGACCTCCTTTTGTACTCCGACCGGGAATCGAACCCGGATCTACTCTTTAGGAGAGAGTTATTCTATCCATTGAACTATCAGAGCAACTTATTCTGTTCTTTGCTTTAATTGGGCTGTGCCATAATGACCTACGCGGCTACAACTTTCGTTTTATTTCCACCTCTTCGTAGGCTTCCACTATGTCTCCTATCTTTATGTCGTTGAAGTTCTCTATGTTGAGACCGCAGTCTTGACCGCTGACAACTTCCTTGACATCGTCTTTGAAGCGTTTGAGGGACGCGAGTTTGCCGGTATATACCACGATGCCGTCGCGTATGACGCGCACGTTGTGGGAGCGTGTGATCTTGCCGTCGAGGCACATACATCCGGCAATGGTACCCACCTTGCTTATCTTGAATGTCTCGCGAATCTCGAGGTTGGCGACTATCTTTTCCTGTTTTTCGGGAGAGAGCATACCCTCGATAGCGTCTTTGAGCTCGTTTATTGCGTCGTAGATGATGCTGTAGAGGCGAATGTCGATATTCTCCGTCTCGGCCATTTTGCGGGCTTGTACGGAGGGGCGCACCTGGAAGCCTATGATGACAGCGTCGGACGACTCGGCAAGCAGCACGTCGTTCTCGGTTATCTGACCCACCGCCTTGTGGATGACATTGACCTGCACCTCTTCGGTGGAGAGTTTGAGCAGCGAGTCGCTGAGAGCCTCGACAGAGCCGTCGACATCGCCTTTGACGATGATGTTGAGCTCTTTGAAGTTGCCGAGTGCAATACGGCGACCTATCTCGTCGAGGGTCATGTGTTTTTGTGTGCGGAGTCCTAACTCGCGCTGGAGTTGAGTACGCTTCACAGCTATGTCCTTGGCCTCTTTCTCGGTCTCAAGCACGTTGAAGGTGTCGCCGGCCTGGCAGGCTGCGGTGAGGCCGAGCAGGAGCACCGGCTGCGAGGGGCCTGCTGAGAGCACCTCTTGGTTACGCTCATTGTACATGGCGCGCACGCGTCCGCTCACAGCTCCTGCCACGATAGGATCGCCTTTATGGATGGTGCCGTCCTCCACGAGGAGTTTGGCTACATAGCCGCGTCCTTTGTCGAGGGAGCTCTCGAGCACAGTGCCTTTGGCGCGTTTGTTTGGATTGCCCTTCAGCTCCATAATGTCGGCTTGGAGGATTACTTTCTCAAGCAATTCATCGACACCAATGCCTTTCTTGGCCGATATGTCCTGGCTTTGGTATTTGCCGCCCCATTCCTCGACGAGGAGGTTCATGTTGGCTAGTTCGGTCTTTATGCGGTCTGGGTCGGCACCGGGTTTGTCTATCTTGTTGATGGCAAACACTATGGGGACTCCGGCGGCTTGTGCGTGGTTGATAGCCTCAACGGTCTGTGGCATTATCTTGTCGTCGGCTGCGATGACGATGATGGCTATGTCGGTAACCTTGGCGCCGCGGGCGCGCATGGCGGTGAAAGCCTCATGTCCCGGGGTGTCGAGGAAGGTTATCTTGCGGCCTTCGGCCGTGGTGACCTCGTAGGCGCCAATGTGCTGTGTTATGCCACCGGCTTCGCCGGCAATGACGTTGGTTTTGCGTATGTAGTCGAGCAGCGAGGTCTTGCCGTGGTCCACGTGACCCATGACGGTGATGATGGGGTTGCGTGTCACGAGGTCGTCGGGGTTGTCGACCTCCTCGTTCTTGTTGAGTTCATCGACGACGTCGGCACTGGCGAAATTGATTTCAAATCCAAACTCGTCGGCAATGAGCTTGATAGTCTCGGCATCGAGTCGCTGGTTGATGCTGACGAAGATGCCCACCATCATGCAGGTGGAGATAATCTTTGTCACGGGGATGTTCATCATGGTAGCCAGTTCGTTGGCTGTAACGAACTCGGTTACCTGGAGCACTTTCTGGCTTTCCTGCTGGCTTATTTGCTCCTCCTCTATGCGCTGGTGTACTTTCTGTCGTTTTTCGCGGTTGTGCTTGGAGGTCTTTGATTTGCCGAGTGGGTTGAGACGTGCGAGGGTCTCTCTTATCTGCTTTTCGATTTCGGCATCGTCGACTTCGTGCTTTTTGTCGGCTTTTTTGTCGGCTTTTTTCTTTTCGTTTTTGCGTGCGTTGCGCTCAGAGGTGGCCTTACGGTCGTTCTGAGCGTTTTTTGCCACCATGTTGCCAATGACCTCGCTGTCGACCTTTACGCCTTCTTTCTTTATGCGTTTGCGTTTCTTGCGTTTGCCTTCATCGGCAGGTTTGTTGAACTGGGTAAGGTCGATTTTCGAAACCACCTTGGGGCCTTCGAGTTTGGTGTACTGCGTGGGTACAAACTCTTTCTCGGGTTTGGGAGCTGGCGGCGGCGGGGTGGGTGTTGCGGGAGGTTGTGGAGCGACGGGAGGCTGCGGGGCAGGGGTGGGGGTGTTTTTGGCGTTTTTCTTGGTGGATTTCTTGGGTTTCTTGAGTGCGTCGAGGTCTATTTTTGTGATGACTTTTGGTCCTTGCAGGTGTTTTGTAGCCTCTCTTGCGGGAGTGTTTTCTGTCGGTTTTGTGTCGGTTGGCTCATTGTCCTGTTCCTGAGTTTCGTCGGATGCAGAGCTCTGCGGCTCCACTTCCATTTCGGGCTGTGGCTCGGGTTCGGGCTCCGGTTCGGGCTCCGGTTCTGGTTCTGGTTCGGGTTCTGGTTCGGGCTCTGGCTCGGGCTCTGGTTCTGGTTCGGGTTCGGGTTCCGGCTCTGGCTCGGGTTCGGGCTGTGGTTCGGGTTCGGGCTGTGCTTTCTGACTTTTACGGCTGCTGGTGGCTACCGGCTGCTCTGCTTTCTCGGGTTCTTCGGCGTGGCCGGCTTCGATTACGACGTTAGTGTTGGAGTTGTTGGCAAATTCGATGTTGTCGGCGTTGCGTTTTACTTCGCGCTCGGATTGGAACTCATCAATGAGCAGTTCATACTGTTCCGGCGTGAGCTTGGCGTTGGGGTTGCTTTCGATTTCATGGCCTTTTTTTGAGAGGTAGGCCACAATGGTATCGACGCCGACATTGAATTCCTTGGCGGCTTTGTTGAGTCTTATGGGTTTTTTCTCTTCTGCCATTGTGTTAATAGAGACTATAGAAGTTGAGTGGCTATCGAATAAACTAAAGTGTAATCGGCAATAACTATATATCGTTGGCCGAGCAGTGCGTCGGTTCGGCGGTGGCTATTCTTCAAATTCGGCTTTGAGCACTTCTATCACATGGTCGATGGTCTCCTCTTCGAGGTCGGTGCGGTTGACGAGCTCTTCTTTGGAGAGGTTGAGCACGCTTTTGGCGGTGTCGCAGCCTATCTTGATAAACTCGTCGATGATCCACTGGTCGATTTCGTCGTTGAATTCGCGGAGGTCGACATCGTCGAAGTCCTCGTCGGAGTCGCGGTATACCTCTATTTCGTAGCCGCAGAGCTTGCTGGCGAGTTTTATGTTGTGACCGCCTTTGCCGATGGCGAGTGCCACCTGGTCGGGCTGCATGAACACCTCGGCGCGTTTTTCTTCCTCGAAGATCTTGATGCTGCTTATCTTGGCGGGGTTGAGAGCGCGTTGTATCATGACGTCGGCGCGCGGGGTGTAGTTGATAACGTCGATGTTCTCGTTGCGCAGTTCGCGCACTATGCCGTGTATGCGGCCGCCTTTCATACCCACGCAGGCGCCCACGGGGTCGATGCGGTCGTCGTAGGACTCCACGGCGATCTTGGCGCGCTCGCCGGGTTCGCGCACTATGTTTTTGATGGTAATGAGGCCGTCGTAGATTTCGGGCACCTCGGCTTCGAGGAGTCGCTCAAGGAATATGGGCGAAGTGCGGGAGAGGATGATGGTGGGATTGTTGTTGCGGAACTCCACTTTCTGAACCACGGCGCGGATGGTGTCTCCTTTCCGGTAGCGGTCGGCGGGGATCTGCTCGCTCTTGGGCAGCACGAGCTCTATCTTCTCCTCGTCGAGCACAAGGATTTCCTTGTTCCATGGTTGGTAGACCTCGCCGACAATGATCTCGCCCACTTTCTCTTTGTATTTTTGGAAAATGAGGCTTTTCTCGTAGTCCTGTATCTTGGTTACCATGTTCTGGCGAATGGTCAGTATTTCGCGGCGTCCGAACTCTGTCATAGGAATGGGTTCGGAGAGTTCCTCGCCCACTTCGAAGTCGGGTTCCACCTTGATGGCGTCGGAGTAGGCTATCTGGCGGTTGTCGTCGGTTACCTCGCCGTCCTCGACAATTTCGCGGTTGCGGAAAATCTCAAGGTCGCCGCGGTCGATATTAACGATGATGTCGAAGTTGTCGTCGCTCCCGAACCGCTTGACGAGGGCTGCGCGGAACACGTCCTCGAGGATGTGCATAAGGGTTTCGCGGTCGATGTTTTTCAGCTCTTTGAATTCGGTAAACGAGGCTGTAAGTTCGGAGGTCTTCATTGTAAAGGTTGTAGGTTATGAGTTTTAAGCGGCCGAGCGTGGGCCTGCTTGCAACTTATAGAACTAAAATTTGATTATTATCTTTGCTGTTTTTATGTCGCTGTATTTGAAAGAGATTTGCTGTGAGGGCTCTTTCTTGGTCTTTGGGGTTGTGATGATTATGTGGTCGTCGGAGGCTTCGGTGAGTTTGCCTTCGGTGGTGTCGCCGTCAAAAGAGGTCACGGCGAGTTCCTGCCCGATGTTCTTGATGTACTGGCGGGGCATCTTGAGCGGTGAGTCGAGGCCTGCGGAGGCCACGTTAAGCTCGAAGTCCTCTTCGTCGCGGTTGAGCGACGACTCTATGGCGCGGCTGAGTTCCACGCAGTCGTCGATAACCACGGCACTGTCGGAGTCGATAGAGACGTTGATGCGGTTGTCGGTGGTGATTTTGAGGTCGACAAGGAACTTGTCGGAGCCCTCAAGGGTTTGCTGAATTATGTCTAATACTTTTAGTTTGTCGATCATCGTGCGGTTGTATGCAATAAGAAAGGGGACTGACGTCCCCTCACAGAAATCATGATGCAAAATTACGAATAATATTTTGATTGTCAGCAATTTTATTGCAATAATTTTATTGTAGAGTGTTCAAATGTTTGAAAATAAGCAAGTTGGTTTTTGATTATTTTTTTGCACAATGCCACAATTTTATTGTTTTTCGCGCGTTTTAGAAAGAGTTATGAAGCAATATTTGGATTTGTTGCAGCATGTGTTGGACAACGGTATGGAGCGGACCGACCGCACCGGTACGGGCACGCGCAGCGTGTTTGGCTACCAGATGCGTTTCAACCTTGCGGAAGGGTTTCCGTTGCTCACCACAAAGAAACTGCATCTGCGCTCGATTATCTACGAGCTGCTGTGGTTTTTGCGTGGGGACACCAACGTTGGGTACCTTCACGACCATAAAGTGTCGATATGGGACGAGTGGGCCGATGCGTCGGGCGACCTTGGGCCTATCTACGGGCGGCAGTGGCGCTCGTGGGGCTGTGCCGACGGGCGTCATATAGACCAGATAACGGAGCTTATAGACCAGATAAAAAACAATCCCTACTCGCGGCGCCTGCTGGTGTCGGCTTGGAATGTGGGCGAGCTCGAGAAGATGGCGCTGCCACCCTGCCACATCCTGTTCCAGTTTTATGTTGCCGACGGCCGCCTCAGCTGCCAGCTGTACCAGCGCAGCGCGGACATATTCCTTGGTGTGCCGTTCAACATAGCATCCTATTCGCTGTTCACCATGATGCTGGCGCAGGTCTGCGGCCTGGAGGCGGGGGATTTTGTGCATACGTTTGGCGACGCGCATATATATAACAACCATATAGAGCAGTGCAGGCTCCAGCTTACCCGTGAGCCGCGGGCGCTGCCGCGTATGGTGATTAATCCCGACAAGAGGGATATTTTTGAGTTTGACTACGACGATTTTACATTGGAGGGGTACGACCCTCATCCTCATATCAAAGGCGAAGTGAGTGTATGAACAGCAATAATTACTGCATAATAATGGCTGGCGGGCTTGGCAGCCGCATCTGGCCGGTGAGCCAGAGGGATTATCCCAAGCAGTTCCTTGACATACTGGGCACTGGCGAGACGTTGCTGCAGAGCACGGTGCGCCGCTATGCCATGGTGTGTCCCATAAAGAACATCTTTGTGGTCACCGGGGAGTCGATGGCGGCGCGAGTCCACGAGCAGGTGCCTGCGCTGGACCCCAAGCAGATTCTCATAGAGCCATATAGGCGCAACACGGCCCCTTGTGTGGCCTATGCGGCGGCGGCCATAAGGACTATAAACCCTAACGCCACGGTGGTGGTGACCCCTTCGGACCACGCTGTTTTCAACGATGAGCGCTTCGCTGCTTCGCTCCGGCAGGCTTTTGAGGTGTGCGAGCGTCAGGACTGGATAGTTACCATGGGGGTGCCTCCCACTATGCCTAACACCAAATACGGATACATACAGTATTCGGAAGAGCTCGCCATGCCCGGTGCGCCCGACGTGCACAGCGTGGTGGCTTTCACAGAGAAACCGTCGGTGGAGATGGCGGCAAAGTTCATTGCAACCGGCGAGTTCCTGTGGAATGCCGGTATCTTTGTGTGGCGCATGCCAGTGCTCGAGAGAGCCTTCCGCCAGTATCTGCCCGACGTGGCGGCCACTTTCCTCGATGTTGAATATACCGACGATTTCAACTATTGGGAGCGTGTCTATTCCATGTGCCAATCCATATCGGTGGACTACGGCATTATGGAGAAGGCGGACAATGCCCACGTGCTCAAGGCCTCGTTTGGCTGGAGCGACGTGGAGACATGGGATTCGCTCTACGATACTGCGGAGCACGACGCCAACGGCAATGTGGTGCTTGGTGGCGACGCTATGCTTTACAATAGCAGCAACTGCGTGGTGTCCATACCGCAGGATACCGACAAGACTGTGGTGCTCGAGGGTCTGGACGGCTACATCGTGGCGGCGAGCAAGGATGTGTTCATGGTATGCCGCCGCCAGAGCGAGAACATGGTGTTCCGCTTCGCCGCCGACATGGATATAAGGCGTTAGCCGTTATACGCCAAACCTTTAAACGGATAACCTTTAGGCCTTAGAAACTTAAAAACCTTTTCAACCTTTAAACCAATTACTATTTACTATTCGCTAACTCAATATGAAACATTACGAAATCAAGTATCTCTTAAAGGAGGATGTGAGTGCCTTGATAGGCACCACAGTATGTGTAAAAGGATGGGTCCGCACCAAGCGAGGCGGAAAGAGTGTGGCTTTCATAGCCCTCAACGACGGTTCCATTATCCACAATATCCAGGTTGTTGCCGACCCCGTGAAGTTTGAGGATGTGCTGAGGCGTATCACCACAGGTGCCTGCCTTTGTGTTGAGGGGCGTCTGGTGGAGAGCCAGGGTAGCGGCCAGGCGGTTGAGCTGCAGGCCGAGAAAATAGTGCTGTACGGCGAGGCCGACCCCGAGACTTATCCCCTGCAGAAGAAGGGCCACAGCATGGAGTTTCTGCGTGAGATAGGGCACCTGCGTCTGCGCACCAACACTTTCGGCGCAGTGATGCGCATGCGTCACGAGATGGCCTACGCTATACACACTTTCTTCCACGAACGGGGCTTTTTTTATTTCCACACGCCTCTTATCACCGCCAGTGACTGCGAGGGTGCGGGTGAGATGTTTCATGTGTCGACCCTCGACCCCGAGAACCCGCCGCGCACTCCCGACGGAAAGATAGACTGGGAGCAGGATTTCTTTGGCAAGTTCACGGCTCTGACGGTGAGCGGCCAGCTTGAGGGCGAGCTTGGAGCCACTTCGCTTGGCAAGATATACACTTTTGGCCCTACTTTCCGCGCCGAGAACAGCAACACGCCGCGCCATCTTGCCGAGTTCTGGATGATAGAGCCCGAGATGGCGTTTTACGACCTTGACAGCCTCACGGCTCTCGAGGAGGAGTTTATCAAGTATCTTGTGCGCTGGGCTCTCGACCACTGCGCCGACGACCTTGAGTTCCTCAACAAGATGATTGAAAACTCGCTCATAGAGCGTCTGCGTAGTGTTGTCGACACCGACTTTGTGCGCCTGCCGTATACGGAGGGTATCCGGATACTGGAGGAGGCTGTGGCCGGTGGCCACAAGTTTGAGTTCCCGGTGAGCTGGGGTGTCGACCTTGCTTCGGAGCATGAGCGCTACCTTGTGGAGCACCATTTCAAGAAGCCTGTCATCATGGTGGATTATCCAAAGGAGATAAAGGCTTTCTATATGAAGCAGAACGCCGACGGCCGGACGGTGCAGGGCACCGACGTGCTGTTCCCGCAGATTGGTGAGATTATAGGCGGCAGCGTGCGCGAGGAGAGCTACGACAAGTTGCTGACCCGTATCAACGAGCTGGGCATACCGATGAAAGATATGTGGTGGTATCTCGATACGCGGCGCTACGGTTCCTGTCCGCACGCCGGCTTTGGCCTTGGCTTTGAGCGTCTTATGCTTTTTGTTACCGGCATGGCCAACATACGGGACGTTATACCGTTTCCCCGTACCCCGCATTCGGCGGAGTTTTAAAGATTGCCGTCGGCCGCCAGCTACTCGCTGGCGGCCGACGTTTTTACACATAGGTATGTTGTTGGCCGTTGCATGACGGTGGTGGCTATCAGATACAGGTTGCCGCCAGGTGTGATGTGCATTTTCTGCCTTATGGTGTCGGCGGCAAGTGGGTGGTTGCGCGAGATGACATTGGCTTGGCCGTGGCTGCCATGTTCGTCCAGTGCGGCGGCTATGTCTTTTTTGTTGAGCGGTACTTCGCGGAGTACCTCAAAGGTGCGCCCGGGGAAGCCCTCGACCAGCCGGGGGGAGGTGTAGAGGTGGCTGTTGCGGTCGAGTTTCTTCACGTTGTACCAGAGGCAGAGGCAGCCCCAGGGAGCTGCTTTCATGAGTGCCGCGTGGGGTTCGTAGAGGTAGTGTCCCATGCCGTCGGAGCAGTAGGTAGGCTGTGTTTGGCGCTGTTGGTCAAGGCCGAAACGGTGAGTGGATATGGCGGTCCCGTCGGCGCGCAGGTTGGTGCATATAATCGCGGGGTTGTCGGGCTGTCCGTACTGAGAGGATACGAGGAAGAGGAGCTCTTTGCATTCGCCGCAGACGGCAATTACGTGAACTTCGGCGACATGACCGAGTTGCTGTAAGCCGGAGGCTATGTCGGCCATAGGAGAGGCTTTCACCAAGAGGTGGCGGTGGGGCGGCAGCACGGGAAGCAGGGCGACAATGTCGGGCGAGCAGTCGGAGAATGCGTATGTTTTGCGCCCTGCGGTGTCGCGGCGCGCCGGGTCGGCGTAGATGATATCGTAGGATGTGTTGCTCTGGCGAGTTGTGCTGTCGGCGCAGTGGCAGTGGATGTTGGTAAGGCCCATGGCTGCGAAGTTGTGCTGTGACAGCTTGCAGAGCTCTTCGTTGCGCTCTATATAGTCGACATCCAATCCGTTGCGTGCGAAGAAGATGTCGTCGATGCCCATGCCGCCTGTGAGGTCGAGGAGGCGGTGCGGCCCGGGACTGTCGGCGGTCAGCAGCGATGCAAGGGAGGCTTTGTAGAGGGCGGTGGCTTGGGAGGAGCTCTGCTCGCGGCCGAGGTGGGCGGGGTAAACGTAGTCTGGATATTGCAGCAGCAGCGGCCATTTGGCGGCGGCTTGGCGGCGGCCTTCTATCTGGCGTGCTGCCAGCTCCATGTCCACGTCGGGGTGGCGGTGCCTTTGCAGGAGCAGCTTTACGGGGTCGTCGTTGCAGTGCTCCCGCGCAAAGGCCAGGGTTGACTCGCTAATCACAGTCCACAAATCGCAAAACAATCAATACACGCCTTGTTCGTGCAGCTCCTTGAGGCGGGCCACTACCGAGGGGCGGTCTTCTTTGTAAGTGACGCCAAACCAGCTGGCGGTGGTATGCAGCACTGTCATGGTGGCATAGCCGCTGCCGATGAGAGCGTTGACGGCGGAAGGGATGTAGAACTCCGACTTGAGCTCGTTGCCGTGTTCCTTGAGGAACTCCACGAAGAGGCGCGCGCTCTGCTCGAAGTAGTCGGGGGTGAAACCGAAGAGGTTCATGGACACTGTTGCGTCGGGTTGCAGCTCGTGGGCGGAGCCGTCGGCGTCGTGGTATACAATGCCTTGTGGGGTGCGTTCTATGGCTGTGCGTTCGGTCATGCCGACGAGGTGGCTGTGCTCGTCCACCTGGCACACGCCGCGGCTCACGGTGCCATTCTCGCTCAGGGTGTTTTCCAGACGGTAGCCCACCATGCAGTACTGTCCTGTGGTTCCGTCGAGTGTACGCAGGTGGTTGGCCATCACGCGGAAGGCATCTCCGCCATAGAAGTCGTCGGCATTGATGATGGCGAAGGGCTCGTGTATGGCGTTGGCGGCCATCATGATGGCGTGGTTGGTGCCCCATGGTTTCTCGCGGCCCTCGGGGACGCAGAAGCCTTGCGGCAGGCTGTCGAGTTCCTGAAACACATACTCCACGGCAATCTTGCCACCGAAGTGGTCGGCGTTGATGGTGGATTTGAACTCCTGTTCGAAACTATGGCGTATGACGAACACCACTTTGCCAAATCCGGCCTTGATGGCGTCGGCTATGCTATAGTCCATAATAATCTCGCCGTTTGGGCCCACGGCATCCATCTGTTTCAGCCCGCCGTAGCGGCTGCCCATGCCGGCAGCAAGTACCAAAAGTGTGGGTTTCATATTGCAAAATTCTTTAGTTCAATATTTTGGGACGATATTTCCGTCTATTTGTTTTTTGCAAAGATATAAATAAATTCTGAGAGGGATGAATTATTTTGCAAAGATGGAATTTTAAGTGTTCTTTTCACAATAAAGGTGGCCTCATGGCGTTAATAAATCTATTATGTCACGGCAGTACAGCAATAGGGCGGGCATCGTCAAGGCGTTCCTTATCATCATAGCGGCCATCTTTGTGGTAAGGGTGGCCTCGCTGCAGCTGTTTGACCGCCGCTACCGCGACCTTGCCGAGAAGCAGGCGTTGCGCAACGTGACGCAGTATCCCGCCCGCGGGCTTATCTACGACCGCAACGGCTCGCTTCTGGTGTACAACGAGGCGGTGTACGACCTTATGGTGATACCTCGCATGATAAAGGATCTCGACACCGCGGCGTTCTGCAAGGCCGTGGGCATTAGCCGCGAGGAGTTTGAAGCAAAACTCACAGCCTGCCGCAAATATTCGAGCTATTCGGCGTCGGCTTTCATGAAGCAGATTTCCAAAGAGGAGTATGGGTCGTGGCAGAACCAGCTTTACCGCTTCAAAGGCTTCTACATACAGAAGCGAACACTCCGCATCTACGACAAGCCGATAGCTGCCCATGTGCTTGGGTATATAGGCGAGGTGAACAACAACGACATAGAGCGCGACAGCTACTACAAGCAGGGCGACTACATAGGCAAGAGCGGCCTGGAGAAGCAGTACGAGGAGCTGCTGCGCGGCATAAAGGGCAGGAAGGTTATGCATGTCGACGTGCATAACCGCGAGATAGGCTCCTACCAGAACGGGCATTTCGATTCGGTGCCCGTGGAGGGCAGCAACCTGTATACCACCCTCGACGCCAGGCTGCAGGAGTATGCCGAGCAGCTCATGGCCAACAAGCGCGGCTGTGTGGTGGCCATAGAGCCTTCCACCGGCGAGGTGCTCACTCTTGCATCGGCACCGGCCTACGACCCTAACCTGTTGGTGGGCCGCAAACGCGGCGACAACTATAAGCGCCTTCAGGAAGACCTTGCCAAACCACTCTTCAACAGGGCGCTGCAGGCCCAGTACCCTCCAGGCTCGATATTCAAGGTTGCGCAGGCCGTCACGGCGCTGCAGATGGGTGTCATCACCCCATCCACGGGGTTTGTCTGCGACAAGTCGCTCGTGGGCTGCCACAACCACCCCAGCGCACGAAGCGTGCAGGAGGCTATCAAGATGTCGTGCAACCCCTATTTCTACCACGTCTACAAGCGTATCATTCAGCAGGGAAAGTTCAGAAGCAGTGCCAAAGACAGCCAGTATGGGCTTACACAGTGGCACGACTATATGCTGAGGCTCGGATTTGGGCAGCGGCTCCCACTCGACCTCCCCAATGTGAACAAAGGCAACATACCCGACACGGCATACTACAACCGTTGGTACGGTCGCGACGGGTGGGCTTTCTCCACCATCTACTCCAACAGCATAGGGCAGGGCGAGGTGGAGGTGGTCCCGATACAGATGGTCAACCTTGCCTGCATCGTTGCCAACCGCGGCTACTACTGCACCCCACACCTCCTGCGCTACTACGGCCCCGACTCGCTGCAGCGCCAAGAGTTTTTGGAACACCATGAAACAGGTATAAGCCGCCAATGGTTCGACATAGCCGCCCACGGTATGTACGACGTGGTGCACGAGCCCGGCGGAACGGCTCACAAGGCCAGCGTCCCCGGTATCGCTGTGTGCGGCAAGACGGGCACGGCCCAGAATGCAGGCGACGACCACTCGGTGTTCATTGCCTTCGCCCCACTCGACAATCCAGTCATCGCCGTGGCTGTGTATGTGGAGAACGCCCGCGGTGGCGGCGGCTCGTGGGCCGCCCCTATAGCAGGACTTATCATAGAGAAATATATCAACGGTGAAGTGAAACGCAAAGACTTTGAAAAACACTACCGCGAGGTGGCCCCGTGCCAGAAGCTTCCCCTGCCCAGGCGCCACTGAGAATTGTGACAGATAGGATAGAGTGGATGAACAGGAAGCCCCGGATGGATGTGATAGCCCCAACTCCTTTCTAACTTTAAACCTCCCCCCATGCCCCCCATCAACCGTAAATACGACAGACAGCTTATACTGCTCTATATAGGGCTTGTGTTGTTTGGTTGGATAAACATCTATGCCGCTACTTTCAGCGATGCGCATGCCGCCGTGTTCGATTTCGACTCGCAGCACGGTCGACAGATTATATGGATAGCCCTGGCCGCCATCACCGCCTTTGCTGTTCTCAAGACCGACCCGCGCGTGTTCAGCACCGCCGCCTATATCATCTATGCCGCTATAATCATACTGCTCGTTGTCACGCTATTCATAGCCACGGTAACCAAAGGGGCGCGGTCGTGGATTGACATAGGGCCGTTCAAGCTGCAGCCCTCGGAGTTTGCGAAGTTTGCCACGGCTCTCGCTGTTGCCTACTCTATGGGACAGATAGACTTCGACATACGCCAGAAACGCACGTGGGTTACCCTTGCTGCACTTATAGGTATCCCAGCCGCTCTTGTGCTGCTTCAGCACGATACCGGCTCTGCCCTGGTTTTTGCAGGATTTCTCTTCCCGCTCTTCCGCGAAGGACTGAGCCCCCAAATACCTATTTTCGGCTTCATCGCCGTGGTACTCTTCGTGTTGGCTCTCCTTGTCAACAAATTCCTGCTGGTGGGTATCATTGCCTTGTTCTGCATAGCGTGGCTGTTTATTTGGCTCTCAAAGCGTACACGCAAAGACTATATAGCCACCTTTGCAGCCTTTGTACTCTGTACCGTCTTTACGTTCTCTGTCGATTTTGCATTCAACAATATTCTTGAGGCTCACCAAAGGGAGCGTATAGAGGTGCTCCTTGGAAAGTCGGACGACCTCAAGGGTGCAGGCTACAACGTGCACCAGTCCAAGATTGCCATAGGCTCGGGTGGCTTGCTTGGCAAAGGCTTTCTTCACGGCACTATAACCAAGGCCGACTTTGTGCCGGAGCAGGAGACCGACTTCATATTCTGCACCGTGGGCGAGGAGTGGGGTTTCTGGGGCAGTGCCCTGGTCATTGGGGCCTATCTGCTGCTGCTTGTCCGCATCATCACCGTGGCCGAGCGCCAGCACTCCATCTTTTCGAGGGTCTACGGCTACTGCGTGGCGGGCATCCTGTTCATGCACTTCTTTATCAATATAGGCATGGTTATCGGTTTGCTGCCTGTCATTGGTATCCCCTTGCCTTTCTTCAGCTATGGAGGCTCTTCCCTTCTTGCCTTCACCATACTTCTCTTTGTATTTATCCGCCAAGACGCATCCCGCACTCAGGGAATGTGATAAAAAGTCAAAAAGATAAAGGTCGAAAAGTTAAATGGTTAATCCCTAAAACCCTATAACCCTAAAGCCTTAAAACCATATAACCTTACAATGGCTTCCAACAACAAAACACCCCACTGCTCTTTTTGTGGTGAAAGCAACAGTAAAGTGCGTATGCTGCTTGCAGGCCAGGGTGCCTATATCTGCGACCGCTGCATAGAAAACGCCAACCTGATACTTGCCGATAACGGCATATTCGTCGACCCGCCGCGTAGGCCCGCAGCACCGCAGGGTGCTCTGAAGAAGCAACTTCTTGTGCCGGATTCCGGCTCCGGAGCCATCCCGTCGCCCGCCAAGATAAAAGCGTACCTCGACCAATATGTCATAGGGCAGGACGAGGCTAAGAGGGTGCTCTCGGTAGCCGTCTACAACCATTACAAGCGACTGCGCTATTCCGATGAACATCCCAGCGGCAAAACCGACGATGTGGAGATAGAAAAGTCCAACATCATTGTGGTGGGCGAGACAGGTACCGGCAAAACCCTTCTTGCCAAGACCATAGCGCGCCTGCTCGACGTGCCTTTCTGCATTGCCGATGCCACGGTGATTACCGAGGCCGGCTATGTTGGCGAGGATGTGGAGACCATACTCACTCGTCTGCTCCAAGCCGCCAACTACGACGTCAAAGCTGCCGAACGCGGCATAGTGTTCATCGACGAGATCGACAAGATAGCGCGCAAGAGCGACAACCCCTCCATCACCCGCGACGTCTCGGGCGAGGGTGTGCAGCAGGCCCTCCTCAAACTCATAGAAGGCGCCGTGATCAACGTGCCTCCAGAGGGAGGTCGCAAACACCCAGAACAAAAGCTCATACCTGTCGACACCCGCAACATACTCTTCATATCGGGAGGCGCATTCAGCGGCATAGACCGCACCATAGGTTCGCGCCTCAAGATGGGCGCTATAGGCTACAATGCCACCTCGTCGCGACAAAGCCTCGACCGCGAGAACCTTATGCAATACATACTGCCAATGGATCTCAAGAAGTTTGGCCTTATACCGGAGCTTGTTGGCCGCTTTCCGATACTTACCCACCTCAACCCACTCGACCGCAGTGCGCTGTTGCGCATACTTACCGAACCCAAGAATGCGCTTGTAAAGCAATACAAAGCCCTCTTCAAGATGGACAATGTAGAGCTTGTCATAGAGCCACAAGCCCTCGAGCTGATTGTGGACAAGGCCATAGAGTACAAGCTCGGCGCACGCGGACTCCGCTCCATAATGGAGTCGGTGATGACCGACATGATGTTCACCCTGCCAGAACACAAGCAAGACACAATAACCGTCACACGTGAATACGCCGCCACTCAGATCGACAAGTCAAAAATCAACAACTCTCTGCAATAAACATTCCATTGTTGCGTTATACTAAAAGTTAAAAAGTTAAAAGGTTAAAAGGTTGAAAAGTTTAAAGGTTTAAAGTTAATATTCTAACCCCCAACCCCCTAAACCTTTAGAACCTTAGAACCTTGAAACCTTGAACCCTTAGAACCCTAAAACCCTTCCAACCTTAATAATCATGAAAAAGACCCCTCTTTTGGCACTTTTTGCCGTCGCAGCCTCTTTTGCCGCCTCGGCGCAGGAAAAGACTATCCAACTTATGGCCCCCGAGCTGGGCGGCGAACAGCCTCTGCGCATAGCCTGCGAGATGCGCCAAACCTATCGCGACTTTATCGCTGGCGACGTGCGTGAGGAACACCTCTCCACACTGCTGTGGATGGCCTGTGGCGAGAACCGCCCCGATGTGCACAAACGCACCACCCCTACAGCACGCAACGCGCAAGAGATAGAACTCTATGTATTTATGAAGAAGGGCGTGTATCTCTACCGCCCGGAGAAGCATATCCTCAGCCTGGTGCTTGGTGGCGACCACCGCAAGGAGGTGAGTCAGCAGGAGTTCTTCGGCAAGGCACCGGTGGTGGTGGTTCTTGTCGCCAATTTCGACAAGATGAAGGATTTCGACACTGCGAGCCGCGACTTCTACTCCGCAGTCGACTGCGGATATGTGAGCCAGGACATCTATCTCTTCTGTGCGTCGAGCGACCTCTACGGCACAGTGGCGTGCGGCTCCATCAACCGCGAGGCGATCTCCAAACTTCTGAAGCTTAACAACGCCAAACCAATGCTGGCCCACCCCGTGGGTCGCGTGCAGCGATAGTCATGGAGCTCCGGGTTACGAAGCTTTTCTCGTTTGAGATGGCACATGCCCTCACGGGCTACGATGGCCGTTGCCGCAACATCCACGGCCATTCATATAAACTTGCGGTGACGGTGGGTGGCGAGGCGGCTGCAGCACCCTCGCCACAAGGCATGGTGATGGATTTCTCATCCCTCAAAGCTATCGTGTCGGAACATATTGTGGAGCCTTTCGACCACGCATTGGTGCTCTCACAGCAGTCGTGCTTTCCTCACGACCTTCCAACTAAGACAATAGTGCTGCCTTTTGAGCCCACGACGGAGTACCTGTTGCAGCATTTTGCTTCGCTCCTCACGCCGCACCTGCCTGCCGGCGTCGCGCTCCGCTCAATACGTCTGCATGAGACGGAGAGCTCATACGCAGAACTTATTTTTTAACGTTTTCGTTCAGCAATAGCAGTGGAAGCTTGCTTACACTGCCGCAGCCAGAAAACGACTCATGAAATGGAAGGTTTAAAAGTTATAGGGTTTAAAGGACTAGCCTTTCAGCCTTTTAACCTTTCAGCTTTCTATCGCAGGAGGAGGATGGTGCCTTTTTGGTGGAGGAGGGCGTCGGTGGAGAGTTTGTGGCGGTAGGTGATGACGTAAACGTAAGCTCCTTGAGGGCAGGGTTTTCCTTTGTAGGAGCCGTCCCATTCGTCGTCGGGGTTGCTGCTTTGGTAGATCGCTAAGCCGTTGCGAGAGTAGATGGCTATGTGATAGTCCTTTATGTCGGAGCAGAAGACGCGGAAGCGGTTGTTGGCGGGTTCGTCGGGTGTGAAGCTGTTGGGAACGTAGACGGTGCCGAGCATGACGGGGACGAGAGCCAGCGCAGTGTCGTGGCATTGGTCGTTGTAGACTTCGAGTGCGAGGCGGATGATAGTGTCGAGTGGTGCGGCGTTGTAGGAGAGGTTGACGCTGTTGCCTTGGTCTTGGTCGTTGACGTACCAGCGGCGGCCAATGGTGTGCTGTGAGCGGTCTATGGCGGAGAGTGTGAGCCTGTCGGGGGTGAGGCAGGTCGGGCTGTAGTCCATCTTGGCTTTGACGGGTTGGAGGGGTGAGAGGGTTACCGAGGCGGAGCCCGGGCAGCGCGGGGGGGCGTAGTGGTCGGCGATGAGGCTGTAGGCGGTTGGAGTGCGCGGCGAGACGATGACCTGGCTGAGGTTGACGGCAGGGGTTAGCGTGGTGTCGGCGGGAGAGGAGCTCCAATGGGTGTAGCGCAGCAAGGTGTCGGTGCCCAGCAGATAGGATTGCAGATGGCAGAGCCGCTCCACCTGTATGTTGACGGTGGGCGGTGTGAGCATGTGTAGGTGGAGGATGCAGAGGCTGTCGCAGCCGTAGCGGTTGGAGAGGAGGTGGCGGTATATGCCCGGGCTGGTTATGACGGTGTCGTAGTAGATGTAGGGAGTGGACTGGCAGAAGGTGTCGCGGCTGAGCGAGGTGTCCTGTGGGAAGAGGGTGAGGTGGAGGGTGGCGAGGCTGTCGCAGCCCTCTTTGTTGAGGAGCGGTATGAAGCTGGAGGAGAGGTAGGTGCCGCTGTGGGAGAGTGTGTTGCCGAGCCACAGGTATGAGGCGCAGGCTGTGACGGTGGCGGAGCCGCTGTTGGAGTGGCCAAGGGTGAGGTGGAGATGTCGGAGGCTGTCGCATCCGTGGATGGTGGAGAGCGGTAGGTAGGCGGAGGAGTGGTAGAGGCCGGAGCGGGTGAAGGGGCTGCCGCACCACACAAAGGTGTCGCAGGCCAAGACGGTGTCGTGGAATTCGTAGCTTGGGTATACGGTGAGGCTATAGTGGCGTATGCTGTCGGCGCCGCTGACGGCTGGGTAGGTGAAGCGGCTGGTGCCGGCAGCGGAGAGCGTGTGGCCGTCCCAGATAATGGGGAGGGTCTCCTGGCAAACGGCGGTGTCGAGCCGTATGTTGATGTTGCCGTGGACGTAGAGGGAGTAGTGAATGAGGCTGTCGCATCCCCATCGGTTTCTGAGGAGAATGGTGGTTGAGGGCATACCGCCGGTGAAGCGGCGACCGTTGAAAGTCCATGGCAGCTGGTTCTCCACTATGGTGTCGGAGAGGTGCGAGGAGCTGCTGTCGCGCACGTAGACGGTCATGTGCAGTGTGCTGTCGGCTCCGCAGTGGTTGGTGAGGGTGACAGCGAGGGTGCTGTCGCGCGTGAAAGCAACACCGTTCCACAGAAGAGGCAGGTGCGCTAGGCAGACGTCGCTGTCGGCGGCGGCGGCACTGTTGCGGCAGACGGCGAGGGTGTAGTCGATTAGGCTGTCGCACCCTGCGGCGTTGGCTATAACGAAGGGCACGTGGCTTGCGGTGTCGGCAAAACTGTGTCCGAGGTAAGTGTGGGGCAGGTCGTTCTGTAAAATATGCTCTACGACCTGTGAGCGGCTGTTGTGCTTCATGCGGAGGCAGAGCGTGGTTATGCTGTCTTCGCCGTGGGGACCGACGCGAGCCAGGGTGTCGTCGACGCAGCCTTCGCCGGAGAGCCTGTGGCGGTGCCACAGGAGTGGCAGAAGCCCCTCGCAGACGGCGGTGTCGATGCGTCGCTGCCGGTCGGGCCATACGTAGAGGGAGTAGTGAATGAGACTGTCGCAGCCTACGGCATTGGAGAGCACAACGAGGGTGTCCGACACAGCCCTGCCAAAGAGGCAGCCTACGGCTTGGTGAGGCAGCTGGCGTCGCACTATGGTGTCGGCACGGTAGGCGGAGCTGTTGCGCAGCACATGGAGTGTGTATAGCACTATGCTGTCGGCTCCGGCAACGGTCCTGAGGGTGTCCGCGCGGTGACCTGCGGCGAGCTCCCATCGGCTTGAGGGAGTCTGCCAGCTGCCGGAGGTGAGGCTCCAGGTCCAGCGGCCCCAGCGGAGGGGCATGGAGCCTTCGCAGACGGAGGTGTCAAGGTAGCGCTGCTGGTTCCAGAATACATAGAGGCTATAGCTGATGAGGCTGTCGCACCCTGCGGCGTTGACGGCGAGAAACTGGCGGTTGCTGACAGGCCCCGTGAAGAGGCTGTCGCGGTAGCGCCGTGGGAGTGCGTTCTGCACTATGGTGTCGTATATGTGCGAGGAGCTGTTTTGGAGTAGGTGCAGCCGGAGGATGAGTGTGCTGTCTTGGCCGTGGGCGCCTGCCGCGGGCATGAGGAGGCTGGCGGTGCTGTCGGAGTGGAAGGTGACGCCGTTCCAGGCAAATGGGAGTGCGGAGGGGCATACGGAGGTGTCGACGGTGCGGACTATGTTGTAATATATGTGGAGGCGGTAGTGCACTGCGCTGTCGCATCCCGCCGCGTTGGGTATGTGGAAGGTGGTGTCGGTGCAGTGCCTGCCTATGCTTGCGCCCATGAAGGTGAGAGGCAGTGCGTTCTCTACGGCGGTGTCGCAGTGGAGGCTGCCGCTGTTGCGGAGGATGTGGAGGCGCATGGTGAGGATGCTGTCGGCGCCTGTATGTGCGCGGAGGGTGTCGTTTTGCACTGCAACGAACGCTCCGTTCTGTGCGCCTATGCCGGTGGTGTCGAAGAGCCGCGAGTTCCACTGCAGGGGTAGCAAGCCTTGGCATACGGTGCTGTCGGCGGTGTCGTAGATGTTGCGGTGGACGTAGAGCGTATAGTGGACGGCGCTGTCGCAACCGCGGGTGTTGACGGTGTGGAGGGTGGTGTCTGCGCGGAAGGCGGAGAAGGTGGTGCCGAGGAATGTGTGGGGCAGGTTGTTCTCGGTGACGGTGTCGTGATAGGAGGAGTGGGTGACGGGGTTCACGGCGAGGTGGAGAGTGACGGTGCTGTCGCATCCTGCGAGAGAGAGGAGGGAGTGGGAGTGGCTGCCGGGGAGGCTGTAGGAGGTGTCGAGGAAGAGCAGGGTGCTGTCGCTGCAGATGGTGTCGTAGAGGTGTGTGTGGTAGACGGGCAGCACGAGGAGGCGACGCACTATGATGCTGTCGGCGCTGCCTTGCGAATGCAAGGTGTCGTTAAGCACCAACAAACCGGACCCCGATGCGGGCGGCATGAAGCTGATGCCTCCCCATGTAAGGGGCAGGTTGTTGTAGCATGCGGCGCTGTCGAGGGTGTCGCAGGTGTTGCGGTGGACATAAAGGTGGTAGTGCAGCAGGCTGTCGCACCCCATGGCGTTTGAGAGCACAAAGAGCGTGTCGGCAACGCTACCGTGAAAGCTCCTGCCGCCGAAGGTCCGGGGCAGGGCGTTCTGTACTGTGGTGTCGTAGTAGTCGCTGCGGCTGTTGCGCAGCACGTGGAGGCGCATGAGCACCACGCTGTCGGCCCCTGTCGATGCCAGCAGGGTGTCGCTCTGCTGCATGTTCCACACGCCTGATATGCGGTAGATGCCGGTGGTGTCGAAGAGCCGGGTGTTCCACTGTAGCGGCAGGTCGCCCTCGCAGACTACGCTGTCGGCGCGTCCGCTGGTGTTGCGGTGGACATAGAGGAGGTAGTGCACGAGGCTGTCGCAGCCTGCCATGTCGCGCAGCGTTATCAGCGTGTCGGCGGAGAATCCCGTGAAGAGGCAGCCCAGGGCTGTGTGAGGCAGGCGGTTCTGCACTATGGTGTCGTGCAGCACGGCGTAGCTGTTTAGGTGGACAAAGAGGCGCAGGGTGAGCAGACTGTCGGCACCGGTATGGGCACGTAGCGCAACACTCTGCTGCACAGTCCATACGTTGCCCGTGTGCAAGCTGAGACCTGTGGTGTCGAAGAGTATGCCGTTCCAGCGCAGCGGCAGCATCTCTTGGCAGACGGCGCTGTCGAGGGTGTCGCAAACGTTGCGGTGGACGTAGAGATGATAGCTCAGCAGGCTGTCGCAGCCGTTGCTGCCGCGGAGGGTGATGGTGGTGTCTATGCCGTATTGCCGCACGACGAGGGAACCGAAGCGATGGGGCAGCTGGTTCTCCACAATGGTGTCGTAGTAGGAGGAGTGGGAGTTGCGGAGTACGGTGAGGCGCATCACAAGGAGGCTGTCCTCGCCATGGCTGCCGCCGCCGGAGAAGCGGATGCTGCTGGTGATTACGCAGGTGGAGCCCTGCTGGTTGCACATGGAGAGGCTGAATGTTCTGCCGTTCCACTGCAGGGGCAGTGCGTTTTCGCAGAGGGTGCTGTCAATGGTGTCGGTAACATCGCGCCGCACGGCGAGATGGTATTCTATGAGGCTGTCGCAGCCCCATTGGTTGCGAGTGGCGATATGGACCACGGTGTCCCACTGTCGGCTGCCTGGCGGGAAGACTACAGCGGCGAGGCTGTAGGTGTGGTAGTTCCAGGGGAGTTGGGAGAGCACTATGGTGTCGTATACTTGGGCGCCCGTGCTATGGTTGACGGAGAGGTGGAGCCGCACCGCGCTGTCGCAGCCGTGGAGGCCGCGCAGCACAAAGGGCGCAGGGAGGCTGTCGCTGCGGTAGGTGCCGGAGGAGCGTAGGCTGTTGCGGTGCCAACTGAAGCTGTCGCACACCACAGCGTTGCTGTCGCCGTATGTGGGGTGGTGTATGGTGAGGCGCAGGGTGACGGTGCTGTCGCACCCTTGTGCATTGCCGGCGCTGAAGGTGTATGTTGGGAGGTCGTGGGCGGGTCTCACGGCGTGTCCCATATTGCGGTCGGCGGGGTTCGTGTAGGTGGTGGTGCTGTTAGCGTTGAACATGAGGTAGTGGGCTCTGTCGGTGCTCTCGTGGCTGCTGCTCCAGTAGTTGCCCGCGGGTGTTGGGAAATACTGGAGCGAGTTCCTGTAGCCTGTGCAGGGCAGGAGCACGGCGCCGGCGTTCTCCATGGTGTGCCATTCCGCGAGGGAGTATTGGTTCTGCATGGTGCTTGAGAAGGTGGCGCCCGCGGGCAGCTGCCAGTCGTCGGGCAGCAGTAGCAACCCTTTGACGACCTCCTGGCCTTGGTTGCTGATGACTACCCTGCCTCGCAGCGTGGCTGCCCCGGGGCGTCCGCTGGTAACGTAGCGCCATTCGGCGGCCGTAAGGGTGCGCCACACACCTGCCTCGCCGCCCGCAGTGGCTATGGCGTTGTGCCAGCACCAGTCGGCATCGGCAAAACGCCCCCGCAAGTCGGCCTGGTAGCTCGACCCGTCGACGGGTCCGTAGCCGTAGCCTGTGGCGGCATTGCTGTTGCTTGCATAGTCGTAGGGGCGGTAGTAGGTGTTGCCGTTGTTCCATCCGCTTGTACCCCATCCGAAAAGGTCTATCCATCCGGAATAGGACGGCCCTATGTTGCGGTTGTTGTAGGTCGTCACCTCATACTGTTCCGGCGCAATGCGCCACTCGCCGGAGCTTGCCCTGTACTGCAGGTTGCCTGTGGCAAAGGTGACTTGCAGGGAGCTGCCCACGGAGAACTTGCCCCGTGAGGCGCCCACAGGGGGAGTGGTAGAGGACTTGTAGGTGCGGCCGTGCCACACAAAGCTGTCGCAGGCCACCACAACGGTGTCGCCGTTGCTGCTGTGCCGTATCGTAAGATCCAGTATATCCGTGCTGTCGCAGCGCAGGTGGTTGCCGCCCCGCATGGTGTACCTGTATACGCCCGACTGCCGGTACTCCTGTCCGTGCCAGCTGATGGAGTTGCAGGTGGATGCCTGCACGCGGTTCACCGACGTGTCCTTGGCCTTTACGGTGAGAATGACGAGGCTGTCGCTGCCGCCATGGGAGGGCAGCGTGTCCACGCAACTGCCAGCCGCAGCAAAGCTGTGGCCGCGCCACGCCACGGGAAAGTGGCCCTCGCAGACGGCGGTGTCGTAGCGTGTGATTTGCGGGCAGCTGGGATCCTGGTATATGTTTGTGAAGTAGTTCCAATGTGGGGCGGTGAGGTATGCCGGAAGCGAGCCGCAGGGGACATGCACCGGAGTGGAGCGGTTCACGGGGCTCACGCCGGTGGTGTGGTAGGAGAAGGTGGTGCTGTCTATTTGCGGCGGGACCGTTGGCAACATGTCAATGAAACCCAGCCGGAAGCACATGGCAAAAGCCCTGGGCCCAATGGTGCGCACGCCGCTGCCGACAACAAGCATGGTCACCGCGTTGCAGTTGCCGAAGGCAAACGCTTCGATGGTGGCAACCTGGTTGGGTATTATGAGTGTGCCCCTGAGCCCTGAGCAGCTGCTGAAGGCACTGTAGCACACCCTTTGGAGGGCGGAGGGGAGGGTGAGCGTCGTGAGCCCCGAGCAGTTGCTGAACGACTGCGTGTCAATCACCGCCACGCTGTTCGCAAGGGTCACGCTAATCAAGCTCATGCAGTTGTAGAAAGCCCCTTTTCCTATGTGGGTCACCCCGGGGGGGATGGTTACGCTGTAGAAGCTGTAGCAGTTGCCAAAGGCGTAGCTGCCTATGGCGGTGACATTGTAGGACAGCCCCCCGTGGCTCACCGTGGCCGGAATGGCGATGTTGTTGCGTGGCTGCGCGTGTCCCTCCCACGTGCGGTTGCCGGTGTTGCCGGTGGGGTTCACCACCTTCACCTCACGGGGCGAGGTGGACGTGATCTTGTAGTAAAGAGTGTCTCCGGGGTTTATGGTCTGGTAGAAATCGTAGGCCTGTCCACGCACTGCGAGGGCAGAAAACACACACAACAGAAGGACTGTTAGCCTACGCATATCCGCTCTATATAACTAATCAAAAATAATAAACGCGACGAATTGATATTTATTATATGAATACTAACATTCTTTACCCAAATGTGTCGGAGACACATGCTCTCAATAACTGAGGTCATGAGCACCTATGAAATAAAAACACGGATAGCGAATTGCCGAAGGCTGCGAACACAAATAGAAACAAAACAAGGACAGTGAGCAACCCCGCACAAGGAACCATTGGTCATGAGCACAGATGAAATCAAAAATATGGACAGCGAATAACGCAGTGTGGGGCAACAAGATAAAAACGACATGCGTATCGGGGTGAAGAAATGCCAGTGGCATTTCGATAGCGCAGCGGAGAACAGGCGCTCTCAATGAAAAAATAGGCCCCACCTGTCATAAATCAAACACCCCAAACCTTCAACCCTTAAAACCTTCCACCCTATAGCCCTTAACCCATAAAATCTTCCAACCGTAAATCGCTGAAACCCTATAACTTTCAAACCTTTTAAGGGTCTGTTAAATACTTTGTTTATAAAACCTCGTGGCAAATATCCGGCAACCCTGTTTTTATTTGTAATTTAGCAATTCAAACTGTACATCTGTTTTTATACGCAATAAACTGTATTAGT
Source organism: Bacteroidales bacterium (assembly GCA_017454015.1). GTDB lineage: Bacteria > Bacteroidota > Bacteroidia > Bacteroidales > P3 > Colimorpha. The sequence goes on along the minus strand of JAFTDW010000051.1, from coordinate 19,312 downwards.
GTATTGAAGAAATATTATGGCTGCTAAACAGGGTAACCTTTTTTTGGAACTGGACTTCACGTCGAATGGCGAGACGTCCAAGCCGGCTCCGTCGGCTTCAATGACGCAAGAGCCGGATAGGAGTGGCGCACACCACAACGTCGACACCCATGAAGGGAGTGGGCTCCGCGCTCCGCGCGGAGCTGCGGTACCCACACATGTTCGGACCTCTTCCGCGGGTGGGGCGTCGGCAAAAGAGAAACCCGCGGCAGCAGCCGCAAGTGACACATCAACCCCCAAGACAATGGAGCAGCACCATTACACCGAGTACACGACCGACGAGATTATGAAGTCGTCGGTGGAATATTTCCACGGCGACGAGTTGGCAGCCAACGTGTGGATGAACAAGTACGCCCTGCGCGACGAAGGGCGCATCTACGAGCTCAACCCCGACATGATGCACCGCCGCCTTGCCCGCGAGTTTGCCCGCATCGAGGCCAAGTACCCCAACGGCATGAGCGAGGACGAGGTGTACCAGCTGCTCAAGGACTTCCGTTACATAGTGCCGCAGGGCAGCCCCATGAGCGGCATAGGCAACGACCTGCAGGTGGTGTCGCTCTCCAACTGCTTCGTCATAGGCAACAGCGGCAGCAGCGACAGCTATGGCGGCATAATGAAGATAGACCAGGAACAGGTGCAGCTCATGAAACGGCGCGGTGGCGTGGGTCACGACCTGTCGCACATACGGCCTGGCGGCAGCCCCGTGAAGAACTGCGCCATGTCGTCAACCGGCATAGTGCCCTTCATGGAGCGCTACAGCAACACCACACGCGAGGTGGCGCAGGGAGGTCGCCGCGGCGCACTTATGCTCAGCATCAGCATAAAACACCCCGATGCCGAGAAGTTCATAGACGCCAAGCTTGAGCAGGGGAAGATAACCGGAGCCAACGTCTCGGTGAAGATAACCGACGAGTTCATGCGCTGTGTCGTTGAGGGCAAGCCTTTCCGGCAGCAGTACCCCATAGACAGTGACAACCCTATGGTGGTCAAGGAGATAGATGCCCGTGCCCTGTGGAACAAGATAATAGCCAACGCATGGTCGTCGGCGGAGCCCGGCGTGCTGTTTTGGGACACCATACTTCGTGAGAGCATACCGGACTGCTATGCCGACTACGGCTACCGCACCGTCAGCACCAACCCCTGCGGCGAGATACCCCTCTGCCCCTACGACTCGTGCCGCCTCATAGCCATCAACCTCTTCAGCTATGTCGAAGCACCGTTTACCGACAAGGCGCACTTCAACTTTGGCCTCTTCAAAGAACATGTCGCCAAGGGACAACGCCTCATGGACGACCTCGTCGACCTCGAGATGGAGAAGGTGGACCGCATACTGGCAAAGATAGAGGCCGACCCCGAGAGCGATGAGATCAAGTCGGTGGAGCATAACCTCTGGCTCAACATCAAGATGAAGTGCATGGAAGGCCGCCGCACCGGCTTCGGCATCACCGCCGAGGGCGACATGCTGGCAGCCCTCGGGTTGCGCTACGGCACCCCGGAGGCCATAGACATGGCCGTGGAGGTGCAGCGCACCCTCGCACTCTCCGCCTACGGCTCCAGCGTGCAGATGGCCAAGGAGCGCGGGGCATTCCCTCTCTACGACGCCGACCGCGAGAAAGAGAACCCCTTCATTCAACGTATCAAGGAGGCCGATCCCGACCTCTACGGCGACATGGTGTCCAACGGCCGCCGCAATATAGCGCTGCTCACCATAGCGCCCACCGGAACCGTCAGCATCTGCACCCGCACCACAAGCGGCATAGAGCCCGTGTTCCTCGTGAGCTACAAGCGCCGCAAGAAAATCAATCCCAACGACAAAGACTCTTCGTCGCATAAAATAATAAAGGACGAGAACGGCGACTACTTTGAGGAGTACAACGTGTTCCATCCCCGCTTCATCGACTGGCTACGTGCCAACGGCTACGACGACGAGGAGGTCATGGGCATGAAAGACGCCGACCTCGCCAAGGTCATAGAACTGTCGCCCTACCATCTGGCCACGTCGCAGGACATAGACTGGGTCAACAAGGTCAAGATGCAAGGCGCCATCCAGAAATGGGTGGACCACTCCATCAGCGTCACCGTCAACATACCCAAGGAGACCAGCAAGGAGGTGGTGAGCACCATCTACCAGACGGCGTGGGAGAGCGGCTGCAAGGGCTGTACCATCTACCGCGAAGGGTCGCGTCAGGGTGTCCTCGTCTCCAACAGCGAGGCCAAGAAGGGCAGCGACGACGACTTCACCGAGCACCGAGCGCCCAAGCGTCCCAAACGCCTTGAGGCCGAGATAGTGCGTTTCCGCAACGAGAAGGAGGACTGGATAGCCGTCGTCGGCATGTACGAGAACCGGCCCTATGAGATATTCACCGGCAAGGCAGACAGCTTCCTGCTTCCCAAATGGGTGGAGCGCGGATGGGTGGTGCGCACCAAGGAGGCCGGCGACGAACACGCACGCTATGACTTCCAGTTCCTCGACCGCGACGGCTACAAGGTGACGCTGGAAGGACTCTCGCGTATGTTCAAGCCCGAATATTGGAACTACGCCAAGCTTATCTCCGGTGTGCTGCGCCACGGTATGCCTATACCCAACGTGGTGGACCTTATCAGCAAGCTCACTTTCGATGTAGACAGCATCACCACCTGGAAGAACGGCGTCGCCCGCGCACTCCGCCGCTACGTTCAAGACGGCACTGTCAGCGACGAGCTCTGCCCCGACTGCGGCCAGAAGACGGTGGTCTACAACAGCGGCTGCAAGCACTGCACCAACTGCGGCTGGTCCAAGTGCAGCTGACGCAATAAGGTTTAAGGGTTGGATGGCTTTTTGAGGCTGTACCTGAAAAACCAGATTGGAGCGAGGCCTATTCCATGTCGCTGCATTCGAGATGGAGGTGGCCGCCTATGAGGGTGGCGTTGACACCGAACACTTTATTTATCAAAGATGGAGTGAGGCCTTCGGCAGTGGGGCCGTGGAAGAGGGTTTTGCCTTCGTGGAGCAGGAGCAGCTGAGGACAGTACTGCAATGCCATGTCGAGGTCGTGAATCACAAGCAGTATGGTGGTGTGCTGCTCTTCGTTGATATGCTGCAGCAGGTTGAGTATCTCGAACTGGTGCTTGATGTCGAGGTTGCTGATAGGTTCGTCGAGGAGCATGAGAGGAGTCTGCTGCGCCAGGGCGCGAGCCAGCATTACACGCTGCAGCTCGCCGCCGCTCAGCTGGGAAGGCTTGGAGAACCGCAGGTGCCATGTGTTGGTGAGCCGCATGGCCTGCTCCACTATGTCCCAATCGCGCTGCGACTCGTTTTGCAGCCGCCGTTGGTATGGGTTGCGCCCCATGAGGACCGTCTCGAAAGCCGAGAACTCGAAATCGGTCTGCGCGTGCTGCCTCACAAAAGCGACGGTCTGGGCCATGCGTCGCACACCGTAGGAGGCCGCGGGTTCGTCACGGAGGAGCACAGTGCCGCTGTCGGGCGGGAGCAGGTTGGCGATGCAACGCAGGAGGGTGGTCTTGCCACATCCGTTGGCCCCCATGACGGCGCAGAACTCGCCTTCGGCAATGGTCGCACTCACACCGTTGAGTACCTTGCGTGAGCCGTAGCTTTTATGCAGATTGTCAAGCCTTATCATGAAACCTTAAATGTCCTTTATGAATTAGTCTCCATTTATTGCACGTATCACTTATGGTAAGTTCTATTAATTTGTCTTTAGGTGGGTTCTATTTTTTCATTGAGAGCGCGTCCATCCTGGACGCATGTCGTTTTTATCTTGTTGCCCCACACTGCGCTACGCTTGTGCGGGGGGATTCGCTATCCATGTTTTTATTTCATAGGTGCTATTCGCTGTCCATGTTTTTATTTTTACAGGTGCTCATGACCTCAGTTCATGACCTCAGTACATGGCCTAAGCAATTGAAAGTTAGCCTCTCCGAGGCTGTTTTTAGAGGTTACCTTATATCTTTATAACCCTAAAACCTTTAAACCTTCTAACCTTCCTATATTTCACCGAAGCCTTTCTTGTTTTTGTAGAGTAGGTATATGAACATTGGTGCGCCTATCATGGCGGTAACGCTGCCCACAGGCAGCTCGTTGGGTTGTAGCAGGATGCGTGCCGCTGTGTCGCATAGCAGCAGCAGCAAAGCCCCGCAGACTATAGAGTAGGGTATGACGCGCCGGTTGTCGCTTCCCACCACAAGGCGCACGGCGTGTGGCACCACAAGCCCCACAAAGCCTATCACTCCGCAGCAGCTTACAGCGAAGGCCACCATCAGGGTGGTGAAGAGCAGGAGGCGTCGGCGCACTTTCTCGACCTCCACGCCGAGGCTCTGGGCTGTCTCGCTGCCTGTAAGCAGCAGGTTGAGGTCGCGAGAGTGGTATATTACCACTGCCAGCCCGGCCAGCACTATGGGAGCCAGCAGAGCAACGTCGAGCCACGACGCGCTGGCGAGGCTCCCCATGGTCCAGAATATGATGCTGTCCATCTTGTCGTTATGCAGTACCATGATGAGCGAGATGAGTGCCGATGAAAGGAATGTCACGCAGACTCCGGTGAGGAGGAGCGTGGTGGTGTGCATGCGGTTGCCCATGGATGCTATGCGGTAGATGAAGAGTATGGTGAGCATTGCAGCGGCCAGTGCGCAGGCTCCTATGCCCCACAGCCATGCGCCGAGGCCCATGAGTATGGCCAGTGCGGCGCCCAGCGAGGCTCCCGATGAGATGCCCAGCACGTAGGGGTCGGTGAGGGGGTTGCGGAAGACCGCCTGGTAGGTGGCTCCGCATACCGACAGGGCGGCTCCTACCAGCATAGACACCACGACACGCGGCAACCTCATGTTGAGGAAGATAGGGGAGGTCGACATGTCGTGCCATCCTATGTGTACTATGCCCACCATGGAACAGCCCAGAGCCACCGCTGCGAGCAGCAGCAGGAGCCCTATCAGCGGCAGAACCCGCAGAATGGCGTTCTTTTGGTGACGATGGGACATTACAGCGCGGCAGGTTTTATTGAGTGATGGTCATCTCCTTTACGAGGTGGGAGGCACCGGCGTATTTGTCGATGACAAAGAGGCAGTAGCGGATGTCAAGCGATATATTGCGGCAGTAGTCGGGGTCAAACAGGAGGTCGCTCATGGTGCCTTCCCAGCAGCGGTCGAAGTTGACGCCGATAAGCTGTCCGTCAGCGTTGAGCACAGGCGAGCCGCTGTTGCCGCCGGTGGTATGGTTGGTGGCTATGAAGCCCACGGGCAGCTCGCCCTTGGCGTTGGCGTAGCGGCCGTAGTCGGAGTTGAGGTAGAGCTCTTTGAGACGCGGTTCCACCACATAGTCATATATGTCGGGGTTTTCTTTCTCCATTATGCCCTGCAGGGTGCTGTAGGGGCGGTAGTACACGCCGTCGCGCGGGCGGAAGCCTGCCACATGACCATAGGTCACGCGCAGGGTGAGGTTGGCGTCGGGGAAGAGCTTGGCGCCGGCGTCCATCTCCATAATGCCTTTGACGTAGGTGCGCATGAGTCGCTCAATGTTGCGGTTGGCCTCATAGTAGACATCCATTTTTTTAGAGTTGCAGACGCTATAATATATACCTTTGAAGAGGTTTATGGCAGGGTCTTTGTAAATCTTGCCGCTCTGCTTAGGGGTGTAGCCGCGCAGGAACTTGTCCATCTTGGCGCGGTTGGTGAGCATCGATTTGTCGTATATGTCGTTGAGGGCTGCTGTGAGCTGCGCCTCATCTTTGTATTTGAACTCCACCTGGCCATCTTTCCACATCTTGACCATGGTCTCGACGAAAATGGCGCGGTCCACGGGCGAGTGGGTCTCGAAGTCGGCAAAAAACGATTCGTTGGCTTTGAGCAGTTTGTCGGCCCGCTCACGTGCCACCGAGTCGTTTTGTGTCAAACACAGCTGGTCGAGTTGGCGGGCGCGGTTCATGAAGTCGGAGGCGAGGAGAGCCTCGCTGATGTAGGTGAGGGCTACCTCTTGGTTGCGGTTGCGGGTGTACTCTTGGTGCAGCTGGTTGAGCACGTCGCGGTATTCGGGCTTGTCGTTGGCCCAGGTTTGGAAACGCTTCTCGAAGGCCAGCTTTTGGCCCACACCGTCGAGGCGTTCTATACCCTGACTTTCGCCTTGCCATTTCTTCCAGCCGTTGGCTATCGAAGCAACTCGTGAGGCATATTTAAGACGCTGCGCCACCGAGCGTTCCATTGCGTTTTTGTAGTGTCGCAGGCGTATGTCGCGCATTCCTATGCGTATGGGGTTGGTGACATTGGCGGCGAGGTCCACGGCGTCGTGGGTCACGAAGCGCTGTGTGCGGCCGGGGTAGCCAAAGACAAAGGTGAAGTCGCCCTCGTCGACGCCTTTGAGCGAGATAGTGAGGTGCTTAAGCGGGCGGTAGGGTTTGTTGTCCTTGCTGTAGGGGGCAGGACGGTTGTCCTTGTCGGCATAGACGCGGAACATGGAGAAGTCGCCGGTGTGGCGCGGCCACATCCAGTTGTCGGTGTCGCCACCGAACTTGCCGATGTTGGAGGGGGGAGCCCCTACGAGGCGCACGTCGGTGAACACCTCGTTGACGTAGAGGAAATACTGGTTGCCGTAGTAGAATGGTTTGACTATGGCTTTGTAGTGCGTGCCCTCCACGGCTTTGGCGGAGACAGCCTCGATGTTGGCCGCCACAATACGAGCGCGGTCGGCTTCGGAGGTGTTGGCATCCACCCCTTTAAGCACCTGAGCGGTGACATCCTCCATGCGCACGAGACGTGTGGCGGTAAGTCCCGGGCAGGGCAGCTCCTGTTCGCGGCTCATGGCCCAGAAACCGTTGGTGAGGTAGTCGTGCTCCACTGTGGAGTGGCGTGTGATGTAGGAATAGCCGCAGTGGTGGTTGGTGATAAAAAGCCCTTGGTCGGAGACATACTCGCCGGTGCATCCTTGGTTGAAGAGTAGCACGGCATCCTTGAGGCATGCGTGGTTGATGTCGTAGATGTCTTTGGCACTGATGTGCATGCCGGCTTTTTGCATGTCGGCTTCGTTGCGCCCAAGCAGCATGGGTATCCACATGCCCTCGTCGGCAAGCAGCCGCTTAGCAGGCATAAGGACAGAACATAAAGCAAACAAAAGAGTTAGGTGTTTTCTCATAGTAAAAACTTTTTATGCAAAGTTACGCTTTTTTTAGCGAATAACCGAAGGCTGCGAACACAAATAGAAATAAAAACAAGGACAGTGAGCAACCGAGGTCATGAGCACTGTGCTCATGACCTCGGTTATTGAGAGCATGAGTCTCCGACACATTTGGGTAAAGAATTTAGTATTCATTATAATAATATAAATAATGGTAGTGCAATAAAGTTGCAGGTATGTAGTTATTACTATATATCTGTTGAATATATGCGAGTACTGGTTATTGCCGTGTCTGCTGTGTTGCTCTTCGCTGCATGCGATAGGGTAGGTGCCGTGATGACGCCTATTAGCCGAGCTACTGTCGACGGGCTTAATCGTGAGGCGTTTCTCTGCCGCTACAGCGAACCCGACAGGGCGCAGGAATGTGCACTGGCCGCACTGGAGTATATCGACGACTCTCTGCCAGACTATGACGAGGGACGTGTAAGGGCATGGAATAATCTGGCTTTCAGCTACTATATGATGTCGCAGTATGTCGATGCGGGAAGCTGCATTGATTCGGTGCTGCAATATCCCGTGACTCGCTACGGCGATGCAGAGAGAGTGATAGCCCTGCTGCTGGCGGCGCGTATTGAGCAGCGTAACTGCGAAATAGCCGAATCGTACCAACTGCTATACGACATAGAAAGAGAAGGCCTGCTGCGGCACCATAGAGACGACCTGCTGCATAACTATGCCCTCACGGAGTACTATATTACCATGTTGGCCCTCAACTACCATTACCGCGACGGCGAGACCACGGAAGACATACGGCCGGTGCTGGCCGAGATAGAGGGCCGTCGCAGCGAGTTGCGCTGCGACTACGCACAGGACATGGCCTTGAACTACGCCCTCGCCAACAGCTACCTGCACCTATGTTCACAGGGGGACGACAATACCGGTAATGTGCGGAAGGCTCTTGCCGCCTGTGGCGACAACTTGCTGCTGCTTGCCGACTCGGCGCATTTCTGCCGTTTCCAGTTTGCCAACACATTGGAAATGGTGTCAGACATTGTGTCGTCGCCATATATTGGCGACAGTTGCCGCTATTTTGTAGACACCCTCTGCGAGCTGCTCTCGCTCTACGGCATTCAAGCGGTGGCCGACAGCACCTTGCCTGCATTCCTCTACGACGAGGCGCAGCGACAGATGGCTGTCTACGGCTGGTCCCCCTACGCCGAAGTGCGTACCCTCGCGGCGGCGGCTTCCTACAGCCTCTCCTGCGGCGACACGGCGACGGCTTACGGGTACCTCGGCGCATTCCTCGATGGCGACTATCAGCAAGGCATAGCCCCAAAGCAGGAGTTGCGGCTGTACGACATGCTGCTTGTGAGCGGCTTCCCGGCTACTGCCACCGAGCGGCGCGATTGGCATGCGCGTGCCATGGAGTCGCAGCAGTTTGTGAGGTGGAACGAGGACGCCGATTTTCTGCGGCGCATGGACCTCGACAATGCCGAGCGGCGTGCCCATAGTCTTGCCATGTTTGCTATAGTGACTGGCGTGCTGGTGTTGCTGCTTGCCGTGGCCCTGCTACTGCTGTGGCGCCGCACCCGCCAGCTCCATGCCGAGACCCGCGCCCTGCAGCTGGCCAAGAAGCAGGATGTGGAGCGGATAGCCAATGTGGAAAGCTGCCTCAGCGTGATGCGGCACGACATAACCCCGTTCGTGGCCTACCTTCAGAACAAAAAACTGTCGCCGGCCCTGCGCGACGAGGCGCTCCAACAGCTGATACGCACCTTCGACAACATAAAGCAATGGACCAACCTGTCGATACCCAACGGACTGCGTTTCCGCCCCTCGCAGGTGAGGCTCCAAGAACTGTTCGACCATGTTCAGGCTCAGGTGTGCTCCACAGGATGCAAGCCGACATTTGTCCCCACCAGCCTTTGCGTGGAGGGCGATGCACTGCTGTTGGAAATACTGTTGCGCAACTTGGTCAACAATGCGTTGCTCCATGCCTTTCCGACCTCTTCCGAGTCCAACCGCTTGGTGGTGTCGGCCTCCGACGAGGAGGGCAAGGTGCCTATGGTACTGCTCCAGGTGGCCGACAACGGATGCGGCATGGACGGCGAAACGCTGGAAAACCTCTTCCGCGCCGACAAGCCCTCTGGCAGCCACGGCTTCGGCTTGATACTATGCCGTTACATCATAAAGCTGCACGACGACAACACAGTGCGTGGTTGCCGTATCACAGCCGAGAGCACACAAGGCTCCGGCACGACGTTCAATGTAGTGCTAAAGAAATGCAAACCGTTAAACTAATGATAATTGCAAGTTGTTTGTCCGAGTAATCGAAAAAACCTGAATATCTGAAACTTATTTATAGCAAAAATATGCGCGATTCAATAAAAGTCATGGTGGTCGACGATGAACCACTTATACGCAAGGCAATAAAAACAGAACTCAACGAACGCAACGAGAGCGTCCCCTGCCAGATGAACGACGACGGCGAGGTCACGTCGCGCCCTATAGAGGTTATCGACACCTTCCCCGGCGCCCTGCCCCTCCTCTCGGCTCTGCGCGACCCCAACAAACCCAAGCCCGACTACCTCTTGCTCGACATGGAGCTTCAAGGCGAGCCTACCGGCGGCATCCGCGTGGCCGAGAAGGTGTGTCGCGATTTCCGCAACGACAACGGCTTCCCCATACGCATCATAATCCTCTCGGGTCGTTTCGACAATCCCGCCGAGGCCATCCCACCCGAGCAGCGGCAGCAGCGCATGCTGGAGATAGGCAAGGTGGTGTTCGATGCCCTCAGCCACGGCGCCTCGGCATTCGTAAGCAAGAATGCCGCCGGCGGCTTCTCCATCGAGAATATAGTGAGAGCCATAGCCTGTCTTGAACGCGGCGAGCGCTACTACTTCAACTACCCCGTGATGATGACCCTCACGGAACTCGCCGGCAACATGGTGGAGCGTTACTCAATACTGCAGCCCGACTTCGAGGTGAGCGACGTGGAGCGCAGCGTGCTTCTCTACGAAGCCGCGGGATGCACCGCGCACGAGATAGCTTTCAACCTCGACAACCCATGCGAGAACGACAAGAGCATACAGGACAAGCAGAAAGAACTCTCGCGCAAGATGGACATCCCCAACAAGTCGGGCGCCCGCGTGGCCAAAGCCATACAGTACGGCATAATAACCCCGTCGGAAGTGAAATTCCTGAAAAGATAGAGTTGATAGAAACAAAACCGCAATACTCATCAACCGAGGTCATAAGCACCTATGAATTAAAAAACACGGACAGCGAATAAATTATGCGCAAAGAGGTTGATTTTCTTATCATAGGCTCGGGTATAGCAGGCCTGAGCTACGCACTCAAGGTCGCACCCTATGGCAAGGTGTGCATACTTACCAAGGCCGACGCCGCCGAAGGCTCGACAAAATACGCACAGGGCGGCATTGCCGCTGTGATGTACGACTTCGACAGCTTCGACAAGCATGTGAAAGACACCCTCGTGGCTGGCGACGGCATCTGCGACCGAGAGGTGGTGGAAATGACCATCCGCGAAGCCCCCGACCGCATCGCCGAACTGGTGCAGTACGGCGTCAACTTCGACCGTAGCGGCAACCGCTTCGACCTGCACCGCGAAGGCGGCCACAGCGAGTTCCGCATCCTACACCACAAAGACAACACCGGCGCCGAGATAGAGCGCGGACTCCTCGAGGCCGTGCTGGCTCACCCCAACATAGAACTCAAAGAACACCAGTTCGCCATAGACCTCATCACCCAGCACCACCTTGGGCAACGTGTCACCAAGCACACACCCGACATCATGTGCTACGGCGCCTACGCCCTCAATGGCGACACAGGGGTGATAGATACCTACCTCGCCAAAGTAACCATGCTCGCCACCGGCGGCATCGGCAACGTCTACACCACCACCACCAACCCCGTGATAGCCACCGGCGACGGCGTGGCTATGGTACACCGCGCACGCGGCGTGCTCAAGGACATGGAGTTTGTGCAGTTCCATCCCACAAGCCTCTACAACCCAGCCGAGAAACCCGCCTTCCTCATCACCGAGGCTATGCGCGGCGCAGGCGCCATACTCAAAGACCAGAAAGGCAATGAGTTCATGCAGAAATACGACCGGCGCCTCTCCCTCGCCCCCCGCGACATAGTGGCGCGCGCCATCGACAACGAGATGAAACAGGCCGGTGTGGACCACCTCTTCCTCGACGCCCGCGGCATAGGCAAGGACGAACTCATCGGCGGCTTCCCCACCATCTATGCCAAATGTCTGGAGTTGGGCATCAACATCACCAAGGACATGATACCCATACGCCCGGCGGCTCACTACCAGTGCGGAGGCATCCTCGTGGACCGCAACGGCGAGAGCAGCATACACAACCTCTACGCCGCCGGCGAGTGCTCTTGTACCGGTCTGCATGGCGGCAACCGCCTGGCCAGCAACTCGCTGCTCGAAGCAGTGGTCTACGCACACAACGCGGCACAGCACGCCATATCCAAGATCAACAGCATAGAGTTCTGCCGTCAGGCTCCCGACTGGAACGCCGAAGGAATGGCGCTCAACGAGGAAATGGTGCTTATCACACAAACCAAGAAAGAGCTGCAAGAGATAATGTCGAACTACGTGGGCATAGTGCGCAGCAACCTGCGACTGCAGCGCGCACTGGACCGCCTCAACCTTATCTTCCGCGAGACAGAGCTGCTCTACAACCGCTCCGTCATCACCGAAGAACTCTCGGAGCTGCGCAACCTCATAGCCTGCGCCTACCTCATAACGCGACAGGCTATGGCTCGCAAAGAAAACCGGGGCCTCCATTACTCCATTGACAATATACAGCCTGAAAAAACGTTATAATCGAACTCAGTGACTTCCACCGGTACTCAAGGCTTAAAATCCATCCCCCCTTACCACTAAAACCTCCAAACCATTCAACTCTATAACCTTTAACCCCTCCCCCCCACATTGGCAGACTTCACCCAAGACAATATTGAAACAAACGCCAGAGGTCGCGGCATCCCACCCCTGTTGCTCATAGTGTTTGGCATTCTCTTAGGCATCCTCTTCGCCCCCAACACACGCAGCGGGCGCCGTGCGCCCGACAAGGTGCGCGAGGCTCTGGAACTCATAGAGAGCGAATATGTCGACGACATTCCGCGCGACAGCCTCGAAGAAGAGGCTGTGCGTGCCATTCTCGGCACCCTCGACCCCCACAGCAGCTACCTCTCGGTCGCCGACTTCGAACGCGAAGAGTCGGACATGCGCGGCAATTTCGACGGGGTGGGTATGGTGCTACGCCAGTTTGGTGACACCGTCTGCGTGGGACAGGTGATAAAAGGAGGCCCCTCGTCGAGTCTCGACATACTGCCCGGCGACCGTATACTCAAAGTGGACACCGCCGTTGTCTCCGGCGCAAAAATCAAGATAGAGGATGTCGTCTCCATGCTGCGCGGCCCGCGACGCTCAAGCGTAGACGTGACGCTGTACCGCCTTGCCGACGCCTCTACACATACCGTGACCATTCGGCGCGGCGTGATACCCACTCCCAGCCTTTCTTACTATGGCATCCTTAAGCCTGGCATAGGCTATATGAGGCTTGCACGTTTCACCGAGACCTCCTACGACGAGGTGTGTCAGGCACTCGACAGCCTCAACAAGCAGGGCATGAAGCATCTGATATTCGACCTCCGCAGCAACAGCGGTGGACTCCTGGAAACTGCCACATCAATAGTCGACGAGTTCCTCAACTCGCGCGAGCCTATAGTCTATACCCAAGGGGCGCACCAGCGTCGCCAGACTGTCCACTCCACACGCGGCGGCCGCTTCACCCAGGGCCCACTCACCGTGGTCATCGACGAGTGGTCCGCCTCGGCCAGTGAGATAGTGGCAGGCGCCATACAGGACAACGACCGTGGCGAGATAGTGGGCCGCCGCTCCTTTGGCAAAGGACTGGTGCAGCGCCAGTGCTACTTCAAGGACGGCTCCGCCATGTTCCTCACCATAGCACGCTACTATACACCCTCGGGTCGCTGCATACAACGTCCCTATGCCAACGGCACCAAGAGCTACTACAGCGACTTCATAGACCGTGTGACCGACGAGGTGCTGAGCAACAGCCCCAGCCTTGATATTGCCGACAGCACCCCTTACTACACCCTGCGACAGCACCGCACAGTATATGGCGGCGGTGGCATATATCCAGACCGCAACATAGCCTACCAAAAAGATTCCCTGCTAACGTATTACAACAGTTTGATAAACAAGCAGGTGATTTCGCTCTTCAGCCTCGATTACGTGAGCCGCCATGCCAAGGAACTCCTGACGCAGTACCCTACGGGCAGCGACTTCTGCAGCGGATTTGTCGTCGACGACAAACTCTTCGAGGCCATGTTGCGCATGGCCGACAGCGAAGGCATCGCACGCAACCGGCAATGCATCGCTGCCTATGGCAATGAGATGCGTGCATACATCAAAGCCTATATCGCCGAGTCGCTATACGACAACTACACCTTTTACCGCATAACACTACCCTACGACCACGACATGCAGCAAGTCCTGTCTGGTGCAAAGTCCTACAACCAATTGTCGCAGTAAGAATAATCATACCAATCCGAAAAAAAGTAACTGTCAGTGACCTCTAAAATGCGTCCCGGAGGGACGCGCTCTCAATGAAAAAATAGGCCCCACCTGTCATAAATCAAACCTTTCAACCCTAAAACCCCTTATACCCTTGAGAACATTATTTTTTGCACTGCTTATCGCTGCCGCGTCTCTCTCCACCGCCGCAGCTCAGACCGTTGTCCATGGTCATCTAATAGGCTTCGAACCTTCCGCGGCATTGTGCGTCAACGAAGTTGTGAGCGGCAACAAACTCCAGCCTCGCGACACTGTGCGCATCGACACCAAAGGCAGCTACTCCTTCAGCGTACAGCCCGCCGAACCCACCATGTATGTCTTGAGCTTCACCGTTGAGCAGAGTCCGGTGGTCCACCTCATAGTGCTGCCCAAGGAGAAAGACATCACACTCGACCTCGAATACAAGAGCGGCCTCAATGTTGTGAACATCAAAAACACCAAAGGCTCGAAAAACGCCGAGCTCTACAAACAGTTCAACGAGGTCATAGCAGCACCCTACGAAGCCATGCAGCGTATCGACGCTGAATACTCGCAGCCCGGCACCTCCGATGAGCGCAAACGCCAGTTGGCCGGCGAGATGCACGCTCTGCAACTCAAGCAGCGACAGGATGTGCAGAAACTCATCGTTGCCAACAAAGACTGCCTGATGAGCGCCTTTTTGGTAACCTATTTCGAGCAGGAGTTTGCCACCTATGTGAGCCTCTACGAAGAGGTGCGCGACGCCCTCATTAAAAACTACGCCGGCAGCCCCTTCGTGAAATATATAGACAACAAGGTGCGCACAAGCCTCGAACCCGGCACTCTGGCACCCGAGATAGACATGAAAGACCCCGACGGCAAGCAACGCAAACTCAGCGACCTGCGCGGAAAAGTGGTGATGATCGACTTCTGGGCTTCGTGGTGCGGCCCCTGTCGCAGGGAAAACCCCAATGTGGTGAAACTCTACCACCGCTACCACGACAAAGGCTTCGAGATATACAGCGTGTCGCTCGACAAAGACCGCAACGCATGGCTCAAAGCCATTCAGGACGACGGCCTTGTGTGGCCCAACCATGTCAGCGACCTGCGCGGCTGGACCTCCTCGGGAGGCGCCACCTACGGCATCATGTCTGTGCCAAGCACCGTGCTCGTCGACCGTAAAGGCCGCATAATAGCCAAAAACCTCCGCGGTGAGGAACTCGCCGACAAACTGAAAGAACTATTCGGATTCTAACCCCCGCAGCCCCATGTCTTTCACCCTTACCCCCTTAAACCTTAAAACCTTATAACCCTATAACCTTAAAACCCTTTACCCCCTTTTAACCTTCCACCCATAAAACCCTCCCTTACACCTAATGATAACAACAACACAGATTGAAATGGCATTGTCCCATGTAGACGACCCCGACCTCGGACAGAGCCTTACCCAGCTGGGCATGATAGAGAACATTGCCGTCGATGGCCTCAAAGTGTCGTTCGACCTGGTGCTCACCACCCCGGCCTGCCCCATGAAAAACCGCATGAGCCAAGACTGTGTCGACGCCATCCATGAGTACGTCGACCGCAACGCAGAGGTGACTGTCAACCTCACCTCGCGGAAGGTGGAGCAACCCAGCCCCGGCGAGCTCTTCCCAACCATCAAGCACACCATCCTCGTGGCCAGTGGCAAAGGCGGCGTGGGCAAGAGCACCGTGGCCGTCAACCTCGCCATATCGCTTGCCAAGACAGGTGCCAAGGTGGGCCTCATCGACGCCGACATATACGGCCCGTCAATACCTATCATGTTCAACATCGGCGACCAGGACATCATGGGTGAGCAGCACGACGGCAAGACCTATATGCTGCCAGTGCTCAAGTACAACATCAAACTCATGTCCGTAGGTTTTCTTGTCGACCCGGAGAAAGCCATAGTGTGGCGCGGCCCCATGGCAAGCGGCGCCCTCAAGCAGATGCTCACTGAGACATGGTGGGGCGAGATAGACTATCTGGTGGTCGACATGCCCCCCGGAACGGGCGATATACAGCTCACCATAGCCCAGACCCTGCCGGTGAGCGGTGCCATAATAGTCAGCACCCCTCAGAAAGTGGCTTTGGCCGATGTGGTGCGCGGCGTGGAAATGTTCCAAAACCCCAACATCAACATTCCGGTGCTGGGCTTTGTCGAGAACATGGCTTACTTCACCCCGGCCGAGCTGCCAGGCAACCGCTACTACATATTTGGCAAAAGCGGCTGTTCACAGCTGGCACAGGAGATGAACATACCCCTGCTCGGCGAGATACCGTTGGTGCAGAGCATCGCCGAGAGTGGTGACAGCGGCAAGCCCGTGGCACTCTGGAGCGACACCCCGACACCCGAGAGCGAGGCCTTCATGCAACTGGCCGAGAACACCATAAAAGAGATATGCAAACTCAGAGCTTCCGCCCGGCAAGAGTAGTGGGAGCCATAAAGGGTACCCATAACTGTACAATGCGCGAAATCAATTTGTGATATTAGTATTCAAAATAAATTTTAGAAGTCACCCAAAATAATACAAGTCATGACACCTGAAACCTACGACACTGTTGTCGAAAAAGTCAAGAACGCCCTTGGTCAGATACGCCCTTACCTGCAGCAGGACGGCGGCGATGTGGAGTATGTCGACATGACCAACGAAGGCGTTGTCATGGTGCGCCTCAAAGGTCATTGCGGCTCGTGTCCACATGCAATGATGACACTCAAAGAAGGTATTGAGCGCGCCCTGAAAAACGCCATCCCCGAAGTGAAATTTGTCGAGAGAGTATGATATACACTAAGAAAGGCGACGACGGTACCACCTCGCTCGCCGATGGCACCCGTGTTTCCAAAGCCTCGCAACGCGTCGAAGCCTATGGCACTGTCGATGAACTGGGCGCACACATAGCCCTGCTCATCGAGATGAGCCGCCCGCTCATGCCCGAGCAAGTGCGGTTCCTGCAGCGTGTTCAGAACGAACTATTTGTGGTGCAGAGCCGCTTGGCTACCGCCGACCTCCAAGTGATGAAGCAAATGCCGCAGCTCGCCACGGGTGCCGTCGAGAACATAGAGCACCAGATTGATCTCCTCACCTCGCAGCTGCCGCCAATGAAGGCTTTCGTCATACCCGGGGGCACTGTGGCCTCGGCGCAGTGCCATGTCTGCCGTACCGTCTGCCGCCGCGCCGAGCGCAACATTGTGGCACTCTCCGCCTCTTGCGACGAGGAACAAAAAAAAGATATTTTCTCAATGCAGCAATATATCAATAGGCTCTCTGATTTCCTGTTCGTTATGGCTCGGAGACTTGTGCTTGTTGAACAAAAAGAGGAAATTTTTTGGCATCCCGAATAATAATAAACGTAGTTTGTAGTTTTTAGGAAACGTTAAAATCATACATGAGCCGGTTTATAATGACTCATGACCTGTAGCATAGAAAACATAACTGTAAGTTAATATATGTATTGGACATTGGAATTAGCCTCTAAGCTCGAAGATGCACCGTGGCCCGCAACCCGCGAAGAGTTGCTCGACTACGCACAGCGCACAGGAGCCCCCATGGAGGTGATAGAGAACCTCAGAGAGATTGAAGACGAGGGCGATGCCTACGAAAGCATTGAAGACCTCTGGCCCGATTATCCCACCAAGGACGACTTCTTCTTCCAAGAGGACGAGTATTAATTTGATGTATTTTCACAAATACTCCCTGGTAGGTGCTGGCAACATGGCTACCGCGATGGCCACAGCACTACATGAAGCGGGATGTGAGATTGTCGACATCTGCTCGGCACACTATGAGCATGCCTCGGTTTTGGCTCAAAAGGTTGGGGCCGCCGCCGTGCGCCATGTGGCGCAAATGCGGCCACTGGCCGATGCGGTGCTGCTTGCAGTGCCCGACAACGTGATAGGAACCCTCGAGCTGCCGCGGCACAGCTGGACGGTGCTGCACACCGCTGGCTCGGTGCCGATGGACATACTCGGAGACAAAGCCGACAGTCATGGCGTGCTGTGGCCTGTTTGCTCTTTGCGCAAGGGGCAGGCCTGTACGCTGTCCGGTGTGCCCGTATGCATCGAGGCAAGCGATGGCGCAACCCTCGCGAGGTTGCACGCTCTGGCGGAGTTGCTCGGAGCAAAGTCGATGGAAGTCACGTCGGAGCAGCGGCTGCGGCTGCACCTCGCCGCTGTTGTCGTCAATAACTTCGGCAACGCTTTGCATGCCCTCACCCAGGAGTGGCTTGCCGCCGAAGGTCTCTCCATGGATATCCTCGCGCCGCTGGCGCTCCAGACCGCGCAGGGGTTTCACGGCAACCTGTGGCAGCGACAGACGGGCCCTGCCGTGCGGGGCGACGCGGCGACAATGCAGCGACATATTGAATTGCTCGCCTCAAACCCCGACCTGCAAAGACTCTACTCCCTGTTCAGCAGCATAATAGGACAACATACTGACGCATGATCGACACCCATTGCCACCTCTATGATGCCGCTTTCGACGACGACCGCGAGGCCGTGCTGCAGCGTGCTGTCGCGGCAGGCGTGGAGCTTATGCTGCAACCCGCCATCGACAGCAGCTCCAACGAGGCCCAGTATGCGCTCGGCGGGCCTCATATACGCCACATGGCGGGGCTGCACCCTACCTCGGTGGGCGACAACTACCGCGATGAGTTGCAGCAGGTGGAACGGCTGCTCGCCAGCGGTACCATGCAGTTTGTTGCAGTTGGCGAGATAGGGCTCGACTACTACTGGGACACCACCTACAAGGATCAGCAACGCGAAGCGTTGCGCTGCCAGCTGCTCATGGCGCGACGCTGCTGTCTGCCGGTGTCGCTGCATGTGCGCGACGCCTACGACGACCTCTTCGACCTCCTTGACACCATGGGCTACGACGAGTGGAGAGGGGTGCTGCACTGCTTCAGCGGCACGCCGCGGCATGCCTCCATGGCACTGGAGAGGGGCTTCTCCCTGGGCATTGGCGGTGTGGTGACTTTTAAGAAGTCGGCACTGCCGCAGATAGTGGAGCAGGTGCCCATAGAGCGCATAGTGCTTGAGACCGATGCGCCCTACCTCGCCCCCATGCCGTATCGCGGCAAGCGCAACGAGAGCGCCTACCTGCCACTCATAGCGCAGCGCGTGGCAGAAATAAAAGGCCTGTCACTGGCCGACGTGGACAGGGTCACCACGCAAAATGCCCTGTCGCTTTTCTGCAGGGTGTAGCGACCGTGGCGGGCAACGCCTTCAAAAGTCTCAAAGAAACATAGTCATATAGACAGGGATGTAGTCCATGCCGTGTTCCCTGCGAAGGTCTTTGGTGTACACCATGTATTTGTTCTGGATACGCTCGGAAGATTTGTTTAAATGATTACTAAATGTTATACCTAAAGACGCTGTTGGGGAAATTGCCCAGGAGGGGCAAACTCTCAATAACCCCGCACGTTAGTGTGGGGTCTCATGACAATAGACAAATGCGTCTCGGAGAGACGCGCTCTCGAATACCGTGTGTTATTATACACTGGAGGCATGCACTATTTTTGTTACTTCTGCATTATTGAGAGCGCGTCCATCC
>JAFTDW010000050.1 GCA_017454015.1 Bacteroidales bacterium | reverse complement strand
TATTCATGTTTTAAATTTCATAGGTGCTCATGACCTCAGTTATTCGCTATTCATGTTTTTATTTCATAGGTGCTGCTCATTTCATTATTTTTTATTTTAAGGTATTATTCGCTGTCCTTGTTTTTATTTCATAGGTGCTCATGACCTCAGTTCGCAGGCTCGTCACATGACCTCAGTTATTCGCTGTACATATTTTTGATTTCATCTGTGCTCATGACCAATGGTTCCTTGTGCGGGGTTCGCTCAACAAGTTCGCGGGTCTCAACAATTGAGAGTTAGCCTCTCCGAGGCTATTTTTAGATGTCACCTTTAGTAATCATTTAGTTTTTTTTCGTATCTTTGCATTCGGTTTGGTCACCGTGTAGAGAGTTGTGAAAGTGCTGCAACCCTCTGTGTGTCAAAAGGGAATGCCGTGAAAATCGGCAACAGTCCCGCTGCTGTAATCCTGCAAGACAAAGCTCCCCAAGCAGCAAACAAGCCACTGTGCGCCGCCATAGGCGCGTGGGAAGGCATGGGGAAGCAAGCAGGAAAGTCAGAAGACCTGCCAAGCCATGCTACATCAAAGCCCTCGAGGAAAGGGTCGCAAAAAAAATGATACGAAACGCTATCGGGCATGATGGTCTTTTGATGCGTGCGTTGCAGTCCCTAAAGGCTGTGGCACTCTTCGCCGTGCTCTCCCTTTCGGCCATCCTCCTGCATGCCCAGCAGCCGTCCGACACCGCCGCCAAGCACCCCACTCGCCTCCGCGAGGTGCGCGTCAGCGCCGTGGCTCCACGCAACAACGTATCCACCACTGCCCCAACGCAGACCATCTCCCAGGAAACCCTTGAGCGGCACCTCTCCTCCCAGCTCAGCGACGTTGCCAAGGAGTTCACCGGCGTCACCATCCGCGACTACGGCGGCATAGGCGGCATCAAGAGCTTCTCGGCACGCGGCCTCAGCAGTCAGTTCAGCAGCCTCGTCATCGACGGCATCGTTGTCGGCGACGCCCAGAACGGCCAGGTCGACCTCGGCAGCTACCTCGTCGAAGGGGTGCGCCACGTCAGCTTCACCTCCTCCCAGTACGACGGCCTTCTGCAGTCGGCTCGTGCCTACTCCGCCGGCAACCTCCTCAGCCTCGAAAGCAGCCTCCCCACCGTCGACAAAGAGCACCCAACGCGCCTGCGTCTCGCTTTCAGGGGCGGCTCCTTCGGCCTCCTCGCCCCATCCTTGGCATGGCAGCAACGTGTCACCGAAAAGCTCAGCTTCTCGCTGCAGGGCAACCACACTCGGTGCCGCGGAGACTACCCATTCACCCTCTACTACACCTCCTCCCGCCAAGACAGCAGCTCGCGCGAGGTGCGCCGCAACTCCCAGATGCACAGCACCACGCTCGATGCCAACCTCCTATATCGCCCCTCGGACCAACGCCATCTCTCCATCAAAGCCCACCACCTCTCCTCCTACCACGCACTGCCAGGCCCCGTGCGCCTATACCACATCAAAGCCTCCGAGCACAGCGAGGAGCGTCTCTCCTTCGTGCAGGCACGCTACCGCCTCAACCTCCACGCCCACAGCCTGCAGCTGCTCGGCAAACTGCAGCAAAGCCTCGACATCTACGAGGACACCGCCGCCCCAAACACCCAGGGCAACTTCATCCACAACGACTACCGCCAGCGGGAACTCTACGGCAGCCTTTGCTACCGCTACACAACCCCCTTCGGGCTCTCCGTCGCCGCAAGCGGCGACGCATGGCACTCTTCGCTGCTCAGCAACCTGCCACGCAACAGCCATGTCAGCCGCTCCTCACTCCTCGCGGCACTCGCCGCCGAGTACGCCGGCGACAGGCTCGCCGCCAATGCCAACCTCCTTGTCACCGCCATAGCCGACATGCCCGCCGACGCCCCGCAGCAACGCTACCCCACAAAGCTCACCCCCTATTGCGGTGTGAACTACACCATTGCAAGCCTGCCGCGCTCCTCCCTCAAAGCCCGTCTCTATTACAAGGAGACCTACCGCATCCCCACCTTCAACGAGCTCTACTACTACACCGTAAGCCATGTCCTTCAGCCAGAGCACGCCCATCAGGTCAACCTCGGCTTAGCGCACACACGCCTCCTTGCCAGCGGCAAGGGACGTATGGCTGCCACAGTCGACGCTTACCACAACCTTGTCAGCAACAAAATCATTGCCATGCCCATGCAAAACATGTACCTCTGGTCCATGGCCAACCTCGGCAAGGTGGGTATCAATGGCCTCGACACCCGCGTCGACCTCGACATGGAACTTGGTGGCGTAGAGTGGACTGCACACCTGAGCTACAGCCTCCAGTGCGCCGTAGACTCCACCACCCCAGGCAGCAAAACCTACGGCCACCAGATACCCTACACGCCGCGCCACAGCGGCGGCGCAGGCCTCGCCATGCACAGCCGCTGGGTCGATGTGGTCTACGATGTCATGTGCGTAGGCAAACGCTACAGCCTTCAGCAAAACACACCGCAGAGCGAGCTGCCAGCCTACGCCGACCACTCCGTCGCCATTGGCCGCCAGTTTGTGCTGCGCAAAGACAGAAAACCCGTTGAGATTACCGCGCGCTTCAAGGTGCAGAACCTCTTCGACGTGCAGTACGAAGTAGTGCGCAACTACCCCATGATGGGCCGCAACTACCTGCTTGTGCTAATACTAAATATCTAATCCCCAAATTATTCAGAATACCAAGAAAAAAATCATAAAAGTATAACCCTAAAAACTTTCAAAACAATGAAAAAACACATTTTCATGATTGCCGGCGTGCTTGCCTTGTTAGCCGCCGTCTCCTGCAAAAAGGACGACCCCGAACCCGAGATTGCGACCCCGCAAGCCTATGTGCTCTGCGAAGGCTCGTGGGGCGGCAACAACGCCACCCTTGACGCCGTCAACCTCGACGAAGGCACCATCAAGCAAGGCTTCTTCAGCGAAGCCAACGGCCGCGGCCTTGGCGACCTCGCCTGCGACGTAGTCCGCTATGGCAGCAAACTCTACGTCACCGTCTCCGAGTCCAACAAGATAGAGGTCGTCGACCCCGCCACGGGCAAGAGCACCAAGCAGATCGACATGGGCGACCTCTACCCCCGCTACATCGCGCCCCACAACGGCCAGCTCTATGTAAGCTGCTACAACCCCCACAGCGTCGTGCGTATCGACACCGCTACGCTCACCATTGCACAGACCTGCCAGCTCGGCGGCAACAACCCCGAGCAGCTCTGCGTAGCCGGCGGCAACATCTATGTCTGCAGCGGCTACATTGCCGATGCCGAGGGCAACTACTACTACGACAGCACCCTGCGCGTCGTCCGCCTCGCCAACTTCACCGAGACAGGCAGCATCACCGTGGGCAGCAACCCTAAGATGGTCAAAGTCCTCGACGGCACTAAGATTGTTGTCAACTGCCTTGGCGACTACGGTGCCAACCCCGCCAAGACTGTGGTCGTCAACACAACCGACAACAGCGTCACCGCCCTGCCCGTGGCTCTCACCGTCTTCGATGTGTATAACTCCAACACCATCTACGGCTACGCCACCGAGTACGACGAGAACTGGACTCCCGTAGCCAAGTTCTACAGAGTCGACATTGCCACCGCTCTCTCCGAAGAAATGCTCCAGAGCCATGCCTCTTCGCTCTCCGCTGCCTACTGCCTCAATGTCGATCCTCAGAAAAACCTCCTCTTCATCGGCACCGGCGTTTACGGCGCCAATGGCGACATTTTCTGCTTCGACCTCCGCGGCAACAAGAAATGGCAGGCCGAGACAGGTCTATATCCCTGCAAAACCGTATTTTGATTAATAACTTCACTTCAACTCCACGTGGGCAGGGCCGCAAGGCTTTGCCCACGTGTTTTTTTCGTGTTTTTTGAGGCTATTTGCAAAAAAAAGTGTATCTTTGCAAAAATAATTCATACATATAATAGTAGCAACTTACTGGTTATGCAATCTATAGCAATACTCACCGGCGGCGGTCCCGCCCCGGGAATGAACACTGTGGTCGCCTCCGTCGCCAAGACCTTCCTGCGCCACGGCTACCGCGTCATCGGCCTGCACTCTGGCTACAGCGCACTCTTTACCGACAAGCCCCGTATGCAGGACATCGACTTCCTCACGGCCGACGACATCTTCAACCGCGGCGGCTCCATGCTTAAAATGAGCCGCTTCAAACCTACCGACGACGACTTTGAGCACCGTTTCAACCTCGACTTTTTCCGCAACAACGAGGTGAAGCTGCTGGTCACCGTCGGCGGCGACGACACCGCAAGCACCGCCAACCGCGTCGCCAAGTTCCTCGAAAGCCATCACTACCCCATCGCCAACATCCATGTGCCCAAGACTATAGACAACGACCTGCCGCTGCCGGCCGCAAGTCCCACCTTCGGCTTCAACAGCGCCAAGGCGCAGGGCACCGTCATTGGCAACACCGTCATGGAGGATGCCCGCACCAGCGAGAACTGGTTCGTGGTGAGTGCCATGGGCCGCTCCGCCGGCCATCTCGCCTTCGGCATCGCCGAGGCCTGCCATTACCCAATGGTCGTCATACCCGAGTTCTTCAACCGCACCACCATCACCTGCGACAAGATTGTCAACCTCGTGGTCTCCTGTATCGTGAAGCGTAACATCATGGGTGTCCCCTACGGCGCGGCCATGATCTCAGAGGGTGTGTTCCACCTGCTCAGCGACGACGAGATAAAGAAGAGCGGCGTCAACTTTAGCTACGACGACCACGGCCACCCCGAACTGGGCAAGGTGAGCAAGGCCGTGCTCTTCAACGACATGCTTGAACGCAAACTCAAAGCCTTGGGCATCAAGGCCAAGACGCGCCCCGTGGAGATAGGCTACGAAGTGCGTTGCCAAACGCCCATAGCCTACGACCTCACCTACTGCACCCAGCTCGGCATGGGAGTATACAATCTCTTCTCGCAAGGTGCCACAGGCTGCATGGTCTATGTGGATCATGCGGGCAACGTCTCGCCCCTCTTCCTTAAAGACCTTCAGGACCCTGCCACAGGCAAGATACCGCCCCGTCAGGTCAACCCCGACTCCGCAGAGGTTCAGGCCTACGTGCGCAACATAATGGACTACATTACCCCGGCCGACTATGCCGCCGCCGCCAAATACCTGCCCAACCCCGAAGACTACGACTTCATGAAAATCCTCGAGTGGTAACAGAGTACTCCAATTATTCCGATTACTTTGATTACTCTGAGTAAAACATTCTTTTCATTCCCAATACCAAGTATGAAAAAAGCCTTCTTGCTGATTTTTGCGGCTCTTGTCGTCTCCTTCGGCGCCACGGCGCAGCCGCTTCCCTCCGACGAATACGAGGGGCAGAGTTGTACCAGTATCATGGTGGGCCGCAGAGCCTCTACCGACGGTTCTGTCATAACCTCCCATACCTGCGACGGTCGCTACCGCACATGGATGCACATCGAGCCTGCCGCCGACTACGGCACCGGCGCCACCGTGCCTGTCTATAAAGGCACAGCGCACACAGGCTACTACGGCGACACCACAGGCCTCAAACTCGCCGGAACCATACCACAGGTCGCTCACACCTACGCCTACCTCAACACCGCCTACCCCTGCCTCAACGAGAAACAGCTGGCAATGGGCGAGACCACCTTCTCCGGCCCCGACGTGCTGAAGAACCCCAACGGCATGTTCCTCATCGAGGAGCTGCAGCGCATAGCCCTGCAACGCTGCGACAACGCACGCGACGCCATACGTCTCATCGGCTCGCTCATCAAGCAGTACGGCTACGGCGACGCAGGTGAGTGCATCACCATAGCCGACAAGAACGAGGTGTGGCAGATGGAGATACTTGGCGAAGGCCCCGACAAGATTGGCGGCGTCTGGGCTGCCCAGCGCATACCCGACGACCATGTGGGCGTGAGCGCCAACATACCGCGCATCGGCAAGATGCAGCGCCAGAACAAGGACTACTTCATGGCCTCCGACAACGTCGAGAAGGTGGCACGCAAATACAAGCTGTGGGACGGCAAGGGCGACTTTGTGTTCTGGAAAGCCTTCAACAGCTCCTATGCCAACGACAAGAACTTCCGCGAACGCGAGTACTTCATCCTCAACATGCTGGCACCATCCCTCGGCCTCACCATGGATATGGACGAGCTGCCTTTCTCTGTCCGTCCCGACGCCAATGTCGACGTGCGCAAGGTCATAGAGCTGTTCCGTAGCACCTACGAGGGCACCGAGCTCGATATGTGCCAGAACCTCAAGATTGTCAACCGTCGCAACGAGCGTGGCAACATCTACAACGACACCATCATAAGCCCCATAGCCAACCCCTGGCTCGGCGGCTACATGCAGCGCACCTACAACATGCTGCAGCCCGGTGCCGTCGAGTTCCGCCGCACCATTGCCGTTGCATGGTGCTCCTACTCGCATATCATTCAGCTGCGCAACTGGCTGCCCGACCAGGTGGGTGGCATCTGCTGGATGTCCGTCGACAACCCAGGCGAGAGCCCCCGCATTCCTATCTTCTGCGGCACTACGCACCTGCCTCAGCAGTTCGACGTGTGCGGACAAAAAGCCTACAACGAAGGCTCCGTGCTCTGGAAATACCGCAAGGCCAACAAGCTGGCCACCGTGGCATGGCAGCGCACCAAGAAAATAATGCTCGACGAGGTGCTGAACTACGAGAACAAGGCGTTCAAAGGTCTGCCGGAACTTGAGCGCGACGTGGTGATGTACGAGCGCGACGAAGCCAATGAACAGATAGCCAGCATACTCAACGCCTATACCACCTCGGTCTACGACGAGACCTGCTACGCATGGCTCCAGCTCGAGCACCGCTTCTGGCACATGTTCGGCATGGGTTTCTGACCACCCCTAATCGGCTCCCAAACCCTCACCACACCCCACAACCATATATATTTTAGTGCAGCTGATGCATTCGAGAGTCCAATGCAATAAAAGTCATAAATCGTCGTTATAGTAAGCAAAAACACTCTTGATATGCAAACGGCAACAGTAAACAACACAAACACCCCTGTCTTGCAGGGCGTGTACCTCAACGTGCCAATGTCAGACTGGGCGTTACTTAAAGAACTCATACGCAAGTTCGGGTGGCAGTCAGAAACTCGTGAGCAAATGCTCGACCGCTTCGTTGCCAGTCGTCCTCAGCAGCCGCAGCTCACCGATGAGGAAATAATGGAAGAAGTGCGTGCAGTAAGATACGGGGGATGATTAAAGGTGGGTTCTATTAATTCTTTATTGTCGCACCTCTTCGAGATGCATTTACTCTCTTATCATGCTGCACCACACTGCGTATGGTGTTATTAGCACTTCGTGCGTTTAGCCTCTCCGAGGCTATTTATAGAGGTTATCTGTTAAATATTCTCAATGTGTGTTGTATAAGTGACAAAAAAATCGTACCTATGCAAAATTGATTGAGTTGATGATATTTCGTATAAATAATTGTTATTTAATTCAATGTGTGTTTAGGGGGGGGGTATTTTTTAACTTATTTTAACATCCTGTAATGCTAATTTTTCGGTTAGGTGAGAAGCTGCTAAATGTTAAAATATCATAAGATTGATTGATATGCGTACAAGATATTTTATACTCTGCCTTGCTGTTGCGGCGCTGTTTGCCGGCTGTGTGAAAGATGCCGACACTCAATTTATCAGATTGTATGCCAGCGCATTTGAGCCGGATGCCAATGCGAGTAAGGCGGCTGTTGCCGGGAAATACACATATTGGCTGAACGGCGAAGATGTTCGAATAAACAACAGTGTATACACCGTATCGGTGTCGAGTGGCAGCGACGAAGCTACGGCTTCGGACGTGGCGTTGGGTCCCCAGAATAGATGCATGGCGGTGTATCCGTCGAGTGTATATGTGTCGAACAGTAGCACAAACTACACCATCGCCGTCCCGCATCAGTACTTCTACAAAGAGTCTGGCGGCATGCAAGTGCTCGAAGGGCTGCCCATGGCTGCTTACTATAGTGGTACTGCAATCCCTACGGAGTTGCATTTCGGCCATGTTACGGCTGCATTGACAGTCCGCGTGAAAAACGATAAGTCGCACGGCCTCGACCTTGACAGGATAGTGCTTGTAAACAGCGAGTACCAGCTGTGCGGGAATGTCACATTCGATATCAGTAGATTTGCTGACGGCAGCACCCCGGCAATTACACCCAACAAGAGGGGTGTGGCAGACTCTGTGGTTATCCACTTTGTTGAAACCCCCAAGCACGTAGATGCAGGCCAGTACCTCGACGTGCAGGTGCCTATTCTGCCGGTGGGGACGGATGCCAGCGTGTTTACTATAAGGGTGTATAGCCACAAGCAAGGCAGCCGTTATATCTACAGCCGTTCGACGGCCAGCCGCAACAACAGCATAGGCAGGTCGTGTCTCGGCTACGCCGTGGCCAAGTACGATGCCGAGCAGACTGCCGAAGACCTTTTTGACGTACAGCAAGGTACAGACGACAATGGCAACCCCATAAATTTATACGAAATAGGTTCTGCCGACGAATTGAGAAACCTTACGGAAGCCATGGATTCCTTGTGGTCCACGTCGGACGGTAGTGGACACTATCACACTTCCAACTATGTAGTTGTTGCAGACATTGACATGCAGGGGGAAGAGCTCACCCCTATACATTACTATAATTTAGGTGGTAACACGCGTTGCTATTTCGACGGGCAGGGCCACACGATAAGCAATTTCATTGCAAGTAGCGAGAATGAGAACGAGCCCAACTGCTGCGGTCTTTTCGGCAAGACATCGGGCGACAGTATCACTATACGAAACCTCAATTTAAGCGATGCCAGTTACGATTTTGCCCACATCAAGGAAAAGATTATAGGCTATGACGGCAACTATGCCACGGCAGTGGGTGGCGTATATGCCGTTGTCGACAAGATGGGCATAGTGATAGAGAATTGCACTGTGCAGAATATACATATAGCGGCTAATGCCAATAGCGAGTTGTCTGACAAAACCCAGACCGACTTCTACGCCGCCGGCATTGTTGGTCTTGTCCAGACAGGTGTCACTATCCGCAACTGCTATGTGAGCAACGTTACCATAGATAATTCGCAGGATGCAAGTTCAGTTCTCGTCGACCAGTTTGGT
The DNA here is from genome assembly GCA_017454015.1 of Bacteroidales bacterium. GTDB lineage: Bacteria > Bacteroidota > Bacteroidia > Bacteroidales > P3 > Colimorpha. The sequence goes on along the minus strand of JAFTDW010000050.1, from coordinate 28,480 downwards.
CCCGCAATTGGACGTATTGACGTTGGCGATGGAAACGGAAGCCATACATATCAGAAAGCGGGTGACAATTGCTACGTTACTATAGTGGAAAACTTTACCTATGACCAAGGTGCAAATACGCTTGTTTTTGACCCCAATCTCAAAAATATACGCTATGGTGGGGTTGTGGCTAACATCACCCGTGGCGGCAGGCTGGAGTTAATCAATTGCAAGGCACATCACAACGTAAGAGTTTACAAGCCCACGGCTGCTATGTTTTGTGGCGGACTTATAGGATGCAACAAGCTGGGCCTGAATATGGCTTACTATATGGATTCCAACTGTGAGGTGACGGGTGTTATCGACAACCAGGCTGTCACCAGTTATAATAATAATTACTCGATTGATAAATATGTGACAGATGGTATGAACTGCGGTAACCCAACCCGTTTTTTTATCATGAAAACCAGCGTTGTCAATGGCAATACGCCAAGTTCAACATGTACGAACACGTTATCAGTGACGGGTAAAACAACAACTTTTCACCACCAATCTCAAGTATTTCCAACGTACACCCCCTAATGTCTGTCAATCAGGTTGAATCAGTAGTTGACTTTTATTCTGTTTTTTAAATCATAGTTTGCATTCTCTCCAAATAACATGGTCAAACAACAATATATCCCCCCAGAACTAGCAACGGTTGAGTTCAAAAGCGAGAAAGGTTTTGCGCTCACCTTAAGGCAGACTCTAATTTTGTCCGACCCAGGGTCGCCCGCAACAGAGGAACGGTCGGAGTCGGGTAACTGGCTGTCAGGAGACGACGAATCATTCTGGACAAACACGTATTAAGCAAGCAATAACTGTCAGTGGCAATGTTTAAAGACGTTGCCACTGCTTGTTAATGGGGCACGACTATTGGGCGGCCTCTAAAAATGTCCGGAAACGAGGCTATGAACTAATGTCGTGAGCCGCCGTACAATAAAAACCCGGACAGCGAATAAATGGGGAATCATAAAAATTAATAGAATTCACTACTAATCACTAAAAATTAGTGATTAGTGATTACGGCCATCCGGCAGGGGTGACCGAGCCCTCCTCTGTCAACAATGGCAGTGTTTACTACAACAGCAACACCTACCAGAACTCAGAATGGGCTTTGATGGAGGGTGGCGACGCCATATTCCTTCCGGCGGCAGGTGCCCGCTTTGGCACCAATGTAAACTCGGTCAGCACCTACGGCTATTATTGGTCGTCGACGCATGTGAACGAGTCGTATGCTTACAGCGTCTCTTTCTGCGGCCCGATGGTTTCGCTGGACAACTGGAGCGAGCGTTACTGCGGTTTCTCAGTCCGCCTTGTCCGCGACAGAGAAGACCGCCGTGTCTCCCAGCGGCGGGTGTAAGGGTAGGGGAGCGTTGGTGGTGCTGTCGGTGGTCACGAGTGGCTTCAGCACGCAGACCACACCGGCGTGGGCCTTGACCTTGATACCCCACAGCAGGCTGTCGCCCGACGCATAGGTCTGGCGGTAGAAGCGTACCCTGTAATATTGCCTTTCGATACCCGTGGAGGCAAGGAGCTGTTGGAAGTCGGCGTTGTCGGCCTCCCATTGTAGCCGTTGTTTGCGGCTGTTGAGGGGTGGCAGTTCCTGTGGCGTGCCGTAGATCTCTTCGTAGCGGCAGGGGACGATATAGCTGAAATGGTAAGGCTCGTTGAGCGACGAGGGGGTGCTTCGGCTCAGTGCCGACTGCCAGTCGACATGCTCGTGGGGATAGCGTTTCTTGAACTGCTTTGCCAGTTGCGCCGTGGAGGGTGTGGAGTCGGGGTTTTGGAACGCATACCACGCGTAGGCGTAGTAGTGTATGATGTTCTGCGGGTTGTGGTTGGCGGAGCCGTGAATGTAGCATTCAAAGAGTTTTGAAGCCACCACCCGCGGGCGGTCGCCGAAAGCCTGCCGCATAGCCTTAAGCAGCGGCCTGTTGTTGCCTATGCCGCATCCGTGGAGGTGTATGATGGTGAGGGAATCGACCACGGCGGAGTCGGGCATTGGCAGGCGGTGACGTTTCATGGCCTCCTGCAGCGATGCCACCGAAATGCGCTTGCCGTTGCGTGTCACCGTGGGTTCGAGGTCGACAAAGCCGTTGCCGTGGCACACGAGGTTGACAACGCCGTAGGGGCAGCTGTCGGGTGCGGGGTTGGCGTTGAGGTACTTTATCACCTCGCTGAGAGAAGCGAGGTTGTCGACCACGCGGTCGGTGCGGTCTTTTGCCGACAGGCGGTAGTAGAAGCCGGCAAGGCTGTAGTAGGGGTTGGCCGCGGAACGGTCCTCGCCCATGATGAAGGTGATGGAGCAACGTTGCACGGTGTCGGTCGGCACAGGCTCTTCGACCATTGCCGTGTCGGCTTGCTGTTGCGAGCCTTTGCCGCCGCACCCCAACAGCAACAGGCTCAGCAGCGCTATGTGCAGGGCTTTTTGGAGTGCAGGTGAATGGGGTGTCGCCATGCGCTGTTATCCGCTATCGATATTATTTCACCCCTTCGCTGTCATCGAGTTTGAACATCACAGGCAGGGTGAACTGGCAGCGGACGGGCTTGCCCTGTTGCATTCCGGGTTTCCAGCGAGGCATGAGGCGCAGCACGCGCAACACCTCATTGCCGCATCCGTATCCGAGGTCGCGCAGGATCTTTATGTCGCTCAAAGAGCCGTCCTTCTCCACGGTGAACGACACAAACACCTTGCCCGAGATTTTCTTTACGCGGGCCTCCTGCGGGTATACTATGTTCTCGTGCAGGAACGCCATGAGGGAGTCCATGCCGCCAGGAAACTCCGGCATGGTCTCGACCACCACAAACACTTCGTCTCCAGACGGGTTGTCGGTTATCTCTTCTTCGGCCACCGCGTCGAGCGTGACAACGTTGTTGTTGTGTATGCCGTTGGTTCTGTTTGTCTTCATCACGTTTCTGCTCATCTTCACCATGCCGCTCTCGCCACGGGCGTGGCCTATGGCAAAGTCGCTCACCCCTTCGGGCATGGGCTGCGGCTGCTGCACGCGCTCCAGCTTGCCGTCTTTGTTGACCACCACTTCGTCGATGGCTACAAACGAGGTGTAGTTGGTCATGAGGTTGTATTTAAGACCGAGGCCGAGAATTTCTTTGCTTATGCTGTCGGTAGGCTGTTCATCCCTACGCCAGTTGGATTCGGGGTTGGACAGGTAGTCGAGGTATTTGATGCGCTCGCGGGCCCAGAGGTAGCGCAGTGCGCTGTTGGCGGTGTCGGGGGTGAGTTTGGCGAGGTCCACCGTGGTGCTCCACGGCTTGCGCCCCACCTTGCCGCTCACGGTGAGCTTGCCGGAGGCTTTGCCTTTGTATTTGCCGAAGATAAGTATCGGGCGCTCCGCCATCATGTCGGGCGAGACCTTCGGCTCCACGTCGTAGGCGTTGAAACCCTGTGTGGAGAACTTGATGCGAGTGAGCACCGGAGTGCTTATGTACTGGCGGAAACGGTCGGCCATGACAGAGGCCTCCGACTCCTTGGTGACAATGAACGGCTCGCCGCCACCGGCAAAGGCCATGCCCTCGATGAGGTAGCGGTTGACCGAGCTGCCTATGCCGAAGGCAAAGAAGTTGGTGTTGCCGCAGTTCTTGCGTATCATCTCGAAGCACTCGCGCTCCACGGTGACGTAGCCGTCGGTGGCTATCACAAAGGTGCGAGCCATGTCTTGGTCGGGCAACGGCAGCGCGTAGGCTTTGCGCAAAGCGTCGAGCACCTCGGTGCCGCTCCAGTTGTTGCCGCCCTCTATGAACTTCTGGGCTCGCTCCACGTTGGAGGGTGTGGCTTCCACCGATGAGGGACTGAACACCTTGAGGTTGCTGGAGAAGAGCACCACATTGAAGCGGTCTGTCGGTTCGAGGTTCACTATGAGGTTGCGCATCAGCTTCTTGGTGATCTCCATAGGGAAGCCCCACATGGAGCCCGACACGTCGACGATGAAGATGTACTCGCGTGGCGGTATGTCGGCTTTGTTGACGCGTTTGGGCGGCTGCACCATCATGAGGAAGAAGTTCTCGTCGGCACCCTCGTAGAGCATGGCGCCGCTCTCTATGGCGTTGCCGCGCAGCGAGTAGTTGACAATGATGTCGCGGTTGGAGCCGAGCCGCTCGCTGCTGTCGAGGGTTACCTCGGCGTGGCGCAGGTCCACCATGTCAACCTTCACTTTATGCGAGGTGCTGCCAACCTCCTGCACCGGAAGGCCGGCGCGTATCGAGAGGTTGTAGCCAAAAGTGAAGGTAGGCGGCACGCCGGCGTGGGTGTAGGGTGCGGCGGCAAAACTCTCGCCGTCTTTGGCACTGTTCTTGCCGGTGTAGCGCGGTCCCACCACGGTGGGGTAGACAAAGGAGTAGACACCTTTCTCGGGCACCAGCAGCTCGGTGTAGCGCAGCAGCACCTCTATGGTGTCGCCCACCATGATGTTGCTCACGTTCATGGTGAACACGTTGGGGCGGCTCTGCTCGAGCAGCGAGGCGCGTTTGCCCTCTTCCTTGGCTTTCTCATAGTCCTCGCGCGCTTTCTTCTTCTCCTCTATCTTGGCGGTGATGGTGCGCGTGCCAATGGTCATCTGCATGGCGTAGACAGCGGCGCGTGTCGACAGGGGGAAGGTATAGATGGCTTCGAGGGGGTGCTTGCCGCTGTTGACATAGGTCTGGCGTACAGTGACGTCGGCAATGGAGCCCACCACGGTGGCGTCGACGGTGGTGCTCTTAAGAGGCAGCGCGTCGGTCTCGCCGTGGTCGCTGATAACCACAAAGTAAGGCGACTCGGTCTTTGTGGGGGCCTCGTCATAGCCCTGTGCGCAAAGCATTGCCACGGGGAGCATGAAAGCCAACAGGGCAGTCAGCAATGTCGAATTTCTCTGTTTGTTTTTCATATTCATAATGGTTTTGTTTTTTCAGTATAACGCTCAACGGCAAGCCTTATTGTGTATGGAGTCTACGCTTTGTATCGTTGTAAGGGGGCGGTGTGGGCTATGGTGACGGCAAAATCTTTTTCGGGAAACAGGGCGCTGGTTAGGATTATGTCGGGGCTTTTGTGCGTCAGCATGTCGCGGAGGTCGGAGGTGAGCCCCAGCCCTGTGAGTTTTGCCAAAGCCTCTTTCTTGGTCCATAGTTCTGTGAAGTCGGCTGCGGTCTTTATCTGCCTTTGTTCCTGTTCGTTCATGGTGTATCTTAGCAGCGACGGCGACGGGGTGCGGAAGCGTTCCACGTCGATGCCCACCGGCTGGCTGCTTACAGCCACCGCTATGGCTGCGGCGCAGTGGCTTATGCTGAACTCCACCCCGGGCAGCTCTCGGAGGAAAGGCTTCTCGTGCGGGCCGTAGCCGAACAGCGGCTTCTCGTCGGGGGCGATGGCTCCGGCTTCGCGCAGCAGGTCGCAGAGCATGGCGTAACTTTTCAGGCAGGCGTAGCGCCCTTGCAGGTGACGGTAGGCCAGAGCCTTCTCGCGCCGCTCGGGGCTCGCGAGCGGCAGCAACCGTTCCACCTCGGCATCGCAGCACTGCTCCATCTGGTGGAAAATGGAGTATAGCGTGGGTATGGTCGTCGGCGGTTTGGCGCTCATCGGGAGGCAGGGGTTTCTTGTGTTGACAGTATCGGCGAGAATGGTATGGATAGTGTCTCCATGAAAAAATAACGCCGTGGTGGAAAAATAATTTTTCCGTGTCGCAATAATATTTTTCGCAAACAGGCGTTATATACAATGTCAAAATTGTTTTGATACTATAGCTACCTATGAAGAGACTTGCTTTTTTTGCCATACTGCTCTGCAGCCTTTATGTGGCCGGTGCCCAGCAGGTGAGTTCGCGTGCCAAGGCTATGCGTATGATGACCTATGCTCGTCCAGAGTATATGGTTAAGGATATCAAGGTCATTGCCGATACCATGATAGTTTTCTCGCTTGCCGACCAGGTGATTTATCCCATCGGCAAGCACGAGAATGTGGAGCAGTACATCACACAGACCCAGCTGCAATGGTACCGTGAGTCGGGCTACAAGCCGTTCTACGATTCCATGTCGGTGAGTGTCAACACCCTGAAACGTCTCGACGGCAGCTACCTCGACGTCTACCGCGCCATAGCCACGGGGAAAGTGGAGATGCTTGGCGGCAAAATAACCGATGCTGAGATAGTATTGGAAAACGGTGTCCATGTGGGTATGAACAAACAGGAGGTGTTTGGTGTGATATTCAACAAGTTCCCCAAGTCGTACACCAGCGACATCAACGTGCTCAAAGTCATCAGCGGTGCCGGTGAAGTGGGGCAGATATACACCTTCAAAGGCAGCCGTCTGCGCCATATAGGCATCATCAGCCGCTACAAATACTATTAGGATTTTCCTGTCATCGTTATTCATTCCCTCTCTGTTTTAGAGAATCATGAAGAAGGTAGGGCTATTCTTCGGCTCGTTCAATCCAGTGCACGTAGGGCATCTGATAATTGCCAATACCATGCTTCAACTCACCGATATGGAGGAGGTGTGGCTTGTTGTGTCGCCCCACAATCCACTGAAACAGCGGGGGACGCTGCTTGCCGACTATCACCGTATGGCAATGCTGAGGGAGGCTGTCGACGACAACTACAAGTTGCGTGCCTGCGATGTTGAGCTGCACCTGCCGGTGCCGAGCTACACCTGTCTAACCCTCGCCACACTCCATGAGAAGTATCCCGACCGTGAGTTCTGCCTCATCATGGGCTCCGACAACCTCACAACCTTCGACCGCTGGCGCAACTACCAATATATTGTCGACAACCACAAGATTTATGTCTATCCACGTCAAGGTCACGACGGAGGAGAATGGCTTCAGCACCCCAATGTCGAGATGATTGATGTCCCAATTATCGATATATCATCAAGTTATATACGAAACATGATATCCGAGGGCAAGTCGGTGCAATATTTGGTCACTCCGCCAGTATACAAGTATCTCACCGAGATGCATTTCTACGAGAAAGGTGGTTGCTATGGTAGTGACAACCAGTAAGATATAGTCTGTTGATATTTTTTGTTTGGTGGTGTGGGAAAAAAATCGTATCTTTGCAAACGATTTCAAGGGCGATATGCGTATAATCGTTAGTGAAATCCGAGAGTGCGGGGTAGAGCAGTGGTAGCTCGTCGGGCTCATAACCCGGAGGTCGCAGGTTCGAGTCCTGCCCCCGCTACCTAAAAAAGACACATCGAAATGGTGTGTCTTTTTTGTTGTTGGGCTCTATAAACCTGAAGGTTCCCCTTATTGTTTTATTATTTTCGCTTCGCCGGAGAAGGTGCATATCTCGGTGGCGAGGGTGTTGAGATTGTGGAATCGGCTGTAGTCGCTGTCGGAAGGGACTCCGGCCACGTTGCCCATCTCGTCGAGGTTCCACGGGGCGAGGATGAGGAGGCTGCCGTTGGCACAGGCCTCGAAGCGTCGGAGCTCAGGTTTCCAATAGGGACCTATGGGCTCTTTCTGCAGGTGGATGAGCGGGTACCCATTCTCAATGCATTCGTTCTTTATCATCTGCTCGCCGCGTGAGATGCCCGGGGTTACTATCACCGTTTGCCCGCCAAGGATGGCAGCCAGCCAATGGGTGTGTTGGTGGGTGTATTCGGCGGTGCTTTCGTAGGGCTCTCCTGTGGCAGGATGGCGCCGGTGGCACTGCACCTGCACCTTGTTGGCCCATCGGAGCAGGAAGAGGTTTCCAAAGGTGCCATAGCTGCGGTTGCCAATGGTCACGTGGAGGCTGCGTCGCATCACATCGGGCAGCATCCGTCGCAGCAGGGCTCGGCGAGGGTTGTCGTGGACATAGGCTATCATTGCTTCGCGGTGTCGCTCGTCGAGGCATACGGTGTCGTCGTAGTTGTCATCAAAGAGCGGGCTTTTCTGTTGCCCCGCCATGGCGTAGTATTCCTGCCGCTGCTTCTTGGAAAGCACGCTCAACAGGGAGCCTTCGGTGTGGTGGTGGGCGGCTTTCTCGCGGAGCCACGATGGGGTGTTGGGGTTTTGGCAATCGACCATTAATGGTCGATAGCTGGCATTGGGCAGGCCTTGCAACTCGTGCAAGCGGCTGGTACAGGCAGACTTGAAGGACTGTATTATGGTGCCGAGGCTCCATGACATGGGCTCCTTCACCTCAATGACACCGTGGAAGTGGTCGGGCATACAGATGCAGGCGTGTACGGCCACGTGGTTGCCGTGTTTGGCCTGAAGTGCCGGAGTCTGAAGCCAAGCTTGGTGCACGGCTTCGCCAAGAGGGGTGAGGACGAGAGGGCCGCTTTGGAGCGGTTTTGTGGCGAGTGGTGGTGAAACCAGTTGCGACAACAGCGGACGGCGTCCGCTCACCACTAAGGTGACAAGATAGACGCCCCTGCCGTAGTAGTCGTGACCTGGGTTGCGTGGACGATAAGAAGAGGCTTCCGTCATTGTATCGCTATTATGCCCTTGCCTACCGAAAACGGCGGAACAGTTTTTTTATTATACATATGAAACCATGTTTATTTTTTTATAAATAAGTGGAGAAAAAATCGTATCTTTGCAACCGAAAACAACGAAGACTATTTGCCGCATCGCAAAGATTTTGATGCCTATAATAGTCTAATCATTAGTGCAATAAATGGAAGAGATAGTACGCGCCGAAGGTCTGCGCAAAACGTTCCAGCTCTCGCGCAAACAACAGAAGATAGAGCATACCACTCTCAAGAAACGGGTGGCCGTGGACGGTCTCACGTTCTCCGCCTACGCCGGTGAGATTTTCGGGTTGCTGGGCCCCAACGGGGCTGGCAAGACCACCACGCTGCGCATGCTCTCGACCCTCATACATCCCGATGAGGGCGATGCCGTGCTGGGCGGCTGCAGTGTCATATCCGACCCCGCAGGCGTGCGTGCCAAGATAGGCTTTCTCACCTCGGAGCTCAAGCTGGAGGATTTCTTCACCCCCAGCTACCTCTACGACTTTTTCAGCCGGCTCCATGGTGTGGACGAACAGGTGTCGCGCCAGCGCAAGGCCCAGATGTTTGAGCGTTTCGGCATAGACCGCTACGCCGAGACCAAGGTGGCCAACCTCAGCACCGGCATGAAGCAGAAACTCAGTATAGTGATTCCCCTGGTGCACGACCCCGACATAATAATCTTCGACGAGCCCACCAACGGCCTCGACGTGCTCACCGCCCGCGTGGTTACCGACTACCTGCAGGAGCTGCGCTCCATGGGCAAGACCATTATACTCTCCACCCATATCTTCTCGCTCGTCGAGCGCCTGTGCGACCGCGTGGGCATCATCATCGACGGGCAGATGAAACTCTGCGGCACATTGGCCGAGGTGTGCGGCGGCGACACTATCGAAGACCGCTTTTTCAACCTGTACAAAGAGTGCAAAGGAGGTGAGGAATGACAACAAGAGGTAATGCTTTGACGATTATCAAGAAAGAGTTTGCCCGCTTCTTCGGCGACAAACAGCTGATATTCTCGGCGGTCATAATGCCCGGCTTGCTGATATACATCATCTACAGTATGATGGGCAGTGGCATTGAGCGCATGGTTAACGATGGCGAGAACGACACCGTGGTGCTCAAGGTGCAGAATATGCCGGAGTCGCTTGGCCCCGTTATCGACGAAGCCATGACGGACAATGTCGTCGTCACTCCCGCGGGTGACGAGATAAGCGCCGACGTGGCGCTGCTGTCCGACAAGGACACCAATATGGTGCTGCTCCGCTTCCCGGAGGCTTTCGACAGCCTTGTGGCCTGCTACACCCCCCAGAGCATGACGCCGGCCCCCAATGTGCAGGTTTACTACAACAGCGCCAACAACTCGTCGAGCCGCGTATACACCATCCTCACGGCAGCCCTCACCGCCTACGAGGAGAGTTTTGCCAACCGCTTCGACGTGAACCGCCCCACCGACGAGGTGGCGCAGTACGACATGGCGACGCCCGACGCCATAGCGTCGATGGTGTGGAGCAAGATACTGCCCATGCTCATCATGATGATGCTCTTCAGCGGCACCATGGCCATAGCTCCGAGCGCCATAGCTGGCGAGAAGGAGCGCGGCACCATAGCCACCCTGCTGGTGACACCTATGCGCCGCAGCGAACTGGCATTGGGCAAGATAGTGAGTCTCAGCGTGCTCTCGCTGCTTAGCGGCATATCGAGTTTCATAGGTATAGCCCTCTCGCTGCCCAAGATGATACCGGCGGGCGATGCCGGCGACATACTGAATTTCAACTATGTGACATCCGATTATGTAGCCCTGCTCTTTGTCATCCTTGCCAGTGCCCTGCTCATGGCCACGATGCTGAGCCTCCTCTCGGGTCTGGCCAAGGACATGAAGAACGCGGGCACCATGGTGGTTCCTTTCATGCTTGTAATCATGCTGGCGGGTCTCCTGCCCATGTTCCAAAACGCTACAGCCACCAACCCTGCGGTGTACCTCATACCGTTCTACAACGCCATAGAGTGCATGACGGCGATATTCTCCCACGAGCTCAGCTGGTTGTTTGTGCTCGTGACGGTGGCCGCCAACGTGGCCTATGCCTTTATAGGCGTGTGGCTCCTCACACGCATGTTTAACAGCGAGAAGATAATGTTCAATTCAAAATGATGAAATACAAAGAATATAAGCAACTTGATCTTACTGCCATCGGTACCGAAATCCGTAAGTACTGGGAGGATACCGATGCATTTGGCAAAGGACAGAAACTTGCCGAAGGGCGTCCGAGCTATGTCTTCTACGACGGCCCCCCGTCGGCCAACGGCAAGCCCGGCATCCATCATGTGATGGCACGCACCATAAAAGACCTCTTTTGTCGCTACAAAGCCAGTAAGGGCTACCAGGTGGAGCGCAAGGCTGGCTGGGACACCCACGGACTGCCCGTGGAGCTCGGCGTGGAGAAAGCCCTCGGCATCACCAAGGAGGATATTGGCAAGAAGATTAGCGTGGACGACTACAACCGCGCCTGCCGCACCGAGGTGCTCAAATACAAAGACCTCTGGGACGAGCTCACTCGCCAGATGGGTTACTGGATAGACCTCGAGCACCCCTACATAACTTTCGACAACAATTATATAGAGACCCTTTGGCACCTGCTCAAGAAGCTCTACGACAAGGGTCTGCTCTACAAGGGCTACACCATACAGCCTTTCAGCCCTGCCGCTGGCACCGGCCTTTCGAGCCATGAGCTCAACCTGCCGGGATGCTACCGCGACGTGAAGGACACCACCTGCGTGGCCATGTTCAAGCTCTGCGCCCCCGCCGATGTGTTTGGACGCTTCGGACTGCAGGCAGGTGCTTCGCCAACGTTTTCGTTCAGCAAGAGCAGTGGAAGCTTGCTTACACTGCCGCAGCCAGAAAACGACTCACGCAGTGAAATGGTCTATGCCGTGGCATGGACCACCACACCGTGGACACTGCCCTCGAACACAGCCCTCTGCGTGGGCCCCAACATCGACTACGTGTTGCTGCAAACCACCCATCCGCAGACTGGCGACGAGTGCTACGTGGTGATGGCCGAGGCTCGTGTGGGCGACTTCTACACCGAAGGCGAGCCCCCCGAGAAGAGCCGTCTGCAGCACTGCACCATAGTGGGACGCTGCAAGGGGGCCGGTCTCGAAGGCCTCTACTATGATCAGCTTATACCGTGGGTGAAACCCACCGTGGTGAACAGTGCCGAAGGCACGCACCGCACGGCGCACGCCGACGAGGCATTCCGCGTCATCACCGGCGACTATGTCACCACCGACGACGGTACCGGCATAGTGCATATAGCCCCCACCTTCGGCGCCGACGACGCCCGTGTGGCCAAGAAGGCCGGCATCGCCGACCTGCTGCTCTACGACCAGAGCGGCAAGCAAGCCCCCATGGTCGACCGCACCGGCAAGTTCTGGAACATCGCCGACCTCGACGCCGCCTGGGTCAAGGAGAATGTCGACGTGCAGCTCTATTCCCAGTATGCAGGCAAATTCGTCAAGAACGCCTACGACCCCGCAAAGAGCGACAAAGACATATCGCTCGACGTGGAGCTTGTGGTGATGCTCAAGGAGCAGGGCAAGTTGCTGCGCAGCGAGAAGCACACCCACAGCTACCCCCATTGCTGGCGCACCGACAAGCCCGTGCTTTACTATCCCCTCGACAGCTGGTTCATCCGCACCACGGCCTACAAGGAGCGTATGGCGGAGCTCAACCGCACCATCAACTGGAAACCCGAGGCCACAGGCTCGGGCCGCTTCGGCAACTGGCTTGAGAACATTGTGGACTGGAACCTCAGCCGCAGCCGCTACTGGGGCACCCCGCTGCCTATCTGGCGCACCGAGGACGGCAAAGAGGAGCTATGCATTGGCTCTGTGGCCGAGCTGCGCGGCGAGATAGAGAAGTCCGTGAAGGCCGGCTTCATGTCCTCCAACCCCTACGCCGCCGACACTTTCGACCTCCATCGCCCCTATATCGACGATGTGGTGCTTTGCTCCCCCTCGGGCAAGCCCATGCGCCGCGAACCCGACCTTATCGATGTGTGGTTCGACAGCGGCGCCATGCCATACGCACAGATACACTACATGGGCGGCGACCTCAAGGAGAGCCAGTTCCCCGCCGACTTCATCGCCGAAGGCGTCGACCAGACGCGTGGCTGGTTCTACACCCTCCACGCCATTGCCACCATGTGCTTCGACAGCGTGGCCTTTAAGAACGTGGTGAGCAACGGCCTGGTGCTCGACAAGAACGGCAACAAGATGTCCAAGCGCCTCGGCAACGCCGTGGATCCCTTCGAGACCATAGCCAAGTACGGCCCCGACGCCACACGCTGGTACATGATAACCAACAGCCAGCCCTGGGACAACCTCAAGTTCGACCTCGACGGCGTCGACGAGGTGCGCCGCAAGCTTTTCGGCACCCTCTACAACACCTACAGCTTCTTTGCCCTCTACGCCAATATCGACGGGTTCGACTACTCGGCTCCCGACGTGCCGCATGCCCAGCGCCCCGAGATAGACCGCTGGATACTCTCCGAGCTCAACACCCTCACAGCCACCGTCGACGCGGCACTCTCCGACTACGAGCCCACCCGCGCGGGACGCGCCGTGCAGGAGTTTGTCGACGCCTACCTCAGCAACTGGTACGTGCGTCTCTGCCGCCGCCGCTTCTGGAAAGGCGACATGTCGGACGACAAACTCTCGGCCTACCAGACCCTCTACACCTGCCTGGAGACCCTCAGCCGCCTCATGGCCCCCATAGCGCCGTTCTTCAGCGAGCGTCTCTTCCTCGACCTCAACGAGGCTACCCACCGCCACAATGTGCAGTCGGTACACCATCTCTCGTTCCCGGTGGTCAATCCGCAGCTTGTCGACAAGGCTCTGGAGCAGCGCATGCAGCTGGCCCAGCAGATATGCTCCATGGGATTGTCGCTGCGCAAGCGCAGCAACATACGCGTGCGTCAGCCGTTGGCCAAAATCATGCTGCCTGTCACAGGCGACGAGATGCGCCAGCAAATCCAGAAGGTGCAGCACCTTATATGCTCCGAGCTCAATGTCAAGGAGGTGGAGCTTATAGGCAGCGACAACAACTTGCTGGTCAAGAATATCAAGCCCAACTTCAAGACCCTCGGTCCGCGCTACGGCAAGATAATGAAAGCCATAGCCGTGTCGGTGGCTGCCCTCACGCAAGAGCAGATAAGCAGCCTCGAAGCCGGCAACGACTGCCAGCTCACCGTGGAGGGGCAGAGCGTCACCCTCACGCCCGACGACGTGACCATTGCCACGCAGGATATTGCCGGGTGGGTGGTTGCCAACGAGGGCACCGTCACCGTGGCGCTCGACATCAACATCACCCCCGAGCTGCGCGACGAGGGCATGGCACGCGAGATAGTCAACCGTATACAGAACATTCGCAAAGAGTCGTTCGACGTGACCGACCGCATCAAGGTAACCCTCCAGGGCGGTGTGTGGAACCACGCCGTGGAGGTCTACAAGGATTACATCTGCACCGAGATACTCTGCACCGACTTCACCCTTGCCGACACCATTGACGCCCCCGAGGCACAGGAGGTGGAAATCCTCGACGGCCAGAACGCCAAAGTGCTCGTCTGCCGCAGTTAGCGGGTAAAGGGTTGCAGCATAACAGTTAAGCGACTATGATAGACCAGATAAAAAGTCTTGCGCAGGCCGGTGCCGCCACTGTGGTGGAGTGGCGCCGTTGGATGCACCGCCACCCGGAGCTCAGCCAGCAGGAGTTCGGCACCATGGCTTTTGTTGCCGAGCGTCTCACAGAGATGGGGCTCTCTCCGCGCACTGGTATCGGCAAGACAGGAGTGGCTGCCATAATCCGTGGCGACATAGAGCCCGACGCCTACTGTGTGGCGCTGCGCGCCGACTACGACGCGCTGCCCATTGCCGAGAACACGGGCCTCGACTTCGCCAGCGAGAACCCCGGCGTGATGCACGCCTGCGGGCACGACATGCACACCGCCTCGCTCCTCGGCGCCGCCAAGATACTCACCGCCATGCGCCACCAGATGCGTGGCACCGTGATGCTTATCTTCGAACCCTCCGAGGAGATGTATCCCGGCGGGGCTCGTATGATGATGGACGACGGACTCTTCATTGGCCTTATGCCCAATGAGATATACTCTTTTCACTGTCTGCCGGAGATGGACTACGGCCATGTGGGTATGCGCAAAGGGCGCTACATGGCGTCGACCGACGAGCTCTACTGGACCGTGAAAGGTCGCGGAGGCCACGGCGCCACACCGCACCTCAGTGTCGACCCTGTTCTTGTGGCTTCGCACATAGTGGTGGCATTGCAGCAGCTGGTGAGCCGCAACGCCTCGCCCCTCATGCCCACGGTGTTCACCATAGGCAAGATCAACGATGTGGGCGGCCGCACCAACATCATACCCGACGAGGTGCGCATGGAGGGCATCATCCGAACCTTCGACCCGCAGTGGCGCCTCGAGTGCCACCGCCGCATACGCCAGATAAGCGAGGGTACGGCGCAGGCCATGGGGGCTGTGTGCGACCTCTTTATCGACGAGGGCTATCCTCCCGTGGTCAACGACGACGACTGCACACAGCAGGTGCACGACAACGCCTGCGCCTACCTCGGCGCACAGAACGTGGAGTGGCTCGATATGCGAATGACCGCCGAAGACTTTGCTTTCTTCGCGCAGAAGATTCCGGCATGCTATTTCCGCATAGGCATACACCAGCCCGGCACACCCTACGCCAACCTGCACCGCGCCAACCTTATTGTCGACGAGCGCAGCCTTGAACTCGCGTCGGGTCTCGTGGCATACAACGCACTGCAAGCTTTAAACAACCGGATAAAGAAAAAATAAACCAGAGAAAAACAGATTGTCCGGAGCCCCCTTGGCATCAAGTGTCTCCGGATTAACAGGAATAAAAACACAACACCAAAATGAGCAAAGTTGATGTACTTCTCGGCCTCCAATGGGGCGACGAGGGCAAAGGCAAGATAGTCGATGTCCTTACCCCGCAATACGAAGTTATAGCCCGTTTCCAGGGCGGTCCCAACGCTGGGCACACCCTTGAGTTCAACGGCATCAAGCACGTGCTGCACATCATCCCCTCGGGCATCTTTCACAAAGACAAGGTCAACGTGATAGGCAACGGCGTGCTTATAGAGCCCTGCATCTTCCGTGGAGAGGTGGAGGCTCTGCGCGAGCGCGATGTCGACGCCACGCGCAACCTGTTGATTTCAAAGAAGGCCCACCTTATCATACCCACCCATCGCATGCTCGATGCCGCCAACGAGCAGGCCAAGGGCAACCTGCGCATAGGCTCCACGCTCAAAGGCATAGGCCCTGCCTATACCGACAAGATTGCGCGTTCAGGTCTCCGCGTGGGCGACATAGTGCAGGACGACTTCCGTGAGCGTTATGAACTGCTCAAGTACCAGCACCTGCAGACCGCCTTCACGCTCAAGTTCGACGTCGACTCATTCCGTATCGACGGCCTCACGCTTGCCGAGTATGAGCAGAAATGGCTCGACTCCATGGCTACGCTCCGCGCTTTCAAGCTTATCGACAGCGAGTACTACATTAACCAGTGCCTCGCCGAGGGGCGCAAGGTGCTTGCAGAGGGCGCCCAGGGCTCTATGCTCGACATAGACTTTGGCTCGTACCCCTTCGTCACCAGCAGCAGCACCATCACCGCCGGTGTCTGCTCCGGCCTCGGTGTGGCTCCCTCCAAGATAGGGCGTGTCATGGGTATCACCAAAGCCTACTGCACACGCGTCGGTGCCGGTCCATTCCCCACGGAGCTCTTCGACGAGACGGGGGCACGCCTCTGCGAGATAGGGCATGAGTATGGCGCCACCACGGGCCGCTCGCGCCGCTGCGGTTGGATAGACCTCCCCGCGTTGCGCTACAGCTGTATGCTCAACGGCGTCACCGACCTCTTCGTCACCAAGCCCGACGTGCTCAACGACTTCGACGAGGTGAAGATGTGTACCCACTACCTTATCGAAGGCAAAGAGACCGACCGCATTCCTTTTGAGTACAACTCGGTGCCCATCGAGCCGCAGTACGCCACTTTCAAGGGTTGGAAACAATCGCTGCAGGGTATTGCCGACTTCGACAACCTGCCGGAGGCCCTGCGCACCTACCTCGCCGCCTTGGAGCAGGCTGTGCAGGTGCCCGTGCTGGCCGTCTCCATAAGCCCCGACCGCAAGGATGTGATATTCAAGAACGGAAAGTAGAGTGGGGTAGAGTCGACAGAGAGGATGGACTTATCGTGAGGGTGACAATGTGCCGTTAAACTTTTTTGAACCCTGTAAACAATATAATATTTTAATTCGCGTTATTGTTGCGAAATGACTAAATGTCTTTTTAGTACTTATCTGTATATGAAAAAACTGCTCTTTCTCGTTGCGACTCTGTTGCCGCTCATGCTTGCGGCCCAGACCAAGATAAAAGAGACCGAGGTGCCACAGGCCGTCCTCACTACCTTGGCCAAGACCTACGAGTCCTACAAGGTCAAGACATGGTATCACCAGCCGGGCCAATACATAGCCGACTTCGTCACCGACGGTCAGGCCGGACGCTGCTATTTCACCAACACCGGCGACTGGCAGTACTCCGCTTTCCCCATAGCCCTCGAGGAGTGCCCCACGCTGATGAACACCTACTTCGTCAACAACTATCCCGGGTACCGTATCAAGAGCACCGACTATGTTGAGGAACGCAGCGGCGACAACTACTACCGCATGATAATAGTCAAGAAAGGTGTGGGCTCCAGCGACTGCGAGCTTATTTTCGACACCCGCGGCAAGCTCCAGAAAAGCACCGCCCCCGACCCCGACGCCGTGAAGCGCGACTACTACACCCACAACAACCCCGAGGCCACCGACGTCAGCGGTGCCACCGGCACCAAGCCCACCCGCAAACGCCCCCATGCAGTGCCCGACGTGGCTAAAGAGGAGAAACCCATGCCCTCGGAGGCTATCATGGCCGACTTCGAGAAACGCTGCCCCAAGCAGCGTGTGCTGCGCGGTCCCGACATTGCAGCCCGCGGCAGCGACGAGTTTGTGTTCTACATCATCAACCGCCAGAAACAGTCTATGGAGTATGTCTACGACGCTGAGAGCAACAAACTCAAGAAGACCGGCAAGGTCCTTATCAAAGACCGCTACACCAGCGCAATTATCAAGTATCTCGACGAGAAATACAAAGGCGAACGCTACAAGGTCGAGAAGATGGTGGTGTATGAGTTCGACAGCAAGTTCCGCGACGAGAACGGCAAACGCCCCAAACCGATAACCTACGTGGTGATAAGCCAGAAACGCCACGGCCAAAAGGTGTACACCCGTATGGAGTTCGACAACACATCCAAGTTCATAGGCCTCTTGGCTCAGCCCTACGACGAGTTCGACATACAGTAGTCAACTTATACTTTGCTCTCCATAACGCCACCTGCGGAGCAACTGCTCCGCAGGTGGCTTCTTTTTATTCCATAGGTGCTATTCGCTGTCATGTTTTTATTTTTACGGGTGCTGCTCATTTATTCGCTGTCCTTGTTTTTATTTCATAGGTGCTCATGACCTTTGGTTCATTATTTTGATTTCAAGGTATTATTCGCTGTCCTTGTTTTTATTTCATAGGTGCTCATGACCTCAGTTCGCAGGCTCGCCACATGACCTCAGTTCATGACCTCGTTTTAGGGCGATTGGTAGGAGTCGCATTAGCTATTTTTGGTGATGGACGGGGCGAAAATACTAAATAGTGGTGACGCCACGCCCGACGATTAGTCACTAATTTTGCACTTGTATCAAAAAGTAGTGAGATGAGACTAATCAACAAAGTATTAGTTGTTTGTGTTGTTTCAGTTCTTGTCGGGATGCCCTCGTTTGGCTTTGCATCCCACAAAACGGCACACGACAATTCTTCCGCGGAGGGTCGGCCGTTGCCTTCCCGCGACACCATTGTAGCCCCCAGCCGCCTCACCGTGGGTGGCTATGGCGAGGCGGTGTTCAGCCGTCACTTCTATTCCGACAATGTGTTCCGTTATTCACATGCAGCCCGTTACGCCGATGCGCCGGCCTATTCGCGGCTCGACCTGCCCCATGCCGTCATCATGCTGGGCTACGACTTCGGCCACGGCTGGAGCATAGGCACGGAGATAGAGTTTGAGCACGGTGGCGTGGAAGCCGCCGTGGAGAAGGAGACCGAAGAGACCGGCGAGTTTGAGCAGGAGGTGGAGCGTGGCGGCGAGGTGGCTCTGGAGCAGTTCTGGGTGCAGAAGAGCTTCGGCAAAGGCCTCAATATCCGTGCCGGACATATAGTGGTGCCGGTAGGCATGACCAACAGCAACCACCTGCCCACGCAGTTCTTCGGCCTCTACCGTCCCGAAGGCGAGAACACTATAATGCCGTGTACGTGGCACGAGACAGGAGTGAGCCTGTGGGGCAAGAGGGGCGCATGGCGCTATGAGGTGCAGCTGTTGCCTGCCCTTAACAGCAACCTCTTCAACGATGCCGGTTGGGTACACAACGGCAGCGCGTCGCCCTACGAGTTCCGCCCTGCCAACAGCCTGGCAGGTGCCGCACGTGTGGACTGGACTGGCGCCAAAGGGCTCAGGCTGAGCGTGAGCGGATACGTGGGCAACACCTTCAACAACGACATCACCACGGCGGTCTACACGGCGACTTCGCGCTACCGCGACGCCAAAGGCACGCTGGCAATAGGCTGCTTCGACTTTGCCTACCGTAGCCGTCGTTTCATGGTGCGCGGCAATGTTGACTGCGGCCACCTTGGCGACGCCAGCCTCATCAGCACGCGCAACAAGAACCAGACCACCATGACGGGCAACCCCTATCCCCATACCGCCGTGGGCGAGTGGGCTTGGGATGTCTCCCATGAAGTTGGGTTCGACCTCATGACGCTGAGCCCCCGGGCTTCGGGGCGGCGGCTCTATCTCTTTGGCCGCTACGACCATTACGACAGTTTTGTGCCGGCGGAGGGCTGGTCCGATGTGGAGTGGGCGGAGCGGCAGGTGGTGAGCGTTGGCCTTAACTACTACCCGTTGCCGGAGATAGCCGTCAAGGCCGAGGCCGGCGTGCGACTCCTCGCCAACCAGTACAACAACGAGCCCTATTGTGCCGTAGGCATAACATGGGCGGGATTTTTCAATAAATAAAAACAAGTACATCAATGAAACAGCTTTTCAGAACAGTTGCCGTGGCCGTGGCGGCCACGCTAATCCTCGCCTCGTGCGAGAAAGACAACAAACCCACCACCGACGACGACAGCAAGGCGCAGGCGGTGGCGGTGCAGTTTGTGGACCACGCCGTGGCACCCACCTACAGTGCCTTGGCTTCCAATGCCGAACAGTTGGTGGAGCAGCTGGTGGCTCTCAAGGCCAGTCCCACAGACCAGGGGTTGCGGCAGGCCTGCCAGACGTTTCTCGCTGCCCGCGAGCAGTGGGAGAGGAGCGAGGCCTTCCTCTTCGGTGCCGCAGGCGACTATGGCGTCGACCCGCACATCGACAGCTGGCCGCTCGACGAGGACGCCTTCAGCACGCTGATGAACAGCCCCGCCATGCTGGCGGCCCTCGATGGCGAGGACGGCGACGTGGTGGCAGGCGAGCGTCTGGGCAACGCCCTGCTCGGTTTTCACGGCATAGAGTATATACTGTTCCGCGAGGGGCAGCCTCGCAGCGCGAGTGCCATCACCGCCGACCAGTGGAAGTATGTGGTGGCCGTTGCCGGCGACCTGCGCAACCGCTGCTACCAGCTCGAGGTGGGCTGGCTGGGCAGTGCCGCACCGGCGAGCCATATCGCCAAGCTCAACGACCTGGAGATGCAGTACACCGTGGCGGGCGGCGACTACAGCTATGGCCAGAACATGAAGAACGCCGGCAAGGCTGGCAGCACCTACGGCTCGCATGCCGCCGCCTTGATGGCCATAGTGCAAGGCTGCACCGACATAGCCGACGAGGTGGGCAGCAGCAAGATCTACGCCGCGTGGCACGGGGAGGACATCACCTACATCGAGTCGCCCTACAGCTACATGTCAATCACCGACTTCCGCAACAATATCATAAGCATACAGAATGTGTACATGGGCGGTGTCGAAGGGCAGCGCGACGAGAGCAAGTCTCTGCATGCCTACGTGAAAAGCATTGACGAGGAACTCGACGGCAAGGTGCTGTCGGCCATCGACAAGGCTCTGTCGAAAATCAACGCCATGCCGGCTCCGTTTGCGCTGCACTACGGCGAAGCTGCCAACGGCGAGGCGGTGGAGGCCTGCGGCGAGTTGAGCGAGACCCTTGATGAAATTATCGAAACGATAAGAAAAAACAACTAAACAACTATGAAACAGCTCAAGACATTCTTTTATATCGCAGCGGCGGCGCTCTTCTTTGTCGCCTGCGAACCCGACGAGCCCAAGCCGCAGCCCACGCCGACCGATGTCAGCGAAGAGACCTACGCCGGAGGCCTGCTCGGCACCACCTTCAACCAAAGCGCCTCGGCCTACGAGGACCCCACACCGGCGGTGGTCAACGCCGGCATGGTCAACGCCTTTAAGTACGGCGAGATGTTTTTTGAGCACACCGTGACTCAGAACAATCCCCCCTTCAACGGGTTGGGCCCGCTCTACGTGCGTTCCAGCTGCGAGAGCTGCCATCCGGGCTATGGACACGGTCGCCGCATGGAGCGCTACCGTGCCGACGACTGGGGCAACGGCTATCTGCTGGTGGTTTACAACACCACTACCAACGCCTACGAGTCCTCCGTTGCGGGAATGCCGCAAACCAAAGCCGTGGCACCTTTCAAGCCCTCTATCGACGAGGACAAGATACAGATAGCGTGGCTGCCGTACACCGACGAGTGGAACAACACCTTCCCCGACGGCGAGACCTACGACCTTATCTACCCTGAGGTGACCATCCCCGAAGATGCTTTCTATGCGCCGCTGTCGGCTCCCTACTCTCAGCTGGGGTTCCGCCTCGAAAGCACCATAGGCATCTATGGCACCGGCTTGCTTGACGCCATACCCGACGACTCGCTCAAGGCGCAATACCAGCGCGAGGAGGCGGCGGGCGCCACCCTCAACCCCGCCATCTGGGCCGGTGGCGACTGGGCGTCGCTCTACGGCAACACCTCACATCCCAAGCGCTTCACCTACGCCCTCAGCCGCGGCCCCCTGCAGGACGCTGCCGGCGCCAACGCTATATGGAACATCACCAACGTGACGCGCAGCGACCGCCGCAAGCACTACCTCAGCCTCGACCCCACAATCTACGCCACCGCGGCGTCCAACGACCCCGAGGTGCAGGCCCAGTTCTACAACTACTTCCCCGAGTGGAACCGCACGGGCGACGTGCAGCAGGATATCTACAACTATCTTATCAGTACCGAGCTGCCGGTGGAGATGAGCGACCAGGACTATGTCAACTTCATGGTGTGGCACCGCGGCCTTGCCGTGCCTGCGGCACGCAACCTTGGCGACCCCGCCATACAGCGCGGCAAGAAGCTTTTCACCGAGTCGGGCTGCGCCTCCTGCCATCGTCCCAGCTGGGTGACGGGCAGCGACAACTTCTCCGACCCCAACGGCTTCTTCTCCAACGGCGACGCGCGTCTGCCCCGCTACCCCCACCAGAAGATATGGCCTTACACCGACATGGTGCAGCACCGCCTCTTCATGAAAAACGACATACGCACCGGCTGGTGCCGCACCACGCCGTTGTGGGGGCGCGGACTGGCTCCTATCTGCTCGGGTCATGCCGACAGGCTGCACGACTGCCGCGCCCGCAATGTCATAGAGGCTATCATGTGGCATGGCGCCGCGCAGAGCGATGCACGCTGGAGCGTGGAGAAGTTCCGTCAACTCAGCAAGGCCGACCGCGACGCCGTGGTGAAGTTTATCAATGCCATCTGATATGGTGAGTCCTGTTAATTCTTTGTGAGCGCGTTCATTATCTTTAGTGACGTTTGAAAAATAAGTTGGGCCAGAATTGCACCGGAGGGACGCGCTCTCAATTTCCCAAGTTGTTATTTGCATATCACTTGATAATTTATGCCCTTTCAGGGCTATTTTAGAGGTTACTATAAATTTAAACAGTTTCCAATAGGGTATAACCATGAGAAAGGTAAAGGTTTGCATGATGGTGCTTGTGGTCGGCGTGCTGGCCGCGGGCACCATTTTCGAGAAATACCGCGGGGCCGGTTGGGTGGGCGACCACTACTACGGCTCGTGGTGGTTTGCAGTGCTGATGGCTTTGACGGCCCTCTCTGCCATTGTCGCCATAGTGAAGGACAAGTTGTATAACCGTCCGGAGAAGCTGCTTGTCTATGTCGCCGTGCCGCTCATACTGCTTGGCGGGGCGCTCACCACATGGGTGGGCCAGCATGGGCACATGACGCTCGCACAGGGCGAGACGTCGTCGCTCTTTGCGACCGATGCCGCCGACACCCTGCCGCTGCCGTTTGCTGTGACGCTGGAGAGTTTTGAGGTGGTGAACTATCCGGGCACGCATACGCCTATGGACTTTGTGAGCCACATCTCCGCCTGCGGCGACTCTTTCGACATCTCGATGAACCACATATACCGTCGCGACGGCTACCGTTTCTACCAGGAAGACTACGACGAAGAGGGGCGTTCCACCCTCAGTGTGTCGCACGACCCTTGGGGCATTGCCGTCACCTACTGCGGCTACGCGCTGCTGCTTTTGGGGCTGCTGTGGCTTACTATAAAGCACTACAGGTCGTCTGTGCCTGGTGCCGCGAGTGAAGCTCGCGGCGGGCGCAAGCCTCTTGTCGCTGCACTGCTGCTGGCCATGCTGCTCCCCGAGGCCGTCCATGCCGCCCCGCAGACGCTACCCAGGCAGACAGCCTCGGCAATGGGCGAGATGTATGTGCTCTACAAGGGACGTATATGTCCGTTGCAGACTTTTGCCAAGGATTTCACCACCAAGCTCACAGGCAAAGCCACCTACGAGGGGTTGACGCCGGAGCAGTTCCTCAGCGGTTTCCTTTTCTACTACAGCGAATGGGAGGATTTTGCGCAGCAGGTGAGCCCCAAGAGGCGTACGGAGAGCGAGAACCTCGTGCAGATGCTGGTCTCGGGTCACGGCCTGAAGCTCTACCCCGTGGCCGACAGCAGCGGTTCGGTGGGCTGGTATGCCCAGAACGACGCGCTGCCACTGTGTGTGGGCGACGATGAGTATATCTTTATCCGCAAACAGCTGGGCTACTGCCAGCAGCTGGTGGTGAGCGGTGACTACGCGGGGCTTGAAGAGGTTTTTGCCAAGACACGTCTCTTCCAAAAGAACGTTTTCGCTCAGCAAGAGCAGTGGAAGCTTGCTTACACTGCCGCAGCCAGAAAACGACTCATGAAATGGAAGGTCGCTGCCGAGGTGTTGCCGTCGCCGGCAAGGGTCAAGGCGGAGCGCGTGTACAACGCCCTCACCACAGGCCGCTGGCTTGCCATGCTCGGCATCACCCTCGGGCTCCTTTTCTTTGCCTACGCCATCTACTGCATGGGGCGTGGCATCGAGTCACCACGCGTGTTGCGCTGGTTGTCGGTGCTGTGGGTTGCCTTGCTCACGGCTTTCCTCCTGCTGCTCTTTGCGCTCCGTTGGGTGGTAGGAGGGCATGTGCCTATGGCCGGAGGGTTCGACAGCATGAACCTCATGGCCATAGCCATAGGCTTGCTCGGCCTCGCCCTGTCGCGTCGCCACACCACGGCCTTGCCGGTGGCTATGCTCACCATGGGTTTCTGCCTGCTGGTGGCCATGATGAGCGGCAGCAACCCGCCAGTGACCAGCCTGATGCCGGTGCTCAGCTCGCCGCTGCTGTGCCTCCATGTGGCTGTTGTCATGATGGCTTATGCACTCTTCTTCTTCCTTATGATGAGTGGCATTGCCGGACTTGCTCTCGGCAGGCATCCCGACGTGGTGGCTCGTCTCCATTCCTTGGGACTGCTGCTGCTCTACCCTGCGGTCTTTCTGCTGGCGCTGGGCATTGTGATAGGAGCCTTGTGGGCCAACATATCGTGGGGCAACTACTGGACGTGGGATCCCAAAGAGGTGTGGGCTCTCATCACCCTCATAGTCTACTCTTTGCCGCTGCATCCGTCGTTGAAGGTCAACAGCGACCCTCGCCGTTTCCACCTCTACTGCGCTGTGGCATTCATGAGTGTAATCATCACCTACTTCGGCGTCAACCTGCTTATAGGCGGCATCCACGCCTACAATTAACCGACAGCCCTACTTGCGCCCGTAGCATTGGAAGTGGCCGGACGTGTATTTGCCGTTAATTTGTCGTGTAGTCGTCAATGGAAAATCCTAACTCTGTAGGTTTTCATACTTTTCGAGATAGCGTTCCCAGACCTTATCGAAATACTCCTCCACCGACATCAACTCTCTTTCGGGTGTTTTCTCGAATGCGTTTTGTGCAGATGCTGGAGCCTTACGTCCACGACGGATGTGTGATGTGCGCATTGTCTCTGTGCTGGTTGTGGAAGTAACGGTATCCATTTTAATCTCTGTTTTCGACTGCATAGATACGACTTTTTTTGGATTGGCAAAATATATTGCCGGAAAAAGAACGTGCATTTTGGACTGGATACATGTGATACGCGCGTTAGGTGGAGGCTTTGTGGCTGGATAGGCCGTTCACTCTGCTGAGGGGTGGGAGAGGCCTATGGTGAATTTCTTCTGCAGCTTGTTGCGGCAGAGGTAGAGCACCATGTAGTAGAGGGCAAGGGCTGCGAGGGTGAGCAGTACCGCCAGGGGCTCGCTCATCAGGTGCAGGAGAGGCATGAGCACCGCCAAGAGCAGTGCGGCGGGCAGCAGGTAGGCGAGGAGGGCGGCGCCAAGCCCCAAGCTCTCGTTGACGGTTACCACGACGACGTCGCCCACGTGGTAACGCTCCCATTCGGGGGTTGCTATCTCAAGGGTCTTGTCCTTGCTTTCGGCAAAGCCGCAGCTGCCGTGGGCGTGGCACTGGTGGCAGGCGGAGTTGACGGTGACGGTGACCGTTACCAACCCCTGCCTTACGGCACTTACTATGCCATCGTGACTTACTGTCATATTGCCTCAATATCTTGTTGTTGCATCCAGCCGGTGTTGCCGTCGGGGAGTCGCACCTTGCGCCAATCGCCGAGTTGGTCTTGTATGTAGACTTTGGTGCCTTCGTGCAGTATGTAGCGGTCGACGCCGCCGCCGTCGGGTGAGCTTTTTACCGTGGCGGAGGGGCGCATGATGATGGCGCCGTGGCGTGCCGCGGCGCCACGCGACGAAGCCAGCGCCATCCACAGCGCTATGCCGAACAGGAGCAGGAGCATACCGCCGGTTATGAAACAGCGGCGGCGCCCTTCGGGGGTGGCGGCGAGGCAGAAGCCGCAGACGGCGGCGGCGAGCCCCAGGCAGAGCAGCAGGGCGAGGGTGCGCCAGCCGCGGGCTCCGAGCCACTGCATGACGCTGTAGTACCACTCCACGAGGAACAGCTCGGGCATGGCCTCGATGTTGTCGGCGGTCTTGGAGCTGGCGAGCCGCAGGTTCTGCCTGATGTCGCTGTTGCGCGGGTCGAGCAGTAGGGCTCGCTCATAGTTGAGTATGCAGGGAGCCAGGCGGCCAAGCCGGTAGTAGGTGTTGCCGAGGTTGTAGTAGAGGTCGGCGGAGGCGGCGCCTTCGTCGAGGCACTGCGTGAAGCAGGCCGCGGCGCTGTCGTACTGCCCCGCCTCGTAGGCGCGGCAGCCGTCGCTGAAGCTGTTGTTGGCATGGGCTATGCCTGCCGACAGGAGAGCGGCGAGGATTATTGGCAGGGTTTTGGGGTGTGGCATGGGTGGATGAGAGGTTTTTGACGGGGTGAGGGGTTTTGACGGTGAGTTGCGGGGCGGGACAGAGGGGAGTACTATTCTATCTTGGAGATCATGGCGAGGGCTTTCTGGTAGATGTCTTTCATGTGTGCCGACTGGTCGCCCGGGGCGAAGCGTGCGAAGTCCACCTCGGAGAGGGTGTGCATCACATCGTCGACTATGGCGCTGTCGACATGGCGGTCGGCGAGGCACTGCTGGACGCTCTCGCGGTTGAGTTCGGCGCGCGGTATGCTGTATTTGTCGGAGAGGACACCCCACACGGCTTGGTAGATCTCGGTGTAGAACGGTTCGGCCTCGTTGCGGCGCAGGTGTGCGTCGGCTTTGCGGAGGCGTTTGCGAGCGAGGCGCGAGGCGCGGCGGCGGCGCATGCCCACCACGTCCTGGTGGCGGCGCTGGCTGCGGCGCATGGCGAGGACCACTATCACCGCCGCCACGGGGATGGCGGCGAGGAGCAGCCAGAAGGAGAGCGGGGTGCCCGAGAGTTTGCTGCGAGGCTGCAGCTTGGTGGCGGTGTGGATGTGGTTGATGTCGCTATTGATGAGCTTCACGTCGCTCTTGCCCTGGCTGCCGGAGAGCGAGGCGTTGGCGTTGCCTTTGTCGACGTGCAGGTCGTGTGCAGCGGTGGTGGCTGTCTTGTATGACGACGAGGCGGGGTCGAAGTAGACGAACTCGAAAGGCTCTATGGTGTAGTCGCCCTCGGAGCGGGGGATGAGTATCCACTCGTAGGTGCGGCTGCCGCTGACGCCGCCGTCGGTGCGGCTGATGTTGTCGGTCACCTTGGGGTCGTAGACCTCGAAGGTCTCGGGGAAGGCTGGCGAGGGCTCGTCGATAAGCATGAGGTTGCCGCTGCCGCTGATGGTGATGCTGTAGGTCACGGCATCGTTGGCTTTGATGGAGCCGACGCTGAGGCGCGACTTGGCGCTAAAGCTGCCCACGCCCCCGCCAAAGCCGTCGGGGGCAGGCGGAAGCGACTTGACCTTGATGTTTATGGGGTTGGTCTTCAGGTGTTTCTCGACAGCCTGATGGGGGTTGAAGAAGTTGTCGTCGAAGAGGTCGAAGATGGTGCCTGTGCGGCGGCGTTGCACCTGCACCATGGCAAGCACGTCGAGGTCGAGCGGCTCAATGCGCAGCGTGCCGTCGTCCTGAGCAAAGAGAGCCCCGCGGCGTATCTCGGCAACTTGGTAGCGGCGGCCGTTGACGGTCTCCTCGTATTGTTTTATCCTCTTGCCGTCGCTGAGGTCTTCGCTCCAGAAGCCTTTGTTGCCTGGGAGCTTGTCTATCTGGAACTGGCTGATAGGCACCTGGGTATATATCTTGTAGGTTACTATCATCTGCTGTCCGCGGAAGGGTGCTGTCTTGTCGACGGAGGCGCGTGCGAAGAGGCTGTTCTCGTCGATTTTCACCGGCTCGGGCTGTTGCTGCTGCTGGGGGCGTCCGCCGAAGGGGTCGAAGAAGGGGTCGGCAAAGGGGTCTTGGCGTGCTTGCTGCTGGCGGCGCTGGTTGCGGCCGCTGCTATTCTCGACTTTGATGCGGAAGGGGTCGCTGGAGAGGCGCTGCCCGTCGACGGTGCAGAAGGCCTGCCCGATGTTGAAGGAGCCCTCCTGGTCGGCACGCAGCACGAAGGTGTAGGAGGTGGTGTGGCTCACGGAGCTCTGCCCGTTGACGAAGCTCATGTTGGTGCTGGTGTAGGTGCTGGGACCTGCCAGCGTGCTGAAGCCTTTGAAGGTGGGGCTGCCAAAGTCGCGCACTTTGTTGCTGTTGACTTCAAAAGTCACCTGAAACTGGTCGCCTACCTCCACGGCGGCGGGAGCCCTCACGGTGATCTTGCTGCTCTGCGCCGCAGCGGTGGCTGCAAGGGCGAGGAACAGGGTTGTTATGATTGTTGCTATTGTTCTTGAATGGGACATGGAGGGAGGGGGAAGGGGGTTAGAAAGGGTTTAAGGGTTGAAAGGTTAGAGGGTTTTAGGGTGGGTGGGAGAGGGGCTACCAGTCTTTTTCCAGTTTGTGGACGCGGGCGTTGTGTACCTCTTGCTGCTTTTTGAGGGTCTGGCGCTCGTTGTTTTTCACGGCTTCCAGCATTCGGTCGGCGTCTTGCTTTTTCTGGTCTTTCTTGTTTTGCTGTTGTTGCTGTTGTTGCTGGTGCTGCTCCTGTT
>JAFTDW010000049.1 GCA_017454015.1 Bacteroidales bacterium | reverse complement strand
TCGTCTGCCCATGTATGCCTACGGCACGGACGAGAACCTTCACTTCTACAACCTGTGCGGCGTGGTGCGATTCCGCCTGTCGGCCTCAGAGGCTGTGAGCGTGAGCTCGATAGCCGTGACCGCCAACCGCAACATCAACGGTGTTGCCGCCATCAGCGGAAGCGGCACGTCGGTGAGCCTTGGAGCTATAGGCTCCGGCAGCGCCACCACGACGCTGAGCCTGGGCACGGCGCAGAGCATAGCGTCGGCAAAGGACTTCTACATGTACCTGCCCGCAGGCAACTACAGCACCTTCAGCATCACTATCACGTCGTCGACCAGCACCACCTGCACCAAGACAGCCAGCAGCAGCATAGCCGTGGAGCGCGGCAAGATAACGACGATAACGCTGACGGGTCTGAGCTTCGGCACCGCAATGCCCGCAGGTGCGCTCTCCGGCGAGTTCAGCGTGGCGAGCGGCCGCACGGTGCATTTCTCGCAGGGCAACCTGCAGTACCAGGCCAGTACCGGCACATGGCGTTTTGCCACCAACCAGTGGGACTGTATCGGCTCCGCCAACTCCAACATCTCAAGCTCCTACAGCGGTTGGATAGACCTGTTTGGCTGGGGCACCAGCGGTTGGAACAGCGGTGCTACATGTTATCAGCCGTGGTCAATTAGCACAAGTTACAGTGACTATTACCCCGGCGGTTCGTACACCAACAATCTCACCGGAGCCTACGCCAATGCCGACTGGGGCGTGTACAACGCAATATCTAACGGCGGCAACGCCGCCGGTCTGTGGCGCACATTGACGCAGAGTGAGTGGGCTTATCTGATAAACACCCGAGCCAATGCATCCAGCAAATGGGGAAACGCCACAGTTGCCGGTGTGAATGGAGTTATACTGTTGCCGGACAGTTTCACCGACCCGATGAAGAACAACGGCAGCGGTGCTTTCGTACCCCAAGCCACGGAAGGCTGGAGTGACAACGTGTACAGCGCAGACGACTGGACAACCGCGATGCAGCCCGCCGGCGCGATGTTCTTGCCGGCCGCAGGCTACCGCAACGGCACGACGGTCAACTACGTCGGGTCCTACGGCTACTACTGGTCGGCCACGTACTACGACGAGAGCGGCGCGTACGGCGTGAGCTTCGGCAGCGGCTACCTGTTCGCCTACCGCGCGATCGGCCGCTACCTCGGCCTCTCCGTCCGTCTGGTCAGGGGCTAAACATTAATCTTAGCGCATTGCGCTTCACGCAGTGGAGCGACTTCATATTCCCAAAACAACAGACACGAAAAAGCAAGCACCTCGGCTCATTACCCGAGGTGCTTGCTTTTATATCCAGACCTGTCAACTGCCATGATGAAAACCTGTCAACTGCCACAATGAAAATGAATAAAATTTGTGTATATCAGAAAATTATCGTAACTCTGCAAAACGATAAAAACTGATGCAAAAATGGATGGTATTTTACAGCACTTGCTCTGCGGTGGGCTGGGTGTTGGCGTCGCCGAGGTAGAGTATCACGCCGAGGACTGTGTCACGTCCCATGCAGCGCAAGGCTTCGCAGTATTCGGCCACTTGGCTGCGGTGGCGTTGGCGTGCCTCCTCGCCGGCATGGCCGGTCTTGAAGTCGACAACCCACGTGGTGCCGTCGCGTTCCACTATGCGGTCGGGGCGCCGCAGTTTGCCGTGGTATATCAGTGAGCACTCGTTGCGCACGGCAAGTCCGGGGGCGAAGTAGGGTGCGCAGACCGGGTGTGCCACTATGGCGCGGAGTTGTGCTGCGAGGCTTGTCAGGGCGCTTTGCGGCATGCTGTGGCGGCGGGCGTAGACGGCTACTGCCTCGTCGATGTCGTCGTCGGTGCGTATGTTGGACAGCACTTCGTGCATCTGCAAGCCGTGGCGTGTGGCCGTGGACTCCTGGGTGTCGTCCGGGCGGTAGTTTTGCAGGGCTATGCGTATGCGGTCGTGCCAGCCGGGCATGGCGAGGCGCGGCACAAGGGCGGTGTCGTGGCCCTGCGTGTCGTCGGACTGGGTGCGCGCCCGTGGCGGTTGAGAGTCGTCGCCCCACTGGCAGAAGGTTGTGCTGTCGTCGAGTTCCTCAAGTTGAGCGTCGGCCAGCTCCATGCCGCTGTCGCCGCTGCTGCCAAAGGTATTGGCTTTTTGCGCAAACTGCCAGAGCAGTGGCGTGGCAAAGTCGCTTTTAACGTTGGTTTCCGCCACGACGTAGAGGCGTTCGCGTGGGCGAGTGAGGGCCACGTAGAGGGCGTTGGTCTCGTCCATCTCTATGTCGGAGAGCTCGCGTTGTATCTGCTCGCTAAACAGTGTGTTGTCGTCTTTTTTGCAGGTGACGCGGCAGACGGGCAGGTGGAATTTAGAGTTGTCGACATTGACCCAGATGTCCTTGTTATGGTTTTGGCGAGCAGGGAGGTAGAGTATTACCACTGGTGCTTCGAGCCCTTTGGCTTTGTGGATGGAGAGCAGGCGTATGG
Organism: Bacteroidales bacterium; assembly: GCA_017454015.1. Lineage (GTDB taxonomy): Bacteria > Bacteroidota > Bacteroidia > Bacteroidales > P3 > Colimorpha. Next base: position 52,072 of record JAFTDW010000049.1, on the reverse strand, counting down.
CGTCGCCCTGCCCATTGGCTGGGCAAGAGAGGGATGGCAGTTTGGCGTCGAGCCAGTCGGAGAAGCCTGCGGCCTCCTGGCCGTGGCGCAGCGTGTAGTTGTGGACCACGTCGAGCAGTGCAGCCACCTGGTGTGGCTCCATGAGGTCGGCGTTGAGGGCGCGGACGACGGCTTCGCAGCGGTCGTAGAGCGACAGCATCTGGAGGGCTTCCACATTGATGTCGATGCCCAATGCCATCAGAGCTGCCTGAAGCCGTTGTCCGTTGAGGGCGAGGTCTGTCAGGTCGGGCAGCGGCAGGCCGCATTGGCGCAGCAGCTCGTGGGAACGTGCCTCAAGCACTCTGTCGCCAGGGTCGGCGACCCAGCGCAGCATGGAGGCAATCATGCGTACCGTGAGGCTGCTCTTGAGTTTGTATGACTCGTCGGACTCTATCCTGAGGCTGTCGCTGCCCACGGTGCGTCCTTGCAGGGCCTCGGCAATGTCGGACAGGTGTTTGTTCAGGTGGGCGAGTATCTGTATGTCGCCTTGGCGGTAGCCGCATTCGCATACAAGGTGTTCAACGATGGCGTATATGCGGTTGAGCATGGAGTCCTGTGCCTTGGGGTTGGCTTTGCTGTTGTGGAACTCAAGGCGTACCAGTCCGCCGCGGTTTTGGTCTATGTAGTCCTGGTGCAGCAGCTCTTTGCTGCCTTCGTTCCATTTCATGAGTCGTTTTCTGGCCGCGGCAGTGGAAGCTTGCTTCCACTGCTCTTGCTGAACGAAAACGTTGCCTATGTATATGTCGTGGAGTTTCTGGTTGTTGGCCAAAGGTCCGTGGAGAGCCCAGTGGAAGAAGGTGTTGTTGAAGCGCACTATCTGCTCGTTGCTGCGGTAGTTGGTCCAGAGGGTGTGGAGGCTCTCCTGTGTGCCGAGGGCAATGAGCCCGCCGTCCTGCCGCAGGTAGGGCAGGTCGATGAACTGGCTCACGTCGCCTTGCCGGAAGCGGTAGATGGACTGCTTGCCGTCGCCCACGATGAGCGACTCAAGGTTGGAGGCCGAGGGACCGAGCACCTGCTGCGACGAGCTCTCGTGGAGCAGCGGTGCGAGGTTGTGCCATTGCAGCCACGAGGTGTCCTGGAACTCGTCGATGAGGTAGTTCTGGTAGCGGCTGCCAAGCCTCTCATAGATGAAAGGGGAGGGGCTGCCGCTCACCTCTTGGTTGATGCGCTTGTTGAATTCCGAGATATGCAGTATGTCGTTGTCGGCGCAGTAATGGTTCATGGTTTCGAGCAGTCGGCCCATAGCCGCCATGGTGTAGAGGTTCCTGATGATGATTTTGCGTGTGTTGTAGGCTGGAAGCTCGGAACTGCCCATCTCCATAAGCTTTTCGTATATGTCCGAGAGTTGGGGCTGCAACGCTTCGATGGCTGCCGCCGCGCTGGCGGGGGGCTCTTTGTGGGCTATGTTTCCGTTGGACACTGCTTTGTCCCAGTCCTTGTTGCGCTTGCCAACCTTGCTGATGTCGCCCTCCGCCACGGCGCGCATTTGCTGGAGCAGGCCTCTCGACTTCCCTGGAAAATGGTCGTTTACAAGTCCGCGTTGTTCGCAGAGTGACACGGCTTGGGCGGCGAGCTGTATGGTGTGCTTCTCAAAGAGCCTGTTATCCTCTTTCAGCTGTTGGCTTATGCGCTTGAAGTCGTCGGCGCTGAAGCTGGCAATTTGGCTGAGGTAGTCGCCACTGTCCTCGTCGAAGAGGGTCCTCCCGAGTCCGGAGAGGTCATTGTCGAGGTTGTAGCTCATGCCGTTGTCCATCTTGTCGTAGGCCATGGAAGAGAGTATCTGTGTGATGTTCTCTTCGCCGTCGCGACCAATGAGGGCCAGGAGTTCGTCGACACCGGCTTGTATTATTTCGTCGTGGTCGAGAGCCACGTCGAAGTTGAGCGGCAGTTGCAGGTCGTGGGCGAAGGTGCGCACCACGCGCTGCATGAAGCTGTCGATGGTGGTGACAGCGAAGTCGCTGTAGTTGTGGAGTATGGACTGCTTTACTATGGCGGCTTTGGCAGGGTCGAAGTCTTTGTGGTCGGAGGTGCCGTTGATTATCTTGTTGAGTTCGCGCATGATGCGGCTCTTCATCTCCGCGGCGGCCTTGTTGGTGAAGGTAATGGCGAGCACATGTGCGAAACGGTGTCGCAGCGACCGCTCGTCGGTGGCGTCGAAGGCCATCTCGAGGTAGTGGCGCACCAGGGTGTAGGTCTTGCCGGAGCCAGCCGACGCACGGTAGACGGTGAGCATGGGCTTTCTATTCTATTGTAGAGGCTTTGCGGAAGATGCGGTTCCAGCGCACCTTGTGGGTCTCTTTGTTGATGGAGAACACCAGACGAGAGGCTTTGCCGACGATGTGGTCCTCGGGCACGAAGCCCCAGTAGCGGCTGTCGACGCTGTTGTGGCGGTTGTCGCCCATCATCCAGTAGTAGTCCATGGCGAAGGTGTAGGTGGCGGCCTCCTTGCCGTCGACAAGAATGATGTCGCCCGAGACGTTGAGGGTGTGTCCTTCGTAGACTTCTATGATGCGGCGGTAGAAGGGCAGTGTGGCACTGTTGAGTTGCACTGTCTCGCCGCGTGCGGGGATGTGTACGGGGCCGAAGTTGTCGACGCTCCAGTTGTACTGCTCGTCGTTGGGGAAGAGCTCGCGCGAGCCGTCGCCGCTCTTGGCTATGACAGGCACTATGCTGTCGATGCCCGGCATTTGGCTCAGGCGCTGCACCATGGCGTTGGTGAGCGGTATTTCGAAGTTGTTGGCGCCGGTATAGAAGCGTTGCTGCGAGGCTGCGGTGTAGTCCTCCTCCGACACGCCAAGCTCGTAGAGCTTATGCTTGATGTTGACTTTGCCGTTGTCGTAGAGGCGGTATTTGAACTGGTAGTTGGCGGGGTTTTCAATGGGTTTGCCGTTGATGTAGACTTGGCGGTCGATTATTTGAAGGTCCTCGCCGGGTAGCCCTATGCAGCGTTTGATGAAGTTCTCGCGTTTGTCTACGGGGCGCACGCGGATTTTGCCCATGTCGAGGTAGCCTTCCGGCGTCACCACATTGTTTTGGAGCACGCGTTCGCGGCCAAAGCGGCGTGCCAGGTCGTGGTAGCTCCAGTTGCTCTGGAAGGCGGTGCACACGGTGTCGCCGTCGGGGTAGTTGAACACTGTGGCGTCGTAGCGTTTGACTTTGCCGAGCCCTGGGTAGCGGTGGTAGGGCATTTTAATCCATTTGAGGTACGACTCCACCTGACCGTTGGTGAGCGGCAGCACGTTGTGTACCAGCGGGAAACTCAGGGGTGTCATGGTGGCGCGGGGGCCGTAGGCTATCTTGCTCACCATGAGATAGTCGCCAGTGAGGAGCGACTTCTCCATGGAGCTCGACGGTATGTTGTAGAACTCCATTACCTTGCCGCGTATTATGACGGCAGCCACGAGGGCGAAGATAAGCGCCTCGGCCCAGTCGCGGGCTTCGCTGATATGGCGGGTCGGCAGCTTGGAGGGGTGGGTGTAGGCCAGCTCTTTGTTCATGCCGAGCCACGGCAGGTAGAGCCACGGCACTATCACCGCTATGGTCTGCTCCAGCAGGTTGTAGCGGCGGAAGCACTTGGCGGTCTCCACCACCAACAGCAGGAAGGTGAAGATGTTGATGGCGGGCACGAGGAAATAGATGTACCAGTGCCAATCCTTGCCGCATACGCGGATCCATACCACAATGTTGTAGACGGGTATCAGGGCCTTCCAGCCTTTCTCGCCGGCTTTGGCAAAGACAAGCCACAACCCGGCGATGCATCCCACAAAGTAGAGCAGTGCAAAGATGTTGTATAGCATTTGGTGATAGTTTTTTTTTGTTAATTCTGAGAGGCGCTTTTGCCGCGCCGGAGTAGGTTGCGAAGCACTCAACCACTTATTTAACGCTTGGTTTACTTTATTATTGTTTGATTTTTTTTGCCGTTTGGATTTTTCTTCGTATTTTTGCAAACTCAAATGGACAAGAGGTTATATATCATAGCAGGATGCAACGGAGCTGGCAAAACGACGGCTTCGTACACTGTTTTGCCCGACATTCTGGACTGCCGCGAGTTTGTCAATGCCGACGAGATAGCGCACGGTTTGTCGCCGTTCAACCCCAGCACGGTGACCCTCGAAGCCGGTCGCCTGATGATACAGCGCATCAACGAGCTGCTGGGGCGCGACGTCACCTTTGCCGTCGAGACGACACTCGCCACCAAGTCGTATGTCAACCTCGTGCACCAAGCCCAGTCGCAGGGCTATGTGGCAACCATAGTGTTTTTCTGGCTGCGCACTCCCGAGCTGGCTCTGCAGCGCGTGGCGGAGCGCGTGAGCAACGGCGGCCACGACATCCCTGTGCCCACAACGCGCAGGCGCTATGTGGCCGGGATCAATAATTTGTTTAAACTTTACGCTCCTGTGGTCGACGGCTGGTTTATCTACGACAACAGCGACACCCCGCGCATAGAGATAGCGCGCGGCGGCAAGGCGGTGCCCACCACCGTGTTGAACGAGGAGCTGTACTCAAAACTGAAGAGTTATGTCGGATAAGGATATACAGGAATTTGCCGAGAAGCTACATCAAGGGCTCAGCATTGCCGAGAGGCGCATGCTGGAAGAGAAAGCCCTGCACGGTCAGGACATAGTGGTGTGCCATACCGACGGCACAATACACCACGTGCCTGCTCAGGAGGCTATCAAGGCACTTGTATAATTCGCAGTTGTAATCCACCAGTCACTTTTTTAGGTATGAAAATAGCAGTTGCCGGAACGGGCTATGTAGGCCTGAGTATCGCCTCGCTGCTTGCACAGCATAACGAGGTGGTGTGCGTCGACATTGTGGCGGAGCGCGTTGACATGGTCAACCGTCGCCAGTCGCCCATACAGGACGAGTATATAGAGCGATTCTTTGCCGAGGACAAGGCGTTGCAGGCTGGACGCCACGACGACGGCTTTATTCTCAAACAGCCCCTGCGGCTCAGCGCCACCCTCGACTGGCGCACGGGCTACGGCGATGCCGACTTTGTGGTTATTGCTGCCCCTACCAACTACGACAGCGTCAAGAACTTCTTCGACACCAGTGCAGTGGAGGATGTCATGGGCAAGGTGCGGCAGGTCAACAGCACCGCCGTGATGGTGATAAAGAGCACTATACCTGTGGGCTACACCGACGCTATACGCCGTAGGTCGGGCGACGAACTGGTGATGTTTGCCCCCGAGTTTCTGCGCGAGAGCAAGGCCCTCTACGACAACCTCTACCCCTCGCGAATCATAGTGGGCTACGATCAGGGATGCGGCAAGCTCGACGAGCCCGCCCGCCGCTTCGCCGCCTTGATAGCGCAGGGCGCCATAGCACCGCAGTCGCCCATTCCCGACAATGTCGCAAGCTATGCCGGGGACAAGGACTGCTCGCAGGCTTTGCCGACCCAAGGGAACGTCATGAACGAAGTGAATAAAGGCATACCAGTGCTTTACATGGGGAGCACCGAGGCCGAGGCTGTGAAGCTTTTTGCCAACACCTACCTCGCCCTGCGTGTGAGCTATTTCAACGAGCTTGACACCTTTGCCGAGAGCAAAGGACTCTCTACAAGCCAGATAATCAACGGTGTTTGCCTCGACCCCCGTATTGGCAGCCACTACAACAACCCCTCGTTTGGCTACGGCGGCTACTGCCTCCCCAAGGACACCAAGCAGCTGCTGGCCAACTACGACAACGTGCCGCAGGAGCTGATGCGCGCCATAGTGGACAGCAACAAGACACGCAAAGACTTCATAGCCGACCAGGTGCTGCGCATGGCGGGCTACTACGACTACACCACCAACAACCAGTACAACCCGCAGCGCAACGCGGCGCAGCAGGCGGCCCCGACCATAGGGGTGTACCGCCTCACTATGAAGATGGGTAGCGACAACTTCCGCCAGAGCAGCATACAAGGGGTAATGAAGCGCGTGAAAGCCAAGGGCGCCACGGTGATAATCTACGAGCCGACGCTCGAAGATGGCAGCACATTCTTCGGCAGCGTGGTTGTCAACGACCTCGCCGAGTTCAAACGTCGCAGCAACGCCATCATCGCCAACCGCTACGACAGCAGCCTCGACGACGTGCAGGGTAAGGTGTACACCCGCGACATTTTCAAGCGCGACTAATTAAGTATTCCTTCACTGTCCAGGAGTCGGTGTCGAAACTCACCCCCACTTTCACCACCGCGCGGCCTTCGGTCTGGTAGGGCTTGGCGTAGCCTTTCTCCTCAATCTGCCGCAGCGCGGTCTCGGCGGTGTCTTTTACCTTGAACTCTATCACATAGGTGGTGTCGGGCATGAATACCACCATGTCGATGTCGCCGCCGTGGCATTTCACCTGCGTCCGCACAAAGGTGTTGAGCATGCTGAATATGAGGTAGAGTGTGTATTCATAGAATCCTTCGCGCGTTGGCACGTCCTTCAGTTTCTCTTTGAAGCCCTCAACGTATGGAATGCCAGCGAGGAAGGCTTTGAGCTCGCTCATTGCGAGGTCGAGGTCCTTGGCCTGCAGGGCGCGCCAGAACTTGAGCGCGAAGCCAATCTGCACGTCGTTGGCCCTTATGTTGGAGTAGGCGTATATGAGGTTTTGGGCAAATCCTACACGCACCTCCTGGTTGGGGATGGAGAGGGTGTAGGTGTTGGATGCGAACTCGTAGTCCTTGATGGTGAGGTAGCCGCTTTGGTAGAGCAGCGGCAGGGCGTCCTGCATGTTTTCGGTGGGTTGGTCGAAAGCTGTTGAGAGTGCCTCTATCCTGTCCAGACTGGTGATGTCGGTCTTGAACCGTTTCATCTGCTCTATGAGAAATAGCGGTGTGCCCGACGAGAACCAATAGTAGTCGAGCTCTTCTTTCATCATTGCGGAGAGTAGGCTGAAGGGGTTGTACACCCCTTCGGAGTTTTTGGCAAAGTGGTAGCCGTCGTAGTAGGTGCGGAGCTTGTCGTACATCTCTTCTTTTGAGCAACGGTAAGTGTCGGCCAGCAGTACTACGCCTTCGTCGAGGTTATTGTGCATCTCTTTATCTGTTATGCCGCAGATGGTGGCATATCGTGGATCCATCGAGATGTTGGTGATGTTGTTGAGGGTGGAGAAGATGGAGAGTTGAGAGAACTTGGTGATGCCAGTGATGAAGCAGAAGCGTATCATGGCTTCGGAAGCCTTGAGGGTTTGGAAGAATTCCTGCATCACTTTGCGCATTGAGCCAAGGTTGGTATCTTCGTGCAGCACTTCGAGAAGCGGTGCGTCGTACTCGTCGATAAGTACAACCACTTGTTTGCCGGTATGCTCGTAGGCAGACTTGATGATGCTGTTGAACTTGGCACCTGGTGTAAACTTGTCGGCATCCAGTGCTATTCCAAAGTCTTTGCTTATATCGGACATCATGCTGTTGAGCCTGTCGCGCAGCCTGTCGGGACCGTCCTGTCCCTTTGCGGTGCTGAGGTCTACGTGTAGCACCGGGTACTGCTGCCACTCGTTTTCGAGCTGCATGATTTTGAGGCCTTCGAAGAGCTCTCGCTTGCCCTCGAAATATGACTTGAGGGTGGTCGTGAGGAGCGACTTGCCAAAACGGCGAGGACGGCTCAGGAAAGCGTAGGTGCCCGTGTTTGCCAATTTCCATACGAGGTCGGTCTTGTCTACATAGACGTAGCCGTCGCGTCGTAGCCGTTCAAATGTCTGTATACCGATAGGGTATCTCATGGTGCCAGTTGTCATGGTGTCGTTATGCTATGTTGCAGTGCCTTGCGGTGACATACAGGGGTTTACCTGTTGGTGTACATCTCTTCGTAGTAGCGTAGGTAGTCGCCGCTGGTTACGTTGTCGAGCCAGTCTTGGTGCTCAAGATACCAGCGCACGGTTTTCTCAATGCCCTCCTCGAACTGAAGGCTGGGCTCCCAGCCCAGCTCGCGCTGCAGCTTGGTGCTGTCGATAGCGTAGCGCAGGTCGTGTCCGGCACGGTCGGTAACGTAGGTGATGAGGTTGTCGTCCTCGCCATCGGCTCGTCCGAGCAACCGGTCTGTGGTGCGTATGAGCAGCCGCACTATGTCGATGTTCTTCCACTCGTTGAATCCGCCTATGTTGTAGGTGTCGCCGTTGGTGCCTTTGTGGAATATGAGGTCGATGGCGCGGGCGTGGTCCTCAACATAGAGCCAGTCGCGCACATTCTCGCCCTTGCCGTATACAGGCAGTGGTTTGCGGTGGCGTATGTTGTTGACAAAGAGAGGTATGAGTTTTTCGGGGAACTGGAATGGGCCGTAGTTGTTGGAGCAGTTGGTGATAACCACTGGCATCTGGTAGGTGTCGTGGAAGGCGCGTACAAAATGGTCGCTGGAGGCCTTGGAGGCGCTGTAGGGGCTGTGGGGCTGGTATTTGAGATCTTCGGTGAAGAAACGGTCGCCGTAGGCGAGGTGGTGGCAGCCGCTGGAGGCTTTGGTGGAGAATGGCGGCTCAATGCCGTCGGGGTGTGTGAGCTCAAGGGCACCGTATACCTCGTCGGTGGAGATATGGTAGAAACGGCAGGGAATGCTGGTGCCGTCGTCGGCAGAGATATGCCAGGGGGTGGGCTGTGAGCTCCAGTAGGCCTTGGCGGCTTGCAGCAGCGAGAGGGTGCCCATGACGTTGGTCATGGCAAAGGTGAATGGGTCTTTGATGCTGCGGTCCACATGGCTCTCGGCGGCGAGGTGGATGATGCCGTCGACACGCCGGCGCTCCATAAGGGCATGGATGGCCTCGAAATCGCAGATGTCGAGACGCTCAAAAGAGTAGTTGGGACACAGCTCAATGTCTTTGAGGTTGGCAAGGTTGCCGGCGTAGGTGAGCTTGTCGATGTTGACAATGTTGTATTCGGGGTATTTTTTCACCAGGAGCCGCACCACATGGCTTCCTATAAAACCGGCTCCGCCGGTGACTGCAATAGTGCGTTTCATATTTATTAGCTGTCCATATTTTAATTACAACAGGTGCTCATGACCTTCGGTTTGAAAATGCAAAAGTACAAAATAAAAGCCACATAGCAGAAAAAAAGACGGATATGTCGAAAAATAGTTGTATTTTTGAATAATGAATTTGTCGGCAACCTTTGCCGTAATATATTGCTGCATAACGAAATGATGCGTGAGCTAAAAGATATAAGAATAGCCGTAGTGGGGCTTGGCTATGTGGGCTTGCCCTTGGCGAGGCTTTTCTCGACCAAGTTTCCCACCATAGGCTACGACAAGAATCAGCAGCGCGTTGACGGGCTCATGTCCGGACACGACACCACACGCGAGGTCGACGACGCACTGCTGCAAGAGGCTATCGCAAAACATGGTTTTGAATGTACCACAGACCTCGAGCGCATACGCCACTGCAACTTCTATGTTGTGGCGGTGCCCACGCCTGTCGATGTCAACAACCGCCCCGACCTCGAGCCGCTGCGACGCGCCAGCGAGAGTGTGGGCAAGGTGATAGGCAAAGGCGATATAGTGGTGTATGAGAGCACCGTTTATCCGGGAGTTACCGAGGAGGAATGCCTGCCTGTGGTGGAGCGCACATCAGGGCTGCGCTTCAACACCGACTTCTACGCCGGCTACTCGCCGGAGCGCATCAACCCGGGCGACAAGGAGCACACCGTGGAGAAGATACGCAAGGTTACGAGTGGCTCGACACCCGAAGTGGCCGACCTCGTCGACGCCGTGTACAACAGCGTGTTGGTTAACGGCACCCACAAAGCCCCGAGCATGCGCGTGGCCGAGGCGTCGAAGATAATAGAGAACACCCAGCGCGACATCAATATAGCCTACATGAACGAGCTGGCCAAGATATTCAACGCCATGGGTATCGACACCCACGACGTGATAGAGGCGGCCAGCAGCAAGTGGAATTTTATTAAGCTCAGCCCCGGACTGGTGGGCGGCCACTGCATAAGCGTAGACCCCTACTACCTGATACAGAAAGCGCAGGTATACGGCGTGCTGCCGCGCGTGATGTTCGACGCCCGCCGCCTCAACGACGGCATGGGCGCCTACGTCGCTGAGCAGGTGGTGAAGTGCATGAACAAGAAAGGCGTCGTGGTGAAAGATGCCAAGATACTGATACTGGGCATAACCTTCAAGGAGAACTGCCCGGACATACGCAACACCAAGGTGGTGGATATCTACCACACTCTGGCGGAGTACACTCACAACATAACAGTGTACGACCCGTGGGCAAACGCGGAGATGGTGAAGCACGAATACGGCATAGAGATATGCTCCGAGAAGCCCCAAGGGGTGTGGGACTGCGTGATACTGGCGGTGTCGCACCGCGAGTTCGGCGGGCTCGACGTGCGTAGCCTTGTGCGCGAAGGAGGCGTGGTATACGATGTCAAAGGGGTGCTGCCGCGCGACATGGTCGACGCGAGATTGTAAAGAAATCCAGAAGAATTGCGATATTACCTTATAATGAAAAACCAATAACAATGAAAGTAAGAGAATTAGTCGATAAATTGAACCTTAAGGTGCTCTCCGGCGAGGCCGGTCTGGACCGCGATATTGACGGCTGCTACGTCAGCGACCTGCTGAGCGATGTGATGGGCAACGCCGAGATGGGCAACGTGTGGGTCACCCTCCAGACTCATAAGAATGTCATGGCTATAGCTTCGCTCAAAGAGTTGTCGTGTGTGATACTGGTCAAAGGGCAGATGGCAGCCGATGACACCCTCGAACAAAGCAACGAGGAGGGTATACCTTTCCTGAGCACCTCCATGCAGACTTACGAGACGGTGGGCAAGATTTACACACTGCTCAACAAGTAGACCTCCCGCGCCCGCGGGCCTCACAAGCCAAGATGCAGCAGTACAAGGCCGACTTGCATATCCATACGGTACTCTCGCCGTGCGGCGACCTCGAGATGTCGCCTACCGCCATAGTGCGCAGGGCACTGGCGAGGGGGCTCGACATGATAGCCATCACCGACCACAACACCACGCGCCAGGTCAAGGTAACGCAGGCTGTGGGCAAACGCGAGGGACTGTTTGTGCTCGGCGGCGTGGAGATAACCTCCATGGAGGAGACCCATTGCCTCGCCTATTTCGAGACCGATGAGCAGCTCGATGCCATGCAGGCATTCCTCGACGCGCACCTGCCCAAGATACCCAACGACGTAGACCGCTTTGGCTACCAGCTGGTGGTTGACGAGAATGAGGAGATAGTCGATGAGGAGGAATACCACCTGCTCAACGCCCTCGACGTCGATATTGAAGGACTTTACGACGAGGTGCACCGCATTGGCGGCCTCTTTGTGCCGGCTCATATCAACAAAGGCACCACGAGCCTTATGAGCCAGTTGGGTTTTGTGCCGCCCGACCTGCGCGCCGACGCCCTCGAAATCAACCGCCGCATCACGCGCGAGGAGATACTGAAGAAGTTTGCCTACCTCAAACGTTTCTCGTTCATTACCGACAGCGACGCCCATTTTATTGACAACGTGGGCGACGTGTATAACGTCATAACTATGGAACACCGCACCTTCGCCGAGTTTGCCAAGGCGCTGCGCGGCGAAGAGGGCAGGGGAGTGGACACCATGTTTTTCCGCGACAACCCGCTGCGCAAGATTATGTAACAGCGGCTCTGCCCCCTACCGCACACGTAGGCGGCGGCCTATTTGCAGGGTGGTGGTGGCTTTGATTTTGTTGAGGCTGCAGAGCTTGGCCACTGTGGTGTGGTGGCGCTTGGCTATGGCGCTCAGGGTGTCGCCTTTCTTCACGGTGTAGTACTGTGGCGTTGCGGTGCCGGTGCCTGAGGGCTCTGTTTGGCGGCTTTCTGCCACGCTGCCAGACGCAGTGGCGGCAGGGCGGCTTGCCACACGCACTTTCTTGGCGTTGGTGCGGTCTATGCTGTTGTAGGCGTGGGGTATGTTGGCTGTGCTTATGTCGTAGCTGCGGTTGGCTGTGCGGTAGGGGTCGTCGAGGCGGTGCTGGAAGAGCCAGTCGTAGGTCTCGCTCATATAGAGTATCTTGGCGGGTTGTGTGTGATTGTAGCCTTCGAGTGGAGTGAAGATGAGGCGGTCGGTGCTCCCGCACTGTTCCATGGCAGACATCACCTTCTTGGACTGCGCGATGGGCACGGCGCGGTCGGCGGTGCCGTGGAGTATCCAGAGTGGCAGTTCGTTGAGGCCGCAGAAGTCGCGTGCCGTGCCGCCGCCGCAGATGGCCATGGCGGCGGCTATGCGGTGGGGGTAGGTGGCGGCGAGGTCGATGGTGCCGTAGCCGCCCAGGCTCATGCCCAGCACATAGCGGCGACAGGTGTCGATGGCATAGTGCTGCTCCACCCACTCGATGGTGTTCATGATGCGGGCAGGGCTCCACGAGCCGTTGTTGCATTGCGGAGCCACCACCACGGCTTCGATGCGGCGTCCCATCTCAAGGGCGTGAAGGGTGCCGTAGCGGCGCACGCGGTTGAGGTCGTTGCCTTTGAGGCTGGCACCGTGCAGAAAGACTACCAAGGGTAGCGGGGTGTTGTTGGTGTCGTAGCCTTCGGGGGTGTAGACCCAGAAGTTGTAGGTGTTAGGTGCTATGCCACGGAACGGGGTGAGCTGCTGCGCTTGGCTCAGGAGGGCGCACAACAATAGTGGCAATATGGCTGTAAGGAGTCTGTGCAATTGTGGGGGTGAAGGGTTTGAGGGTTGAAGGGTTTTAAGGCTTTGTGGGCTACTGGATTACAAGGTCTTCCAGTTTCACTTTTGGGACGTAGTGGGTGCCGTTGTTGCGGTAGTAGGCGTGGCTGTCGGTCTCGGCGATGGGTACCAGCTCTATCTTCTCGGCTCCTTTGCCTATGGCGATCACCAGCAGGGGTTCGAGCGGCAGCTGCAGGGCTTCTTTGAGCTTGGCGTGGTCGAAGGCTCCTATGACAAGTCCTCCCAACCCCATCTCGACGGCTTTGAGGAGCATGCTCTGTGCGCTGATGCCAAGGTCGATGTCGATGAGTTTACTCTCGGCCTGAGTGGAGCAGACCACTATGAAAGCCTCCGGCTCGGTGCCCGGCAGTGGCAGGTGCAGTTCGGGCAGTGCTGCGCCCATCTTGATGAGTGGCAGCACTCGGTCGGCGCCGCTGTCGCGCGTGACGAGGCGGAAGCGTAGCGCCTGCTGGTTGCAGCCCGACGCCAGGCGCGTGTTGACGGCAACGATGCGCAAAAGCTCGTCGCGGCTTACCACGTACGACTTGAGGTATCCGCGCTGGCTGCGGTTGCGCAGCAGTAGGTCGTCGAGTGTGGGTCCTACGCGTTTCACCTTGGTGCGGCTGCCGCCAAAGCATTCGTTGTAGCGTTTTTCCAAGTAGTTGTCGGCCATTTCTTTATTTTATTTTGTTGGGTTGGTTTCTTCGAAACCCTCGTTTTCTCGCCTCGGCATAACGCAAACACTGCGTGATTTGCCCTCTGCACTCGGCTTATCGAAAACGTTGCTTTTATAGCAGGTTGTGGCTGTTTGTGTGTTACTATAGGTGCAGGAATCGGGCGGTGTGGGATGCTGGGCATTTCACCAGTTCCTCTGGGGTGCCGGCAAAGACGAGTGTGCCGCCGCCCGCACCGCCTTCGGGACCGAGGTCGATGACCCAGTCGGCGCATTTTATGATGTCGGGGTGGTGCTCTATGACGAGCACGCTGTGGCCGCGGTCGATGAGGGTGTTGAAGGATTTGAGCAGTTTCTGAATGTCGTGGAAGTGCAGACCCGTGGAGGGCTCGTCGAAGATGAAGAGCAGCGGTTTCTCACTCTGACCTTTGATGAGGAACGAGGCGAGTTTGATGCGCTGAGCCTCGCCGCCGCTGAGCGAGCTGGAGCTTTGTCCGAGCTTGAGGTAGCCGAGGCCTACCTCCTGCAGTGGTTTGAGGCGGCTCTGTATGGCCTCAAGGGTCGACAGCATGCCTTTGGGCGTGGCGCTGCCGTCGGGGGCGGCGGCACTGAAGAAGTCGACGGCCTGGTCGACGGTCATGTCGAGCACTTCGCTGATGTTCTTGCCGCGGAAGAGCACTTCGAGAGTCTCGTCTTTGAAGCGGGTGCCGTGGCAGTCGTCGCAGACAAGGTGGACGTCGGCCATGAACTGCATGCCTATGGTGACGTAGCCATCGCCCTCGCAGCGTTCGCAGCGGCCTCCTTCCACGTTGAAAGAGAACCATCCGGGCTTGTAGCCGCGGCTTTTGGCGAGCGGCTGCATGGCGTAGAGCTGGCGTATCTCGTCGTAGGCTTTCATGTAGGTGGCGGGGTTGCTGCGTGTCGACTTGCCTATGGGGTTTTGGTCGATAAGCTCTATGCCGCCTATGCGGCTCATGTCGCCTTTGAACTCGCGGCAGTGGCCGCAGTAGTTGGGTGCGCCGTCGAGCTGCTTGGAGATGGTGTCGTAGAGCACATGCTTCACCAGCGAGGTCTTGCCGCTGCCGCTCACGCCGGTGACCACGGTGAGCACGCCCAGCGGGATAGTGACGTCGAGGTGCTTGAGGTTGTTGCTGTAGGCTCCTTTTATCTCCAGCCTGTCGCGCCATTTGCGGCGGTGTGCGGGGGTGTCGATGCTTAGGCGCCCTTCGAGGTACTCGGCGGTATATGAAGTCTTGCCCTTCGGGGCTTTCATCTTGCCTTGTTTCACGGGTCCGGCGTAGACCACTTCGCCGCCGAGGCGGCCCGCCTCGGGACCAATGTCGATAACCCAGTCTGCGGCGCGTATGATCTCTTCGTCGTGCTCCACCACTATCACAGTGTTGCCGAGGTCGCGGAGCCGTTTGAGCACGCCGATGAGGCGGTCGGTGTCGCGCGGGTGCAGCCCTATGGAGGGTTCGTCGAGGATATACATGGAGCCTACCAGCGAGCTGCCCAACGAGGTGGCGAGGTTGATGCGCTGCGACTCGCCGCCGCTCAGTGTGTTGCTCATGCGTCCGAGGGTGAGGTAGCCCAGCCCCACGTCGATGAGGTAGCCTATGCGGCTCTTGAGCTCTTTGAGCAGACGCTGGCTGGCCTGCTGCTCGAAGCCGGTGAGCTGCAGTGTGTCGAAGAACTGCTGCAGCTGGTCTACAGGCATGGAGGTGAGTTCCACAATGCTCTTGCCGCCCACCTTGACGTAGGAGGCATCCTTGCGCAGACGCGACCCCCTGCATTCGGGGCAGGTGGTCTTGCCGCGGTAGCGTGACAGCATGACGCGGTATTGTATCTTGTAGGCCTGGCCCTCCACCCAGCGGAAGAAGCCGTCGATGCCCTCAAAGTGGCTGTCGCCGTGCCACAGCAGGTCGCGCTCCTCCTCGGTGAGGTCGCAGTAGGGTTTGTGGATGGGGAAGCCCATCTTTGAAGACTGCTTGATGAGGTAACTCTTCCACTCCGACATCTTCTCGCCGCGCCAGCAGGTCACGGCGCCCTCGTAGACCGACAGGCTCTTGTCGGGCACCACAATGTCCTCGTCGATGCCTATCACCTGGCCGTAACCCTGGCAGGAGGGGCAGGCACCGTAGGGGTTGTTGAAACTGAAGAAGTTGGGGTTGGGTTTTTCGAAGGTTATGCCGTCGGCCTCGAAGCGGTTGCTGAACTGTTGTCGCTGTTCGGTGCCGTCGGTGTCGCGGTGGGCTATGACGCAGGTGCCGCGCCCCTCGAAGAAAGCGGTCTGCACCGACTCGCTGACGCGTGCCAGCTGGTCGTCGTCGCCGTGGTGTACGTGTATGCGGTCAATCACCAGCAACACCTCTTTGGGGGCTTTCTTCGCCGTTGGCGAGCATTCCTCTATCAGCATTATCTCGCCGTCGATGCACACGCGAGTGAAGCCCTCTTGCAGCAGAGTGGCGAGCTGTTTGTCGAGTGGGCGCTCCTGGGTGGCTTCGAGCGGGGCGTAGATGAGCGTGGCGGTGTCGTCGGGCAGCGTGTAGACGAAGTCTACCACGTCGCTCACGCTGTGGCGGCGCACCTCGCGCCCCGAGACGGGCGAGAAAGTGTGTCCTATGCGTGCGTAGAGCAGCTTGAGGTACTCGTATATCTCGCTGCTGGTGCCCACGGTGGAGCGCGGGGTGGTGGAGATGACTTTCTGCTCTATGGCTATGGCTGGCGAGATGCCGTGTATGTAGTCCACGTCGGGTTTCTGCATGCGCCCGAGGAACTGGCGTGCGTAGGAGCTGAGGCTCTCCACGTAGCGGCGCTGCCCTTCGGCATAGAGGGTGTCGAAAGCCAGCGACGACTTGCCGCTACCGCTAAGGCCGGTGATGACCACCAGCTTGTTGCGCGGTATCTCCACGTCGATGTTTTTCAGGTTGTTGACCCGTGCGCCTTTTATTAAAATGCTGTCCAAGGTTAGATGGTTTGGAAGGTTAGATGGTTTAAGGGTTAGAGGGTTAGAGGGTTTTAGGGTTGGAAGGTTAGAAGGTTTTAGGGTTTGCTGGTTGATGCGGTTAGTGGCAAGAATTGAGATCTATCCGAGAACGGCTTGCATCTCTTCGCTGTTCCAGTAGGTCATGTGGCGGAACTCGTTGTCGTCGTCCTTCTTGCGTGTGATGATCTTCTGGTTTTCCACATACTGGTTGATCTGGGCGAAGCGCACCTGATAGCTGGCCCACAGGTGTTCGTCGAGGGCTTTGCGCTGGCTCAGCTCGCAGAGCACCTGGTATGCGTGGCGCACCTTCTGCATGGGGTATTGCTGCCAGAGGTCGTCGAGGCGTTGGTGTATGGCGTCCCAGCTGTCGAG
The DNA here is from genome assembly GCA_017454015.1 of Bacteroidales bacterium. GTDB lineage: Bacteria > Bacteroidota > Bacteroidia > Bacteroidales > P3 > Colimorpha. Next base: position 35,375 of record JAFTDW010000049.1, on the reverse strand, counting down.
CAGCCCGCTTTCTATGTCGGCTATGAGCTTCATGGCGTCGGGCTTGGGCAGGAGCTGTCCGCCGAGGTTTATCCACCACTGCACGCGGGCTTCGCCCTCGTTGAGCTCCTTGGGTGGCATGGTGTCGCCATACTGCTCGGTGAGCACGCGCATGGCGTAGTATATAAGCATCTCTTCATATGCGCGGTAGCCTGCCCCGGGTTTGAGTATCACGGTCTTGCGTTTGCCGCACTCCATGCCGTAGCCGCGCACCTCGAGGGTGGGCAGCTCGGCCACGGTCTTTGCCAGTCCCTCGCCGAGGTCGCCGTGTGCAGAGCCTTTGCTCTCGGCATAGGCTTTCTCCGTCCACATCTTCAGCAGGCCGCGCCCCACAAGCAGCTCTTCGGCGGTGTCGGGGGCAAAGGGGTCGAACTCCACGTGCTGCCTCTTGTACTTGCGGCGGTCGCGGCTGGCGAACTTCTTGATGTTGCGGTTGAGGGCATACATGTTGTATAGCCACCAGTAGGCGGGCATCACCTCCAGCTGGTTCTTGGCCACGTTGTTGTTCACCAAGGCGAAGGGCAGCGTGATGTTGAGCTCGTGTGGGTAGTCGGCCTTGCTCAGCAGGCAGTAGCTGGAGAAGCGGCTGGAGTGTTTGACGCTCACGCAGAGGCCGGGCCAGAAGCCGCGCCCTGCGGCGAGCTCGTTGTCGGCGGTGCGTCCGTTGTGGTTGGAGCCGAGGGTGCCGCCGGCGGCTATGTTGCTCTGTCCCTGAATGAGGCCGGCAATGAGGAACGAGTTGTTGTGGTGCTGCTCGTGGGCGGGGAAGATGATGCTGTTGCCCACCTCGCAGCGTGCGAGTGTCGAGTTGTCGCCCACCACGCTGTCGTTGAGTCGCAGGGCGTATTCGAGGTGTACGTTCTCGCCGAGCAGGAAACGCTGTGCTATGATGCCGTATTCGAGGGTGCATCCCGGGCTTATGACGCCGTCGGTGAGGGCTATGCAGTCGTAGAGTCGGGTAGGGGCTTCGGCGGTGGAGTCCACGCGCACGTTGCGCAACTCCTTGCAGTTCTTTATCACTGCGGCGTTGCCCACCACGCCGTAGCGTTCGGCGCCGTTGAGGGCTTTGCGGCTCATGGCTTCGAGCCGTTGGAGCAGGGCTGCGTGGTCGCGGAAGCGGGCCCAGAGGTAGGCGTCGCCTATGCGCATGCCGCTCACCGGTAGCAGCCGGCGGCCTCCGTTCTCGTTCATTGGCTCCATCCACACGGGCTCGCCGCCTGCCGCCATCTCGTCGACATTGCATATCAGGCAGCCACTGCCTATGGTGTAGCCGCGAAGGTACTTCACGTCGCGTATGGCACAGCCCGGCCCTATGGTGCAGTCCACCAGCCTGCTGCCCGCGATGCCCACGGCTACCTCCAGCAGGCCGTCGGCGAGGGTGCCGTGGTTGCCGGCCTCGCCGAAATCAATACAGATGTTGCCGCCAAAACAATTATTGCGGATTATGTCGGCTTGCACGTCGCCGCTCACGAGCACGGTGTCCCACGACTGGGCGGTGTTGCCGTTGCTTTTCCATTGGTCAACCTCGGCAGGCGAGAGTTGACGGTAATCTTTGCAAGAGTTCATAGATGATTGGTTATTATATGGTATGTGACATTATTACATATTACAACTATAAATAGTTGTTGTGCGAAACAAGAATGCAAAGATACGTTTTTTTTTTCAAGTAACGCGCAAAAAATATGTCGTGGCAATTTGTAACTTTCAGCAAGGCTTGCAGGTGTCAGCCAGTTATTCGCTGTCCATGTTTTTATTTCATAGGTGCTCATGACCTCAGTTGCTCGCTATCCATATTTTAATTTCATAGGTGTTCGCAGCCTTCGGCAGTTCGCTATCCATGTTTTTATTTCTACGGGTGCTGCTCATTTATTCGCTGTCCATGTTTTTATTTCATAGGTGCTCATGACCTCAGTTCATTATTTTGATTTCAAGGTATTATTCGCTGTCCTTGTTTTTATTTCATAGGTGCTCATGACCTCAGTTCGCAGGCTCGCCACATGACCTCAGTTCATGACCTTCGGTTTCAATCCACTACCAGTAAAGTAAAGGGGGCGATGTTGAACTCAATCGGCCCGCTAAACCGGCCCAAAAGTTTCAATCACGTCCCCATTCCGATGACGTCGCCCCCAAGAGCTATCCTTTTATCACAGCTACGGGTTCCAGTTTCGTTTTCACTTTTACCAGGTCGGACTCAAGGGCAATCACTTTGTCGATGTCCTTGTAGGCGCCGGAGGCTTCGTCTAGTCCACTCTGGCTGCGCAGGCCGTGTATGATGCCTTTGGCATTCATCTTCTTTATCTCGTCCTCCAGGTTGAGGGTGTTGATGGCTTGGGTGCGGCTCATGGTGCGCCCTGCGCCGTGGGAGGAACTCATGAAGCTGTCGGGATTGCCAAGCCCCTCTACGATGTAGGAGCTGGTGCCCATAGAGCCGGGTATGATTCCTGTTTCGCCTTCCCTTGCGCGGACAGCCCCCTTGCGGTGGACTATGCAGTTGTGGCCGAAGTGGTTCTCCCATGCCGCATAGTTGTGGGCTATGTCGATGGCGGGCTCAAACTCCACATTGGGAAGTGCATCGGCAATAACCTCCTCGATACGCTCCATCATCAGGCTGCGGTTGCACCGGGCAAAGGCAATGCAATAGGTCATCTCCGCCCAGTAGCTGTCGAACTCCGGTGTCTCCCGTGGCAGGAAAGGCAGATGCAGGTTGGATTCCACCTTGCTGTAGTAAAGCTCGTTGAGCCACTTGGCGCGGTTGTTGTAGAAGTCGCCAACCTGCTTGCCGAGGTTGCGTGAGCCGGAGTGTATCATAATCCACAGCCACCCTTCCTCGTCGCGCTGGAGCTCTATGAAGTGGTTGCCGCCGCCCAGTGTTCCCACCTGTCGGCAGACGGACGCGTATTGACTTTTCACCACCTGTAGTTTGTCTATGTCGAAATCCTCTGGCATGTACTTCTCGTCCTGCGGCTCTTTGTGGTGTTCCATACTCAGTGGGATGCGCTTGCGGATGCCGCGCATGATAGTCTTCCTCATGAATTCCGCCCCGATAATCTCTGCGCGGACGTTTGTCTTCACGGCTCGCATGCCGCATCCTATGTCCACGCCTACTGCATTGGGTATCACCACGTCGTTGGTTGGCAGCACACCGCCTATTGGCATTCCCATACCGGCGTGGCAGTCGGGCATGAGAGCTATATGGTGATAAACAAAGGGCAGCGAGGCTAGATTCGCCACCTGCTCTCGGGCCTTGTCGTCAATGTCGGTGAGCCACATCTTGACCACCGTCGTTCCTATCATTTCCACTTTTTCCATAATTCTCTAAACATCAATCTTGTTAATAACATCCAGCGCATCCTCTCCCTTGTCGATGGCCGAGAGGACGTCGAACACGCGGTCGCTCCAGCCCGCAATCAGATATACATCGTTCTCCATCTGGCGGATAGGCAACTGGCCATAGCCGACAAGGTCAAAGAGGTAGAGCTTAGCATCGGGTGCTGTCTTCTTGTACTGCCTCCATGACTTCTCAATATACTGATTGCTGGCGGTGCTGTCCCACATCTGCATATCGGTGAACATCATCACCTTGTCCATCACCATATTGTTCTTCGAGAGCCAGTTGATTACCTTGTAGCCATTGGTGCTGAATCCTACTGTGTTTCCCAGTTTCTCCAGCTGACGGGTGGCCATCAGTATGTTGTCGCTTGGCATATTCACCACCTTCCAGTCATTGCCGAAGATGCCCGCCACCACCTGCTTGCAGCGGCTGCGTAGCAGCATGGACAGCAGGATGCCAATGTCGAAATGGCGTACGGTACTATTTTTACTGACCGTTGACCACATGGAACCGCTGACATCGGAAGCCAAAAGCACACGGGTGTTCTCGTCGAAGCCCTCGATATTGGCGGCGGAGCATTTCACGGCAGACTCCAGTGCGTTCATCAGCATCGTGGTGTGGAGAGAATCCACATTCTCAATCTCACGGTAAGCCGAGAGGTAGCGGAATGGCAGCTGCCTGGACCTCGCCACCTGGTCGGCATCGGACAGACGGCTGGCAACATCCATCATCTTAGGCAGCGATACATCGGACTGGAGCATGTTGCGAAGGTTGCGCATCATGGACATATAACCCAACTTCCTGCTGTCAATCAGCTCTTCCCACTTGTAGCGGAAGGCATCCTTTTTCTGCTCTTCGGACTCGAAATGTTGCTGGCCGAGAGCCGACAGTTCCGTCTCCCAGGTGTAGGGAGTCTCCAGGCTGCGGTTCACAATCTTGTCGAAGAGAGCCTGTTGCTTTTCGTCCTTGGCCTTGGGGTGGACAAGGAACAGCGCGTCGCGGAGCCTCACTTCAAGGTTGTCGCGGTCGTACTTGGCGAACTGGTACTCGTCGAAGCGGTTGAAGGCACGCTGTAGTCCGTTCTGTATCTGACGGGAGAGCCTGCCGAGCTTCTTGCGTGGGCCATGGGACGGAGAACGTTCCGTGACGTTGCTTCGGCTCGGCATTGTGAGCAAGTTCCCATTGCTCCCGCTTTGCGCAACGTTGCGCCACTGGTAGCACATAAGCAGCTCCATAATCTCGTCGGCACGAAGCACGGTCTTCTCCACGGCTCTGGCCACAAGGTCGTCGCCGTTATGAATCTTGGCCAGCTCCACCAGCAAGAGCAAGGGGATGCTTCGAAGATTCATCACCGTGCGGGTGTAAATGGCGAGGCGGGCAACGAACTCCGGCGACACCTTGCCTATGAGCTGGCTGATGCGCTCCACCCGCTCGTCCTGTTTCTCGTAGTTCGTATCACTGAGTGATGCGGTCACCACGGCTGTATAAAGCTCCAGCTCGGGGGTCATGGTGTATGCCTTGGCTCCCTCATAGTTCTTTACGGACTTTTCTTCCTTCAACATCGAATTGTAGTTGCTCATATTATTTGATTTTTGTTTTTATTATAAAGCAAGGCGACAGGGCGGAAAGACTGATTATTGCTCTACCCAACTGAGCTACGTGTGGTGGAACACGGCTGGGTTCGAACCAGCGACCCATATAGGTTTTACAGACCGAAGTATGCCTTTCCTACGGCACTTGCTTATGTATAAGTGAGGCTATAGTCAGATAGGCTTTCATGAACTACACCAGCAAAGCTGGTGGCAGGATTTGAACCCGCGCCTCAGGCTTTGGTGTCGCTTATTCCGACAAACCTCATTTAAGATTACCCCCTGCGTTCTTTCCGGACTGCGAAGTATTCCTATCCCACGGCACTCACTTTTTCAAAAAAGGTAGCGTGCTACAAGCGTGGAGGCACTGTTTAATGCCCATTGTGAGGTTTTGCCTCACGGGGCTCTGGTGCAACGAAGAAATCCTCCACTACGGCAACGCCACCTTTAATCTTGTTTCAATCTGTCAATGAACATCCGTCTGTTTTCGCTGCAAAGATACTATAGTCGGTGCGCAATCTTTTTGCGTAGTCGAAAAATATTTTTGAAAATATTTTCATATTATTGAATATCAATGTTGTCTGATGTGATTTTTTTCTTGTTTCAACCTGAAAAAATCCTGTCGCGGCATTCTCGGAAGTGGTTGTTTGAGTTATTTTTCGTATCTTTGCATCTCGAAACAAGTAGGAGAAATATGCCTGTCAACCGCAATGCGCTGCTGCGCTACAAGACAATAGACCACTGCCTTAGCAACCGTTATAGGCAGTGGACTCTCGACGACCTCATAGAAGCCTGTTCCGATGCCTTGTATGAATACGAGGGCATACGGAAAGGCATAAGCCGCCGCACCGTGCAGTTGGACATACAGACCATGCGTAGCGACCGCCTGGGCTACAACGCCCCTATCATAGTGGTCGACAACAAATACTACACCTACGAGGACCCGAACTACAGCATCCTTCACAGTCCGCTCACAGAGCGCGACATGACGGAACTGACCGAGGCCGTAGGGGTGCTGAAACAGATGACGGTATTTCCCGCCATGTCCGGTGTGTCCGACCTGGTGAGCCGTATGGAGGAGCAGGTGAGCATGGTGGTGGGACGCAGGGAACCGCTAATCTTGATGGAGCGCAACGACAGGCTGAGGGGGCTTGAATATGTGCCAGTGCTGTACGACGCACTGAAGAACAGGTGTGCGCAAGAGATGACCTATCAGTCGTTCAAAGCCCAGTCGCCGTCGACGTTTGTATTCTACCCCTATGTCCTCAAGGAGTTCAACAACCGCTGGTTCGTGCTTGGAAAGCGCAAGACAAATATGCGCTACACCAATATCTACGCCCTCGACCGTATCAAATCACTCCGCCCCATGCCCGACGAGCCGTATGTCAAACCGGCCTCATTCGATGCGGAGAGGTATTTTTCCGAGATGGTGGGCGTGTCTCGCAACGAGAACGATCGTCCTCAGACCGTTGAGTTCTGGGCGTCGCCGATGGACTCAATGTATTTCATCACCAAGCCAATACACCACACGCAAGAGGTCGTTCGGCAGAATGAGGATGGCGAGACCCTGTTCAGCATCAAAGTCATCGTCAACCGCGAACTAATGAGGGAACTCATGGGTTTTGGCCCCGGTGTCAAAGTCGTGTCTCCAAAAAAACTTGCAGCGTATATCAGCAAACGCCACCAAGAGGCAGCCGAAGGCATACTGAGAAACTCGTCATGATCACGGTACAGATATTACAAAATATGATTGCTAAATGTTATACCTAAAGACGTTGTTTGGAAAATTGCCCCGGAGGGGCAAATTCTCAATTGCTGAGGCCATGAGCAATTAAGAGCATGTGTCTCCGACACATTTTAGGTAAAGAATTTAGCATTCACCATTAATTTTTCAAGCATCCGATGGGAACCACCATAACACCGTCGTTGCGATTATAGGCATAAGCGCCTGTCGCGGTAAGTACCATCTTGAATGCCGGTTTTTTCATCTTTGTGGTGTCAATTTTGTCGGATAGTTTCTTTAGTGTCTTGGCACCTTCCTCAATAAGGGTTTCGCCACCGAGTTTGATTTCTATAAGCCCGTAACTGCCATTGCGCAGATGCAGTACAGCATCGCACTCAAGTCCGTTGCTGTCGCGGTAGTGGAACACATTCCCGTCGAGGGCGTCGGCATAGACCCTCAAATCGCGTACTGCCATTGTTTCGAACAGCAGTCCGAAAGTCTTAAGGTCGTTCATAAGGTCTTTGGGACCGATGCCTAGTGCCGCTGTGGCCACCGATGGGTCGACAAAGTAGCGGGTGTCCGACGTGCGGATGGCCGACTTGCTTCTCAGATTGGGGTTCCAGGCAGGCATGTCCTCAATCACAAATATCTTTTTCAGTGCAGAAAGATACAGGGATATGGTATTTTCTGTCAGGGAGTTGCCTCCATTTGTCGTCAAATCGGAGTACAAAGTGCCAACGGGGACCTGTCCGCCTTGATGCCTCGAATAAGTGCGCAGCAGTCTCAGTGCAAAGCCAGGGTCTCTCTGCACATCGTCAACGCGTGAGATGTCACACTCGCATATCGCTTTGACGTAGTTTGTTGCCATGCGCAGTGACGTTTCCTTTTTCTGCCCTATAGCCCCCGGCCATCCGCCTCGGCAAAGTATGTACGCCATCTCTTCCAAAGAAGAGTCCGGTGCAACGCACGACTTCATCTGACCGGCAAAAAGGTCCAACAGACTTATCCTGCCGTTTGACTCGCCCGACTCCCAAAGGCTCATGGGGCGCATGGTCAGCCATGCAAAACGCCCGGTGCCAGTATGCGATATCTTGCTTCTGTCGGCAGGCACCGCTGAACCGGTAAAAATAAACTGGCCGGGTTTCCCCCTTCGGTCAATGACATGACGTGCCGTGTCCCACAGTTGTGGAGCCATCTGCCATTCGTCAAGGAGCCGTGGCACATCACCGTCCAACAGGATTTCCGGGTCGTTTTCTGCCAGCATCAGGTATTCCTTTGTCATTTTAGGATTATCCATATTCAGAACACTCAAGGCTTGTTGTCTGGCTGTTGTTGTTTTGCCGCACCATTTCGGTCCCTGAATAAGGACTGCCCCTGCGGCTTCAAGCTGCTCTTTGAGCATTTGGTCCGCAATTCTTTTCTTGTATTTAGCCTGTTCGTCCATGGGTAAATTGTCATTAAATTTGATGCAAAGATACAACTTATTTTTTGATTAAAAATAATTAAGTGTAACTAAAAATATAAATATTTGTAAATATGGTGCTTATATGTCTTTATCGTGTCAGTTGAGGATTTTTCATCGTGTCAGTTGAGGATTTTTCATCGTGCCAGTTGAGGATTTTTTCATGGAGAATTGTCCTTAACTTGGGGGCAAGAGCACCTATGAAATGAAGAAATGACAGTGGCATTTCGATAACAAAGAGGAGAACAAGATATTGGTGGCAAATAAAATATGTGACAAACGGGTAACAAAAATGTACCTAATAACACTCAAATAAAAGGCAGCAACGCTGCAACGGCAGTGTTTGGTTGCAGATGTTTGGTGGTGAAAATCAGTGGTTTAGGGTAACAAAAAAGCCCCTTTGGAGGGGCTAAAGTGTGGTCTGTGGCAGATTCGAACTGTCGACCTCTTCCGTGTGAAGGAAGCGCTCTAAACCAACTGAGCTAACAGACCTTCGGGTTCTAGTGATCTGTAACAGATTTGAACTGTTGACCTCTTGCCTGTCAAGCAAGCGCTCTAAACCAACTGAGCTAACAGATCATTTTTTTTGTTTCGGGTCGGGACTCTCCCGCTCTGAAATCGGTTGCAAAGTTACGAACTTTTTCCGATATGCCGACACTTTTTTTCTATTTTTTGTTTTGTGGTGTTGTAACAATGTTGATATTCAGTGCTATTATAAGCCGGAATAGAGTTGTCGCGAGGGCGCATGAGGTGGCTGATGCAGGCAGTTTTGGGTGGTGTCTTGCGGCTTTTTGGCTTGTTGGGTGCACCAAATAGGGTTGATGTGCTGTAATGTGTTTTATAGCAGTGCTCTGACCAGTGCTATGAGGCGTGTTGCCCCGGCGTCGGCGGCGCGTACCACGTCGTTGCCGTCGTTGACGGTGCCGTTGCCCAAGTCGTTAGACTGGTTGGTGATGACGCTCAGCCCCAGCACCTCCAGCCCGCAGTGGCGAGCCACTATGACCTCGGGGACTGTGGACATGCCCACGGCGTCGGCGCCCGCGGTGCGGAAGAAGCGGTATTCTGCGGGTGTCTCGTAGCTTGGTCCCGTGGTGGCTATGTACACGCCTTCGCGCAGTTCAAAGCCCAGAGCGGAGGCTGCCGCGCGTGCCGCCGCGCGCAGGGTGGGGGAGTAGGCCTCGGTCATGTCGGGAAAGCGCACGCCGTACTCGTCGCGGTTGGGCCCTATTAGTGGGTTGGGCATGAGGTTGATGTGGTCGGATATTAGCATGATGTCGCCCACGCGGTAGTCGGGGTTGACGGCTCCGGCGGCGTTGCTCACCACGAGGCGGTGCACCCCCAGCTCGCTCATCACGCGCACGGGCAGTGTCACGTCGTCCATGCTGTAGCCTTCGTAGTAGTGGAAGCGGCCCTGCATGGCTATCACGTCGCTGTTGCCCAGACGGCCCGCTATTAGGTTGCCTTTGTGGCCCACGGCGGTGGAACGGCGGAAGCCGGGGATGTCGCTGTAGGGTATCACCGTGGGGTTCTCTATCTCGTCGGCGAGGCGGCCAAGGCCGCTGCCAAGAGTTATGGCCCATGAGGGGCGTGTGCCGAGGTGGTTGAGGATGTAGTCTGCCGAGGCGGTCATGGTGTGTATTTTTTTGTTACTTTGTATTGTTGCGCTGCGCCGCGTGGGCGCGAATCGGATTGCAAAGTTACGAAAAAAAAACGAGATGCCGGCGGTATGCACAATATTTATATATAGCGGTGCGTTATTGTAGCCGATGAGAAAAATACTATGGCTATTAGTCCTGCTGCTCATGCCTGCCGGCCTTTTGCTTGCGCAGGGCGGCTCTGGCGCGTCTGCCGACCGCATTGAAGGCTGCTACGAAGGCGGCCACAGCGGCGAGGTGTTCAGGGTCAGGGTTTCGCGGCAGAAGGACGGAACATACACTGCGCAGATCTTCTGGGTGGAGCGCGACCGCGACGAGCACGGCCGCAAAATACTCGACCCCAAGAACCCCGACCACTCGCTGCGCAAGGTGCCGTGCGACCGCATAGTGCTTTTTGCCGGTGCACGCTACAATGCCTCCGGCAAGTGCTGGGAGGGTGTCAAGATATACGACCCTACGCGCGGGCTGCGGGCAAAGATGACAGCCCATTTCGAGGCCGACGGCAGGTTGGCGGTGCGCGGCACCCTGCTGGGCTTTAGTGAGACCGTGCACTGGAAACGTATCGACTGCAAATGAACCACCTGAAGAAAATCAAGACAGCCTCGCTCGTTGGGCTCTACGGCTCTATATTGGTGGGCACCGTAGTGGTAGTGCTGCGGCTTGTCCCGCACAAGCGCCTGTATCTATACAACAACGACATATACCAGCAGTTGCTCATTGTCGGCGCGGTGCTCGCCGTGGTCGACCTGCTGATAATACTATTCGCCATGCGCCACAACATACCGCGCATCAGGCAGATGGATGCCACTGTCGACGAGAAGCTGGCCAAGTATGCAGGCATGGTGGCGCTCACTTTCTACGGCACTCTTGCCATAGTGCTGATAGAAGGGGCTATCATAATGCTTTGCAACCTGTCGGTGCTGATAATGATTCTGCTTTTGCTGGTGCTCATGCTCTTCCTCTCGTATCCCAATATGTACAAGATGAAGGTCGACCTCGGACTTACCGACGACGAGATGACCTCGCTGTTTGGCGAGAGCTACGTGCGCGAGCAGAGCCAGTGGGACGAGCGGCCCATAGCCTGTGTGGAGCTGGGCAAGGATGCCCCCGAGGAGCTTGACGAGGATGCCGACGACAAATGATACCATAGTGGCTGTGGCCACGCCGCCGGGTGTTGGCGGCATTGCCGTGCTGCGCCTCTCCGGCGCTGCCGCGCCGGACCTTGTGCTGCAGCTGACGCATGGCCGTACCTCGTGGACTCCGCGGCAGGCTACATACGTGCAGCTCTATGCCGACGGTGAGTTGCTCGACGACGCTGTGGTCACCTATTTCGCGGCACCCCACAGCTACACCGGCGACGACTGTGTGGAGATAAGCTGCCATGGCTCGCAGTATGTGCAGCGGCGCCTGCTCGATGTGCTGACGGCGGCAGGAGCGCGCCTTGCCGAGCCCGGCGAGTTCACCATGCGAGCTTTCCTCAACGGGCGCCTCGACCTCTCGCAGGCCGAAGCCGTGGCAGACCTCATCGACGCCACCTCGCAAGGGGCCCACCGCCTCGCCTCGCGGCAGCTGCGCGGCAGCGTGGCAGGAAGGCTCGCACAGCTGCGCGAGCGTTTTGTCAAACTTGCCTCGCTCATGGAGCTCGAACTCGACTTCAGCGAGGAGGATGTGGAGTTTGCCGACCGTTCGCAGCTGCAGCAGCTGCTCGACGAGATAGAGCAGCTGGCCCTACCGCTCGCCGACAGTTTCCGGTTCGGCAACGCCGTGCGCAACGGCATACGCGTGGCCATCGTGGGCCAGCCCAACGTGGGCAAGTCCACCCTGCTCAACGCCCTCGTGGGCGACGACCGCGCCATAGTGAGCCCCACGCCGGGCACCACGCGCGACACCATAGAGGAGTGTGTGACCATTGAGGGGCTGCTGTTTCGCTTTGTCGACACCGCGGGGCTGCGCCACAGCAGCGACGACATAGAGCTGGCGGGCATGGAGCGCAGCCGGCGTGCTGTGCAGGAGGCCGACACGGTGCTCGTGGTGAGCGACACCCCCGACACCCCTGGTGCCACGCCGTGCGACATACCCCATGAATTGCTGGCCGACAAGGAGGTGGTGTATCTGCTTAACAAAGTGGATCTTTTGCCGCAACAGCAGCCACTGCCCTCAGACGGTTCGCCCTCGGCTCCCTTGGCGATAAGTGCCAAGCAGGGCATTGGCCTCGACAAGTTGCGTGCAGCCATAGTGGAGCCCTATCTCAAAACCCAGTTGCCCGACACCACGGTGCTCACCAATGTGCGGCATCACAGGGCTCTGCTTGCCACCCTGCAAGCAGTGAGGCACATCCGCGACGGCCTTGCCTCCGGCGTGCCCACCGACCTCGTGGTGGTCGACATCCGCGACGCCCTCTATCATATAGGCTCCATCACGGGGCAGGTGACCGACAGCGAGATACTCCACGCCATCTTTGCCGACTTCTGCGTGGGCAAATGAATGTATTCGAATAATGTTGCTTTGAAGTGGTGCTGTATTAAGACACCAGTCTCTCAAATTCGTGCCGCAGGCCGTGTCCGAGCGTTATCTGCTGCGCTATGAACTCTCCGCGGTTGGCCTCCACAGGCTCCCATCCGCAGGGTGTCAGTGCCATGTCCCATCCCACGTAGGTCATGCCGTGTGGCATGGCCTGGGCCATTCTGCGGCACAGGGCTGTCAGCTCATCCCATTGCGGTATGCGTTCTCCACGAAACGGCACCATGCTGTCGGGATGCACGGGGTGGCGTGCGGGAAGCTCGTCGTAGGCGTCGGTGGTGACAAGGCCGTCGGCGGTGTCGATGTTGGCGAAGATGCCGCCCTGCAGCCCGTTGTCGACAAAACTCCCAGCGCGGCCAGTACGCAGAAAGGCGGTGAAAAATGATACTTCGCCGTTGCGTAGTATTGTGTTAATCCTCACAGTGTTGACCGACGACGGGTTCCAGCGTGCCATGTGTGCGTCCTGCTGTATGCACTCCTCGGCCACCATGCCTCTACGGTTCGCAAGGGCTCTGCGCCACTCCTCCCTGTCGGTGCAGGCGAGCCGTTGTACTCCGCGTCCGCCGCAGCTGTCGGCAGGCTTTACCACCAGGTACCCCGCCGCCGAGGCAAACTCAACGACCTCGTCGAGTATGGAGTCCTCCAATAGCCATATCCTGCGGTGGTAGAACCGTTGCAGCTGTTTGTATGTCAGCCATTTGTTGGCTACAATCCGTTCACCGGTTCTGCAGTTGATGCGGCGGCACAGCTTGTCGCGGACGGCGTCGGTAAGGTAGCTGCGCCTTGCGTCCTCGTTTTTTGAGGCAAAGTCGTAGGCCTTGTACTCTTCGTAGAAGGTGCCGTGCAGCAGAGCCTCGTGGCACATGTCGGTGTTGCCGCCGGCACGTTCCAAGTAGCGGCGGTATCTGCGAGGCAGCAGTGTCTTGTAGAGCAGCAGGTAAGGGTGCATAGCTAAAAAAACGAGGTGCCTGCCCGCACCGGCAGGCACCTCATTGGGTTGTCCCTGTAGGGTTAGAGTTTGTCGTTGGAGCCGAGCACGTTGACTATCTTGTGGATGTACATCTTCTTCATGCTCTCGCGTGCCGGTTTGAGGTACTGGCGGGGGTCGAAGTGGTCGGGGTGTTCGGCGAGGTGTTTGCGTATGGCGGCGGTCATGGCCAGGCGGCTGTCGCTGTCGATGTTAATCTTGCACACGGCGCTCTTGGCGGCTTTGCGCAGCTGCTCCTCGGGGATTCCCACGGCGGCCTTGAGGGCTCCGCCGTTGGCGTTGATGGTGTCCACCTCGTCCTGCGGCACCGAGCTGGAGCCGTGGAGCACTATGGGGAAGCCAGGCAGCTTCTTCTCGATGGCTTCCAGCACGTCGAAAGCCAGCGGCGGCGGCACGAGGCGGCCCGTGGCGGGATCCACGGTGCATTGTGCCGGGGTGAACTTGTAGGCGCCGTGCGACGTGCCTATGCTGATGGCCAGCGAGTCGACACCTGTCTTGGTCACGAAGTCTATAACCTCTTCGGGCTTGGTGTAGTGGCTCTCGGCGGCGGACACCTCGTCCTCCACGCCGGCAAGCACGCCGAGCTCGCCCTCCACGGTCACGTCAAACTGGTGGGCGTACTCCACCACCTTGCGTGTCACTGCCACGTTCTCGTCGTAGGGCAGGCTGGAGCCGTCAATCATCACCGAGCTGAAGCCCATGTCGATGCACGACTTGCAGGTCTCAAAGCTGTCGCCGTGGTCCAGGTGCAGCACTATCTGCGGCTTGGCGCAGCCCAGCTCCTTGGCGTACTCCACGGCACCCTCGGCCATGTAGCGCAGCAGCGTCTGGTTGGCGTAGTCGCGGGCACCCTTGCTCACCTGCAGTATCACAGGCGATTTGGTCTCCACAGCCGCCTGTATGATGGCCTGCATCTGCTCCATGTTGTTGAAGTTGAAGGCGGGTATGGCGTAGCCGCCGCTCACTGCCTTGGCGAACATTTCGCGGGTGTTCACCAGCCCTATTTTCTTATAGTCTACCATGATTGTTGTGTTTTTGTGGATTGAGGAATATTTTGCAAAGTTACGATTTTTTTTGTGGTTAACCAAAAAAAAGTCGTAACTATCAATAGTTAAGCGCAATGTTTTATTTGCTTTTGCGTTATATAGTAGCAAGTTTTTTACCATGGATACAACTTTGAGAAGATACCCTGTTGGTATACAGACTTTTGAAAGACTGAGAAAGGAGGGCTATGTCTATATAGACAAGACCGACCTGATGTGGAGTATGACTCGCGAGAGCCCCTTCGTGTTCTTGAGCCGTCCGCGTCGTTTTGGCAAAAGTCTGCTGTCGTCCACGCTGCATTCCTATTTCGACGGCAGGCGCGACCTTTTTGAGGGTTTGAAAATCATGGAGCTGGAGAAAGAGTGGAATCAGTATACCGTGATACACCTCGATGTGAGTTGCGCCAAGAACCAGCCCTCCGCCGATGAATTGCAACGGTCACTCTCTCTTATGCTTGTTCCATTTTTTGAAAAATATGGTGAGAGCGACATGGAGAAGACTCCTGGTGAGAAGCTTGCTGGTACGATTCGCCGAGCCTACGAGAAGACGGGCAGACAGGTGGCGGTAATCATTGACGAGTATGACGCTCCGTTGCTTGACGTGCTGCACGAAGAGGCGCTCCTCCCGGAGTTCCGCCGCGTGATGCAGGAGTTCTACCAGCCTCTCAAGTCCAGCGAGCCGATGATACGCTTCTGCTTCATAACAGGCATCACCAAGTTCAGCCAGCTCAGCATATTCAGCACCATCAACAACCTTACCAACATATCGTTGGATGACAAGTACGCAGCCATCTGCGGCATCACCGAGCAAGAGTTTGTCACCAATATGGCACCCGACATAGCCATGCTGGCCGAGGAGTATGAGTGTACCCCCGAGGAGATGCACGCAAAACTGAAAAACCAGTACGACGGTTATCGTTTTGCAGGCCGTTCGCCAGAGATATACAACCCCTTTAGCCTGCTCAAGTGTTTCAACCAGCGCAAGATTAGCGACTACTGGTTTGAAAGCGGAACTCCCACGTTCCTCATCCGGCAGATGCAGCACTTTGGCACCGACATCACCGGTCTGGAGCGCATAGAGACAGTTGCCTCTGCCTTCGACCGCCCCACCGAGGCCATGGAGAATGCCTTGCCGTTGCTGTACCAAAGCGGCTACCTCACCATCAAGGACTACGACCGCGAGACAGAATCCTACATTCTCGCCATCCCCAACAAAGAGGTCAGAGTCGGGTTTGTCGATGGGCTGCTGCCGGTTTATGTTGGTTTGCGTGGATGTGACGTGCAGGTGGGCTTTGCCATGAAGTTCTGGCGGGCACTGAAGAGGGGCGACATCGACCAGGCCATGGGCGAGATGAAGGCATACCTTGCAGGGATACCATACGTGGAAGGCTTCAAGAAAAAACTTGCCGAGGTGAGCAACTACGAGGGTTTCTACGAGTACACGTTCTACCTTATCTTCAGCATGCTCAATGTCTATGCCCGCACACAGGTGAAGTGCGCCGGAGGCGAGACGGACGTGGTGGTCATGATGCCCGACACTACCTACGTCATTGAACTTAAGGTCAATGGCACGGCACAGGATGCCCTCTACCAGATAGACCGCAAAGGCTATGCCACGCCGTACGCCAGCGAGGGCCGCAAGGTGGTAAGGGTGGGCGTCAAGTTCGACCGCGACACCATGACCGTAGGCGACTATATCGTTGCTGTATAGTGGAAATAATGAAAACAACACCATATCATGTATACTAAAGAGCAAGGACTTTACATCGCCCATTGTGACGAGGGCGCTTTGTCAATAGTAGGCCGTATGGCCAACCGTCACGGCCTTATAGCAGGTGCCACGGGCACTGGCAAGACCGTCACCTTGCAGGTGATGGCCGAGACATTCTCGCAAGCCGGTGTGCCATGTTTCATGGCCGACATGAAGGGCGACCTCAGCGGCATCAGTCAGGCCGGTCAGATGAGCGGTTTCATCGAGAAACGCAAAGATACTTTCGGGGTTCCCGACCCACACTTCGAGGGTTGCCCTGTGCGATTCTTCGATGTCTTTGGCGAGCAGGGTCATCCTATCCGTGCCACCGTCAGCCAGATGGGGCCGCAGCTGCTGTCGCGCCTGATGGGGCTCAACGAGACGCAGGACGGCGTGCTCAACATCGTCTTCCGCATAGCCGATGAGCGCGGCCTGCTCATACTCGACATGAAGGATCTCCGCGCCATGCTCGACTATGTGGCCCGCCATGCCAAGGACTACACCACGCAGTACGGCAACATCTCTACGGCTACCGTGGGTGCCATACAGCGTGCGTTGCTGCAGCTCGACAACCAGGGGGCGGATCGCTTTTTTGGCGAGCCGAGTTTCGACATCATGGATTTTCTGCAGGTGGAGAACGGCCGTGGAGTGCTGAGTGTGTTGGCAGCCGACAAACTGATGCTCCAGCCCAAACTCTACTCGACATTCCTGCTGTGGCTGTTGAGTGAGCTCTACAGCACACTGCCCGAAGTCGGCGACCAGGAACTGCCGCGGCTGGTGTTTTTCTTCGACGAGGCGCACATGCTTTTCGAGGACACCTCGAAAGCCATGATCGACAAGATAGAACAGGTTATTCGTCTTATCCGCTCCAAAGGGGTTGGCATTTATTTCGTCAGCCAGTACCCCAACGACATACCCGACAGCATACTGGGGCAGTTGGGCAATCGTGTGCAGCACGCCCTCCGTGCATATACGCCTAAGGACCAGCGCGCAGTGAAGACCGCTGCCGACACTTTCCGCACCAATCCCGCCTTCAAGACCGACGAGACCATAACGGCACTGGAGACCGGCGAGGCGCTTGTCAGTTTTCTCGACGAGAAGGGTGCGCCGTCGGTGGTGCAACGCGCAAAGATACTGTTCCCATTGAGCCAGATTGGAGCCATCACGCCGGAGCAGCGTCAGTCCATAGTCCGCAGCAGCCGTCTGATGGGCAAATACGACACTATGGTTGACAGCGTGAGTGCGTACGAGATGCTGATGCAGCAGACAGAGGAGGTTGCAGTGAGTCAGCCAGGTCAGTCCAGCCAGCCTGTCCCGTCAGGAGAGGCCGTCCAGCCCAAGAAGAAAGCGGGCTTGGGCTCCAAGGTGCTCAAAGCCGTCATCACTGCCGTGACAGCCTCGGTGGCCACTGCCGTGGGCACCGCTGTGAGCGACAAGGTTACGGGCAAGAAAACCAAGAGTCGTACCTCCACAGGCCAGAAGATTATCAAGAACACCACCTCTGCCGCAACCCGGACGATTACCCGCGAGCTTACGCGCGACATATTGGGCAACCTGATAAAATAGCGCCTAAGGTTTATATTATTAGTCTGTCGGGAACAGGCCGTATACTGCGGCGCCGCTGCCGCTCATAGAGGCGTAGACGGCGCCGCGGCGGTACATCTGTTCTTTGAGAGCCGCTATTGCGGGGTGGCCGGGAAACACGGAGTCCTCAAAGTCGTTGGCTATGGTGTCGCGCCATTGTCCCAAGGGGTTGGCGAGGAGCTTGCGCAGCGGCGGGCGCGAGTTGGCAGGGCGCAGGTGAATGCCGGCGTAGGCTTCGCGGGTGCTCACGTGCTCGCCTTCGGGCATGGCTATCTCTGTGCGCAGGTTGCCGAGGGGCAGGTCTATGGGTTCAAGTCTGTCGCCTATGCCCGTGGCGTAGGCGGGGCGGCATTTTATGAAGAAGGCGCAGTCGGCTCCCAGCCGTGCCGCGCGGCGTTCCAGTGCGCTGTCGTCGAGGCCGAGGGCGAACATGGTGTTGAGCATCTTGAGGGTGAAAGCGGCGTCGCTGCTGCCTCCGCCCAGTCCGGCGCCGAAGGGAATGCCTTTGGTGAGGCGTATGGCCACAGGTGGCAGGTGGAACTCGTCGGCCATCAGGCGGTAGGCTCGTAGGCATAGGTTGTCGGCAGGGGCGCTGTCGAGCACAATGCCGTCGAGGGTTATGGCCGAGGCGTCGGCGTTGCCGTCGAGGGGTGTGATTTCGAGGGTGTCGTGCAGGCTGTCGACGGGCAGGAACGCCGTCTCGATGTCGTGGTAGCCGTCCTCGCGGCGCGACACCACATGCAACCCTATGTTAATCTTGCATATTGGATAGGTTGTCATAGGCCTTGATGATGTCGGTTACGAGGTGGTGGCGTATCACGTCGCCGTGGTCCATCTCTATGGTGCCTATGCCCTTGATGTTGCGCAGCAGGCTTATGGCTTGTGTGAGGCCGCTGTGCTGGTGGTGCGGCAGGTCAATCTGGGTCACGTCGCCGGTTATGACGAACTTGGCGTTGCGTCCCATGCGGGTGAGGAACATCTTGAGCTGCGGTCCCGTGGCGTTCTGGGCCTCGTCGAGTATGACAAAGGCGTTGTCGAGAGTGCGTCCGCGCATGAAAGCCAGAGGGGCTATCTCTATGATGTTGTCTTCCCAATAGCTGAGCAGTTTTTGCTGCGGTATCATGTCGCGCAGGGCGTCGTAGAGAGGCTGTAGGTAGGGGTCGAGCTTGTCGCGCAGGTCGCCGGGCAGAAAGCCGAGGTTCTCGCCGGCCTCCACGGCGGGACGGGTGAGGATGATGCGGCGCACCTCCTTGTTTTTCAGAGCGCGCACGGCGAGGGCCACGGCGGTGTAGGTCTTGCCGGTGCCTGCGGGGCCTATGGCAAACACCATGTCGTTCTGGCGCACGCACTCCACGAGGCGCCGCTGGTTGCGCGTGCGGGCCTTGACGAGCAGTCCGTCGCGTCCATGCACCAGTATCTCGTTGTCGGACTCCTGTCCGGCAACGCCAACGTCGGGGTTCTCCATAATCTGCATGATGATATTCTCGCTCATGCGGCCGAACTTGGTGTAGTAGGTTGTCATGGCGTTGACGAGCAGGCCGAACGAGGCGGTGTCGTCGTCGCTGCCCAGCACCTTGAGCATGTCGCCGCGCACCACTATCTTGAGTTTTGGGAAGAGTGCGCGTACAAAGTCGAGCAACTTGCCGTTGCTGCCCCAGAAGTGGCTCTGGTCTATACCGTCAAGCGGAAAAATTCTCTCGTTGATTAAATCAGGCATCTTACTCTATTACAAACGCGACATTGCTGTCTTTATTGCATGGTGGAAATCTTAAAACCTCGGCTATTCGCTGTCCTTTTTTTATTTCATGCCCTCGGTTATTCGTAGTGGCGTATCCTGACGTCGATGCCTATGGCCTTGAGTTGGGCTGGGATGCCGCTCACGTTGGTCTCGCCGTAGTGGTAGGGGAAGAGTGTCTTGGGTTTTATGGTCTTGGCTGCTTTCGCCAGCTGGTCGGGTGTCATGGTGTAGGGCTGGTTGCAGGGCAGGAATGCTATGTCGATGTCCTTGATTTTAGCCATCTCGGGTATGTCCTCCGTGTCGCCGGCAATGTATATGCGCAGGCCGTCGAGGGTGAGGATGTAGCCGTTGTCGCGTCCCTTGGGGTGAAAATCGCGGTGTCCCTTGGTGGTGTTGTAGGCGGCCACAGCCTCAATGGTTATGTCGTCGGCCAGCTGCTTGCGGTCTCCGTTTTTCATCACGGTGCCTTTGCCGTAGAGGTCGGCGCAGCGCTTGTTCATAATAAGCTGCGTCTTGCCGGTAGAGAGCAGGCTGATGGTGGCCGAGTCGTAGTGGTCGAAATGCTCGTGGGTTACAAGTATGATGTCGGCCTTGGGCATTGCCGAGTAGTCCACCGTGCGGCTGTTGAGTTTTGCGCAGGGGTCTATCTCTATCTCGTGTCCGTTGTACTCTATGCGGATGCACGAGTGCATCAGTGCGTGTATCTTAACCAGCCTGCCGCTGCGGGTGGCGAAGATGTCGGTCTCCACCTTGGTTATAGGTTTGCCGGCCTTCTGCCAGGCAAGGATGCCGCCGTCGAGGTTGTATACCGTGCAGCCCTGCTTGGCGAGCAGCTCCGCTGCCATGAGGCTGCGCTTGCCGCTGCGGCAGAATACGGCCACGGTGCCCTTGATGCCGATAGTGCGCTTGGCAAAGTCGGCGGCTCTCACGTCGATAAGCTCAGCCCCGGCGATATGCCCCTCGGCATACTCCTTGGCTGTCCGCACATCGATAAGACGTACATGCTTCTGCTCTATTGTCTTGGCAAAGTCGGCCACGCCCACCGTCTTTATGGCTTGTTGGTTAGCATTGCTGCTTTGTGCGTTGCCGCACCCTGCGGTCAGTACCGCAATCAGTGTAATCATAAATATTCGTTTCATAATCAATATGTTTTAGTATTGTCACCGACCGGCTGGTCGGCATACGCGTAAGCGATATGATAATTCATGATTCTTTTGTCATTATCTCCACTATCGGTCTCAATGCGTCGAAGTCCACAAAGTCCACCTTCTTGCCGTAGGTCTCGAGCATAGCCCTTGCATCGGCTGTAAGTTCCGCTTCGGGCTTCTTTAGCATCATGGAATGGAACATCTTCATCATCAAACCATGCCCCCAAGTAAGGTTGCTGTAGTCTATGGCGCCGCGTAGATGAAAAACATTCTTCTCGTCGTAGAGTTGTGTCGGCAGCAGGGCTTTGACGGCCTTCCTGATGTTTTCAAAGTATGCCGATTCCTGTGGGTCGGTCACGCCTACGGTGGCTATGACAAGTTCCTGCTGCGGTGTCATCCGGGCAACAGTCTTCTTCAGACCCATAACCCCGCCGGCGAAAATGCCGCCAAGGTATACAACCCTGTCGTAGGCGCCGATGTTTTTGGCCTTTGTGTATTCTACGGCTTCAATACCCGTCATCTCCGCCAGCCGCTCGGCATAGCGTTTGGTTGAGCCATACTGGCTACCGTAAACAATGATCTGTTTCATTTGAGATTACATACCATTATAAATTCCTCTTCGGTCTCTCCAATCACCTCAAACCCACCCCTTCGGTACATCCTTACCGCGTAGTTGGCCTTCTGTACCGACAGCGAGACCCTTTTGTATCCATCCTCGCATAGGAGCTGCAACATCCTCAAAAGCAATTCTGTGCCGATGCCCATGTGGCGGAATTCCTTGTATAGCGACATTGCCAGTGAAGGGGTGTCGGCGGCGATGTGGCCATAGTCGTCCATGATGCGTGACCATACAGCCCCGATGACCTGCCCGTCGCACTCGGCAACCAGACAACGGTCGTCAGGCTGGCTGCCGAAGTCCCGTACATACACCTGTAACTCCTCGTTCTCAATAATCTCTCTCGGCGGTGCCGACACCCCCTCGGGGATGAATATGGCTTCGTATAGGAAGTTGTCCAGCAGCGGTATCTCGTTGGCTCGTATTTGTCTTATGGTTGTCATTGCATGGTTTTATAGCATCGCGCCGATGCGGTCTTCCCTGATAATCTTCGGTGCCGCCTTGCCTGCCAGCACCAGCACTTTTTTGCCGTTGCGGTAAATATGCAGCTGGCGCGAACGCACCACAGCCGTCAGCTCCGTGTCATCCTGCATGGCCAGCCAAAGGCGATGGTATTCACCCTCTTTGTCGAACAGTTTCCGCTGCAGGTGCGAGCACATATTGGTCGTGTCGATGGTTATCATATAGTTATCCTTCAATACTTGTACGTCTGCAGCTTCTCTTTCGGCGCCTCCTTGCACGAGGTGGCCGCCAGCGCCATAACGATAATTGATAGTATATTCTTCATTTTTTCAAATGCTGTTATACGATGCAAAGATACACTTTTTATCTGAATTGGGAAGAATTATTTTTCCCTGGTATGGATTCTGCATGACAGCCAACGCCAAATACTAACAATAGAAACACTAAAAACAGTAATAATTAATGAAATAGTATCAATCTATAATGTTGCAAAACAAAAGATTGTGACACCACTGGTGACACAATTGTCATGATCAACCACCCGTGATAGTAGTTTTATGTGGCAAAATATATTAAAATACAAGGACAAATTGTGTCGGCATTGCCGACATTTTTTGTAAAATAACACAGTCTATCCAATTTTGTGATTTTAGGGAGATATCCCACAATAATCTTGAAAAGATGTAAAAAAGTTGTTCTGATAATCTTGAAAAGATGTAAATTTTATTTTGTAATAATCTTGAAAAGTTGTATCTTTGCACTTGGAAATAAATAACGATAGTTTATGAAAAGAAAGATATACAGCAAGTTACTCGAATGGAAGAAACATCGCAATGGTGCGACTGCCGTGCTAATTGAGGGCGCTCGGCGTATCGGCAAGAGCTACATAGTGGAGAAGTTTGCCCGCAACGAGTACGATTCGTATATTATCATCGACTTCAATAAAGCCGACAAAGTGGTGGCAACTTGGTTTGACACGCTGCTGGAAGACCTCGACACGCTATTGATGAACCTCCAGATACACTATAACACACGTCTTACACCAGGCAAGTCTGTTATCGTTTTCGACGAGGTACAGCTCTGTCCTCGTGCCCGTGCCTCCATCAAATACTTGGTGGCCGACGGCAGGTACCACTATATCGAAACAGGGTCGCTCATCAGCATCAAGAAAAATGTGCGAGACATTGTCATCCCCTCCGAGGAGGAAGCAATGCCTATGTATCCGATGGATTTCGAGGAGTTTCTTTGGGCAATGGGCAACGATATGCTAATGCCATATATCACCCAATGCTATGAAAAACGGCAACCTTTGGGTACACTCCACAGGAAGGCGCTCGACTATTTCCGCACTTATATGATTGTAGGCGGGATGCCCCAAGCAGTGCAGACTTTTGTCCAATCCAAAGACTTTGACAAGGTGGACCAAATGAAACGCGGAATACTGCAGGTCTACACCAACGACATCTCCAAATACGCCGAAGGCGTGGAACACAAGGTGAAAAGCATCTTCGATCAAATTCCCGCACAGCTGCAGAAACACGAGAAGAAGTTCCGCTTATCGGCATTGGAACCCGGCGCGGCCTACCGCGACTACGACGATGCCTTCTTCTGGCTTGCCGATGCCGGAATCGTGAACATCTGCTACAACTGCACCGCGCCCAATGTGGGGCTACGTCTCAATATGGAACGCAACACCCTCAAATGCTACATGGCTGATACTGGTTTGCTTATCTCCCATGCATTCGACGAGAAAGGCAAGGCGCCTGTGGAGATTTACCAAAAACTACTGCTCAACAAGTTGGAGGTGAATCAGGGAATGATTGTGGAAAATATCGTGGCGCAGATGCTTGCTGCAAACAACCACAAGCTCTATTTCTACACCAACTCCAGTCGCGACAACGCCAGCGACCGCATGGAGATAGATTTCCTTATCGCCAAAAGCAAACTCACCACACGGCACAATATCACACCCATCGAGGTAAAATCGTCGCAGCGTTACACGCTTTCCTCCCTGCGTAAATGTATGGATAAGTTTGGCGAATATCTCACGACTCCCATTGTGTTGCACGGCAACGACCTCAAAGAGGAGAGCGGAATCCTTTTCCTTCCGCTGTATATGACCCCATGCCTGTAAAAGTTTTGACCATGACAAAGATGAACTTCAAAGAACTGCTGCAGCGCCAGCTGCACAAAAGCCCGGAGGCCGCCCGCCGGTGCCGGGAGAATTGCCCGGAGGACTGACCGCTAAAGATTATTTTGCCAAACAAGAAAAGATTTGTATCTTTGCAGCGTAAAAATGAACAAAGAGCGTTATGTCCGTTGTTAATATAAGGTAGGTTCTATTAATTCTTTAAGAGCGCATCTCTCCGAGACGTACACTATATCTATCTTGCTACCCCACACTGCGTTCCTTGTGCGGTGTTATTGAGAGTTAGCCTCTCCGAGGCTATTTTTAGAGGTTGCCATAAAACAAAGCAGCCCGGCCAATGAGCCTAATGCAAAAAGTTTTTAGCATTATTTGAAGATAGTAACGATAAGACATTATGGTGAAAAAATGACGCATAGTTATTTAAATTGTAAAAACAGAAGGATATTAACCATAGGGAACACAATATATTTGAATTACAAACGTTATTTATTAGTTGTGTTGTGTTAAATAGTCAAAAATGAATGAAAGAATACAGAGAATGATAGAGCAGCAGGGTATGCTTAGTGTTCCTCTAATGCATAAACAAGCGAGGAATATTGATCGCTATGCCTTACTGAATGGGTCAAGAAATAATATCTGTTTAGATGGTAACTCATCAGAGCAGAGTGAATGGTATAGACAGAAGGCTTGGTCTTCAGGGAATAACGCATATGTATCCTTTTATGGAGGCATTTGCTATATTTTCCGATTCGATAGACCACATGTTGAAAGTTATGACGAAAAAATAGTATTTGAAAACTCAGATCAGTTTTTTAATTATTTGCGAAAAGACTCTGGTAATATAGAGAATAGTATTGTTCCCTATGTATTGAGGACCTATCGTCAAATACGCAACGAGATTCGTACTGAAAATAGTGGATTGGATTCACTTAAGGCATTGCTATATTTATTCGCTTTTAGTCGCGATGGTGAAAACGTCAATTTAAACAATTGGGGAATTACAACACAAGATGGTGATGTGTATAAGTCGATGGGCTACCGCCGGTGGAACATGATAACAGAAGGATTTATGAACGGGGTCTTGTTTACTGACAAATGGCTAAAACCAGAGATTGACCTAATACTACGCCATACTGCAGGTAGACTTTTCGAGGAGGCTAATTATATTGCATACCTTCCCCCTCAGCTAAGCTTGTTCCCTGATGAGAAAATAAAATACAGTTACGAAACAATGCAGGACGGTGCATACTTTACTCCTGCATATGTGGCGCGATCCATAGTGGAAGAAGCGTTGAGAAATATAAATTTGGATGGAAAAGATAAACTTACAATATTTGACCCTGCATGTGGGGCTAGCGGTTTTCTTGTCGAAGCGTTAAGACAATTGAAAAAGAAACAATTCGATAAACCGATCAGGATTATTGGTTGGGACAAAGCAGAGACCGCCGTAGTCATGTCCAAATTTGTGCTAAACTTTGAAAAGCAAGAATGGGATGAGAATCTTTTAATAGAGATACGACAATGTGATTCGATGTCTCCAGAAAATGTTTGGCCTAAAGATGTGGATATTTTGCTAATGAATCCGCCATTCCTCTCTTGGGACAAAATGAAAGACATACCGCAGTTAAGAGAACATGTTTTGCAAATACTCCCGAACATTGGCAGAGCGAATCTATCTGCCGCCTTCCTTGCGAAAGCGATAGCATCAGTAGGAGATGGTGGGGTTCTTGGTGCGGTGGTGCCTACACGCCTACTCAACGATCAGGGTTACGAAATTCTCAGAGATGTCTTACGTGAGAGCATGACGCCGAAATTAATTGGCGCATTGGGGAGCTATGTATTCGAAAATGTCTTAACTTATACCAGCATGTTGGTCGCCACGAAAGAAAGAAATGCTGTTAATACAGCAACAGTCCTATGGACAAACAATGTGGCAGGAGCTGCAAGTGAGGGACTAAAAGCTCTAAGAAAGTATCGCTATACAAATGCTATTGCAGCAGAAAAAAACTTCTCAGTATATGAGACCCAATTGGAAACTAATAAAAAGTCATGGCGAATAGATAATTATCAGAATCTTGAGCTGAAGCATCGCTTGAATGCGGCAGAAGCAAAAGGGCTATTCAAGAAAGCTGGAGAATTATTTGATATTTTACTTGGTGCAAGAACGGGTTTGAACAGAGTTTTTATTGTACCAGAAGAATTTGTTATGTCTTTGCCCCCAAACGAATTCTCTTATTTTAGACCATCAACAGACAATTTGGCTATTGATTCAGGGCATCTATATCGAATGAATTATGTTTTCTATCCACATACAAAGGGCTTAGAAATTATCACAACAGAAGAACAATTGCAAGAGATATTACCTGAAACGTACAAAAGGCTTCTTCTTCCTGCAAAAAATAATTTAGTCTCGCGTCCTTCTATGAGAGGAAATACCCGTTGGTGGGAATTATCAGAACATCGAAGTTGGCAAGAGGAAAAGAGGCCCAAGCTAGTCTCTACCGAATTTGGGAAAGCAGGCAGTTTCGCCATTGACTATACTGGTGAATATGTAGTGGAACGTGGTAGTATGTGGATTCTACAGGGTAAGGGCTTTAAACCCCAAATGAAGTACAACGAAATATATCTTGCTTTTTTTACTTCAAGTTATATGAACAGGTTGCTTGAGATATATGGCGAACCATTGGCTGGTGGAGAATCATATAAATTAGGGAAAGCATATATTAAGAACCTCCCATTACCAGATTTTTCAAATTCTACGTTTGAACAAATCATTCCAGAGCTAAAGAGTTTTGCAAAAAAAATGAAAGATGATATATACTGGGAAACTGATGCATTAGATGAACTGGTAAAAGGTATTTTTTCTTATGTCTAGTACGCAAGTAAAACCATCAGACCTGCACAAACAATGCATTAAAATTGTTTCGAAATATGTAGAAAGTCACGATGTGTTACAGTTTGTGCTTGTTAATGAGGAGAAAGGGGTGTTTTCTTTGAAAAATACCAAAGTCCCGATAGTAATGGACGGGCATCCCCTTTTCTATCTATTAAAGGTTAAAAATTCAAAAAGTCTATACATACACATTAGTGTGACGTTGCAGGGACGAAGTGTTAAAGCATCACTGACTTCAAACCATGAATTTAAAGGAATTAGCATTCAATTCTTTCAAGGAACAGGAAATCTTTTTTGCCGTGCAGAATGGGATGTTAAAAAGAGAAAGGGAAAATTAGAACATCCTCAGCCACATTGGCATTGGGGGGGATATAGTACAATTGAAGAAAAATCCGATTTTAATGCATTTACAAATTCAGACCTGAATAATAAAACTTTTACAGACGAGATATCTGATGCTACTCAAAAGTTGCCTGCTGTTGACTTCAAAGAATTACATTATGCAATGGCTGCGAAATGGTTTTCGAGGGAGAAAAACACCTCAGTTGAAGATTTTGATTTACAACACCTATATAAATGGATGGAATTATGCATAGGCAATGTTATAGACCAATATAATTACCAAGTAAATAAAGGAGGTTTTGCTAGTTCTTTCTCCTGGTAGCATTTCATATTACACGAAAATTGAAGTAATAATAACTAAAAAATAACATATAGAAACATAATAATAGAAGATAACTAACATATTATAAAGCGTTTTCGCTATCACTTGCTCACTTGAAGTTCCACAAATCGAGTCCTAGCAATGGTAAAGCGGTAAACGCTCACGAGAATATCGTGGGCTTTACTTAATTGCTAGGCAGGTCGTGGAACACCTAAGTGAGCATAAGCAAAGTTCCACGATTTTCTTATGCCTAGCAACGAAAACACAAAACAGATTAAGAGTCGCCAGCGGGTGGCTGACCACGGCGAGGTGTTCACCAATCCACGCGAGGTAAATGCTATGCTCGACTTGGTGCGGGATGAATCGTTCCGGCTCGACAGTCGCTTTCTTGAGCCCGCCTGTGGTGATGGCAACTTCCTCATAGAGATATTGCGGCGTAAGCTGTCGCTGCTTGAATCCGTCAAATCTCCTGTTGAGTGGGAATTTCAGAGCCTTATTGCCGTAGGCTCCTGTTATGGCATTGATATCCTGCCCGACAACGCCGAAGCCTGCCGAGAAAGGCTGTTCGGTGAAGTTATTGGTCAAATCGGCAAGAAGGACACTACGGGAGGCTATAAAGAAAGCCTCCGCTATATGCTGCAGAAGAATATTGTCTGTGGCGATGCACTGACATATCGCACCGCCGACGGCAAGCCTATCACTTTCTGCGAGTGGACACCCATTGCGGGCAGCATGCAGTTTGCCCGTCGTGACTTCCAGTTTGATTTCCTTGTCACGCAAAGCCATCAGTATAGTCTTTTCGACGAGCAGGGACAGGTGCAGAGTTTTGATGAGCCAGTACGCACCTGTTCACCGTTGCATTACACACAACTTTATAGATATGAAGAACAACTATAGTCCCGACATTCTCAACTGCTTGGCAAATCTCTCCAGTGACGAGGTCTTCACCTCGCCGGAGTTGGCATCGCGGATGCTCGACTTGCTGCCGCAAGAGCTGTTCAGCAGTCCGAAGACACGATTTCTCGACCCCTGCTGCAAGAGTGGTGTGTTTCTCCGTGAGATTGCCAAGCGGCTACTCGTCGGCTTGGAACAGCAGATTCCTGACCTGCAGCAACGTATCGACCATATTATGACAAAGCAGGTCTTCGGCATTGCCTGCACCGACCTCACAGCCGAGATGAGCCGCCGCACACTCTACTGCTCCAAACTGGCCAACGGCAAGTACAGCGTCACCGAGGCTTTCCGCAATGATGCCGGTAATGTGTGGTATCAACGATGCAAACACACCTGGAATGCCCAAGGCCGCTGTGAGCATTGTGGCGCCAGCAAGGGCGAGTACCTTCGCACCGACACCCGCGAGAGTTACGCCTATCCCTTTATTCATAAACCCATAAAAGAAATATTCAAAATGCAATTCGATGTAATCATAGGCAATCCGCCGTACCAGATGAGTGATGGTGGCTTTGGTATAAGTGCAATGCCAATATATGATAGATTCATCACGCATGCAAAGAAAATCACTCCAAGATACCTTGTAATGATAGTTCCTGCACGATGGTATGCTGGGGGCAAAGGCCTTGATGAATTTAGAGACGAAATGTTGCACGACAATAGATTGCGCATTATTCACGACTATCCTCAGGCATATGAATGCTTTCCTGGAGTACAGATAAAAGGTGGCGTTTGCTATTTTCTTTGGGACAGAGACAATCAAGGTGATTGCACCATTATTACACATCAGAATGGGGAAATAGGTGAACCTGTTACAAGACCTTTGTTAGAGAAAGGAAGTGATGTTTTTATTCGATACAATGAGGCAATAAGTATTCTGCACAAAGTTATTTCTTGGAATGAGCCTACGTTAGCAGAGAAGGTTAGCTCTCGTCAGCCATTTGGTCTGAGTACTAATTTTCATGGAGATAGTAAATGTCAAAGCGGTTTCCTTAAGTTGTATGAGAACCAAGGAGAATCATTTGTTAGTGAGAACTTAATAACAAAGAACAGGCAGGATATAGGAAAATATAAAGTGTTTATATCCAGAGCAGGGAGCGGAAGCGATAGCTTCCCACATCCAATTCTGGGAGTGCCTTTTATAGGAGAACCTAATTCAGTTAGTTCTGAAACGTATATCTATATAGGCCCTTTCATATCAAGAAAAGAATGTGAAAATGTAATTAGCTATATAAAAACTCGTTTTATGAGGTTTTTAATAATGTTGAGAAAAGTTACGCAATCAACAACCAGAGAGGTTTATAGGTTTGTCCCTATTCAAGACTTCTCCCATCCGTGGACGGACGAGATGTTGTATAAGAAATACGGATTGGACGACAAGGAGATTGCTTTTATCGAAAGCATGATACGCCCGATGGAGTAGGCCGACTTCGCCGAGGGAACACAGAAGGATCGTAGAATCCACACATACCCCATGCCGAGGGAAAACGGCAAAAACATATAAAACAGAGCGCTCTTTGAAATAATTTATTGTAGAATAATAATAAAAACAAAGTAGTCGCGTTATCATAACAAAACATTATCTGATATGATACGCAACAATGACATTGAGGAGGATAGCATGAGCCCGGTGGCCAGCGAACCACCAGCCGTGTATGGTGCGGCAACAGAAGAGACCCAAAAGACAAGACGTGTGGTTACTGATGAGGAACTTGCCCGTTGTATGACCCTTGAGGAGTCGGAACGCCTCATCACAGAAAAGATATACCGATTCTATCACCCCAACGCATGAGAATTGTAATAGAACCCGAGGTTCATTGGGCCATTGACGACTTCTATGAGGCCGCATTGGCGCGATACAAACACACGTTGAGCGAAGATACTGTAGAGAGAAAGAAGCGTCGGCTATACGAGGGCATAAGGTCGCTGAAAGATTATTACGCCATCTTCCATAAAGCCAGCCGTAGGCAGAAGTGGATAGAGCATGACTGGCAGGAATTCATCTGCGAAGATTTCCACTTTGCCTACGAGGTGCTTGTCAACAAAGACGGAAGCGACATGATTATTATCCGCGACGCAGTTCACAGTCTCCTCAACTACTAGTCTTTCTACAATAAGTTTTTTTCTTAGAGCGCCATAAACGAAAATGATTATGGCGACAATAGAACAGATACTCCCCGAGATGCGGCGCTCGGTGCCGCAGATTTATATGTACGACGACACGTCGTTTCCCGGCTGGATTAAGATAGGGCAGACGAAACGGGCGGACGTGAACATTCGCATCGATGAGCAGCACCCCATTACCGAGCCATGGAAGACCTACCACCTGCTGTGGCACGACAACGCTTTCTATGCCGACGGCAGCGGCGAGTGTTTCACCGACGACGACCTGCACGAGTGTCTGCGCCGCATGGGCAAGGAGCTGATAGGTGAGTGGTGCCGTTGCTCGCTGCGCGAGGCCAAGGCCGCCTACATAGCGGTGCGTCACAGAGACACACAGGTAGAGACGGTGCGCGACCTGGACTACACGATGCGCCCCGAACAGGAACAGGCCGTAGAGCAGACGGCAGCCTATTTCGCCAAAATGGACGCGGAGGAGCCCGACCGCCCCAGCCACTACCTGTGGAACGCCAAGATGCGCTTCGGCAAGACTTTTGCTACTTATCAGTTGGCCAAAAGAATGAAGGCCAAAAGAATATTGGTGCTTACCTTCAAGCCCGCCGTGGAGGACTCGTGGCGCGACGACCTGTTGCGTCACCGTGACTTTGAGGGCTGGCGCTACTACAGCAGTCGTTCGGAAGAACGGTTCCCGTCGCTTTCATCATCGAAACCGTTGGTGGTGTTCGGCTCCTTTCAGGACTACCTCGGGCGTGACCGCTATGGCAACATCAAGCCCAAGAACGAGTGGGTGCACAGCATCGACTGGGACCTGATTGTGCTGGACGAATATCACTTCGGTGCCTGGAACGACAACGCCAAGAGCTTGCTCGACCTCGGCGATGCCGACGCCAAGAAGCGTCAGGCGGAGGAGGATGAGGTGATGAGCGAGAGTGGCATCGACGTGGAGGGCGGCCGTGCGTGGGACGACGAGGATGTGCCTATCACCGGCAAGCATTACCTCTACCTCAGCGGAACACCGTTCCGCGCACTGGCCACGGGCGAGTTTATGGAGAGCCAGATATTCAACTGGACCTACCAGGACGAGCAGGCACGCAAAGAGGCTGTCGGCGGCCCCTACGAGGAGATGCCCACAATGGTGATGATGACCTACCAGATGCCGCAGGACCTCGGAGCGATGATTGAGCAGTGGGATATGGACGGTTTCGACCTCAACGAGTTCTTCCGTGCGGAGCAGCCAAAGGGTAGGGGAGTGGCGACCTTCGTCCACGAGAAGGCTGTGCAGAAATGGCTCGACATCATTCGGGGCAGGGCGCCCATCTTCGGCGACGGCAGTTCGCCGCTCAACGTGCGTCCGGCTTTGCCTTTTGAGGATACCCGCCTGCTCGACCTCTGTGCCCATACCATGTGGTTCCTGCCCAACGTGGCCTCGTGCGACGCCATGGAGGCCCTGCTGCACCGACCCGCCAACGGCTTCTACCAGAACTACACCATCATCAACTGCAGCGGCAGCAAGGCCGGTATCGGTGTAGAGGCTCTCGGGCCAGTACGCGAGGCAATGGGCGACAACCCACTGACGACACGCACCATCACACTCACTTGCGGCAAGCTGACCACAGGCGTCACGCTGCGTCCGCTGGGCGGGTTGCTGATGCTGCGCAACTGCTCCAGCCCCGAGACCTATTTCCAGACGGCCTTCCGCGTGCAGAGCTCGTGGACGGCTACCGACAAGGACGACCCCACAAAGAAAACCATCCTGAAGCCCACCTGCTATGTGTTCGATTTCGCCCCCAACCGCGCCCTGCGCGAGGTGGTGACTTACGCCAATCAGCTGGATGTGGACAGCAACCGTCGCATCACCGACAAGGTGGACGAGTTTATCAACTTCCTGCCCATACTGCAGTTTGACGGCAGTTCGATGAAACGGGTGGATGCCACCGAGATACTCGACTTTGTGGACAACGGCACCAGCGGCACCCTGCTTGCCCGCCGTTGGAATAGCGCCCAGCTGGTCAACGTGGACAACGCCACCCTGCAGCGGGTGCTCGACAACCCCGAGGCTCTGGCCACCATCATGAAGATTGAGGGCTTCCGTGCAATGGGCAGCGACATCATAGAGAGCATCGTCAACCGCGCCGAGCGGATAAAGAAGCTGAAACGCGAGGCAGGGGAGAGGGACGACCCCAAGAAGAAGAAAGAGCTGACAGCCGAGGAGAAGGAATACCGCTCCAAGCGGCGCGAGGTGCAGGAGAAACTGATGAAGTTCGCCACACGCATACCCATCTTCATGTACCTGACCGACTACCGCGAGGAGAGTCTCGAGGATGTGATCCGCAAGTTGGAGCCGTCGCTCTTTGAGAGGGTTACGGGACTGACCATTGACGACTTCGACCTGTTGCTGCGCGTCGGCGTGTTTAACCGTGCGCAGATGAACGACGCCATATTGAAATTCCGCCGCTACGAGGATGCCTCGCTATCCTACACCGGCGTGAACCACCACGCCGCCGACACCCGCGTGGGCCTGATGGACAGCACCGTGCCAGTGGAGGCGTTGCTTGTAGCCAACACTTAGTACATTCCGCCAGCATTTCAGCCCGGGAAGAACGGAGCGAACGTTTTCGTTCAGCAATATGAACAAGTGCGGTGCACTTGTGAGCTTTGCCCCAAGAAATACCCATTTCTTGGAAAAAGGCAAAGGATCGCCTAACTTACACTGCCGCAGCCAGAAAACGACTCATGAAATGGAACGTTTTCGTTCAGCAAGAGCAGTGGAAGCTTGCTTACACTGCCGCAGCCAGAAAACGACTCATGAAATGGAACTCTATCCGGCGATGCTTTCTTAGACAGGAGAGCAGGGGCTTGTTTTGCAGAAAATCGGAACCGCTACTTCCGATTTTCAGCGAATTTCCGAAGTGGTACTTCCGATTTTCTGTACTGTTTTTTTGAATATTCATAATTCGTATCAATGCCATAACTTTGTATTTAAATTATACGAGAAACAGCAAAGCGGGCACTCGAATGAGTGCCCGCTTTGCTGTTTTGATGCGGGCCATAGGCCCGCAGTCGCAGGTCTTACTTGTACTCGGCGAGGATGCCGGGGATCTGGTCGGGTGTGAGACGGCCGTAGACCTTGCCGCCGATCATTGCCACGGGTGCGAGACCGCAGGCTCCGACGCAGCGGAGTGTGTTGAGCGAGAATTTGCCGTCGGCGGTGCACTTGCCGACCTGAACGTTGAGTTCGCGGGCGAAGGCTTCGAGCACCTTCTCGGCGCCACGCACGTAGCAGGCGGTGCCGAGGCACACATCGATGGGGTGATCGCCCTTGGGCTCCATGGTGAAGAAGCTGTAGAACGACACTATGCCATAGACGCGCGACACGGGGATTTTGAGCTCGTGGGCCACGACTTCCTGTACCTCAGCGGGCAGGTAGCCAAACTTGCCCTGTACCTGGTGGAGGACATTGATCACCTCGCCGGGCTTGTTGCCGAAGGATTTGGCTATCTCCTTGATGATATTGATTTTATCCTCAGATAACTTGATATTTGCCATAATTATGTGTTTTTAGTGACAGGTGATTGGTGAACAGTGTTAGATGGCCGTCCACCAATCGCTATTCACAGTTAATTTATTTTGTTGCCTCGAGTTTGTCGCTACGGTCGAAGTAGTGGGTGTGGAGCTGTTCGTGGCTCAGGTGGCCGCAGGGCTCGCCGTAGTACTCCTTGTAGATAGCCATGACCTCTTGGTTCTCGTGACTCTTGCGGATGGGCTTGCCAAGATCCTCGCGGTATGTGGCTTCCATACGTTTGCGGATGATGTTGCTGTTGCCGTGGTGGTAGGGCTGGCCGGCGCCGCCGATGCAGCCGCCGGGGCATGCCATGACTTCCACGAAGTGGTAGCCGTTGGGGTTGCCGTTGCGGACCTCTTCCATGATCTTGCGGGCGTTGCCAAGGCTGTAGGCCACAGCAATCTTGAGCGGGAAACCGTCGAAGTCGATGGTAGCCTCTTTGATACCCTGGAAACCACGGGTCTCCTCGAAGTCGATCTTGGGCAGTTTCTTGCCTGTGTGGACCTCGTAGGCGGTACGGAGGGCAGCCTCCATGACACCGCCGGTGGCGCCGAAGATGACGGCAGCACCTGTAGACTCGCCCAGCGGGCTGTCGAAGTCTTCCTCCGGCATGTCGTTGAGGTCGAGGTTGCACTGGCGTATCATGTGGGCCAGCTCGCGGGTGCTGAGGGTGAAGTTGACATCGGGATCACCGTTGACGCTGAGCTCCTCACGTGCGCGCTCGCTCTTCTTGGCGAGGCAGGGCATGATGGAGACGACCACGAGGTCCTCGCGTTTCACGCCGAGCTTGGGAGCCAGGTAGTTCTTGGCGACAGCGCCGAACATACCCTGGGGCGACTTGGCGGTGGAGGGGTACTCGAGCAGATCGGGGAAGTTCTTCTCGTAGAAGGCCACACAAGCGGGGCAGCAGCTGGTGAAGAGAGGCAGCTTGACGTCCATGTCTCCTGCGAGGGCTTTCTTGAGACGGCCGAGGAGCTCGGTGCCTTCCTCCATGATGGTGAGGTCGGCGCTCCAGTCGGTGTCGTACACATGGTCGAAGCCGAGGCGGCGGAGGGCGGCGGCCATCTTGCCGGTGACTATCTCGCCGGGTTTCATGCCGAACTCTTCGCCGAGGGCCACGCGGACGGCGGGAGCGGTCTGGACGACGACTTTCTTGGTCGGGTCGGCAATGGCTTTCATCACGTCGGCGATGTTGTCGACGAGAGTCAGGGCACCCACGGGGCACACCTGGACGCACTGGCCGCAGTTGATGCAGCTGCTGTCGCCGAGGTTCTGCTCGAAGGCGGGGGCCACGACGGCCTGGAAGCCGCGGTTCACGCCACTGAGGGCGCCGACGGTCTGGAACTTGTTGCACATGGTCTCGCAACGGCGGCACATGACGCACTTG
>JAFTDW010000011.1 GCA_017454015.1 Bacteroidales bacterium | reverse complement strand
TATTCGCTGTCCATGTTTTTATTTTTACGGGTGCTATTCGCTGTCCATGTTTTTATTTTTACGGGTGCTATTCGCTGTCCATGTTTTTATTTTTACGGGTGCTCATGACCTCAGTTCATGACCTCAGTTCATGACCTCAGTTCATGACCTCAGTTCATGACCTCAGTTCTTGCTTAACGAAAACGTTCTATTTTTTCATTGAGAGCGCACATTCTCCGCTGCGCTATCGAAATGCCACCGGCATTTCTTCATCTCCGCTGCGCTATCGAAATGCCACCGGCATTTCTTCATCTCCGCTGCGCTATCGAAATGCCACCGGCATTTCTTCACTCCGAGGCTATTTTTAGAGGTTACCTTGTCTTTTTTTCTCTTTTCAACAATAATTAATGGTGTGTTTGGATGTTTTTTTGTATCTTTGCAATATGCTATATTGTGCAGTATTGTTAATATAATATTGTGCATCAATTGTTTATAGGTGGAAATGAAAAGATTATTATTTATATTATGCTTTGCGGTAGGCACTATAACGGGTGCCCGTGGGCAGTTTACACATTACGAGATGACCTTTGGCGTAGGCTTGGGCTCTACGTGCGACGAGCTCTTCAGCAAGTCCGCCATCGCCGCGTTGAACATAGGCCCCGCATTCCATTATTCGTTCCAGGACATGCAGGCGTTCTTTGCCGACAACCTCTACATGGAGATATTCCCCAACCTTGCCCGCCGGGGCGGCAGGTGGGAGCAGGTGTGGTACGACATGGGCTCCATCCGCAAGGGCTACTATCACGCATGGTATCTCCAATGCCCTGTGACACTGGGCTATAAGTTCGAACTACCCATACGTCAGGCTGGCCATAATGTAGGTCTGTTCATTGGCCCTGCTCCCAGCATAGGCCTCTTGGGTCGCTTTTGGGACCGCCAAGTGTCGCCCGGCATGCCGCAGACCGATGTCAACTACGACACCGACCGCGACCCCGACAAGAAAATTACCCATGTATTCAAGCATATCCGTCGTTGGGATGTAAGCCTGTTGTTTGGCGCCACCTACCGCCACCGCAACCTCACGGTCAACCTCTACTACGACCACGGCTTTGCCCCGCTGCTCTATCAGGAGGACGCTCTGGGCACCAGCTCCAGCGCCAGCAACAATAACAACACGGGCAACAACAACAATAATAACGACGGCCAGCAAGGCAAAGGAAGTTCCGACGGCTCCACCAACGACTTCTCCTCGGGCAAGACCCGCAACGCCTTCACCGGCACCCACCAGTCGCTCATACTGAGCGCAGCCTACCACCTGCCGCTGAGGTAACACAGGTCGCCACCGTCAAAATCCTGTGCCCGAACAAGGCGGCTGTAAGCGGAGCCGCCACCATACCCGTCAACAATCGGTCCATGAATGCCTGTTGAGACAATCGCAAAAGCGTGCGCATTTGCGAGTATAGTTCCATTTATTCGCTATCCTTGTTTTTATTTCATAGGTGCTCATGACTTTTGGTTCATGAGTCGTTTTCTGGCTGCGGCAGTGTAAGCAAGCTTCCACTGCTCTTGCTTATCGAAAACGTTGGTTGCGAAGAAACCAAGCACCTCTAAGAAGGTTGAGGCTTGTTTGGGCGTTGAATCTACAAGGAGAGGTTTTTCGCTTTGTGGGCAATAATAATGCGGTGTGTGCGTTTTTATTGTCTATGCGTTGTTTTGCGAGATGTCTTGTAGTGTTCGCGCTCGTGCTGTTGCCAGCCGTGGAGGCTGAGGCGCAGCATCAGGGCGGCGTGCTGCAAGGTCGTGTCACTCAGGTTGGTACCAACGGCCCTGTGGAGTATGCCACGGTGGCGGTGACCCGTCTCGGCGACACGCTGGCGAAGCCGCAGGGGGCACTGACCAACGCGCAGGGCTATTACAAGGTGGAGCGTCTCCCCGTGGGGGTGCGCCTCGCCGTGCTTTTCCAATGCAGCGGCATGGTCGGCCATCGCGACACTATAGTCATTGGCAGCGGCGTGCGGAAGCTCGACTGTCAGCTGCAGCCGTCGTCGACGCAGCTCAACACGGTGACGGTGACGCAGAACAGGCTGGGCCAGCGCGGCGTCACCAAGATAGGGGAGGGAGAGCTCGAAGTGAGCACAGGCCCCAACGAGGGGGTGGAGAGCCTCGTAAAGACCCTGCCCGGGGTGACCAGCAACAACGAGATGTCGTCGCAGTACTCGGTGCGCGGCGGCTCCTTTGACGAGAACTTGGTGTATATCAACGGCGTGGAGGTCTACCGCCCGTCGCTTATCCGCAGCGGACAGCAGGAGGGCATGAGCATTGTCAACGCCGACATGGTGCAGAACATACTCTTCTCGCCCGGCGGCTTTGAGCCGCTTTACGGCGACAAGCTCTCGTCGGTTCTCGACATAACCTACAAGCGTCCGCTCACCAACCACTACCGCCTCTCGGCGTCGCTCCTCGGCGGCTCCGCCTCGGCGCAAGGCTTTGTGCCGATAGGCAAGACGCAGTCGCTCACCTATCTGGCAGGGCTCCGACTGCACAACAACGCCTACCTGTTCCGTAAGCTCGACACCAAAGGCACCTACAACACCCGCTATGCCGATTTCCAGACGGTGTTGACCTACACAATAAACCCCAAGACCAGCCTGTCGCTGCTGGCTATAGCGTCGAGCAACCGCTACGGGCTGATACCCCTCGACCAGACCACCAAGTTTGGCAACTTCATGGAGACCCTGACGCTGCGCGTGTACTTCGACGGGCAGGAGATAGACCGCTACCGCACTGGCCTGGCGGCTCTCACGCTGGACTACCAGCCCACCGACAACCTGCGCCTGCAGTGGGTCAACTCATGGCAGCGTATGAAGGAGAGCGAGCTCTACGACATACAGAGCCAGTATTGGCTCTACGAGCTCGGGGTGGGAGAGGTGTCGGGCGAGACCGAGGCGTTCGACCGCGGCGTGGGCACTTTCCTTGAGCATGCACGCAACTACCTCGACACGCGTGTCTACTCTTCGGAGGCCAAGGCCACGGCCTACCGCAAGAACGGCAGCCTCAACGCTGGCGTGCGCTTCCAGATAGACCAGATTGACGACCGTGTGCGCGAATGGAAATGGGTGGACAGCGCAGGCTTCGCCATGCCTACCCAATACCCCACACCCGGCGACGAGAACAACGTGCCGTACAACCCCATGCTGCAGTTCTACTGCAACTCGGCCAACTCCATACTCACCACACGGCTGCAAGGCTATGCGCAGCGCGACCTGAGTTTCCGCACCGAAGAGGGGGCTGTGTGGACACTCATAGCAGGCGCACGCGCACATTACTATAGTATGCAGATAGAGTCGGACGGCGGCAGCAACCGGCAGCTGCTCTTCTCGCCAAGGCTGATAGCCACCCTCAAACCGGCGTGGCAGCGCGACATGCTGTGGCGCCTCGCCGCAGGTCTCTACAACCAGCCACCGTTCTACCGCGAGATGCGCCTTGCCGACGCTACTCTCTACCCCAACGCCAAGGCGCAGCAGTCGCTGCAGGCCGTGGCCTCGTGTGACTGGGTGTTCAAGTTGCTCGACAAGCCCTGCAAACTCACCACCGATGTGTATTACAAGTACTTGTACCATCTGGTGCCCTATACCATCGACAACCTGCGCGTGCGCTACGACGCGAGCCGCGAGGCCACGGGCTATGCCGCCGGCGTGGGACTGAGGCTCAACGCACAGCTGGTGCCCGACCTCGAATCGTGGGCAAGCCTCTCGCTGATGAACTCCATGTACGACATAGTGGGCGACGAGTACGGCTACATAGCAACCCCCACAAACCAGTGCGTGGCTTTCAAGCTCTTCTTTCAGGACTACCTGCCGCAGGCTCCGTGGTGGTGCATGAGCATGCACCTCATAGCCGCCTCGGGACTGCCCTTCACCTATCCGCAACAGACCGACTTCTCGCGCGACTACTACCTGCCGGCCTATTTCCGCGTGGACTGGGGCAACACCCTGCGCCTCCACAGCATACAGCGCCTGGCCGACGCCAAGGTGTTCCGAACGGTCGACGACATACAGCTGTCGGTGGAGGTCTTTAACCTCTTCAACTACAAGAACGTGGTGTCGTATCTCTGGGTCTCCGACTACGACAACATCTACTATGGCGTGCCCAACTACCTCACAGCCCGCCAGCTAAACCTTAAACTTACCATAACATTCTGATGTACCAGCCCGACTATAACATGCTTCGTCCCGACGTGGTCACGCTCGGTTCGGGGCGCACCGTATCGCTTTTCCGCAGCGAAGCCACGCAGCTGCTTAGGCTCGACATAGTGTTTCCCGTGGGCACCATGCACGCCGACAACCCGGTATGCACCACGGCTGCCGCCAACCTCATGGCCGAGGCGGGCGCCGGCCTCGACTCAAAAGGCGTGGCTGAGTACCTCGATTTCCGGGGCGTCAACCTCGACCGCAACGCCGACATCAACACCTCCACGCTCTCGCTCTATTTTCCACGTCGCCATGCCGGCGAGGTGATACCTTTCATCTTCAAGCTCCTTGCCAACCCGCAGTTTGAGAAAAAGGATTTCGACATCTTTGTCAACCGCCGCAAGGCTCAGCTGCTCACCAACTTGCAGAAAACCTCCACGGTGGCGCGCCGCTACTACTACTGGCAGATGTTCGGCTCCGACCATCCGCAGGGGCGCTGCGCCATGCCCGAAGATTACGACACCCTCACCGTCGACAGCGTGCGCAGCTTCTACCTCTCGCACTACAGCCTCTCCGCTGTACGCCTGCAGCTGGCGGGAGCCTGCGACGACGAGGTGGTAGAGACTCTTGCCCAGACCGTGGCGGCATACGCCAAGGAGGACGGGCGCGGAACATTCAATATCCAGACACCCCAGCATAGAGGCGCGGCGGTGGCTACTACCACCGGCACCATTGTCAACCTGCCCGTGGAGGGCAGCTCGCTGGCCACCATACGCATAGGCCGCCTACTGCCGCTTGCGTGGGACTCGCCGCAGTATGCCGATTTCTGCGTGCTCAACACCATTCTGGGAGGCTACTTTGGCTCTCGCCTCATGGCCAACATACGCGAGGAGAAGGGCTACACCTACGGTATCTACTCGCAGAGCAACATAGTTCACGGCGGGCTCTCCTTCTTTGCCGTTGCCGATGTGGACAGCACCCATGCCGTCGACGCGGTGGGCGAGGTGTGCAACGAGCTGCAGCGGCTCCGCACCGAGCAGGTGCCGCAAGAGGAACTCGACGTGGTGCGGCAGGTGATGGCGGGCGACTTCATGCGCTCCATTGACGGCGTGTTTGAGCTTGCCGAACGCTACAACGCGCTGGTGGGTAAGAATATGGACGAGACATTCACCCACAACTATTTCCACGCCATAGAGACTGCAACATCCGCGCAGTTGCGCTCGCTGGCCGAGCAGCTGCTCAACCCTGCCGACATGCTGCAGATAGTGGCAGGCCCGCAGCTGTAGGCATTGGCATGTGGTATACCGACACATACATCTCCAAGGCCGGAGCCATCGCGCTATTGTCGGATGGCGAGGCTTTGTGCGCCCTGCGTTTTATCTCTGAGCAAGCCCCGCCTTCAAGCCTCGGCGGTCTGCGTGCGATGGGCCTTGTGGCCCATGACGCCGTGCAGTGTCGCGACGTGCCCGTGTTTGCAGAGACCCGCCGCTGGCTCGACCTCTATTTTGGCGGCACGCCACCCACGTTCCAGCCTCAGTTGCAGCTGCACAGCAGCGAGTTTCGCATGAAGGTGTGGCAGGCTGCTATGACCATACCGTTTGGATGCACCGTCTCCTACTCGGCGTTGGCCGAGAGGGTGGGGTGCAGGTCGCCCCGAGCCGTGGGCTCCGCGCTGGGTGCCAACCCCATATTGCTCATAGTGCCGTGCCATAGGGTTGTGGGGCGCGACGGCTCGGCGGTGGGCTATGCCGGAGGTGTGGAGGCCAAGCGCTTCCTGCTCCGTCACGAGCAGGCCATATAAAGGTCGGCAAGCAGTCGCAGTGAGGCGAAGCTGTCGTGCAGCCTACAGTGCCATTCCTGTGGCGCAACCCATACAAGCTGTTCAATGCCCTCGTCGGTCTGCGGCGCTCCGCGCCGGTCCAGCGACGCTCCGCGGCACTCCATGGCAAACCATGTGGTCTGTTTGAGGTGCCAAAGCCCGTCGCGCAGGTATGTATGGTACTGTTTGGCAACCATGCGCCCCAGTGCGAGCGGCTCCAACGCGGTCTCCTCGGTGGTCTCGCGCAACGCCGTGGCGGCCAGCGTCTCACCGGCCTCGGCGTGCCCTTTGGGCAGGTCCCACATGCCGTTGCGGTAGATGAGCAGCAGCTTGCCGCTCTCGGGGTCGCTCACTATGCCGCCGGCGGCCTTGACAAAGCGGTAGCGCTGCCGCAGGCTCTGCCACAGCTCGCGTGCCGTCACCTGTTGGGGGTACACTTTGTCGCCGTCCTGCACGGCAAGCCCGTCCAAAGCTCCGTCGATCATGCCTTTGCTCGGCGGCGCATAGGCGGCGATGTTGAATGTCAGAGTGTGGTCAAGATAGGAAATTGTCATTGGCGCTCTTATGATAGTGTTTCACACTAACGCTGCAAGTCTAAAAAAATTTCGTATCTTTGCAAATTGTTTACAAATATTATATACAGTCAAAACATCAATACAATGAAACAGTTAATTGAATGTGTCCCCAATATCAGTGAAGGGCGCAACAAGGATATTATCAACCAAGTCACTGCCGAGATAGAGCAGGTGGAGGGGGTCAAGCTTCTTGATGTCGACCCCGGCCAGACCACCAACCGCACCGTCATCACCTTTGTCGGCGAGCCCGAGCCCGTGTGCGAGGCTGCCTTCCGCGTGGTACGCCGTGCCGCCGAGCTTATCGACATGCGCAACCACCACGGTGCACACCCCCGCCAAGGTGCCACCGACGTGTGCCCGCTGATACCTGTGAGCAACATCACTATGGACGAGGTGGTGCAATACGCCCACAAACTCGCCGAGCGCATTGGCAACGAACTTTCCATACCCATCTACTGCTACGAGAATGCTGCCAAGCAGCCCGAGCGTCGCAACCTGGCCTATTGCCGCACTGGCGAATATGAGTCGCTCGCCTCGCGCCTCGGCACCGACCAGTGGAGGCCCGACTACGGCCCCAACGAGTGGAACGACCACGTGGCACAGACCGGCGCCACACAGGTTGGCGCACGCGACTTCCTCGTCGCCATCAACTACAACCTCAACACCACAAGCACACGCCGCGCCAACGCCATAGCCTTCGACGTGCGCGAGAAAGGACGTCCCCAGCGCGAAGGGGGCAAGCTCACCGGCAAACCTCTCAAAGACGAGAACGGCAACCCCATCATGATTCCCGGAACGCTCAAAGGAACTAAGGCAATAGGCTGGTACATTGAGGACTACGGCATTGCCCAGGTCTCCATGAACATCACCTCCATCAAGGTGTCGCCGGTACACGTATGCTTCGACGAGGTGTGCCGCGCCGCTGCCGCCCGCGGCATTAGGGTTACCGGCTGCGAGATAGTGGGCCTGATACCCAAGAGTGTGCTCGTCGACGCCGGTCGCCATTACCTTGCCAAGATGCACCGCTCCCTCGGCGTCAGCGAGGAGGAGCTTATGAAGATAGCCATAAAGAGCATGGGGCTCGACGACCTCAAGCCTTTCGACCCGCACGAGAAGGTGATAGAATATCTCATTGAGGACCACAGCAAGCGTAAGCTCGTCGACCTCAGCTGCACGGGCTTCTGCAACGAGACAGCCAGCGAGAGCCCCGCCCCCGGCGGCGGCAGCGTCAGCGCCCTGATGGGGGCCCTCGGCGCCTCGTTGGCCACCATGGTTGCCAACCTCACCGGCGGCAAGGCGGCTTACGAAGAGGAGTGGGAGAAGTACAGCGACATAGCCCTCAAAGGCCAGAAACTCAAAGACGAGCTGCTGGCACTGGTCGACGAGGACACCGAGGCTTTCAACCGCATAATGAACGCCTTTGGGCTGCCCAAGAAGAGCGACCAGGAAAAAGCGGCCCGCACAGCGGCCATACAGGATGCCACACGCTATGCCACCGAGGTGCCGCTGCGCACCATGCGCAAGTCGTATGAGGTATTCGACCTCTGCGAGGCAATGGTGGAGTGGGGCAACCCCGCCAGCGTCACCGACGGCGGTGTGGGAGCACTGGCGGCGCGCAGCGCCGTGATGGGCGCCCACCTCAACGTGAAGATCAACGCCTCCTCCCTCAAGGACGAGACTTTCCGCAACGACATACTGTCGCAGGCTGCCAAGATAGAGGCCGACGCCATAGAACGCGAAGCCAGGATAACCCGCCTTGTCAACGAGAAGATAGGCCTGTAGTCCAAACTCGCCAGTCTACACGTATCACGCGTAATATCTCACAGAAAGCGCAGATACCGCAGAAAAACAATCTCTGCCGTATCTGCGCTTTCTCTCTTGTACAGAAGCACGAATGACGCGAATCAGATACGCGCGACACGTGGAGCCGGCGGCTATTCCTCGTTCACTTGTGGGTAGAGGAAGTTGTTGTAGGGGTAGCGTGTGGCGTGGATTGTGCGGGCCTGCTGGTAGATGGCTTGCCGCAGGGCGTCGATGTTGGTGCGGCTGGCGGCACTGATAAACAGGCAGTTGTCCTGCCGCGCCATCCAGCTGTTCTGCAGCATGGGGAGTGTCCAGTTGCTGCGTGTGGCAGGGGTGAGGTCGTCGGGCTCTTTGGGGGTGAAGGTGTAGGCGTCGATCTTGTTGAAAACGGTGATGACGGGCTTGTCGGCGGCGCCTATCTCGTCGAGGGTGCGTTTCACCTCGTTCATCTGCTCTTCGTGGTTGGGGTGCGAGATGTCCACTACATGCAGCAGGAGGTCGGCCTCGCGCACCTCGTCGAGGGTCGACTTGAACGACTCCACCAGCATGTGGGGCAGCTTGCGGATGAAGCCCACGGTGTCGGACAGCAGTATGGGCAGGTTGTCTATCACCAGCTTGCGCACCGTGGTGTCGAGGGTGGCGAAGAGCTTGTTCTCGGCCACTACGTCGGTCTTGCACAGGAGGTTGAGCAGGGTGGACTTGCCCACGTTGGTGTAGCCCACAAGAGCCACGCGCACCATGGCTTCGCGGTTCTTGCGTTGCAGGTTTTTCTGGCGGTCGATATGTGCCAGGCGTTGCTTGAGCAGCACAATCTTCTCGGTGATAAGGCGGCGGTCGGTCTCTATCTGCGACTCGCCCGGGCCGCGCATACCTATGCCGCCGCGCTGGCGCTCGAGGTGGGTCCACATGCGTGTGAGGCGTGGCAGCATGTACTGCATCTGAGCCAGCTCCACCTGTGTGCGCGCCGTGGAGGTGCGGGCGTGGAGCGCGAAGATGTCGAGGATGAGCGATGTGCGGTCGAGGATGCGGCATTCAAAGAGTTTCTCCATGTTGCGGAGCTGTGCTGGCGAGAGCTCGTCGTCGGCCACGATAAGCTCTGCGTCGAGGGCTTGCATATACTCTTTCACCTCCGTCACCTTGCCGCTGCCGAGGTAGGTGCGCGGGTCGGGGCGT
This sequence comes from Bacteroidales bacterium, assembly GCA_017454015.1. Lineage (GTDB taxonomy): Bacteria > Bacteroidota > Bacteroidia > Bacteroidales > P3 > Colimorpha. Next base: position 43,157 of record JAFTDW010000011.1, on the reverse strand, counting down.
TCGAGTTTCTGTACCACCTTGCGCACGCACTCGCCTCCGGCGGTGCGGAGCAGGAACTCCAGCTCGGCAAGGTAGTCGTCGGTCTGTTGCGTGGTGCTGTCGGGGGTGCAGACAGCTATGAGGATGGCTTTCTGCGCAATGTTCATGATGTCAGATTCTGTGAATGGCAATCTGGTGAAGCAGCTCGTCGAGCTTGGCGTTGTGGTGTTCCCACGAGTAGTTGCGGCGCACGAACTCAAGGCCTGCGTCGGCGAGGTTTTGGCACATCTCCTCGTGGCCGAGCAGCATGATGATGGTGTCGGCGAGGTCCTCTGCCTTGTCGGCTACAAACACATGCTCGCCCGCCGTGGCGTGCAGCGAGTTGTTGGCGAGCGAAGTGGTGACGCAAGGCAGGTGCATGGCCATGGCTTCGAGCAGCTTGTTCTGCAGGCCGGAGCCGGTCTGCATGGGAGCCACAAAGAGGCGCGACTGGGCGTAGGCGTTGCGTATGTCGGGCATCCAGCCCGACACCGTGACATTGGGGCGGTGGGCCAGCTTGCGCACGGCGGGCGTGGGCGAAGCACCGGCTATCAGCACCTTGGCATCGGGCTTCCGCTGCCACACAAGGGGCATAATCTCGTTGACAAGGTACATGGCGGCGCTCACGTTGGGCTCGTAGTGCATGTTGCCGCAGAACACTATGTCGTATTGCTTCTCGGCCTCGGTGGGCTGGAAATGCTCTATGTTGACACCGTTGGGTATGACGTGAATCTCGTCGTCGTATTTATGGGGTATGGCCTCGCTGTCGGCTTCCGATATAATGGTGAGGGCGTCGAAAATGTCGAACGACTTGTACTCGCTGTTGCGAAGCATCTTGAACTCGTAGTGCAGCACGAAGCGCCAGAAGCCGTAGGAGGCTGCCATGCGGCGTCCGGTGTTCATGGAGAGGGCGTCCTGGAAGTCGAGCACCTTGGTGGTCTTGGAGTGTGCCACCCACGTCATGGTGCGCACCATCTGGCAGTAGAGCACGTCGGGCTCTATCTTCTTCTCGAAGCGCTTGAACTCGCGACGGGCCCTGGCGCTGTCCCAGTAGCCTATCTGCAAGGAGCGCTTGCGCAGGAAGTTGGTGAGCACATGGAAGGCGGCGACGATACGGCTGACATGCACCACCTTGATGCCCTTGCAGTAGCGGCGCAGCTGTTCTACCTTTGAGGTCGACACTCTGCTGTGCGACACGCAGTAGAGGTAAATCTGGTTCTCCTTGTTGGCGGCGAGGCACCGTATCTGGTGGTAGGCGCGGAGCTTGTCACCCTTGTCGAGAGGGTAGGGGAACCGCGGCAGTACAAACATTATTTTCATGACTATGGTATTCTATCGGCCAATGGTGTACATCACTCAAAAGTAAGGTCGGTCTGGGTTCCTTCCACAAGTGCACTTTCTGCCACGCTGTCGGCCAGCGGGTCGTCGTCATCGTCGACAATCTCAGGCTCCGGCAGTGGGTCGAGCCAGTGTATCTCCTTCACTTGCGAGGTTGTGAGGCGCTTGCCCTTGGCTTTGTAGCCCTTGATGCCTATGAACTCGCTGATCTCGAATATCTCCGACTCTATCTTCTTGGCGGTGTTCTCTATGTTGTAGACAACCTCCAGACGTGGGAAGGTGTCGAGCGAGTAGGTGACGAGAGTGTCGCCGGCCTCGTCGTCGAGGAAGAGCACCTTCTTGTCGCCCTGCTCGGGAATGAAACGTTTCACATAGTGCGAGCCGGTGGCTTTGTCTATATATACCGCGGTGAGTATCTGGTGTTTGTTGTATTTGCGTATCTCCAGCAGGTCGTCGTCGAAATGGTTGGCAAGGTCGAAGTTGGGAGTGCGGTAGTAGCCGCCCTGCATGATGGTGAGTATGCGGTCGGCGCCCTTGAACTCGCCGAGGAAGCGTCCGGCCTCGTTGACGTTGAGACGTTTCACCGTCTCGTCGAACCATATCTTGCGTGCCGAGAGGGTCGAGACACCCTCGTCTTTCAGCGTGATGTTGCGCACGGCATTGCGAGTCAGTATGTTGCCCATGGCGCTGCGCCCCTTTATGGCGAGGGTGGCGAAGCTGAAGTCGAAGCTCACCTTGCGCAGGTTGGGCTTGCTCACATGGTGTATGGTGATGGTCTCGGCCTCGCCGTTGGGGTTGGCGGTGAAGTAGATGACGCGAGTGCCTTTGGTGCCTTTGGTGAGCTGGTAATCGTGGTCGCGTGCCACGCCGGTGACGGCGAAACGTTTCACCATGATGTATCCCTGCGCGCCGTCGCGGTATATCATATTATATACAGTGCGCTCGTCCTTCTTGCGGAACACGCCGACATGGAGCAGCTCCTTGCATTCGGGAGTGCCCACGAAGCATTTGTCCTGCACCTTGGTGACGGTGAAGGTGCCGTCGCGCCGGAACACTATGATGTCGTCCATCTTGGAGCAGTCGCACACATACTCCACGCCCTCTTCGCGTTTGAGGCCGGTGCCAATAAAGCCTGTCTCCTTGTTTGCGTAGAGCTTCTCGTTGGCCATGGCCACGGTGGCGGCGGCAATCTCCTCGAAGTTGCGTATCTCCGTGCGCCGCTCGCGTCCTGTGCCGTATTTCTCTATGAGGTGGCGGAAATAGCTAATGGCATAGTCGGTAAGGTGCTCCAGATGGTTGCGGGTCTCGTCGATGTTCATCTCTATGTTGGCCAGATCCTGCTCGGCCTTCTTGATGTCGAACACCGATATTTTGCGCACCGGCTTATCGCAGAGCTTGAGCACCTGCTCGCGTGTGATTTCGTTCTTGAAGTGTTTGCGGTAGGGGTCGAAGGCGCGCTCGATGGCCGTCACCTGGTCGTCCCATGTGGCGAAACTCTTCTTTTCCAACACCTTGTATATACCTTTCTCGAAGAATATCTTTTCGAGAGACACGGTGTGCCACTTGTCCTCCAGCTCGCCGAGCTGTATCTCCAGCTCGCGGCGCAGCAGCTCTTTGGTCTGCATGGTGCTGTGGCGCAGTATCTCGCTGGCGGTGGTGAAGACGGGCTTGTCGTTGATGATTACGCAGGTCTGCGGCGAGAAACTGGTCTGGCAGCCGGTAAAGGCATAGAGCGCGTCAATCATCTGGTCGGGCGAGACACCGGCGGTGAGGTAGATAACTATCTCGACTTCGGCGGCGGTGTTGTCGTCGACTTTCTTGATTTTTATCTTGCCCTTTTCGTTGGCTTTCACAATGCTCTCAATCAGCACGTCGGTGGTGGTGCCAAAGGGCAGCTCGGTGATGATGATGGCTTTGCGTTTCTCGTCGTAGTGCATCTTGGCGCGGATGCGCAGGCGTCCGCCTTGTGCTCCGTCGTTGTAGCGGCTCACGTCGATGAGGCCGCCCGTCGGGAAGTCGGGGTATATCTCGAAAGGTTCGTCGCGCAGTATGTTGATGGAGGCTTCGAGGAGTTCCACGAAGTTGTAGGGCAGTATGACAGAGGTGAGTGTCACGGCAATGCCCTTGGTGCCCTGTGCAAGCAGTAGGGGGAACTTTATAGGCAGTGTTACAGGCTCTTGCTTGCGGCCGTCGTAGGAGGGTTTCCACTGTGTGGTCTTGGCGTTGAACACCACCTCCTTGGCAAACTGCGACAGGCGTGCCTCTATGTATCGGCCTGCTGCCGCGGCGTCGCCAGTGAGTATGTTGCCCCAGTTTCCCTGGCAGTCGATGAGCAGGTCTTTCTGGCCCATGGTGACCAGAGCGTCTTTGATGGAGGCGTCGCCGTGGGGGTGGTACTGCATGGTGTTACCCACGATGTTGGCCACCTTGGTGTAGCGGCCGTCGTCGGTCTCCTTCATGGCGTGGAGTATGCGGCGCTGCACCGGCTTGAGGCCGTCGGCAATGTCGGGCACGCTACGGTCGAGTATCACATCCGACGCGTAGTCCACCCAGTATTCCCTGAACATGTTGCCCAGCGAGAGCGAAGCTCCTTCCTCGGTGGAGGCGGGGGACTCGTCGGCAGGTGCCGCAATGCCGTGTTTGGGCTCTTCTACAGGCTCGTCATTCTCGCGCGGCTGCTCCTCGTCGGGTACGTTGTAGTTGTCTTGCTCCATTGTCTCGTTATCTCGGGGGTTTTTGTTGTTTCGTTGTTTTTGTTGTTTCGTAGTTTCGAGGTTTTGTGGTTAGTATTTTTCGAGGAACTCCACCAGTAGGCGCAGGCCGTAGCCCGATGCGCCTATGCCGTACATTGGCACCCGCTTGTCGAAGAATGCCACGCCGGCAATGTCGAGGTGTATATAGGGGTAGTTGGTGAAATGCTCAAGGAATTTGGCTGCCGTGATGCATCCCGCCTGTGCCGTGCCGCAGTTCTTGATGTCGGCTACGTCGCTCTTTATCAAGTCGTTGTACTCGTCCCACATGGGGAATTCCACGAGCCGTTCGTATACCTCTTCGCCGCATTGGCGCAGCTTCTTGGCTGCTGCGTCGGCCTTTTTCTGCATCATGGCAATGCCGAAGGGGCCTATGGCGCGTGCTGCGGCGCCGGTGAGTGTGGCGGCGTCTATCACCAGGGCGGGCTTGTACTGGCGGGCATACGACAAGGCGTCGGCAAGTATCAGGCGACCCTCGGCGTCGGTGTTTACCACCTCCACGGTGCTGCCGTTGTGCATGGTGATGATGTCGTCGGCGGCATAGGCGTTAAAGCCCGGTCTGTTGTCGGTAAGTGGCAGTATGGCAATGATATGCAGTGACAGCTTGCGGTCGGCGGCGGCAAAGAGCGCCGACGCCATGGTGGCAGCACCGGCCATGTCGCTCTTCATCTCGCGCATGTACTCGTCGGGTTTGATGTTGAGTCCGCCGGTGTCGTACATTATGCCTTTGCCGACAAGCACCACAGGCTTTTTGTTCTTGCATCTGGCAGGTTTGTATTCCAGCACCACGAGGCGGGCCTCGTCGACACTGCCGCGGTTCACAGCCAGTATGCCGCCCATCTTGAGCGACTCTATCTGTTTTTGTCCCAGTACAGTGCATCGTACACCGGCTGCCTTGGCGGCGGCTTTCAGCTCGTTGGCAAACACGGGGGCGTTGAGGTTGATGACCGGCTCGTTGACCCAGTTGCGGCACTGCTCCATGCGTTGCCACAACGACATCGATGCTTCGAGGGCGGGCAGTTTGATGCTTTTCTTATCAATGGCCAGTAGCTCTATGTGCCGGGCTTTCTTGCTCCTGTATTTGTCGAAAGCGTAGTCGTTGAGCACCAACCCCTCGACAAAGGCGTGGCACATCTCCTCATGGGCACCGGCTGCGATGACCCCAACCTTCCTGTTGGGTTTGGCTACCACGCTCTGCTGCACTTCGGCGCCAGCCTTGTGGTAGTCGCTGACGGTGGACTTCCCATTGTCAAATATCAAGTACAGGTTTTTGTCGAGCCTTGTTAAAGTATTGACATGTATATGTTTGTTGCTTCTTCTTTTGAGCATTGCTTTAACCTCTTGTTTGTCTATTCCGAGAGGTTCCAAGTCGGTGTGCTTTCCGGAGACAAGCACCACAATGTGCCCGTCGAATTTGGCGGGGTTGACAGTTTTGATTTTGATATTCATGGCGAATAGATGTTGTTGCGTCAGGTTGCGACGCCATTTCGTTTTGCAAAATTAGTAATAAATAAATAAATAAATACCCCGCTCGGGAAAAAGTTATTAAGTGTTTTATTAACGTATTACAGGCACGGTGCCATATATAGCGGCAGGAAGGTGACCCCGTCTCTCTGTGTCATTTCACCCGAGTGGAGCACATAGGGAGTTGAAAGGAACTCTCCGTATTTTTTTATGCATTTGTTGAGCGATGTCAGTTTGTAGCGAGACGATGATTTCACCTCGATGGGCGATATGTTGTGTCTGGGTGTTACGGAGGGTTTCCGTATGTCATTATGTTGCGCTTCAGGTGGTCAACCTTGTCGAAGTCACGTTCATTGACATACGATTTCACGGCTTGCGGCATTCCGCCAACAATCATGTACTGGCGAAAGAGTTCCATGGCATTCCTGTGCAGGGTGTCGCCGAGGGGGCGGCTGTGGGCAAAGCATTCGCGTATATAGTCCATCAGGTCTTCCTTGCCCATGTGCACCGGCTTGAAAAAGTGGACACAAAAAATTTTTAATGGTTAATAATTTTTTGAAGTGGACGTTGGGTGTGGCTTCGCTGACAGGGTAGGCGTAGTATGTTGAAAACAGCAGATTGCTTTTCAACTTATTTTGGTTGATAAATACTTTTGTCGAATATGTTGCGTTACATTACAAAGATGTAATTTTGCAAAAAAATTAGGTACACCTAAATTTCAAGCGCAATATGAAAAAAGGTATTACAATCTTGGTGGCTGTTGTAGCGATACTTGTGGCCACTGTTGTCAGTTCCTGCTCGCACCACACCTGCCCGGCATATCGCGGCTCCATGGCCGAGGTGGTGGAATAGGATTCGTAACATTCAATTACGTAGTGTGATACAAAACAAAGCGGTCTCCACAGTCTGTGCTGTGGATGTCTTTTTGTTTTTACTATGCCAGTATTAGTAAATGTCTGGTAGTTTGTCGCATCTCCGTGCAATATGTGGCGCGGAGTAGTAGCGGGTTCCTGTTGCTGACGCTGTCAGGGCTCTGATTTAGGTGTTCAACCCCTGGGCGAAGTCAGTCCTCGCCATAAAAACATTCGTTGCTTGCCGATATTGTTTCGCTGGTAATGTTGCCCACAAGGTCTGGGTTGTAGGGGCGTTGCAGGCGTATGTAGTTGTCGGTCCAGCCCCCCATGACGCCGTTTTTGCATTCGCTCTCCCAGAGGACGGTGTGTGTGCTCCCGACGTTCTGTTTGAAAAACTGTTCGCGTTTCTTGCTGGAGATGTCGTGCATCACGGCGCTGCGTCTGCGGCGCTCGGCAACAGGTACAAGTCCGCCGAGTTGGTGGGCGGCGGTGCCCGGGCGCTCGCTGTAGGTGAACACATGGAGGTACGACAGCGGCAGACTCTCGACAAACGCCACGCTCTCTTCAAACTCGCGCTTGCCCTCCATGTTGAAACCTGTCATGAGGTCGGCGGCTATGCAGGCGTTAGGCATGAGCTTTTTGATGAGCTCTATCTTGGCGGCGTAGAGGGCGGTGTCGTAGCGGCGGTGCATGGCACGGAGCACTGTGTCGCTGCCTGCCTGTAGCGGCACATGGAAGTGGGGCATGAGCTTGGCAGAGCCGGCCACGAGTTCCACAATGCTGTCGGTAAGCAGGTTGGGCTCTATGCTCGATATGCGGTAACGTTCTATGCCTTCCACTTGTGTCAAGCGGCGCAGCAACTCCTCGAAGGTCTCGGTGCCGTTGCCGAAGGTGCCGGTGTTGATGCCGGTGAGCACTATCTCTTTCACGCCTTTCGAAGCTATGGCGCTGGCAGCCTCCACGACATCGCTCACCGTGGCGCTGCGGGAGCGTCCGCGGGCGAAGGGTATGGCGCAATAGGTGCAGAAGTAGTCGCACCCGTCCTGTATCTTGAGAAACGACCGCGTGCGGTCGCCGTAGGAGTAGGCTATATGGAATTTTTTTGTGTCGTCACTGTCGCTCTCTGGCTCCGAAGGGTGGCTCTCCATGCCTACGGCATGGCATATCATAGTGCATAGCTGGTCTTTGCGGTCGTTGCCGACCACCAACCACACGCCTTCGATTTGTTTGAGCTGTTCGGCGTTGCGCTGGGCATAGCAGCCTGTGACCACAACCAGTGGGTGCCACTCTTTGCGGGTGGCGCTGTGTATGGCCTGGCGGCATTTCTTTTCGGCAATGCCGGTAACCGTACAGCTGTTGATTATGTATACATCGGCGGGCTCGGAGAATTCTACTGTCTCAAAGCCTCTCTCTGCCAACTCTCTGAGCAGGTGGCTGCTTTCGGCGAAGTTGAGTTTGCAGCCCAGCGTATGGCAGGCCACGCGCATCGGTTAGTCCAGCTTGTCGGTGCGTTGTACGGAGCGGATCATCTTCAAGCAGTCGTTGTCGGGAAAGACGCTGAACTGCGGCTTGGGGTCTAGGTCGAGAATGACGCGTCCCGCGCTGTCTTTGGTGAGACCTTTGATGCAGTTGACGTTGGCGGAGATGCGGCTCTTGCGGTCGACAAAGGAGAACATATCGCTGCGGATGCGGTCGCCTATGGTGGTGACGTCCTCCTGGCAGGTGAGCTGGGTGCCGTCCATCTTGTATACCACTGCGTATTTGCTGCCCTTGGGATGGAAGTAGGCTATTTCGTAGATAGAGATGTACATGGGGGTCGGAGCGGTTAGCAGTATCTTGCGGTCGATGAGCTGTCCGTTGCCCCATTTCTCGTCGACGATAAGTTGTCCGAGCTGGTAGAAGCGGTAGGAGCCGTCTTTGAGTCCGTTCTTGTAGTTGCCTTCGCGCACGAGCTCGCCTTCTTCGTTGTATTCCACGAGTCTGCCCTCAAGGCCGCCCATGACGTAGGTGCCACGCATGTAGCCTTTCTTGCCAATGCGGCGGTACCACGGGCCGTTGCGGTGGTTGTCGGTCCAGTTTTGCGACTCGGCGGTGTCGCCGTTGGCGTTGAATACCACATGCATGCCATATTTCACGCCCATGCGGTAGGTGGCAATCTTAACCACCTTGCCCTCCTGGTTGTAGAAGGTCCACACGCTGTCGCGGTTTTTCTGGTTGTAGAAGCCGCGGGCCACCAGGTTGCCCTGCTCGTCCCATGCTTCGTGGCTGCAATACTTGCCGGGCACGCTGAAGGTGTTTTGCATCTTCAGGGTGCCGTTGGGCCAGAAGTATTTGAATACGCCGGACTCCTGTCCGTCGATGAAGTCGCCTTCGTAGATCTTGGCTCCGTTGCGGTCGGTCTTGACCCAATGACCTTGTTTGCGACCCTGGCGGTCGACTTTGTTCTGTGCCTGACAGGCTATGCCCATGCACAGCAATGCGATTACTATTATTCTTGCTTTCATTTCTTTATTGATACGCCACCGGTGGTAACTGTGCCGGTTCCATTGTTGTTGTTATTGTTGGTTGTGCCGCCTACTTTTTTGTTGAGGGTTATGTAGTCGGGCATCTGTATCTTGGTGCCGTTGACGTTGAGGGCCGGGCGAATTTTGATAGCCACATTCGACGAGGTGCCGTCGCTGTTGAAGCTCTGCACAAAAGATTTGAGCGACTCTATGCCGCCGCGCGAGAAGAGGCTGAAGAGGTCGGTGGTGACGGGCAGGGGTACCACGGCGGTGTTGTGTGCCCCTATGGTATAGTTGCCTGTGCTGGTGCCTTGTGCAAACTGGGTGCCGTTGATGTTCAGAATCCAGTCCATGTCGGTGACGGCGGCTTTGTTGGCTGTGGGGTTGGTTATTCCCACGTTGACATTCATTGATAAAGGCACTGCCTTTGACTGTAGGGCAGCGGCGAGTTTCACAACATCGGTGGCACTTATCTGGCCTTTGCTGAGGGCTTTGACGTTGACGCCGGCAACGCTCACTTCGCTGACGTCGCGCAGGGCGTACTCGCAGTTGAGCAGGTTGGCCACCGAGGTGAGTTTATCAAGAGCGGTGCAGCCTGCTGCCACCGTTAACAGCAATAAAGCTATTGCTACTATTAGTCCTGTTTTTTTCATTTTGTGCTATGTCTTTATACCGCCGCACGATGATACGTTCGCGCACCGGGTTGAACTTCACGCTGTATTTGTTGTTTCGTCCGCTGGGTTTGATGCTTTTGGTTACCGCCACCTGGTAGGGGTCGTCCATCACTATCCGTATATGGTATTTGCGAGAGCGCAGCCCGTTGATGGTAACCTCTTGACGGCTTTGTTCGTTTTGCAGCACGCCGTTGAGATATACATGGAAACGGGCTTCGGTGACAGAGGTGAACGTAAGGCTTAACGACTGCCCAAAAGCCGCGCAACAAATTGTCAACAATATTATTATGATGGCTGTATGCCGCATGGGTTAGCCTTGTTTATAGTTGCAAAGTTACTAATTTTTTAAAGATTATAGGGCAAAAAGCGGAAATAGAAAATAGAAAGTTATCAACCGTCTATGCGCAGGGCGGTTTCATGCCGCTGGGTGGCGGCGGCAAACAGGGTGGGGGATAAGGCTATAAAGAGAGGTGCGCTTGTCAATTTCGACATGCGCACCTCTCTGTTTTTTCTATTGTGGAGCGGGGTTGTTACCGTTGTTGGCTGCCTATTTGTTGTATATCACAGTCACTGTGCCGCGTTTCTGGTGGACTATGCGGCTGGCGTCGCGGTAGGTGATGAGGTATACATATACACCTGTCGGCACATATTTGCCCTCGCTCTTGCCGTCCCAGCCTTGGTCGCCGATGCGTTTAGAGGTGTAGATACGGTGTCCTCCGCGCGAGAAGATCTGCATCTCGTAGTGGTCTATCTCGTCGGGCTTGGTGAACGTGGGCTTGAAATAGCGGTTGTTCTCTATGTCGTCGTTGGGGCGTATGGCGTTGGGTATCCATATATTCTGCTGCTCAACGGTAGAGTCGGTGATGTTCTTGGCGTTCTGTTCGGGCGTGGCGGTGCTTTGTGTAGCAGGTGCGTATTCGTTGTTGGTTGCGACGACGGTCTGCAGGTCTTGGGCATTGTTGCTTTCACTGGCGTTGGTGGTTGCGACTGCAGGTTGCGTGGCGGGTTCGGCTTCCGCTGCGATGGCAGGTGCGGGACTCGGCGTCTCGCTTGCATTCAGTGCTGCCTCTGGCGATTCCGACGAGCTGGGGGCTGCCGTCACCGCCACAGTGGTTGTGGCTGTAGCCTCGCTGCTGTTGGCTGTTGTTGCAGTGGTGGCGGGAGTGGCTTCACTCTTGGTTGGCAGGGCGGCGGGCACGGCCTCTATGTCGTTGGTGTTGATTGTCACGGGCGCGGCAATGGCCGGCATAGTGGTTGTGTTTGCTGCCACTTCATGACCTGCGGGGCTGTTGCTTGAGCCTGTTGACAGGGCTATGCCTATACCTATCCCCGCAACAACGGCGGCACCGGCTATGATGCCCGCTGTGCGGAGGTACTGTCTCACTTTCATGGTGTGGGATATGTTGTCCCATACCTTGGTGTCGGGAGTCTCGGTGTAGTTGTTGAATTGCTCTTTGAGATTACTCATGGCTATGTTTGTTTTTCAGATTAGCTATATTTGTGTTTTATTGGTCTATTTGAGGGTCTATTTCGGTTAGTATGTCCCGTAGTTGTTGTTTTGCGCGATTGAGGTTCACGCGGGCTGCGCTTTCGGTGATGTTGAGTCGTTGTGCTATGTCGGCGTATTCGTATCCCTCAATTTCCCGCATGTTGAATATAATGCGTCGTAGGTCGGGCAGTTGCGATATGGCTTGCATTATAATCTGTATGTCGTGGCGGCTGTAGGTCGGTGGTGTCTCGATTTGTGAGGAGGCTTCCTGTTCAATTTCCAAAGAGAGGGTTGTTTCGGCCTTGGCTCTTAGGAAGTCGAGGGCAGTGTTGACCGTCACACGCCGCATCCATGCGGTAAGGTTTTCGTTGTCTTTTATTGTTCGTATTTTATCAAAGATCTTGATGAAAGTGTCGTGGAGTATGTCGTTGGCGTCTTCGCGGGAGTGGGTGTAGCGGAGGCAGATAGGGTATAGCACTGGCGCGTAGCGGTCGTAGAGTTCTTTGTAGGCTTTGCGCTTTTTCGCTTTGCAGGCTTCAATTAGTTGTATAGTCTCTGCATCGGCTTTCATTTACTTAAGACGCACAAAGTGGGTTTTCGTTACAGGGAAAAATGATTTTTTTAATTTTTTAACAATTTAGATGTTGTATAACCGTTTGACCATGAGCAATGGATGAAGTAGCAGCCCGTAGGCATTTTTTTCAGGTCGACGGATGTGGTTTTGTTGAATTTCTGCTGTTGCATGAGTCGTCCAGTCGGGTCGAAAATGCGCATGGTGACCTCTTCGTCGGTGGCGGCAAGGGTGATGGTGGCCATGCCGGTGGTGGGGTTGGGGTACAGCTCCATCTGCTTGTCGCTTTGCGAGGTGTATTCTATCTCGGTGTTGATGCCAAATTCAGCGTGGACAACATGGTTGCCGCGAACCCATAGGTTGTAGAGGTAGTAGGGGCGGTTGGTGGTGGTGTCGCCGGGCACTCCGCGGAATATCTCGGAGAGCATGCTGTGGTTGTTGACGTAGAACGACTTGAGGCCGTAGCCGGGCACTCCGCGCATGGCTATCAAGACGGTGTCGTCTTTGGCGCACACTATGTTGCCGGCGGGCCATATATTGCCGTGTTCGCCGCAGGAGGTCTGTATGAGGTAGCCGTTGCGGATGTCGAAGTTGTCGAGGTAGGCCGATGCGCCGCCAGCCATGTTGGGGATGAGGAAAGCGAGTCGCGAGTATGCCGAAGCGCTGGACAACGATATGGCGTGCTGCCGCCATTCGGGAGCGGCCTCCGATGGCTCGCTCTCGATGGTGTAGATGGTGTCCCAGTTGGCATCGGGCGACGCGCGGTATATGACTTTCATGGTGTTGACGCCGCTAAGCTTTGCGTCGAAGGTCAAGACGAAGTTGCACACGGTGTCGAATCTGAAAGGGGCTGCATAGAGCATGGCAGGATAGATGCGGTCGGCCAGCGAGTTGTCGGCTATTCCTATGCAGTGGGAGCCTTCGGAGGCGTTGGCTTGGGTTATGCTCCAGCGCGGAGCCGCAGTGGCCAGCTCGGCGTCGTTCCAGCAGGTGGCGTTGCTTTCAAACGATTCGTGGCGCCATGCGGTCGACGGGCACATGGTGGTGGAGGCGCTTGTGGCGAGGCCGTTGGTGAGGGTGGTGTCGTCGATGCTTAGGTAGATGTGGAAGTAGTAGGTCTGGCCGGAGGTCAGGCTGTCTATTACCGTGTGGCCGTCGGTTCCGCGGTAGATCACTATGTCGCCGCCGGGCAGTGTGTCGCGGCCCGGTCCGGCAGAGTAGTATTGCGGACGCTCCACTATGGAGTCTTGCGACATGACTATGATGTTTTTATATGTGCCGTAGCGTTTCCAGTTGAGTCTTATCTGGTGGTTGGACACTGCTTCTGCTGAGAAGCCGTAGAGTTCGGGTTGTGCGTTTTTGAAACAGAACGACACTGTCCCGTCCTCAACGCACTCGGAGATATGATAGAAGGGTTTGTTGTTGCGAACCTTGTTCCAAGCTCTGAACCGCGGGGTGGTGTTGTCGGTCAGAGAGTCTTTGTGCATGGAGCCAGGCCATGCTGCGGCAGGGCCGTTGACCATGCCATAGGAGCTCACATCGTTCGAGGGGTAGTCTTCGTTGGTGGCGGCCGACACTATGTAGAGTTGCATGGGGTGTGTGCGGTTTGAGACGCTGGAGCCGTTGGCATTGGCGTGTTTGTGGTATACAATCATGCCGTGGCCGGGGATGCCGGCGTCCCAGGCGGTGCGCTGGCGGTTCTCTATGAGGAAGTAGTCGCCGTTGGTGGATGTGTTGACTTGGTAGAAGTCGGTGTTGACATCGGTCACGGAATGGAGGCATACCCGTTCGGGGGTGTTAAGCACTCGCGCTGTGGCCCATTGGTATATGTATATCTTGGTGTAGGGGTTGTGGTTGGCGGGCGTTATGCCGCTGTTGTTCCAGCTGCCGCTCGACATGATGTCCCATGTGCCGAGTCCGGGGTACTCTCCGCCAGAGCCGGCATAGTCGGTATCGTAGTAGTCGGGAGCGCCGAACACATGGCCCAACTCGTGGCAGATGACGCCTATCTTGGTAATGCTCTCGCCCATGCGGCCGCTGAGTTCCGGCGAGCAGCTGTACACGTTGACTATGGTGTTGTTGTACTCCGGCGACGAAAAGATGTTCCATTTGTGCGACCAGATGGCTTCGGCCGGTGCTCCGGCTTCCTCACCGTAGCCTGCAAAGATGATATGCATGCCGTCGATATAGCCGTCGTTGTCGTTGTCGTAGTTGGAGAAGTCCACATCGGCAGAGGCGAATTGCACGGCCTCTTCGGCAAAATCCTGATAGCCAGCATCCTCCAGGCCGTAGTGTTCCATGTTGTAGGCTCCCTTGTAGGGTCCCACGACATCGACGACGAGGTCGAACTGGTTGTGCGACACCGCGCGGTAGTAGTCGCGGACGCTGCCTGTGGAGCGGTTGGCGTTGTAGCCTATCTGGTTGAAGAGGTGGCGGAACTCGCTGCCGGTATGTATAAAGTCACGATCCTGGAACTCGAAGAGTACCACAAGGAAGCGTTTCTGTCCTGTCACGTTTTTCATCCTGCCGGCTTCCACGCGCATCTTCGACATGTCTTCCCACATGGCAAGCATGGCGTTGACCTGGCTCTCGCTGTAGCGCAGGTGGCGGTTGGTGCCGCGCAGCAGTATGGCGGCCTCCTCGGACCGGTCGGCGATGTCGGTGGCCATGATGCCCGATGGCACCATGTTGCCGCGCTCGTCGAGCACGGCATATTCAAAAGCGCCATCCTCGCCGTGGAGCAGCGAATAGCCGTCAACGGTCTCGGCCCAGTGTACTTTCTCGTCGCCGAGAAGGTAGAGGCGGAGGGTTGTTTTCCCGTCGGGTTGCTGGAATTCCACGAGCTCTGGCCATGCAGGCACGGCATGGGAATAAGGCAAAACAGAAAAAAATGTTATTACTACAAGAGATAGTATTTTCTTCAGGGTGTTCATTGATAGGTTATTAGTTAGTTGTTACAGTGTGTCTATTATTATACAAAGATACGCTATTTTTTAATAATGTACCGAAAAAATAAATCCGCCGCAGTACATGCCGTACTGCGGCGGATAAGGCATCCTTGTTATTTTAGCTAAGCACTGTGGTTGGCAAGTTTGCCGATAGGGGGGCTGTTTTATGCGTCAGGCATTCAGCAGGAAGTCCAGTTTGCTTCTCAGTCCGTACTCCTTGGTGTTTTCCATTTTGGTCTTGAAAACCTTCATTTTGTTGGGTTTTCCTATAAGCTTGAGTTTGCCGTCTTCGAGGAGCAGGGCAGTGGCTTCGCGTATGGCAGCCACAGTGGCTTTGGGGTTGACCATGATGTACTCCTTCAGTCGGTCGTCGCGGGTCTCGCCGCCGTGCTTGGGGTCGAAGAAGTCGGTGTAGTGGGGGTTGATCTGGAACGGCACCAGTCCCATGCACTCAAAAGAGGCGGGCATAACTATAGGCATGTCGTTGGTGGTGCAGAGTGTGGGGCCTGCCACGTTGCTGCCGGCGCTCCAACCCATGTAGGGCATGCCGTCGAAGGCGCGCTGGCGTATGGCCTGCAGCAGACCAGTGCGCTGCAGCTCCTTGACGAGGTGGAAGGTGTTGCCGCCGCCCACGGCTACGCAGTCGGTGTCGTATACGGCATTGACAGGCAGTGATTTGTGGTGTACGCTCACAAGTTTCACTCCAAACTCTTTGTATACGGCCGCCACCTTTTTTTCGTAGGTGTCGTAGCTCTTGTTGAGTCCGCCTTCGGCGAGGGAGACGCCGGCGTAGGGCACGAAGAGCACTTTCTTGATGTTGTGACGGTGGCAGAAGTCTGCGATCATCTCTTTGCACCAGCCGAGGTAAGCCTCGCCGCGCATGGTGCTGTTGCTGATAAGCAAAAGGTTACGTTTGTCCATGGGGTTTGGTATGGGGTTTAAAGGTTTAAAGGTTTTAAGGTTTATAGGTTATATGGTTTTTATCCTTTCAACCTTACATTAAGCGTCGATGTTGGCGTAGGTGGCGTTGCGTTCTATGAACTCGCGGCGGGGTGGCACGTCGTCGCCCATGAGCATGGAGAAGATGTAGTCGGTGCTGGCGGCGTTCTCTATAGTGACCTGCCGCAGCTGGCGGTTCTCCGGATCCATGGTGGTCTCCCACAGCTGTTCGGGGTTCATCTCGCCGAGACCTTTGTAGCGTTGCACGTGCACGCCCTTGTCGCCCACCTCCATGATGGCGCGCTCGCGGTCCTCCTCGCTCCAGCAGTATATACGCTTGGCGCCTTTCTTGACAAGGTAGAGTGGGGGGGTGGCGAGGTAAACGTATCCATTCTCTATCAGTTCCGGCATATAGCGGAAGAAGAAGGTGAGCATGAGGGTGTCGATGTGAGCGCCGTCGACATCGGCATCGGTCATGATGATGATTTTGTGGTAGCGCAGTTTTTCGAGGTTGAGGGCCTTGGGGTCTTCGGGTGTGCCTTTGTGTACGCCGAGTGCGGTGTATATGTTGCGTATCTCCTCGCTGTCGAAGGCGCGGTCCTGGCTGGCTTTTTCCACGTTGAGGATTTTGCCTCGCAGAGGCAGTATGGCTTGGAACTTGCGGTCGCGTCCCTGCTTTGCCGAGCCGCCTGCCGAGTCGCCCTCGACAAAGTATATCTCGCACACGCTGGGGTCGTTGTCCTGGCAGTCGGCCAGTTTGCCGGGCAGTCCGCCGGTGCTGAACACTGTGCTGCGCTGCACGCTCTCGCGAGCCTTGCGGGCGGCCATGCGTGCCTCGGCGGCAAGCACTACCTTGCTCACTATGGAGCGTGCCTCGTTGGGGTGCTCCTCCAGGTAGTTCTCCATCATCTCGCCCACGGCTTTGTCAACAGCCGAGCGTACCTCGTTGTTGCCGAGCTTTGTCTTGGTCTGGCCTTCAAACTGAGGTTCAGCCACCTTGACGCTTATCACGGCGGTGAGTCCCTCGCGGAAGTCCTCTGGCGAGATCTCTATCTTTTCTTTGGTCTTGGGTTTGAAGGGTATGAGGTTCTCCTTGTCGGCGTAGGCCTTGAGGGTGCGGGTGAGGCCGCTGCGGAAGCCTGCGAGGTGGGTGCCGCCCTCATGGGTGTTGATGTTGTTTACGTAGGAGTGCAGGTTCTCGGTGAACGTCTTGTTGTATTCCAGAGCCACCTCGATAGGTATGCCGTTGCGTTCGCCTTCCATGTATATGGCTTCGGGCAGCATGCTCTCGCGGTTCTCGTCGAGGTAGGCGAGGAAGTCGAGCAGGCCTTTCTCGCTGTAGAAGCGCTGGCTCTGCACCGTGCCGTCTTCGCGCGGGCGTTTGTCCTCTATGGTGAGTTCTATGCCTTTGTTGAGGTAGGCCAGCTCGCGCATGCGGCTCATGAGGGTGTTGAAGTCGTACTCTGTGGTGGTGAATATTGTGCCGTCGGGCTTAAAGGTCACCGTGGTGCCGCTGCCTTCGGCAATGCCTATCTCTTTCACAGGGTAGAGGGGTTTGCCTTTGGAGTATTCCTGACGGTAGAGTTTGCCGCCGCGACGCACGTCGACGGTCATGTGCTCGCTGAGGGCGTTGACGCACGACACGCCCACGCCGTGCAGACCGCCGGAGACCTTGTAGCTGCCTTTGTCGAACTTGCCGCCGGCGTGCAGCACTGTCATGACCACTTCGAGGGCACTGCGGTGCTCCTTCTCGTGCATGTCCACGGGTATGCCGCGCCCGTTGTCGACAACGGTGATGCTGTTGTCCTCGTTGATGCTCACGTATATCTTGGTGCAGAAACCTGCAAGGGCCTCGTCGATGGAGTTGTCGACAACTTCGTAGACAAGGTGGTGGAGGCCGCGGAAGTTGACATCGCCAATATACATGGCGGGGCGCACGCGCACCGCCTCAAGGCCTTCGAGCACCGTGATGTTGCTCGCACTG
Source organism: Bacteroidales bacterium (assembly GCA_017454015.1). GTDB lineage: Bacteria > Bacteroidota > Bacteroidia > Bacteroidales > P3 > Colimorpha. The sequence continues at coordinate 25,624 of JAFTDW010000011.1, read as the reverse complement.
TAGTCTTCGGTAGCTTGTTTCTTGATTTCTTCGCTCATGACTTATTTTTTGGTATTTCTTGATATTCAGTTGATAGCGGCGTTTTTGCATCGTCGCTTTTCATTTGCAAAAATACGTTTTTTTAGTGTATAAATATTTGTTCGCACGCGCGTGTGCGGGAGTAGATATTAACAATTGTTGATAACCCGTCAGTCGGCGTAAAACAGGCCTTGGCGACCCTCGTGCCTCTGTTGCCGAGGGGTGTGAAAACACTGCGTTGCTTAAAAGGCAGAAAAAAGCCTCGGCGGGTCGCCCTGTGGCAATAATTACCGTTACGTGGCGTTATAGATGTATCAATTCAATAATTCCAAACTATCATGAAAAAAATCAAGACTATGATGGTCGTTGCTACCGTCGCCCTTGCCGCCGTTTCGTGCGGCACAAAGAATGGCACCGCGGAGGTGGAGCCCCCCGCCCCCAAGGTGCTGGTGCTTTATTACTCGCAGACAGGTGTTACCAAGAGTGTGGCCACAGAGATTGCCACGCGCCTCGGAGCCGACATTGAGGAGATTGTCTCCGTGGAGCCCTACGACGGCGACTTTCAGGCAACCATAGAGCGTTGTATGCAGGAGCGCGAAAAAGGTGTTGTCCCGGCAGTAGAGCCGCTCAAGGCCGACCTCGCCGCCTACGATGTGGTGTTCCTTGGCTATCCTGTGTGGTTTGGCACCTATGCGCCGCCCGTCGCCGCTTTCCTTGGCGATGCCGACCTCTCCGGCAAGAAGGTGGTACCGTTCTGCACCTTTGGCAGCGGAGGCTTGGAGAGCAGTGTCGCCGAGCTGGCACAAGCCGAGCCGCAAGCCGAGCTGCTTCCCGGCTACGGTGTCCGCGCCGCTCGTATGGACGCCATGCCCAAGGAGGTCGACAATTTCCTGAAGGCCTCTGGCTTCATCGAGGGAGAGTATGTCCAGCCTGAGGCTTTTGCCGAGTCTCACCCTGTGAGCGAAGCGGAGGCTGCGATATTCGATGCCGCCGTGGGCGACTATCCTATGATCAATGCCAAGGCCAAGAGCGTTGCAACGCGCGCCATACCCGAGGGCATGGAGTATCTGTTCACCGCCGTCGACCTTCCCCGCAAAGACCGGCCCAACATGCCGCCGGCTGGCGAGATGGAGGTCTATGTCACCGTTGCCGAAGGCCAGGTTCCGGTTTTCACGCGTGTGGTCCGATAGGCGCAGACTTCACTTGAAGCCCCCCTCTGTCGCGATGGCAAGTCAGCAGCAAAGGGGGGCTTTTTTTATGCCGAGGCAGTCTGCAGGAATTGTTCAAGGTCTATGGAGGCCTGCTCCCACCGCTGCATGCATTGGTCGAGCGACTTCTTGAGGTTGTCGTACTCGCTGTAGAAGTCGGGTTGCAGCGTGTCCGGCGAGGTGGCGAGGCGCGAGTCCATGGCGGCGACTTTCTCCTCCAGCGACTCTATCTCTTTCTCGGCCTCTTCCACGGCGTTTTTGAGTTTGCGCAGCGTGCGTTCGCGCTCTTTCGACTGCTGGCGGCTTATTTGGCTCTGCTTGGGAGCCTCGTCGGCGACGGCGGCGGCGGTCTGCGTTGGCTTGTTGGCCAGCTTCTGTTCGTCGAGGAAGTCCATGATGTCGCAGCGGTGCTCGTGGATGGCGCCGTCGCGGAACTCATAGAGGGTGTCGGTGAGACCTTGCAGGAAGTCGCGGTCGTGCGACACTATGATGAGAGTGCCTGTGTATTGCAGCAGGGCGTTCTTGAGAATGTCCTTTGAGTCGATGTCGAGGTGGTTGGTGGGCTCGTCGAGTATCAGCAGGTTGGAGGGTGAGAGCAGCAGTTTGGCGAGGGCGAGGCGCGCCTTCTCGCCGCCCGAGAGCACGCGGACTTTTTTTTCGAGGTCGTCGCCGGTGAAGAGGAAGCTGGCCAGTATGGAGCGCAGCCGCGTGCGTATGTCGCCGGTGGCTATGTCGTCGATGGTCTCAAACACCGTCTTGGTGGGGTCGAGCAGTGCCGCCTGGTTCTGGGCGTAGTAGCCTATGCTTATGTTGTGTCCGGGGCGGTAGGTGCCTTCGTAGTCGGCCAGGTCGCCCACAAGGATGCGGGCGAGGGTCGACTTGCCCTCGCCGTTGCGGCCAATGAATGCCGAGCGGGAGCCAGCAGGTATGACGAGGTTGATGTCGGAAAGCACCGTGTGTGTGCCGAAACTTTTCGAGAGGTGCTGCAGCTCCACTGCCGTCTTGCCGCTGGGAGGGGCGGGGGGGAAGGCAAAGTGTATGGACTCGGTGCTTACCTCGTCGACCTGTACGAGTTCCATGCGGTCGAGCATCTTGATGCGCGACTGCACCTGACGCGACTTTGTGGCTTTGTAGCGGAATCGTTCAATAAAGGCTTCTATCTGGGCTATCTGCCTTTGCTGTGCTGTGAGCTGTGCCATCTGTGAGGCTCGCCGTTCCTGCATGAGGACCACATATTGGGAGTAGGGCACCTTGTAGTCGTATATGCGTCCGGCGGTAATCTCTATGGTGCGCAGCGTTATGTTGTCGAGGAAGGTGCGGTCGTGCGACACGAGCACCACGGCGCCCGGGTAGGAGAGCAGGAATCCTTCGAGCCACTCTATGGCAGGTAGGTCGAGGTGGTTGGTGGGCTCGTCGAGGAGCAGGAAGTCGGGGCGTTGCAGCAGCAGCTTGGCCAGCTCCACGCGCATCTGCCAGCCGCCGCTGAACACGGTGAGGGGTCTGTCGAGGTCTTGCTGGTGGAATCCGAGCCCTGCGAGGATTGTCGAGGCGGCCTCTTCGCGGCGGTGCCCGCCGAGCAGGGCCACCTGCTCGGTGATGTCGGCAATGCGGGTGATGAGGCGTTGGTATTCGGTGCTGTCGTAGTCGGTGCGTGTGGCCGCTTTGTCGTTGAGCAGCTGCAACTCGTGCTCCAGCTTGTCGATGGCGGTGAAGGCCGTGAGGGTCTCGTCGAGCACCGTGCGGTGGCTGTCGGGTATCATCTCCTGGGGCAGGTAGCCCACCGTCTGCCCCGACGCCATGACAAGGGTGCCCGTAGTGGGCTCCTGCAGTCCGGCGAGGACTTTGAGGAGGGTCGACTTGCCTGCGCCGTTTTTCCCTACAAGGCCTACGCGGTCCTTGTCGCCAAGGTTAAAGGTGATGTCGCTGAAAAGTGCCTCGCCGGAGAACTGTATGGATATGTTGTTGGCTGCAATCATCTGCGGTTCCATTTCATGAGTCGTTTTCTGGCTGCGGCAGTGTAAGCAAGCTTCCACTGCTCTTGCTGAACGAAAACGTTCCACTTGAAACCAAAGCCTCTGGCTTTTCGAGGCTCAGAGGCTTTGTTGTATTGTCATTATACTGTTGTATATGCGCTATTACCGAAGTTCAAACGACACGGGGAGTGTGAAGTCTGTACGGACCGGCTTGCCACGCTGCTTGCCGGGTTTCCATTTGGGCATGTTGTTGACAACACGCAGAGCCTCGGCGCCGCAGCCACCACCGATGTCGCGGCGGATGGTGGCCTTGGATATGGAACCGTCTTTCTCCACCACGAAGCGGATATATACTTTGCCCGTGATGTTGTTTTCTATGGCCACTTTGGGATAGTTGAGGTTATCGCTAAGGTATTTGTAGAGAGCGGTCTCACCGCCGGGAAATTCGGGGTTCTCCTCGACGATAGTGAAAATCTCCTCTTCGACAACCTCCACCTCTTCCTCAACCTGCACAGGGGTGTAGGCCTGGGCTTCCTTGTTGGCGTCGTCGCCAGCATCGATGGGACCTAACTCATTCTCAAGCTCTTGGTCGTTGTCAACCACCTTGATTTCGGTGGTGACTTCCTGCGGCTCGGGTTCCGGTTCGGGAATATCCTGTTTCTCCTCGGTTATCATCACATCTTCCAACTCATCGACAACGGTGCGTTGGGTGATTTCTTTTACCTCTTTTTCGTATTGTTTGATGTTGAAAGCTACGAGAGCGATGGCCAAAGCAGCCACAAGACCTATCTCAAGGAAGAGTCCTTTGCGTTTTTCGAGGTCGGCGGAGGGTGATTTCTTGCTGTCCATATATTTGTTGTTCAATAGGTTGCTGGATGTGTCCGCATGTTCCACACTGCGTTTTTCCAAATGCTAAATTACGACTTTTTTTTGAATTATTCGCCCTTTCGTGTGATTTTTTATTGACGCTGCATCTAAAAAGCCCAGCCTCCGGCCCTTTGTGGGCCGGAGGCTGGGAAATGTACCTGTTGTCGTCGCTGCACTATTGTTTCACGAGTCTTTTGGCGGTGTCGCCGTGGGAGGTGCGGATGCGCAGGATGTAGGTGCCGGCAGGGAGGTTGGAGGCGTTGAACTCAGCGCCGTTGGAGTGTACCTGCATGGTTTTCACGAGTGAGCCCGTCGAGGTGTAGACCTCAATGGTGGAGATGCGGAAGCTGGAGAAGATGGTTGCCAATCCGCCAGTGGGGTTAGGCATGACGTGAGTGTTGCGGTCCACCACGGTCTGTTCGGGCAGGGTGATGGTTTCGTTGTCGGACATGTAGAATGTAATGAAGCTTGACCAGGGGCTGCGGGTGTCGTCCTTGCAGCGTCCGCGCACATAAACCACGTATTCGGTGCCGACCTGCAGGTTTTCGAGGCAGACCATGGTGGTTTGGGTACTGTCCCTTGTGCCGTTTTCAGGGGAGGTGCCCACGGGGCCGTAGGAGATTTCCCACCAGCGCGCCAAGGTGTCGGCAGCCCACGAGATGTAGGCCTTGCCGTCCTCAATGCGCAGAAGCCTGAGCCCGCGCACCGTGTCGCACTCGCCGTACCAGCGGTATCCGTGTATGTCGAGACCCGTGGTGTCGAAAATGGGGAAAATGGGGGAATAATTATTATTACCGGGAGTACTCGGTTCATACGCATATATCCAGCCCCTTTCATACAACCATCTCATCCTCATCCCCCTTTGGTAATCGTCGAAAGTGTCGGTCCTGTCATAAGGGTTTGTGTACCTTAATTTAATCAAGTTGGAGTCCGGCAGGCAAGAAGGGCCGTTTTGGACGTTGTAATATACAGTGATATAGTAAGGTATTGCTTCGTACCGCCGGGTCGCCTCATTGTAAATGTAGCCGTTGTTGTTTGAGGTGCGTCCTACATAAAAGGAGTCTCTGACCAGATAGGGTTTGTCGAAATAGGCTTCATAGACAAATGGTGCTTGTTCCAAGGGTAATTCACCATTTACTTCTTCTAAATAAGAATTAGAAGTGACATTAGGGAAAAACATGCGATAGCGTGGCCTGTTGGTGTCGTAGCGAGCCTCTGTAATGGAGTCGAAACTGGTGTCGGTTGCCTCATATAGCAGGAAATACTCGGGGAACCGGTGAGACCACACTGTGTCGTCTACCCCACGGAAACCGGGTCGGAACCTGGTTGTTGTAACAGGTGCTGCCACGCCAATGACTTTCAGAGTCGTATCGACATAGCAGTGTCGGGCGTAAATCCTCTGTATGAATGCATTGACGGGGCTTGCAACAGTGTTTCCGCAAACGTCTGCATAGTGGTCGTCCCAGTAGTAAAAGGTGGGTTCGCGCTGCCGCCACTGGAGAGTGTCGACCTGCGAAAAGGCAGGAGCAAAGACGGACATGAGCAAGACTGCGGTTAATAACGTTGTTTTCATGGCATTGTAATAACAGGGTTATGGAACAGTTATGTCAATAATGCTTAGAAACTGTTTTGATTTTATTGATAAGAATAATTGGACATATAATCGAGGGATTTTTCTGCGGCACTGAGGGCGCAATGGGGTGCCATTGTAACCGATGGGCGGTGGAAAAAGCACCGATTATATGGCATAAGAAAATTTTTGGATGAAATCAAAACAGTTTCTTAGTGGTAATGTCAGGGACAAAGCGCATCAGCCGTTTTGCTTGTGCAATTCAGATACATTGGGCCGAAAGAGAATACATCCCTGAAAATGGTCAACGGCTCAATTTCTTCTTTGGATGTTAGAACCTCTGGAGAAGAGTATTTAATACTGCCGCTTGTACTGCATTGCACATTGCTGCCAATAGGGAGTCTGTAGTGGTTCGCTACGGTTGCTGTAATGCCATTGAGGTATCCGGACATCAGGCATGAATAGATGCTGCCTGTCGAGGTTATAGAGGTGAACTCTATGCCAAGTGCTGTATAGTACTTGGTGTTGAACGGCAGCGTTCTCCAATAAGGGATTACAGCACATCTGTTCTCTGTACCGAAAGAGGTGGTGTTGACGGTATGGAGTCCCAATAGCACATTGGAGTCGGGGTCATACATGAGTTCATATATCCGAGACTGGGGCGGAAGGTAATTCCTGTTCTCATACATCGAATACAGGCATGGAACATTTGATGACAAATGTGTAGCCGACATGTCGTAGACATTCACCAGAACGCCATAGTAGGTTTGAGGCTGGTATCCCGAGGAGTTCTTTTTGTATAGCGACATGGTCGCTATGCGGTTGTCATTCATGGCGGTCATTGCATATTTACTGAGTGGATAAAAGGTATAATTATCCACTGGTGGCGGAGTCGCATTTGAGTAGTACCTGTAAAAAGTGTTGTGGATGTTGGTGTTGTAGAACATGTCGGGCGAGCCGGCCTTGTTGCAAATCCTGAAGCTCATGCCCCTGTTATAGTCTTTGTACACGGTGCCGCCGGTTACCACAAAGCTGTCTGTCACCACAACATGGTCGAATGTCTCATGCGTGTTTATATTCGAGTTATATCCAATAGCATATCTCCAATTCGTATTACTGCCGTAAGGCCCAATGGCTTCCATAATGAAAGGATGCTCTTCATTGTCTTTGCCGACCAATGCCACATAGACAGTGTCGTTGGTGCGTGGCTGGGGAATGGTCTTGTCGAATATTTCCAGCTCGGAAAAGAAACGGGCATATTGGTCAAGAACCATGTTAGTATAATAATAGCAGTTTGTGTATACATAAGATGTGCTGTTGCACATATCATTGAGATTGAAATAGCCGAAGAGCCCTAAATTATTGTTTACCACCAGTTTGTTGCTTCCGCAAAAGAACACAATGTCTCTGTATATCTCAAAGTCGTTGATGGTGTACTCAATAGGCATTGCCAGACTGTGTACAACATTCATATTGTGGTCCGAGAGTATAAAAAGGTGTTCGTTTGCGGTCTCCAGATAGCTCACAAAGCCAGTGTCGCCACAGTTGCGGACAATGGTTTTGTTGACAGCCGCCGACATTGCAATGGAAGTGAACTTTTCCTGGCAAAAGGCATTGACGGAAATCAACAGCAGGCCCAAGACTATGGCCCACAGTGCTGTTTTGCGAAAAATGGTTTTCATTATTGGATGGTTTTGTTGGATATTACTTATGGTAGGTTCTATTAATTCTTTATTGTCGCATCTCTCCGAGATGCATTTACTCTCTTATCATGCTGCACCACACTGCGTATGGTGTTATTAGCACTTCGTGCGTTTAGCCTCTCCGAGGCTATTTATAGAGGTTGTCTTATGAATACCAGAAAGTCTCCGGCTCAATATGCCGGAGGCTTTCCGTGTGTTTGCTTCAGGTGCTATCTCAGTTCGAACGACACAGGGAGCGTGAATTGTGTGCGGACCGGTTTCTTGCATTGCTTGCCGGGTTTCCACTTAGGCATGCCCTTGACCACGCGCAATGCCTCGGTGCCGCAGCCGCCACCGATGTCGTGGAGTATGGTGGCTTGCGTGATGGAGCCGTCCTTCTCGACAATGAAGCGGATGTACACCTTGCCGGTGACGCCGTTCTCAACGGCGACCCTCGGGTAGTTGAGGTTCTCGGCGAGGTATTTGTAGAGAGCCGCGTCGCCGCCAGTGAATTCGGGAAGCTCTTCAACGACGATGAAGAAATCTTCGTCCGCGACCTCCGGCTCCTCCTTTACCTCCACGGGAGTGTAGGCTTGGGCCTCCTTGTTGGCGTCGTCGCCGGCGTCGACGCCTTTGAACTCATTGTCGAGCTCGTCGTTGTTGTCGCGCACCTCAAACTCGGTCGTGATGTCTTGAGTCTCGGGTTCGGGCTCGGGCAACTCCTGTTCGGGTTGGGTGATGATGATGTCGGGCAACTCGTCGTGGAAGTCGCGTTGCACTACTTTTTTTGCCTCTTTCTCGTACTGTTTGATGTTAAAAGCTACGAGGGCCAACGCCAAAGCTGTCACAATGCCTATTTCAAGGAACAGTCCTTTGCGTTTTTCGAGGTTGGCTGAGTTTGTTTTCTTGTTTTCCATATCTCTGTAATTCAAAGGGTTGTTTGACATTTCCGCGATTCTTAGGATGCGGTTTTCCTATGGCTAAATTACGAAATAATTTTAATAAATGCAAATTTTTATGAATATTTTTTTGTTTTTTGCTTTTTTTTCTGCTATATCGTGAAAAAGTCGTAACTTTGCAGCGTCGTTTTCCGCTTGCCGAGGCCATCAAATGGGTAAGCGGGCGGGGCGACAGGACATATTGTAAAGACGTGTAACAGCGTTTATCTGCGGCTTGTTCGAATCCCGCAAATTCAAAACATTAGAACCGCAATAACGCAATGTTCGCGTCCATGGTGTGGTATACGTAATCAATGTATATCATAACGCGTGGGCTTCGGCATTGCTTATTCTGTTCTAATGGGCAATGCGAGAGCCTGAACAAGCGGGATAAGCAAAAAGACTTAGACCCGCGCTTTTTTATTGTCGTTTTTTGAGGGAAGAACTATTATAAATTGATTTTATTAATAAATTAAGCAGCAATTATGAACAAAAGTCAAAACACAGTGTCAATGGCCAATTTGCCAATGACAGGCAAGCGAGAGTACACGCGGCCCGAGGCCAGCGTGGAGAGCTACCATGTTGAGCGGGGCTTCGCCTCGAGCGGGGCCTTCGAGAGCCTCGGCGAGAGCGGCACCAGCTACGGCAACGGCGACTTCACCTGATGGCTGACCCCTGTCACGACAGATATGAGAGCGCGTCCTTCCTGGACGCCTTGTGGTGTGGCCATAGGCGCCCCAGACTGCGAAAATCATATGATTTTCTTGTCAGGGCTATTCGCTATCCATGTTTTAAATTTCATAGGTGCTCATGACCTCAGTTATTGAGAGTAAGCCTCTCCGAGGCTTTTCGGAATAAATCGGACAATTATTCCAATGAGTATGGCTCTCTATCCAAAATGTGCCGGAGGCACATGCTCTCAATAGCCCCTGACAAACACAGTGCAGTCTGGGGGTACAAGATAAAGTGTCAAACCATGCGTCTCGGAGAGACGCGCTCTCAAATAAATAGAACTCACAAAAACAAACAAAAAACGCATAAAAATGAAGAAAAATCTCTTTCTATTGGCGGCAATAGCCGCCACAATGATTATGGTCTCCTGCACGAAGGAGGCCGGCGTCAAGGTCTTCAAGGCCAGCGCGGAGCCTGCCACGGAGCAGAATAAGGTAACCAACAGCGGCACCAGCCTGCTGTGGCAGGCCGGCGACCAGATAAGCGTCTACGACGCCTCCTCCAACGCGGCTGTCTACAGCCTCACGGAGGGTGCCGGCACAGGTCACGGCGTGTTTGCATTTGAGTCGGGTGCGGAGCTTGTCGAGGGCACCCACACGGCGGTATCTCCCGCGGCCATCCGCACGGGAGCCGGCACCGTGAGCCTGCCCGCCACACAGAGCAGCGCCACCGGCACGTTGGCCGGTCTGCCCTTGTACGCGGTGAGCGACAACGACAACCTGAAGTTCTATAACCTGTGCGGCGTGGTGCGGTTCCGCCTGACGGCCTCGTCCGACGTGAGCGTGAGCTCCATAGCCGTGACGACAAACGCCAACACCAACGGCGCGGCCACCATAAGCGGAAGCGGCACGTCGGTAAGCCTCACGACCCCTGGCGGCTCCGCCACCACCACGTTGAGCCTCGGCACGGCGCAGAGCATAGCGTCGGCACACGACTTCTACATGTACCTGCCGGCAGGCAGCTACAGCACCTTCAGCATCACCGTGACAGCCTCGAACTCGGCCACTTGCACCAAGACGGCCAACTCGACCATAAGCATACAGCGAGGCAAGATAACGACAATCACGCTGACCGGCTTGAGCTTCGGTGCCGGAGTTCCCGAGGGCGCGCTGCCTGGCGTGTTCACGGTGTCAAGCGGCCACACGGTGCGGTTCTCAAAGGGCAACCTGCAGTACATTGGCAGTGCAGCCACGCCATACTGGAAGTTCGCCGACCACCAGTACGACGTACTCGGCACCACGACGGGCCAGAACTCCACCGCCACGAACGTGGACCGCGACCTGTTCGGGTGGGGAACGAGTGGATGGGACAACGGCAACTACTGGTACATGCCGTACAACACCAGCAACTCCGAAAGCGAGCCGTATACAATTGCAAGGGGTTTCGGGTACGGGCCCACGGACGGCTCTACCTACACTTACAGCCTCACAGGAACCTATGCCAACGCAGACTGGGGCGTGTACAACGCCATCTCCAACGGCGGCAACGCCGCAGGCCTGTGGAGGACACTGACACAGAGCGAATGGAACTATGTATTCAATACCCGTAGCGCGTCGACAGTCAATGGCACGGCAAACGCCCGTTACGCCAAAGCCACAGTAAACAGCGTGGCCGGAGTGATACTGTTTCCCGACAGTTACACACATCCCGACGGGGTGACCCAGCCGACAAACATAAACACCAGTGGTGCGAACTTCACTGGCAACAGCTACAGCACGTCTGACTGGACAGCGATGGAGACGGCAGGGGCAGTTTTCCTGCCTGCTGCCGGCACCCGCTACAGCACGAGTGTCCTCTATGTCGGGTCGGGCGGCTACTATTGGTCGTCTACGTACTACTATAGCAACTGCGCGTACTACGTGCACATCACCAGCAGCAGCCTCTACACGAGCTACTACAACAGTCGGCACGTCGGGTACTCCGTCCGGGTAGTTCGGGACTAAAAACATTAATCTTAGCGCATTGCGCTTCACGCAGTGGTTTTGCGTGAGGCCGCACGAAGCATGAACATCATTGAAAACCACTCTGAACCAAGAGTCCAGAGTGGTTTGCTTATACCATAGTCTATACCACATTACTGAAAGAATTCTGGAACACCTTCAGCTGATGGATTATGGATTTAAAAGTCTAATTTAGTAAACTTTTTCTTGTGTATTAGAAAAAAGTTGTATCTTTGCATTGAAAAAGTTTATTATAATAAACCTGTATGGTATTGAGTGACACAATAAAAGAACGTCGGTCGCAGTTGAATATCTCACAGATTGACCTTGCAGAGATGGCCGGTGTGAGCCTTGCCACAGTGAAGGATATTGAACGCGGGATGGGAAATCCGTCAATCAAGACGGTGGAAAAAATTCTCGCGGTACTGGGCATGGAGCTGGTGTATCAGTTACGGCAGACGGTATAAGAGATTAGGATATGCGACAGTTGGAAATATTGTGGAACGGCGTTAATGCCGGCACCTTGACGGAGCTGGCTCCAGGCAAGGGCTACCGTTTTGAGTATGCACCATCTTATCTGGCTGGAAGCAGCCCTAATATATCGGTGACATTGCCTAAAAAAATGACCACTTTTGAAAGCGACAGCCTCTTTCCTTTCTTTGCCAACATGCTGCCGGAAGGCGCGTTGCGTCGTGTCGTATGCCGGCAACACCATGTGGACGAGAATGACCTCTTCGGCATACTCTGCGCCATGTCGGGTGCCGATTCCATCGGGTCAATAGACGTTAAGGAGGTGGCGCAATGAAGAGTATCCCGTTGTTCGACAAGGGACGTGTGTCGATGGCTCTCGATTTTAACCTCGACGAGCGTCACCATACCGACGAGGCGACCTATGCCATGCAGCTTCTTTCGGTGTCGGGGGTGCAGGAGAAGTTTCCCGCCGTGGTGGACGGCGGCAGGATACGGCTTGCCAAAGACGGGGAACGCTCCACCCACATTCTTAAGCCCGCGCCGTGGGACGCAAGCCTCAACGAAAGTTGGCTAATTCCCGTCAACGAACACCTGACGATGCAGATTGCAGCGCAGGTGTACGGAATAGCAACCGCTGCCAATGGACTCTGCAACACTCCGAACGGTCACACCGTCTATATTACCCGTCGTTTCGACATCAGTCCCGACGGCACAAAGTACCCGATGGAGGATATGGCCACCTTGATAGGCAAGAGCGAAGCCGATGGCGGCACGGTGTTCAAATACCGCGGCTCCTACATGGAGATTGCCGCGGCTATACGCCGTTATATCGAGGCTTGGATGGTCGAGATGGAGCGCTTTTTTGAATTGGTGGTCTTCAACTACATCTACGCAAACGGCGATGCACACCTGAAGAACTTCTCCATCATCCGATACGCTGACGACTACCGTTTGGCCCCGGCCTACGACCTGATGAACACCGCCCTTCATGTGCGTGACGAGGATTTCGCCCTGTCCGACGGCCTTTCTCCGCTAATGCCGAAAAGTGATGCTTGTCTCCGCACAGGACATCCGTGCAGGCAGGACTTTGAATGGTTTGGAAAGGAGATTGGTCTTGTCGAGACCCGCGTGTGGCGCATCCTCGACCAATACGTCTCCGTTCCAGATATGGCGCAACAACTCGTTGAGAATAGTCAGCTGACGGAGAAACTACGGCGCAACTATCTGCGCATCGTCAAAGAACGTATCAGCCGATTTAATCGTGTCTAAAAAACTGTAGTGGCGGAGAGGCTGCTTATGGCTTTGGTCAGGTCGGGCAGGGTGTTGATGCGCAGCAGCTGGCGGGCCGACAGCTCGGGGAGGTCTATGGAGTGGTGAACCAGTGCCCAGTACTCTTTGATTTTGCGTAACTTCGACTCGTCGTGCATGGGTTGCTGCAGAATGTCGCTTATCAGGTTGTCGAGAAACTTGTGCGACAGTTGCAGGCGTATGTCGTCGGGTAGCGGCTCGCCCGCGTCTATCTGAAGCGACAAAGTGGGGTTGAGCAGTATGCCGCGCCCTATCATTATGTCACTCACGGTGTTGAAGCGCGAGGTTATGGTGCGGTATTGTGCGAGGGTGGTTATGTCGCCGTTGTACACCACGGGGTGTTCGATGAGGGGCAACGCCTGCGCAAAACGCTCTATGTCGGGATGTCCGGAGTAGAGCTGCTTGCCTGTGCGCGGGTGTATTGTAACGCTGGCAAGAGGGTGGCTGTTGAGCAGTGGTATTATCTTGAATATGTCGTCGGGCGACTGGTGGCCGAGCCGCATCTTTACAGAGAGTTGCAGCGGCATGTGGCCGCACACGGCGTCGAGTATGGCGCCAATGCGGTCGGGGTGCGGCAGTATGCCCGAGCCGCGCTGCTTGGCGGCGATGCGGCGCATGGGGCACCCTATGTTCCAGTTGACCTCGCGGTAGCCCATGCCGGCAAGGATGTCGGCGAGGGCGAGCATCTGCTGCGGGTCGTTGCCAAGTATCTGCGGCACAACGGGTATGGAGCCCTCGTTGTGCCGCGGCTCTACGTCGAGCATGGCTTTGGATGCCGTGTGCGACGGGTTGCCCGCGGTGAGCGAGATGAAAGGCGCCACAGCCTGCCTGATGGCACCCGGGAAGGTGCGCTGGTAGGCTCTGCGGAAGAGCAGCTCGGTGAGGCCTTGCATGGGGGCAAGTATCATGTCAGCGGGTGGTTTTGTATGAAGAGTTTGATGGAGCCCAGCAGCAGGTTGCCTATGGCGTTGACGGGGTGGTAGAGCAGCGACTGCTCTACGGCTTCGGCGGTGAGTAGTATATGCTTGTGGTCAATGGTCTCTATATAATATATGATAACGCTGAGGAGCGCCACGGCTTTGAGTATGCCCAGCATGGCACCGGCTATCTTGTCGGCGGCGCCCAGCTCGACAAGCTTCAGGGCGCGGGCCGCGAGGCGGCCCGCTATGCGCGACAGTATGACCACCGCCACGAGTATGAGCAGAAACGCCGCAAGGAGCTGCAAATGCCCCTTTATGCCAAGCTGCTCGGCGACATCTGCGGCAAGCAGGTTGGCAAGGTATATGCCGAGGGCTATGCCCAGAAGCGAGCAGGCCTCGTAGACCACGCCGCGGCAGATGCCCTTGTAGGCAAACCAGGCAATAGGGATGAGTATGATGATGTCGAGCGGGGTCATGGTTTTATGGATTGATGGTTAGGCTTGGGGCTCAAGCGGCGCAACTCGGCTATGGTATAGATTATCAAGCCTGTCCATATCAATGTGAAACAAACTATGTGGGCAGGCGTGAAGTCCTCGTGGAATAGCAGCACGCCGATGAGGAACTGTCCCGTGGGCGAGATGTATTGCAGGAAGCCGAGCGTGGAGAGCGATATGTTGTTGGCGGCCTTGCCGAAGAGCAGCAGCGGCACAGCAGTCACCACGCCGGCCCCCATGAGCAGCAGCGCCGTGGGCAGGTGGAACGTGCAGAGGGTGCTCTGCCCCGACACAACAAGATAAATGATAAAGGCGGCGGCGGGTGGCGCCATCCAGAAGGTCTCTACAGTGAGTGCCGGCGTGGCGTCCAGCTCCATCTTTTTCTTCAGCAGACCGTAGACGGCAAAGGAGGTGGCCAGTGCAAGGGATATTAGCGGCAAGTTGCCGTAGGAGACTGTGAAGTAGCTCACGCCGAGCAGGGCAAGCACCAAGGCTATGCGTCCGGGCAGCGTGAGCCGCTCATGCAGGAAGAGGTGTCCGAGGAGTATGTTAATGAGCGGGTTGATGTAGTATCCGAGGCTGCTTTGCAGCAGCTGCCCATTGTTGACAGCCCAGATGTAGAGCCCCCAGTTGAAGGCGTTGAGCGAGGCCGTGACCAGCAGCAGCAGCCACTGGCGTGCGGTGTGTATGTATGTGCGCAGCCGCTGGCGGCGCACTACGAAGAAGAACAGCGCCATGGCCACGAGCGACCATAGCATGCGGTTGGCAAGGATCTCCAGCGAGTCTACATGGCGCAGCAGGTGCCAGTACAGCGGGAAAAGTCCCCAGATGGAGTAGGATAGTATCCCGTAGACAAGGCCTTTTCGGTAGTTGGGCTGCATCGTGGCTATTTAGTATATCTTGTGCTGGCGGCGCCAGATGAGTAATATGACAAGGCCGGTGAGCATGCCGCCGAGGTGCGCGAAATGGGCTATGCCGTCGTTGGTGGCCAGCATACCGTCGATAAGTTCTATGGCGGCGTAGCCCAGCACAAACCAGATGGCGCGTATGGGGAAGAGGAAGTAGAGGTAAATGCGCTCGTTGGGGTAGGTGAGGCCAAAGGCCAGCAGGATGCCGAACACCGCACCGGAGGCGCCTACCGTGGGTCTGTCGAGCAGCAGGGTGCAGGTGAGCCCCGCCCCAAGGCCGCACAGCAGGTAGTAGATGAGGAACCGCCGTGTGCCCCACAGGTTCTCAAGGGCGTAGCCAAACATCCACAAGGCAAACATATTGAAGAAGATATGCCCGAAACTGGCATGTGCAAACATGTAGGTGATGTACTGGTAGAAATGGAAGAAAGGGGGGCGCACAGGATAGAGGGCAAGATATGCATTGAGGTCAATGCCCCAAATAGCGAGCACATAACGGGCAAAGAACACTATGGCATTGATAATCAGCAGGTGTTTCACGCCGGTGGGAAGCATGGAGAAGCCCTGCGGCGCAAAGTAGGACGAGTTGTTGTTGTAGTAGTAGTTTGACATTTTTTTGCGTGTGGGGGGGCGTTGTTTCGTTATTTCGTTATTATGTTGTTTCGTTATTTCGATGGTTGCGGGGAGGACTGTTGCAGAAGGCTCTGCAGTTCGGACTGGGCGCGGCGGTAGTCGTCGGGCACGCCTATGTCTATGAAGTAGCCGTTGCACGGCATGGCGTAGAAGGGTATGTCGCGGTAGCGGCTTTCGAGGACATCCTTCTCAAACGAGAATTTTTGTCCCACAGGGTAGGGGAGTAGCAGCCGGCGGTTGACGGCGTAGATGCCGCCGTTGATGAGCCCCGCGCCCTGTGCCGCGCCCTTCTCGGTAAACGACACTATGCGGTGGTCGCCGTCCACCGCCACGGAGCCGTAGCGCGAGGTGTCGCCAACCTGCCTCAGCACAATGGTGAGGTCGCCGCCGTGCGAGCGGTGAAACTCCGACAGGCTCTCGTGGTCAACCAAGAAAAGGGTGTCGCCGTTGAGCACTGTCACCGTCTCCTCGCGGCAAAACTGCAGGGCGTTGCGCAGTCCGCCGCCCGTGCCCAGAGGGGTCTCCTCGCGGGCGTAGGTGAGCTCCATGCCGCGGTAGGCTGTTCCGAAACGGCCCTCTATCGCTTCGTGCTTGTAGCCTGTCGAGAGCACTATATGGTCAAAGCGGTAATGGACAAGTTGGTCGAACAGGTACTCCACAAAGGGGCGGCCCGCAACGGGCGCCATGGGTTTGGGCACGTCGCTCACCACGTGTTGCAGCCTTGTGCCGAAGCCTCCGGCAAGTACTATAGCCTCCATTGTGGCTCAGGCTTTAGGGCGTAAGTGGCCAAAGAGGTTGCTCTCGACAATCTCGCATATAATGTGGCCGAGCATAATGTGGCACTCCTGAATGCGAGGCGTGTCGGTGGAAGGCACGTTGAGCAGCAGGTCGCTCTCGGCAGCCATGGCACCGCCGCTCTTGCCGGTCAACGATATTGTCTTCATGCCGTACTCCTTGCACACCTTGTAGGCCTCCAGTATGTTGCGGCTGTTGCCGCTGGTGCTTATGCCCACCAGCACGTCTCCCTTGTGGCCGGTGCCTCTCAGCAGGCGGGCGAAAACCTGCTCGTAGCCGTAGTCGTTGCCCACGGCGGTCAGGTACGAGGTGTTGCA
Source organism: Bacteroidales bacterium (assembly GCA_017454015.1). GTDB lineage: Bacteria > Bacteroidota > Bacteroidia > Bacteroidales > P3 > Colimorpha. Next base: position 8,850 of record JAFTDW010000011.1, on the reverse strand, counting down.
GTGCAGCGCCTCGGCATTGAGCGGCGGGCGGTCAAAGTAGAATCGGCCGCTCAGCTCGGCGGCGAGGTGCTGTGCGTCGGCAGCGCTGCCGCCGTTGCCGCAGAAGTGTATCTTGCCGCCGGCACGCAGCGACTCAGTGATCAGCGTGGCGGCCTCGGCGGTCCGGGCTCTCAGCGCCGCGTCGGCAACTATCGCCTGTTTTAGCGCTATGCTCTCGGCTATGGCTTCTTGTATTCTTTGCATTTAAGGTTGGAACGTTGAAAGGTTATAAGGTTTTATATTTTCTGCGCTTTATTCGCTTTCCATGGTGTTGGTTAATTAATATCGGAGTAATCGGAATAGTCAGAATAATCAGAATAATCCGGAGTAATATGTATTGATAAGTTGCTGCTACTTATATGCTCCAGGTGTTGAGGCCCTCGGTGGTGAACTCATAGCGTTTCACGCTGCCTCCAAACTGCATCAGGGCCTCCGCCACCGCGTAGCGTGTGGTCCCCGGACAGTAAAAGAACATGAATCCACCGCCTCCGGCACCGCTAATCTTGCCGCCGCTGGCTCCGGCACGCTTCGCGGTGTCGTATACGGCATCGAGCATTGGGTTGCTTATGCTCTTGGCAATCTGTTTCTTGTGTTGCCATCCCATGTCCAGTATCTCGCCTATGCGGTTAATGTCGCCTTTCAGCAGCACCTCTTTCATCAGCATCGCGTGCTCCTTCAGGTGGTGCATGGACTCTATGCTGCGTTCGTTTTTGGCCTTGACGTTCTCTTGCTGCTCCTTGATAATCTCCGCGCTCACGTGGCTCGTGTCGGTGTAGTAGAGCAGCAGGTTGTGGCAGAGCTCGTCCTGATAGCGCTGGCGTATGCGCAAGGGGTTGACAATCACGTTGTCCTCTATGAACTCCATGAAGTTGAACCCGCCGAAAGTCGCCGCGTATTGGTCCTGCTTGCCACCGGCAAGCCCAAGGTCTATGCGCTCTATCTCGTAGGCGAGGCGTGCTATCTCGTATTCGCCCAACGGCAGTCGCAGCCACTCCACGTAAGCCCCGAGGATGGAGACCACAAGGGTCGACGAGGTCCCCATGCCGCTGCCCGCGGGAGCGTCCACATGCGACGTGATGCGGAGCGACAGCGGGGCATGGGTAAACTGCTTCACTATGCGGTTGTACACCCCTTTGTGGAGTATGAAATAGCCGTCGGTGTCGAGCTCCATGGCTTGGCTGTAGCTCTCTTCAAGATGCCTCTCGGGGGCCAGAAACACCACCTTGCCGTCGTCCGTGGGCTCTATGGTCGTGTAGGCAAACATATCGACCGTGGCGTTGAGAATGGCTCCGCCGTAGAGGTCCGAGTATGGCGACACGTCGGTGCCACCCCCTGCCAGTCCAAGCCGTAATGGCGCTTTGCTTCGTATTATCATTGGTCGTTGGTTAATTAATATCGGAGTAATCGGAATAGTCAGAATAATCGGAGTAATATGTATTGATAAGTCCGCTGCTACTTTATTCGCTGTCCATGTTTTTATTTCATAGGTGCTCATGACCTCAGTTCGCAGCCTTCGGCAGTCACGCCCTCTATAGCCGCGGTCATCTTGCTCCAGCTGTATTTGCTGCGCTCCTCTTTGGCGGCGGCGACAAAAGCTTCTTCCTTGTTCTCGCTGTAGTATCTCACTATGGCGTCGGCTATCGCCTTGGCGTCGGGTTCCACCACATAGCCCACCTTGCCGTCGGGCACTATCTCGGCCAGGCCGCCCACATTGGTCACAAGCATGGGGCGGGCAAAATGGTAGGCTATCTGCGTCACCCCGCTCTGTGTGGCTGTCTTGTAGGGCTGCGCCACAAGGTCGCAGGCGCAGAAGTAGCGGTTCACCTCGCTGTCGGCTATGAAGTCGGTGTGCAGCACCACGCGATCCCCTAAGCCCAGCCGTTCTATCTGCTCCATGTAGGGCGCGGGGTCGCCGTAGAACTCGCCGGCAACCACCAGCTTGATGCCGCCACCGGCCATCCGCTTGTCGGCCAAGGCGTCCAACAGCAGGTCCAGCCCCTTGTAGCCCCTTATGAAGCCAAAGAAGAGTATGTAGCGGCCGTCGCTGTCCAGTCCCAGGATGCGGCGCGCCTCGCCTTTGTCCAGGGTCGCGCCGTAGTGGTCGTAGAGAGGGTGGGGGCACAACTGGCGCGGCTTTGCCGTGTCGAACAGCGAGAGGTCGGACATCACCGACTTCGACATAGCCACAAAGCCGTCAACCGAGCCCACGAAGTAGCGCGAGAACATTCGGTCGCCAATACGTTTCTCGTGAGGTATGATGTTGTCGAGTATGGCCACCACTCGCGTGTGTCCGCCTTTGCGCACCATGCGGGCTATCGTGCCGAGGCAGGGCGCCATAAAGGGTAGCCAGTATTTCACTATGAGCAGGTCGGGGCTTTTGCTGCGTATCTCTCGCCCCACACTGAGCCAGTTGAGCGGGTTGCACGAGTTCACGCGCCGCACTATGCGCAGCTCGTCAGGGGCGGGCTCCGTGCTGTACTGCGTCTTGCCGGGGAAGAGCAGCGAGGGGTATTGCAGGCTGAAGGTGTATATCTCAACCTCGTGGCCTGCCTGCTGGTACTCGTAGGCTATGCGCTCGTTGAAAGCCGAGAGTCCCCCGCGGTAGGGATGGGCAGTGCCAAGTATTATCACATTCATCGTCAATTCATTTTAGGCCTTCGACGAACCGTTGAAAATGTCGGTCTGTATGCTGTCAAATATGGAGAGTTGGTTCTTGCTCACGGCAAATTGCGCATCTTTCTTGATGGTCTCTATGAGACATTTCACCGCGCGCCTTGCCGTAACCGTTACGCCGCAGCCATTGGCCTTGGCATATCGCTGCAATGCTTCGTAGTCGCCCGCCGAGAGCATGAAGGTTATACGTTTGTTCTTGATTTTCTTCCTTTTAACTACCATTGTGCTGTCGCGTCTATATTTGCAAAAATACACTATTTTTCCCACTTTCTTGGAGTTTTTTTCGCCTATTTGAAAAATATATCGTAAATTTGTAAATTCCTTTCCGGCTTCGGAACGGGTGTTTTTGTGTAATAAAACGTTGACAATTATGCGCATTAAGGTTCTTCCACTGCTTTTCGCATTCGTTGCGGTTTTTTCATTTCAGGCTTTCGCAGGCTCCGAAGGAGAGAAAGATTTGAATGCCGGCAACGTCATCTTCAGCCATATCAGCGATGCCCATTCGTGGCACATCTTTGACTATACCGACAAGCAGGGTCACGAGCACGCGGTGGCCATCAGCCTGCCTGTTATCCTTATCAATGACGGCCACGTCGATGTCTTCATGTCCAAGCATTTCGGCCACGGTGAGCACCAGCACCCCTACAGAGGCTATGCACTGCGCGGCGGCGGCCTTGAGCGCGAGGAGATTATATGTGTTGACGAGGCCGGCAACCCCACTGGCACCAAACCTATCGACCTCTCCATTACCAAGACCTCTGCGGCTATCATGATAGCCGTTCTGCTGCTCATTGTCATATTGCTGAGCGTCAAGAATATGTATGTCAAGCGCGGCGTCAAGGCTCCCCACGGCGCACTGCAGGGCTTGGTTGAGTACTTTGTGGTCTTTGTGCGCGACGACATAGCACGTCCCATGATTGGCGAGAAGAAATATGAGCGCTACCTGCCTTACCTGCTCACGCTCTTCTTCTTCATCTTCTTCTGCAACTGCCTCGGCCTCATCCCCTTCTTCCCCGCTGGTGCCAACATCACGGGCAACATCGCCGTTACCGCCATACTGGCCTTCATCACCTTCTTTATCACCAACTTCAGCGGCAACCGCCACTACTGGAAAGACATCTTCAACACCCCGGGCGTGCCCGCTTGGCTCAAGATATTCCCCCTCATGCCGCTGGTTGAGGTCGTGGGCGTCTTTACCAAACCTATAGTCCTCATGATCCGACTCTTCGCCAACATGACTGCTGGTCACATCGTCATTCTCGGCTTCATTATACTTATATTTATACTCGGCAACACCGTCTGGATGGCCGGTGGCGTCAGCGTGCTCAGCGTGCTCTTCAGCGTCTTTATCAGCGCCCTCGAGTGCTTGGTGGCTTACATCCAGGCTTTCGTGTTCACCATGCTCACCGCTCTTTATATCGGCATGGCCGTCGAAGAGCCCGAGCATGCCGCTGAATAATTATTCGTTATTGCGTTACTGCGCGATAGCGTGATTACGAGTTGCATCAACCTCTAATCACAATAACAAAGTCATGCATTCTATAAAAGACACCAACTTCGCGGGCCGCAAAGTGCTGCTCCGCGTTGATTTCAACGTGCCTGTCAATGCCGACATGCACATCACCGACGACACCCGCATACGCGAGTCGCTCCCCACCATCAACAAGCTCCTTGCCGATGGTGCCGCCCTCATCATCATGGCGCACTTCGGTCGCCCCAAGAAAGGGGGCTTCGAGCCTGAGTTCACCCTCAAGCCCGTTGCCGAATACCTTGCCAAGGTGCTTGGCCGCGAGGTGCTCTTCACCCAGGCGCTCCTCGGCTCTGGAGAGCCGGAGCAGATGGCTGCCAACCTCAAAGGCGGCGAGGTGATGCTCCTCGAGAACATCCGCTTCTACCCCGAGGAGACCAAAGGCGGCGAAGAGCTCGCCCGCCAGCTCTCCAAGCTGGGCGACTGCTACGTCAACGACGCCTTCGGCGCCGCCCACCGCGAGCACTCCTCAACGGCTGTCGTGGCCCGTTTCTTCCCCAACGACAAATACTTCGGCTTCCTTATGGAGAACGAGGTGACCAACCTCGAGCGGCTGCTCAACAACCCGCAGCGCCCCTTCACAGCCATCATAGGCGGCAGCAAGGTGAGCAGCAAGATAGGCATCCTCGAGAACCTGCTCGACAAGGTCGACAACATGGTCATCATCGGCGGTATGCGCTATACCTTCACCAAGGCCCTCGGCGGCCGCATCGGCAACTCTATCTGCGAGGACGACAAGCTCGACCTGGCTCGCGACCTTATGAAACGCATGGACGCCAAGGGGGTAAAATACTTCATCCCCACCGACAGTGTCATCGCCAACCGCTTCGCCAACGACGCCGACACCCGCATAGTGCCGTCGGGCGAGGTGCCCGACGGATGGGAAAGCATGGACTGCGGCCCCGAGAGCTGCAAGATGCTCCGCGACGTGATACTCTCGTCAAAGACCATACTCTGGAACGGCCCCGCAGGTGTCTTTGAGTTCCCCACTTTCGCCAAGGGCACCCACGAGATAGCCACATATGTCGCCCAGGCCTGCGCCCAAGGCGCTTTCGCAGCCATCGGCGGCGGCGACTCCGTGGCAGCTGTCAAGCAGATGGGACTCGCCGACAAAATGTCGTATGTCTCCACAGGTGGCGGCGCTATGCTTGAATACCTCGAAGGCAAGACACTCCCCGGCATCAAAGCCATCCAAGACTGATATTACTGAAACAACACAACAATCGGGGGAACCGCGGCGAGCGGTTCCCCCGATTGTTGCGTATGCATGTCCCCGCATCAGTCGGGCAATACAGAGAGATTTTTCAACACTGTCGACACAACGACTATCGCTGCGTTGCCCACAACAAGAGTCGTGGTAAGCTTGGAGCTGTTCCGCGCCCTCCGCGACACAGCCAGTGTTGCAACGGACAATGTAAGAGGTATCAGTGCGGGGTAATACAGAATGGATTGGGCTAAGTCGCCGTTAAATAGCGCTACAAGTGAGCGTTGCAGGCCACAGAAAGGACAACTGAGACCAAAGACTTGCTTGTAAAGACACGGAAGGGCGTGTTGCTCAATCCATTCGGCGAAATAGGACAACATTTTGTTTAGAGGTCGAATATGTCTGTAATCCAGTCCATATAGGCGAAGCCTGCTATCAAGCAAATGATCAGCCATACCAAAGACAACGCGCCAAAGACTATGCCGATTATCGACATTGTCTTGCCGGCCGTGAGCATGCCTCTGTTTTTGTATTGCGTCGTGTTGGCATCACATACCTTGAGCCCTTTGGAGCCCAGCACAGTGCCAATGATTCCTAAGATAAGACCTACGCTAAAACATCCGGACAAAATGCTCATGATGCCAAGCACAAGTGTTGCTACAGAATAGGGTGCATTTTCCTGCACCATAGGGGTGTTGTTGATTTGTTGTTCCATGATTTTTGTGTTTTTTTTTAATGGTTTTATTGGGCTGTTCGTGGTCGGATTGCTCTGAATAATCAGAACGTTGGTTTCTTCGAAACCCTCGTTTTCTGGCTGCGGCATAGCGCAAACACTGCGTGATTTGCCCTCTGCGCTCGGCTTGCGAAAACGATTGGAAAAGTAATTAGAACATCATTAATAGTCGTCGTCATCGTCGTCGTCAAGCCAAGAGAGTGCTTTCTGCGTTGCTTTCGTTGACCCGTCTGCCGCTTTTGCGGCGTTGATAGTTGACATTGATACTTTTGACGAGAGTTTGGCGGAGAGGCGTGCGTATCGGGCAATCTGCGCCGGGGTCATGTTGTCAGCTTCATCCAGCTCGGCAGAGAAAGACTCTGCATCATCAAGCATCTCCATAAATTCCGATATCACACTGTTGTCGCCTCGTTCAATTTTTTTAGCGACCTTGATGTAGTCGTTGACGAGCTCCTCGTAATCGTCGAGAATCTCGTCCCAGTCACTCGACGAGTTGGCTTGACCCTCCTGTGGTGACACCGAACTCCCAGCCAGGTCTGTCACGTTGTTGTCGAGAGGTTCAAGGGCTTCCTCGATGGCGTAGTCCTCGGTGTCATCGTCTTTTGCCTGTTTGTCTCCACCACATGACGCAAGGCAGGCACCTGCAATGGCAAAACTTACTAAAAATGCAATTCGTTTCATGATTGTAATTTGTTAATTGTTAGTTTGTTTGAAAATAACAATCCCTGCGGGATATGTCTGCAAAATTACACAAACCGCAGGGGTTGAAACCGGTTCAAATAAGGTCCTTTTTTCTTGCTATGGCATTTGGCTTAGTTTGTTATGTTGTCCAAGACTTCTCTATTATATTCATCAATGGTTTCAAACCAAATGTTTTGGGCTTTCTTGAATTCTGATTCGGCCTGCCGGTATTCTTTTACCATGGCGGAATCGGAGCTTATAAGGCGGGGCAGGTTCGCCTCGTCGACATATTTCAACATGTCAGATTGGGTTGCGCCGACTATCGGATGCAACGCGTCAGAGTATTCCCTCCATTTCTTTTCGCTAGTGGGCTTGTATTTGATGTACAGCCTAAATTCCATGTCACTGATGTAGGTGAACATGGTGGAAACACGCTGATATGCGGCGTTATCTGTTGTGTACAATCCATTGTCAATGTCGGCGCATAACAGGGCATAGATGCTGTCGGCATAGTGCTTTAGCTCGGCGGCAGCCTCGTCCACATGCAGCGCCTCCACGGCCTTGTGGTCATTGCCAGCCTGCAATTCGGCAGGAGTGGAGGCTGTTATTGTGTTTGTAACCTCGTTGGTGGTTGAGTCATCATGTCCGATGTTGTTTGTACTCTCCTCTACCACAACGTCATTCTGCTTCTTATATACAGCACTTGTCAGTAGAGCCGTTGCAATAGCCATTAGCACGACGAATGCCATAATGCATATCATAATGCGCTTTATTATGTCGTTTTGCCGAATGGCTGCTCCAACAGCCGTTGCCGAGGCATAGCGTTGCTGTGGGTCATGCTGTGTGCATCGGCGTGCTATATGGCGGTAGCGGTCGGGAAATATTTGCTGCAGCAGTATGCCGAAGGCGTAGATGTCGGTGCGACAGTCTATTGGCGCACCGGAAACCATCTGCTCCGGAGCGGCGTAGCCTTCGGTGTAGGCAGGCTCTTTAAGCATTGCGTAGTCGTCGGTGTCGGACAAGCCGAAGTCGATGATCTTTACATTGTCGCCATTGTTGGTTATAAGTATATTGCTAGGCTTGAGGTCGCGGTGTATTATCTGTTTCTTATGATAATAATCCATTGCATCAAGCAGTTGGGCAATCACTTTCCTGCGTGCCGGAACCGACGGCTTTTCCTTGAGGTACTGTGCCAAGGTGCGTCCTTCGACATATTCCATGACGAAGCATTTGCCAACCACTGCATCGTCGCATATGCTGTAAGTGTGAACGATGTTGGGGTGATCCAACACTACGGCATTGGAAAACTCCTTCTCAATCATGGCCAAGTACAGCGGATTGGATGTGTATTGTGGCTGAAGCCCTTTCAGCACATACCATTTGCCGTAGCGTTGCGCCTTGAAAACCCTGCAATAGCCTTTTGAACTCAACTCCTGATGATAGGAGAATGTGTCTGTTATGTTGAATTCCAATGGAATTGCCTGTCCTGAGGTGGAGCTCGTATCGTCGGAGTTCATAATGCAAATTTACAAAAAATATCACGTTTTGAATTATTTTTCGTAAATTTGCAAACAGAAACATCGCGCCATGAATATTGCACAAGAACGTTTTTGTAAGGGCGTAAATCCAATAGCCCAGGGCACCGCCCTGGGTATAAACGGCATCAAAATACATGCGCCCTGTAAGGGCAAAATATATTTTAGGTATAACTGAGGTCATGAGACCCGTAAAAATAAAAACATGGACAGCGAATAACTGAGGTCTTGAGCACCCGTAAAAATAAAAACATGGACAGCGAATAACATTTAGCAATCATAAAAAAATAATAATTGACTATCTGCCTTTTGGTTGAATATATTAACGAACGTTTTCGTTGGTTGCTTCGCAACCCTCGTTTTCTCGCCTCGGCATAGTGCAAACACTGCGTGATTTGCCCTCTGCGCTCGGCTTACGAAAACGTTCAGCAAGAGCAGTGGAAGCTTGCTTACACTG
>JAFTDW010000048.1 GCA_017454015.1 Bacteroidales bacterium | reverse complement strand
CCGGCCTATTTCTCAAGAAGCAAGGACAGGAACGTCCTTTACCTTGCCCGTTCTCTGAAAACGCGCTCCGCCTTCCAAGGTATATGGACTTCTTTGGATTATTTCAACTTACCATATAAAGTCTAATGACCGATTTGGGTTCAAGGGCCGTGGTCGAGCTTTCGAAAATCTCCGTCAGCTTGCCTATGGTCACCATGGCGCCGTCGCCAAGCACGTCGCCCAGGGCTATGTTTATCTTGTCCGAAGCCGACACAAACTGTGCCACGCCCTCCTCCGTGTTTATGCCCAGCTTGCCAGCCTCGTAGGCCAGCTTGTTGAGCTCCTCGCGGCTCGTCCGCGTGTCCATCCGCTTGAACGCCTCGTTCAGCCTCTCCACCTGCTCGTGCGTAAGCCCCGTGGTCTTCATCACATCGGCGTAGACATCATCCAGAGCGGCGGCCTCGTCGGCCAGGTCTTTTGCCCAGTTGTACACGCCCTGAATCTTGCCGGTGGCCACTTTCAGGCCATAGAGGATGGAGCTGTAATCCGCCGCCGCCTTTCGGATAGCCTCCCAATCTTCACCCACAGACTGGATTGCCGCCTTTTGAGCCTTCAATATACTATCTATTTCCTTGATTTTTAGTGAAGTTTTGATATACTCCTCGCTGCCAATAACCATATGCCTCTGTTCGTTCTGAAGTTTGGTCATAGCGCCACGGAGAGAAGAAAGAGTGTTTTCTACCTCTTTGCCATTGATGTAGATTGTAACTTTGCGTGACAGTGTTTTTGCCATATTTTTATATTATTAATTATATGGCAAAAATAAAAAATCCCCGCCGTATTGGCAGGGACTTGGAGTGTCGGGGTACTATCGGGAGTCAACCTCCCATAGCATGTGACCTGTGGTCACTTTTTTCTTCCGGGAGTTGAGCACCTTCGGTGTCTATCAAATCTCGTTCAAACTCCCAGCTGACACCAGACAAAGAGGCACTGCTAAGGTCGGCGTTGGCGAAAGAAGCACCCTCAAGCGAACATTCATACAAGGCTGCGTTGCAAAGGTCAGCATCATCGAACCTGGCACCACGCAAGTCACAATCTTCGAAAAAGGCGTAAGAAAGATCCCATTGACGGAAATCAGCATTACGCAGGTCGATGCTGACACACCACAACTCACTTGTGTCGTTATGCACATTGTCGCTGTAGAGTAGTTTTCCGCGTATGTCGTGAACTTCGATCATTGTTATTGTCTCCTTTTATTATTTAGTCCGTTGGGGTGCACATCTCTTGCATCTTGTCGGCAAATTGTCGGCGCACGACGCTCATCAGGTATGTGGTGGCGCGCACCTGCTGCTGCATCTCCTCCGAGTTGAAATCCTCCGGGTGTGCCATGTAGCCCTGCATGAGGGTTTTTCTGCTTCTCGCTGTAAATGTCGAGGGCTACTATTGCTGCGGTGAAGCCCCAGAAGGGCACCGAGAGTTTGTCGGTGTCGAGAAAGTTGTTAAACACTCCGTGCACATAGTAGGTGAGGAGGCTTAAGGTGAAGGCCAGGGCTGTGTTGGCAATCGTCTTGTCGCGGGCTGTGCGGTATGTGCGCACGCCGGTTGAGAAGGTAACGGTGAATATAGCCACCACCAGCAGCACGCCAGGTATGCCCTGTTCGGTAAGTGGGCCTATATACTCGCTGTGGGCGTTGCCGAGGTTGCCCGAGTTGGTGCTTATCACGCTCAGCTGGTAGCTGCGCTGGTAGCTGGCATACACAAACTGGTATGTGCCGGGGCCGCAGCCCAGCAGGGGGGACTCTTTCCATATCCTTATCGCCGAGGCCCAGCGGTTGAGCCGCTCAAGGTTGCTGGCATCGGTAGAGATGTTCGAGATGGATTTTATCTGCCCCGAGAGGTCGTATGACGAATCTTGTTTGTTCTTGCCCAGTTTATAGAGCACGTCGCTTTGGTATACAAAGAAGAGGCCCACGCAGAGACCGAAGCCCACCATCATCCATTTCACCTTTACCCCCATGCGTATAAGCACGTATACACCTATTGCCGCCAGCACGCTGAGCCATGCCGCGCGGCAGTATGAGAAGAAGAGACCTACAAGCAGCAGGGCGAAGATGCCGAACGAGAGCACTTTGCCCCAGCCTTTGCTGCCACGGCTGAAAATGAAGTAGAAGGCGGCGGGGAGGAAGAGGGCTATGACGCAGCCGTAGGCCGTGTGGTCGTTGTAGAAGGGGCGCATAACGCGGTGCAGGGTCTGCAGGTCGCTAAAGTTGCCCAGAGTCTTCAGTGTGGCGATGAGCACCACGGCAATCAAGCCTATGGCATAGCACCAGAAGAACTGGCGTATGCGCCTGCCGTCGCGGAATATCTGCGCTGCGGCGTAGAAGAACGGTATCACAAACCACAGACGCGCAATCCAGTATTTTATGGAGACCCACGGCATGCGCGACGTGAGGGCGGTGATGAGCATCCACAAGAGCGAGAGGGTTACGAGTATGCTCACAGGGTGTGTCAGCAGCCTGCGGTCGTAGTTGCGCTGGGCAAGCACGCGGAACAGGAAGATGAGCACAAACAATATCATCATCGGCTCCACGGGCATGGAGAGCTGCATGCCCGGCACCAGCGCCATATTGATGGCAAAAGGTGTCAGCAGGGCCATCACGAGAAACGCCGTCTCGAGCCGCAACACCATGAGGGCCACCACAAGCAGTGCCAAGGGCGCGAGGGCTATGTAGTAGAAGTCCTTGACGAGCAGCCACGCGCTCACTCCGGCAAAGAGCAGCGTCACGACTATCGCTATCACCGCCTTGCGGCGGTTGGCCGTGTCGAATATGGGCGACAGGAAGCTCAACTCTCTTTGCGGGCGTCTATTAACAGTAGTACGAGTATGCACATGACCAGTGCACCGAAAGTGCCGAGCAGCACTATCACCGAGCGTTTGGGCCAGGCTTTCTTGTCGGCTGGCGTCGCCTTGTCGAGCCAGTGCTTGTAGCTTACGCAGTTGTCTGCATCCACAGCCGTCTGGGTGGCGCGCGTCTGCAGGTCGGCGAGTTGTTCGCACTTGTACTCAATGAGAGTGGTGGTGCTGGCTTTGTGGGCGGGGTCTGTGCGCATCGAGTCCTCAAGGCTCTTGATGTCAGAGGCCATCTTGCTGCACACACCCTCCATGATTCGGCTCGCGTCGACGGCACGGTCGTGGTGTATGCGGTGGCATATAACATCGTAGTGCTCCGCTATATAGTTGGCTATGTTGGCAGCCCACTCGGGGTCCACATCGAGTACCGATACCTCGACCCCCAGATACTCGGTGCGTTTCACATTGACGTTGCCACGGTACTGCTCGTGGAGCTTAAAGAGGCGGTGTGCGTCGTCCGGCGATATGCCGTAGTGCTCCATGAGGTTGAAATGGCTGCACACACTGTCCTCCATCGATTTCGAAGAGAGTATCTGTATCGCGTACTCGCAGTCGCGCTCAATGCCGTAGTCCATGAAGTCGAGGCTGTAGTGGTAGTCCATGATGGCCTTGGAGATGCGGTTGGAGTTGGTCGGAAACAGTATGGCTGTCGACTTGTAGCGCGGCGTGATGAGCAGCGAGGCCACCACGCTGATAGCCAGGGCGGCTATGGTTACAAGGGTAAGCAGTTTCCACCATCTCTTGAAAAACTGGATGGTGATTGCATGGTCGTAATTGTTGCCGAATGATGTGTTGTCCACTTTGGTTGAAGGGTTAAAGGGTTAAAGGGTTAAAGGGTTATAGGGTTGAAAGGTTTTAAGGTTGAAAGGTTTTAGGGTTTTAGGGTAGGGGTGTTTTAGATTATGCTGTCTTGCTTTTTTGTCTGAGCTGCAGGGGTGGTAAGGGTTGTGGGCGCGGAGGTGGAGCTGTCGCGGGTTGTAGAGTCGTTCTTGCGTATCTTTGGCATGGCCTTGGGGATGTTGGTCACTATGGTGTCGCCCAGGCGTATCATGTCGCCAACCTGCGTGGCAGATGTCGCCTCGCTTGCAAAGATCTGTCCGGTGTAGGGAAACACATCGGACATCTCCCCGCTGTAGTAAAAGTCAAAGCCCAGGGCGCCGAAGGTGTACGTCACATCGTCCACCACCACACGTGAGCCGCCGCACACGGGGTTAGCCTTGGGTTTGGATACCTGGAAGCCGAGGTTGAAGAGGGTCACCAGTATGTCGGGGCGGCCCGAGATGTCGTAGCCTGCCCGCTCCCACTGCAGCTTCGTCTGGTGCAGTATGCAGCCGGTGTATATGTACGAGTACAGGTGGTCGCGGTAGTTCACGATGCGGTTGTAGCGTTCGCTGGCGGTGTCGTCGGTCTCGAAGTCGAGCAGGTGCTCGTACTTGCGCCCCATATAGAACTCCGAAAGGCTGTCTTTCAGGTTGCGTTCCACCGCTATGGCAGTGTACTCCTTGATGCCGTTGACACCCCAGGAGAGCTGGTTCTCCACCGCAAGCACCTTCATTGGTCCGAGGTACTGCTTCACCTTCTCGCGCTTGGTGTTGAACAGGCGTATCTGCTCTCCTACAAGGCAGGCGGCAATGAGGCGTGGCTCCACGCCGGTGAGGCGTGCCGCCTCACGTATGGCCGCCGAGTCCTTGGCTATCGAGGGCTTCAGCAGCTCCCACTCGTCGGTGGCCATCCACGGTATCGCGTTGGCGTGTCTCCGCTGCGGGTAGCGCCCCTTCAGCTCGTCGAGAGCCGACAGGGCTTCGCAAACTCCGGTACTGTCGTCGTATATTATGGCAGCCGCTATCATCTGGTCTATGTTGGCTTTCCCGTTGCTCAGCTCCACAGCCTTGAGTATGTTGCGGGCATTGTCGGGGTAGAAGCGGGCAAAGGTTGCCAGCCGCGCATACTGCCACATGTCGCACGTCGCCGCAGTGTCGCCGGCGGCGCCCTTGGCGTTCTTGGTCATCTCCGTCACTGAGGCAAGGTACCGGTAGTTCTTGTCCCTCGCCCCGCCGTTGTTGGTCACTCCCAGCTGGAAAAGCAGCCACGCCCCAAGGATGGCAAAGCCTGCGGCCGCAAAGGCCGCAAGCACTATGTCGAAAAGTTTGCGCAGCAGGCTGCGCCGCCTCCATTCCTTAAAGGCTAGACCAAGTTTCGAAGCCATGCCACTTGCTCAAAGATAGTGACATCCATCAGGATGAATACTATAGCTCCCGCTATGTAGCCGGCCAATGCCAGGAGCGAGATTTTCTTGAGGTACCATATAAAGTCTATCTTCTCCATGCCCATCACTGCCACGCCTGCGGCACTGCCAATGATCAGGAGGCTTCCGCCGGTACCGGCACAGTAGGCAAGGAACTCCCAGAACGGGTGGTTCACCTCGAAGATGGCGTTGGCGTCAATGGGGTACATACCCATCGATGCCGCCACCAAAGGCACATTGTCCACCACCGACGAAAGCACGCCGATAATGAGGTCTATGAAGAAGAAACCGGGAGCCTCACTGCCAAAGGTGTTGTTCAGTCCCTCGGCAAGGGAGCCGAGGATACCAGCAACCTTCAGGCAGCTTACGGCCATCAGTATGCCCAGGAAGAAAAGTATCGTGGGAGTGTCAATATGCTCCAGCGTGCTCACTGCCGTGGGCAGCTTGTGGCCCTCTTTCTCGTATTTGCGGCTTATCAGCTCGGTGGTGATCCACAGTATGCCGAGGCCGAAGAGCATGCCAAGGTACGGGGGCAGGTGGGTGATGGTCTTGAAGATAGGCACAAAGACCAGAGCGCCGATACCCATGAAGAGTATCAGCTTGCGCAGGTGCACCGGCACGTCCACTCCGGTAGTTGTCTCAGCAGGACGCTCTATGTCGCCCTTCAGCGTAGCACCCACAATGAGTACCGGCACCACCATGCAGACGAGGCTCGCTATGATGGTCTTTACCATGATGTTAACAGTGGTCACCTGACCGCCAATCCACAGCATGATGGTGGTGACGTCGCCTATGGGGCTCCATGCACCGCCAGCGTTGGCAGCGAGGATAACCATGCCGGCATAGAGCCAGCGCTCGCGCTGGTCTGCTATAAGCTTGCGCAGCAGGGCCACCATCACTATTGCCGTGGTCATGTTGTCAAGCAGGGCCGACAGGAAGAAGGTGAGGATACTCACAACCCACAGCAGCTTACGCTTGTCGGTGGTCGTTATCTTGTCGGTGATCACACGGAAACCTTGATAGTCCTCAATCAGGGTGACAATGGTCATCGCACCCAGCAGGAAGAACACTATCTCCGCTGTCTCGCCCAGGTTCTCTATAAGGTGGTCGCTGATAAAGGCATGCCACGACTCAATGTCCATGCCCGGTTGGGCAATGGCATTGCAAAACGAGTATACAGCCCATACTACCACGCCCAACAGCAAAGCCGTGGCCGTCTTGTTGATCTTCAGGGGATGCTCCAGCGCTATGCACGCATACCCAAGCACAAATATTGTTACAAGTGCTACTACCATAATGTTTTGTTGATTAAAAGGTTATAAGGTTTAAGGGTTAAAAGGTTACAGGGTTGGAAGGGTTAAATGGTTGGAAGGTTTTAAAGTTATAGGGTAATATGGTTTTAGGTTTTATCTGTTATCGTCTTTTGTTCTGCTCTTTCTGCATTTGCTCCGCCATCTTCTGCATCTCCTCCAGGCGTTGCTGGAACTTGCTCTTCTTCTGTGGCTTGCCTTTGCCTGAGCTCATCTTGGCGTCGTATGCTGCCATGCGGGCACGCACCTTCTTCTCGCTCGTGAACCGGCGTATCAGTATCATCTGTATCATGGTGAGCGTCAGCGAGGTGAAGTAGTAGAGGTTCAGTGCTGCCGACTGGCTGTTGAAGATGAAGAGCATCATAAACGGCATGAAGTACATCATCAACTTCATGCCCGGCATGCTCATCTGCGCCTGCTGGTCGCGCATAGTGTACCATGTGTAGAAAAACTGCACGCCGAACATCAGCAGGCAGAAAAGGGACACGTGGTCGCCGTAGATCGGTATTGAGAAGCCGAGATTGAGCACCGAGTCGTAGGTGGAGAGGTCGTCGCACCACAGGAACGGTTTCTGGCGCAGCTCGATAGAGGCGGGGTAGAAGCGGAACATAGCCCAGATGATAGGCAGTTGTATAAGCATAGGCAGGCATCCCGCCATGGGACTGTAGCCGGCTTTTTTCTGCAACTTGCTCATCTCGCGCTGCTTGTCCATCATCTGCTCCTGATTGGGATACTTCTTGTTAAGAGCCTCCATCTCCGGTCTCAGAATGCGCATGATGGCGCTGCCCTGATACGATTTGAAGGTCAGCGGGAAAAGCACCAGTCTCAACAGGAAGGTGAGCATCAGCACTATCACACCGTAGTTCCAGCCCCATTGCTCAAGAAAGTTGAATACCGGGATTATAGCGTAGCGCGATATCCACTGCGTGAGGAAGAAGCCCCACCCCAGAGGCAGCATCCGCTCGAAGCCTTTGTGCTGCTCCCGCAGGTCGCGGTATTTGCTTGGCCCGAAATAGTAGCTCATGCCCAGACAGGCGTTGTCCTTGGGGTCATAGCTGAAACTGATGTCGGAATACATGTCGCACAAGTAGTTGTCGCGTTTATTGCTGCGGTCGAGGGAGGTCTTGAGGCGTGCATTCTCAAAAACGCTGTCGGCAACCAGTATGGCGCAGAAGAACTGCTGCTTGTAGGCTATCCACTCTATCGGGGTGCTTATGTTGTCCTCGCTGCCCGTGGCGTCGCGCAGGTTGTCAACCTTGTCGCCCAGCGGCTTGTAGTACAGGCCGGAGTACAGCCTTTCGGCGTCTTTGTTGCGGCTGCGGCTGCCCTTAAGGCTTTGGTCCACTTTCTCCTGGCGGTTCATGCTGTTTTGCCACGTAAGGCCCATGATGGCGTTGGTGCTCACATGCTGGCCGAGGTTGACAAAGTTGATGTCGAAATCCACTTCGTAGCGGTCCGCATACACCACATAGCGGAATTCGAGGTACTGGCTGCCTGCGGTGACACTGCCCACGGCGGTGTCGTTGCCGGCATATACGCGCATGGAGAGCACGGCGGAGTCGCCAGTGACCTCTATCTCACGACTTTCGAGCGGGTTGCCGTTGAGGTAGGGGTGGAACACCATATCCTTGCTGTTCACCACCTTGTTGTCGCTTGTGGAGAAGATAAGGTTGAAGTTGTCGTTGGACGGGGTGATGAGAACCAGAGGGAGGCTGTCGAAGGTGACGTATTCGCTGAGAGTGACTTTGTTAACAGCGGCTCCGCACGGGGCTATCTCTATCTGCATCAGGCTGTTCTTTATCTTGATGCAGGTGGTGTCGTTGGCCATGCCCGCGCCAAAGGTGCCGTAGCGTGCCAGTTGGGAGGTGCGGCTCTCCTCGGCCATGGCGTTGAGAGCCGTGCTGTCGCTCGTTGCTGCCAGAGAGTCGCGCAGGGCCTGGCGTTGTTCCTCAAGTTGGGCGTAGGCAATGCTGTCGAGACGCACTGCCTCCAGCGAGTCGTTGTATTGGCGGATTTTCTCGCGTTGCTCGGCAATCTGCTCTTCGGTAGGCGACACCCACCACATAAAGCCGATAAAAATGCCAAGGGCAAGCACAAAACCCAATATCGATTTCCAGTTCATGAGTCTGTTTTTGGTCTTTAGTAGTGTATCAAAGCGAATTACATCCGTAGAATGTAATTCTATTAAAATTGCAAATATACAATATAATTAGCGAATGGCAGCAAAAAAATGTCTTCCGCTTTTTGTCATGTGTATAAAAAATAAGGCAGGTTCTATTAATTCGTAAGGTGACCTCTAAAAACAGCTTCTTCGAGCCAATTTCCATAACGCGTCTTTGATATAACATTAGTTCTCATTTTAAAGATTGAAAAAATGGTATTAAAGTTAATTTACCATGTTGGTGATGACAATTTTTTCGGTGTTTTTCTGATTTTTTTTATCTGTCAACGCACTGGTTAACGTAAACTTATGGATGAACCTTATTTTAAAAGGTGTCAGTATTGAAAAAAATGTGTAACTTTGCATTCGAAAATCGACGCGAGTAGTCGTGCGATGCGAATAAGCATTTGTTATTGGTCCACTTTCCAAAATTCGCCAAAAACCAACCAAGGACTACAATACTGATGCCTTTTGCTTTCGCCTATGTAATGGCTTGTGCCACTGCATATCGGAGCATAGGATAAGGTTCAAGTTAGTTTTATTTGGTAAAGGCGTTTGGCGATGCCTGGAAAGTGTAGAACTAAAGCAACACGAGTTCTATGCTTTTTTCGTAAGCCGCACGGTAAATGCAACGTGCACAATAATGCCTGTCATGAACATACAATACAAAGAGCTCAGTGACCGCCAAAATATCGACTTGGCGTTGTCTGGCAATGACGAGGCGATGCTCTTCCTTATCTTTGACCGCTATTCCCCGTTGCTCAAGAAGCTGTGCCGTCGCTACTATGACAACCTATACTATCTGGAGCAGTTGCAGAAGGAACTGCTGATACATCTGAAATCCGACGACTGGCGGGCTGTCCGCAACTTCGGTTGGCGCTCCAGTTTTGGCACCTGGCTCGGTACTGTGGCGGGCAACCTTTTCATAAAAAAGATGCCCGAATTGATAGGAATCGACAAGTTTTCGGTCTCTATAGGTAACGATGGCAGCGAGGGTGAGCGGGACATCCCCGCCCCTGAACTACCACACGAAAACGACATGCGCATGACGATGCTCATCGAGGCCATACAGCGACTGGAAGACAAAGACCAGCGTTTTATCCTCTTGCGGGAGTTCGACGGCTACTCACCCCAAGAGATAGCTGCCCAATTGGAAACATACCGCCGCAAGGAGAACCGCATCAAGACCCGCGAGGTGGATGGGCACATTGAGGAAATTATTCCGTCGGCCGAATATGTGCACATGCTCAAAGGCCGTGCCAAAGACAATATCCGGGTCATCGTCAACGAGCTCAGAAAGGAGTACGAATGGTAATAAATGAAGAAATAATGGCCGCATACGTCGAGGGGAAGGTGACCGCTGCCGAACGGAAAGAGGTACGCCGCTATCTGGCCACCCATCCAGAAATGCAGGACTTGGTGCTTGCCCTGATGGACGATTCCGACGAAGAGGAACGCCCCGAAAAGACATCGAAAATAAGACCATTGCGGCCACAGCAGAGTTTTTCCGATATCTCCTTTGCCGCTGCCGCCTTTGCTCCGCGTATGGTGGCAGCCCCTCCGTCCAAGAAAATGAAGGAGAATTTAATTGGAGACAGAAGAAAACGAATGTCCGCCTTTGGGGACGAACTGGAAAGAAATGAATAAAAGCCATGCAAGGAGTATTGGAAAAGGCATATAATGGATTTCTGGGAGCGATTGACGGCTTCGCCAACTGCTCAGCAGGCACCGCCGCACCGGTCAAACCGGCCGAGGAGGCCAAGCCTGATGCTGCTTCCATCCCTGACTATGCCTATCCTTGCGACAACTACATCAACTCGGTATTGGACAACACGCTCGTCCGCAAAACACTCCGTACCATCGCCACCAAATACTATGGCAACCAGATTGAAAAAATAATCCAAACCGCTTCGGAACTCACCCCACTGAACTACCCCAACCTCTATGCCAACTATCAGCATTGCTGCGAAACACTGAACGTGACCAATCCTCCGAAGGTCTATATCACTTCCTGCCTTTCGGGCATCAATGCCCTGAGTGTGGAGATGAATGACACGGCTGTCATTCTGCTCTCTTATATGTCAGTCATCGCATTAAACGACATGGAGCAACGATTCCTGCTAGGACATGAACTGGGACACATCCAGTTGGGTCACATGGTGGTGCATACTGTGCAGGGGCTTTTGCAAGACCTCAACACTCGTGCAGAGTTGCTGGGACCCATCGTCACCGACCTT
>JAFTDW010000047.1 GCA_017454015.1 Bacteroidales bacterium | reverse complement strand
ATCACGTGAAGTTGCTGTCGTTGTAGCTGTTGCCGCTTTCGCTGAGCCCCTCGAAGGCGCCGCTGGCGGCGAAGCCGCGTTCCACGTTGTAGCTCTCCACGTTGGCCTCGGGGCTCGTGTACTCTCTCTTGGCTGCCATTGGCAACTTTGCCAACGATTCTGTTTTTTGTTCTTTGATCATGATAATTGTTTTAGTTATTAATAATTATTAATCTTGCACACTGGCACCTAAAAAAATGACAATAAAAAAGCGCGGGTCTAAGTCTTTTGCTTATCCCGCGAATAAAGGCTCTCGCATTGCCCGTTAGTACAGAATAAGCAATGCCGAAGCCCACGCGTATGGTATACAGAAATTGTATGCCACGCCATGGACGCAAACATTGCGCTATTGCGGTACTAACTTGAATTTGCGAGATTCTTATTCGCCGCAGATAAACGCTGTTACACGTCTTTTTCTATGTCTGTCGCGCCCTCCCGCTTATCCCTTAAAGAGCTTCGGCGAACGGAAACGACGCTGCAAAATTACAACTTTTTTGCGACATGACAGAAAAAAAAATTTAAAACACTAATTGGCATTAATTGGCCATTAATGTTTCATTATAGATTTAATTAATGACAAATTAATGGCAATTACATGTTTAACAAGACAATACACGTGATATGTGGAGACGCAAAGCGCGTTCTATACACCCAGGGCATCGAGGAGACGTTGACGCTCGTTCTCCCAGCAGAGCTCTCTGGCGGCGCGTTCAAAAAGGCTTGTCCGCTCGTCATGAGGCATGGCGTCCCACTCCGCCAAGGTCTGCGCTATGACAGCGGCCAGCTGCTGTGGCTCGTTGCATGACGGGTCGACAAGCTTGCCTATGCCGTAGTGAGCCACCACACGGTGGAGCTCCGGGAAGTCGGTGGCCAGTATGGGCACGCAAGCCTGCACAAAGTCGCCCACGCGGTTGGGGAGGGCGTAGCGGTAGTTAAGCCCCAGGTCGTCGAGCAGGCATAGCCCGAGGCTGGCCGTGGGCGTAAGGCGGTGCAGGTAGGCAGGCTTCACACGGCCCAGGAAGACCACACGGTCGCCGTGGCCACTCTTTACGGCACGCTTCTGCACGTTGTCAAGCACGTCGCCCACTCCTGCAACAACGAGCCTGCAGTCGGGCAGCCACCGCAACGCATCAATCACTATCTCCAGACCGCGGCCCAGGTTGACAGCCCCCTGGTAGAGCAACGTGTGCTTCACATTGCCTGGACAGGCAGGCAACAGGCCGTCGGGCAGCTGCTCCGGCTTGGGAGCCGCGGCTCGCAGCGGCAGGTTGCGCACCACGGCCATCTTGATGCCGTAACGCCCGGCATAGGCGTCGGCAATGCTCTGGCACACCGTGCAGGAAGCCTTCAAATGCGGGAAGAGGCAGTCCTCTATACGCTGCCATACGCGTTTCACACGCGGACGGTGCTGCAGCTCTGGCACCTCTGGGAACATCTCGTGGGCATCGAAGAAAAGCCTGCGGCGACGCAGCTTGGCTGCCAGCATACAGGCCGGCAGAGTGTCGGTGTCGTTGGCATAGACAAGGTCGGCCTTGCAGAAAAGCAGGTAGAGCCATAGCCTTGCGTTGTACTCGGCATAGAACAGCGCCTTGCGGTTGAACAGCAGCCTGAAACGGCGCACAGCGTAAGGGCGGCCGCTCTCGGGAGAGGCATGGCGCGGCAGGCCGCTGCGCGGCATACGGCGCCCCACAACCGTCACCTGCCACCCTGCATCGGCAAGCGTCGTGGCGGAGCGGTGCACACGCTGGTCGGTCACCATGTCGTTGGTAACCGCCATCACACACCGTTTTGCCCGAACACGTCGCATACCGACACAAAAAAACGGCTCAGGGGCCGTTCTCTGTGGGAGTAACAGGATTCGGACCTGTGACCCTCTGCGTGTAAGGCAGATGCTCTAAACCGCTGAGCTATACTCCCATGTCTACCAAATGGTTGCGAAGCATTTAAGAGATTGGCATCCCAACCATTTGAGATTGCAAAGATAGCAATAATTTTCCATATAAAAGCATTTTTCTTGTCTCTTATGCAAAAAAAATGCCGCAGGGCAATAAAGCGGCGGCTGTCGGCGTTAAACACTATTCAAAGTGTGAAAGTCATGATATTTATATTGAAAAAGCGTACGCCGCCATCGGCCATGCCGTGCCGCAGGCACGGCATCAAGCCCTCTCTGCGCTCCCTTTGCGCAACGTTCATTGCACTGCTCATGGCTTTGGCCGCCGCATCGTGCCACAAACCCATAGGAGTGCTCGGGGAAGAGGAGATGGTGCAGTTCCTCATAGAGGCCTACCAACTCGAAGGGTTCTATGCCATAGAGAGCGGTCACCGCTACGACCGCATGAGCCGTGAGATACAGGCCGACTACGAAGAGATCTTCTCGCGCCACGGACTCACCCCTAAAAAGTTCGAACGCTCAATGAAATACTACCTCGACCGCCCAGAGCGATACGAGGCAATACACCAAAGGGTTGTCGATACCCTCGACGCCCGCCTGGCCCTCTTCGGTGACGACCAGGAGCCTGTCAACATCAACAGCAAGAACTCGCTCCCCATAGAGTGGCAAGACTAATCTTTAACAATCAACTCGCATGTTAGTAAAGACATACGGCAGTGCAATATACGGAATCAATGCCGTGCCGGTGACCGTGGAGGTGAGCATTGAGCGCGGCGTCAACTTCCTGCTCGTGGGGCTGCCCGACAACGCCGTGAAAGAGAGTCACCAACGGATTGCATCGGCGCTGGAGCACAACGGCTACGAGATACCCGGGCGCAAGATAGTGATCAACATGGCCCCTGCCGACATCCGCAAGGAGGGCACCGCCTACGACCTCACCCTTGCCATAGGCATCCTTGCCGCCGACGGCAAGCTGAGGAGCGACGAGCTCGACCGCTACGTCATCATGGGCGAGCTGTCGCTCGACGGCGGACTGCGCCCCATCAAGGGGGCGCTGCCCATAGCCATAGAGGCACGCCGCCGCGGCCTCAAAGGCTTCATACTGCCCGCCGAGAACGCTCGCGAAGCCGCCATTGTCAACAACCTCGAAATATACGGTGCCCACAACATCAAAGAGGTCATCGACCACCTCAACGGCGAGAAGCCCATGGAGCCCACCGTGGTGGACACTCGCGCCGAGTTTGCCCGCAGCCTCGACCAGTACGAGTTCGACTTTGCCGACGTCAAGGGGCAGGAGAACATCAAGCGGGCGCTTGAGATAGCCGCCGCAGGCGGCCACAACGTGATACTCATAGGCCCTCCTGGCAGCGGCAAGACCATGCTCGCCAAGCGCATGCCCTCCATACTGCCGCCCCTCTCGCTCGAAGAGTCGCTCGAAACCACACAGATACACTCCGTGGCAGGCAAGATGAGGCGCGACGCGTCGCTCATCGCCGTGCGCCCCTTCCGCTCGCCCCACCACACCATCTCCGACGTGGCCCTGGTGGGTGGCGGAACCAACCCGCAGCCCGGCGAGATCTCGCTGGCTCACAACGGGGTGCTCTTCCTCGACGAGCTGCCCGAGTTCAAGCGCACCGTGCTCGAAGTGCTGCGCCAACCCATGGAGGAACGGCGCGTCACCATCTCACGCGCCAAGATGACCACCGACTACCCAGCCTCCTTCATGCTCGTGGCAGCCATGAACCCATGCCCCTGCGGATACTACAACCACCCCACCATAGCATGCACCTGCAACCCTGGAGCAGTAAACAAATACATGGGCAAGATCAGCGGCCCGCTGCTCGACCGCATCGACCTGCACATCGAGGTCACGCCACTGGCGCACGAGGCTCTGGCGCAAAAACAGCTCGGCGAGTCGAGCGAGACGATACGCCAGCGCGTCATTGCCGCACGCAAGATACAGGAGAACCGCTACCACGGCGTGCCCGGCGTACACTGCAACGCCCAGATGAACCAGAAACTCTTCCGCCAGTACTGCGCCATCGACGACGATTGCCAGGAGCTGATGAAGAAGGCCATGACGCTCCTCGGCCTCAGCGCCCGCGCCTACGACCGCATACTGAAAGTGGCACGCACCATCGCCGACCTCGCCGCCTCACCCGACATCACCACCACCCACCTCAGCGAAGCCATCAACTACCGCTCCCTCGACCGCGACAGCTGGGGACGCTGACGGGTACTTCCCAACGAAATTGATAAACGGGCAGCTCCAACATTACAACACTACATATCCTCTATAGAGAGACCGCAGAGCGAGAGGGTGTACTCGCCGAAGACTTTAGGCGGTAGGGCATCAACTTTCTCATGTAGGTCTTTGGGGCTAATCTTACGGGAATTGCGCCTGATTTCGGCAGCCATTCCCGTGTGGTCAAATTCGTTGAGGGCAATCATGTATATCTCTGATAGGCGCAGTCATAATCCTTAAGTTCTGTCGTAATTAGCGTTGTTTTACCTACACGCCTGCGACCCGTTAGCACTGTAAACACCGAGCTCTCCCTCGACTGCAATTCATTCTCTTTCAGAAGTTCTACCTCACTCTGCCTGTCGTAGAATTTCATAATGTTAACCAATATTTATATTAAATGGATACTAAATTCTTTACCCAAATGTGTCTCCGACACATTTGGGTAAAGAATTTAGTGTTCATTTTTTTTTTGATAATTCAAAAAAAATATGGAAAGGCACCACTTTCCACTGCAGTACACCTGCTGGAAGATGTCTCTCCCCTCACCGGCAGCGCAGTCTCGCGCAAACCTACTACGGTAGTAATCGAAAGCACTGTCTCGTCACACAAACAGTTCCCGCACCACCCACACTCCTGCGAACAGGGCGTATGCGAGCTTGAGGCCAGTGCCTGTGAGGAAGCCGAGGAATGCTCCCCATGCCGCGTGCAGCGCGGCTTTTTTCTCTTGTCCGCTTATCAGCTCCCCAACCAATGCACCGACAAACGGCCAGAATATTACTCCCAACAACCCTGAGGGGCCGAAAGGGAGTCCAATGATAGAGATTATAAGACCTATGTTGCAACCCGTGACACCTGCCTTGCTGCCGCCGTGCCGTTTGGTGCTCAGCGACGGCACCACATAGTCGAGCACCGTGATGGCCGCCGCGGCGGCCGCCGTGGCGCCAAGAAAAGCAGGACTGAATTGGGCCGCGGGGCTTAGATGTATGAGCAGCAGAGCCAGCCAGCTGAGCGGCGGACCCGGCAAAGCCGGCACTATGGAGCCTACCACACCGGCCACAACAAGCACTACCGACAATGCTATCAACATAGCGGATGGCTATATAAGGCTCTTTATGCCTTGAGGATATACGGACAAGCTACTTCTTGTAGGACTGACCCATGTCGCGTATCTGCTGGTCGGTAAAGCGCTCGTGGTCCTCCACGCATACGCGGGAACCCACACTGCCCTCGCGGCCACTGCTCTGAGATGCACACGCAGTCTCTTCGCCCACATAAATATCCGTGGGATGTATTCCTGTTGTGGTGTACTCATAGCAGGCGCATACTTTGGTGTCGCACGACATAAGGATGCAGACAACAGAGACTACGGCCAACGCAAGAATAATTTTTTTCATAACTTCAACGGATTTGCTTTGATATGATTTAGGTTATTTAGATTGCAGACGATATATGTATATACTAAATGTTAAAGGGTTATAGGGTTGAAAGGTTTTGAGGTCATGGAGTGTAGTGTGATTTCGTTTTTAATGGTTTTGCCCTTTATTTGCCGACAATGGTTTTCATTTTGATGTGTGTTTCAGGGCATCTTAGAAGAAGTTCTTGGCAGTGGTATTGTTAGTGTCATTGTCGTAGCTTACGGTATCAGGATTGCCAGCGTCGAGGTCTCTTCTCAACCTGTCTATCTGCACACTGTCGTAACGGTCGCAATCTTCTACGCAGACACGGTGTCCCACCTCGCCACGCTCCGACCTGTTTAGCGACTCACACGGTTTGTCATACTCCGTGCGGATGTCAAACTCTGCTATATTGTACTTGTATTCTGTCGCACCCGGCAGAGTAGAAGTGTACTCATAGCAGGCACATACTTTGGTGTCGCACGAAACGAACATGCCAATTACAGCTGCTGCGGCCAATGCAAGGACAATTTTTTTCATGACAGTATGGCGTTTTTTTTGTTGTTTTTAAAAGCTGTTTTGCGTACCCAAAGAGGTACCCGATGATATAATAACGCTATAAAATGATAATTAAATATATAAGATGGCATTTTTTTTCATGGCACTATCAGGAATACGCTGGAGACAGGCCTCTGTCCGCCGCGGTCGAAGAGGTTGTTGTCCGATGGATAGTTGACAATGCCCTGTTCGCCGCGTCCGCGGACATACATTGTCGACGAGCCGCCGCCGTCGAAGTTAATAGCATCGACACAGCCGAGGTAGCGCATGGTGCGCTGTAGCTCGAACAGGGAGAGTCCGGCAGCCTGTCGCATCCTTCCGTCGGCCACAAGAATCACCACGGTCCCGTCGGCTTTGAGGCCGAGTGCCGTACGGTTGTGGCGGTCGGTGACAAAGGTGCGGTCGCGCCGTTGCAGCACGTAGCTGCCTTGCCACAGGAGCATGGGACCTGCTGTCATCACGTTGCGGTGCGGGAGTGCCCGCTCCCAGTGGCGGCTGGGCTCAGGGCGCAGCAGCCGTATGCGCCCGCTGTCGATAACCAGTGTGGCATACTGGTAGTATTTGCGGTTGACGGTGTCGACCCCCGGCGTGTTGTCGCCCACCTCGGAGCCGTTGATACGCAGGTAGCATATTGGGTTGTGCTCCTGCATGTCGAAGAAGGAGCCGTTGACCGCAGCGAGAGCTCGCGAGGCGAGAGCTTGCCTTGAGGTGGTTGCCAGCTGGGGCTCGTAGGCCAGACGGTAGCGCACCGTGCTGGCGGGTGGCACCTCAATGACGCTGAACATCTGGTTGCTGCGCATATACTCCTGATGGGCGAAGTGAACCTGCTTGAACACAAACCCTTTCATAGTATCTACGCGCCACTGGGCGGTGACAAGGGCTATGGAATCGTGGTTGACGCCATGCTGTGCCGAAGCCGCCACGGGCAAGGCCAAAAGCAACACTGTGAGACAGACAAGAAGCATAGACTATAACATCAATACAGTTTCCGAGTTTTACCCTTTCTTAAAAATCTACTTGACGTTAACCGCATCAAGTATCGCCTGCAGGTAGCTCTTGGTTATTGGAATGGGATTGGCACCCTCGTGGGTCAGCTGCGCATAGGCGTTGTCGCCGTCGCGCTGTATGGAAGCCACCTGGGCCGGGTTGATGAAGTAGGAGCGGTGACAGCGCAGCAAGCCGCACTGCTCGGCCATAGGCGTCATAGCCTTGAGCGAGCCGCGCATCCCTTGTCGCATGAGCCGTTCTCCACCACGGTAGGCCACAGTGACGTAGTTGCCTGCCGACTCTATATAATATACATCCTGCGGCGCGACAGAAAGTTTGACGACGCCTTTCTCGTCGACAAAAGAGACCGTGTCGCCCGCGGCGGACAATGTCTCTCCAATCTCCCCCTGCTCTGTTGCGACCACCTCCGCCAGTTGCTCCGCCACAGGCTCTGCCGGCGGCTCGGGCAACGGTTCAGAGGCGGGCACCTCCGGCACAGACGGCGCAACTTCTGTTTCAACGGCCACAGCCTCACGGTTATACTTGCAGGCCGAGAGGCACATCACGGCGAGGTAGACGGGCAACAGTGTCAACAACGCGGGGAGCAACGCCTGAAGGGCAACAGTGCACCACGCACCGCCATTGGCAGCAACCATGACAGCGGCGGTAGCAGCCACGGTGACAGCATATTCCACCGCCTGCCACAACAAATAAACCAGCCACCCCGTGCCTCCTGCTACGCGGCTGTGCAGCAGCCGCGAGACAAACGCTACCACAAACACCACCGCGAGGATGCAGAGCATGACAGACAGCGACATCTCGCGCATCATGCGCACCTGAGTGAACGACAGGTTGTACTCGGGGCTATAGGCAAACTCGACAAAGGCAACAAACAACGTGTAGAGCAGTGCTATAGCCAATGCCGACAACGGGTTGTGGGTGCGGAATTTATGTTTCATTGTGTTTGGTAATTAATGATTCGACAATACATGCTATCCGCTGCCAGTCGTGGCCTGCCATGCAGCGGAAATGGTGCTTGGGACAACGGTCGAAGCCGAGTTTGCCGCAGGGGTGGCAACGGAGGCTTCCAACCTGTACATCGGTGTGTTGCGTGCGGAACGGCGCGAAGCCGAGCAGCGGCGAGGTGGAGCCCCATACCGCCACGACAGGCCGCCGCGCAGCGGCGGCGACATGCATGAGGCCTGTGTCGGAGGAGACCACGACAGCGGCATGGCTCACTATGGCCGCCGACTCCTCGAAGGAGCAGGTGCCGCAACGGTTGTCGGCATTGGGAGGCAGCGCCACCCCCGAGGCTGCAAGGGTGGCAGCATCGCCTTGGTCGCCAACTATGACGACTCGGCACGACAGATGGCTGCACAGCTGCGACACGCCTTCGGGCGTTATGCGCTTGGTGCAGTGCGCCGCGCCAAAGACCAGCGCCACATACGGCTCGGCAAACAGCGGCGGACTTGCAGGCTTCATGAACAGCTCCAACCCGAGCCCGTCGTCCTTGGCATGCAGCGGGGCACAGGCTTCTATGTAGCGCAACGCCACGTGTGGCACCGCGGCATGCAGATGCAACGGCGAGGTGACGAGACTTTTTTGCAGGTTGCACTTGTGCAGCGCCGACGATGGGCGGCATAGTAGCATACGCCACATGACGGTGCGCAAACTGCGCTGGAGGTCGACAACAAAGTCGAAGTGCTCACTGCGCAACGTCTTGAGCAGCTGACGTGAACCCGCCTTGGGGTCGTAGGTATGCAGACGGTTTATATAGGGGCACTCGGCGAGGAGAAAGGCGAAGTGCTGCTTGACGAGGTAGTGTATCTCGGCATCGGGCTGCGCCGCCCTCAGCGTGCGCAGGGCTGCCGACGTGAGCACCACGTCACCTATGGCTCCAAGTCTTATGACGAGTATCTTCAATGGATGTAGGGTTAAAAGGTTTTAAGGTTATAAGGTTGAAAGGTTGGAGGGTTGCTCACTATCCATATTTTAATTTCATAGGTGTTCGCAGCCTTCGGCAATTCGCTGTCCATATTTTTGATTTCATCTGTGCTCATGACCTCAGTTGCTCACTATCCATATTTTAATTTCATAGGTGTTCGCAGCCTTCGGCAGTTCGCTATCCATGTTTTTATTTTTATGAATACTAAATTCTTTACCTAATTATTCTGGAATGCCCTGAAAGGGCATAAATCCAACAGCCCAGGGCACCGCCCTGGGTATAAACGGCATCAAAATATATGCGCCCTGTAAGGGCAAAATCAATTTTAGGTATAACATTTAGCAATCATTTATTTGTGCTCGCAGTCTTCGGCAAAAAGGTTAGAGGTTTGGAGGTTTTCTGTTTCGCTATCGAAAAGCCACCGGCTTTTTTTTGTTCTCCGCTTCGCTATCGAAAAGCCACTGGCTTTTTTTGTTCTCCGCTTCGCTATCGAAAAGCCACCGGCTTTTTTTTGTTCTCCGCTTCGCTATCGAAAAGCCACCGGCTTTTTTTGTTCTCCGCTTCGCTATCGAAAAGCCACTGGCTTTTCTTCATTTGCGGCGTTTAAAGAGGTCTTTTAGTGAGTCAAAGTCGCGTGTGTATTTGAGTCCCAACCCTTGCTTGTAGGGCAGGTCGTAGCGTGTATAGTCGTTGGTGTTGCTGCGATTGAACACAAAGAGGTGCAGCCGTTTATTGATTTTATAGCCTATGAGCACATCGCCAACTATCTGGTTGTTGTTGTCCACCTCGGCCATTTCCCGCGTGTCGCCGCCAAAGCCAAAGGTGGTCTCGAAGTAGAACTTGTCCCACTCCTTGTTAAGCTCCACGTCGAACTGCTGCGTGGTGAGTTCGGTGGCCGCCTTGTAGTCGAAGTTGACATTGACAAACTGCACCATGTTGCTCACCACGCTGCCCACGGAGTTGGCCACCACGGCATAGCCGCTGGATAGGCCGTTGTCAAAACCCGTGTTGCCTGCACCTGCCGCCTGCGAGTTATTGTAGAACTGGCTCATTACGAGGAGCGAGATAGTCTGGTTCAGCATGTCGCGTTCGTTGTTGCGGTCGATGTATGCAAAGACCTCTTCCTCAACGCTCTGGTCGGCACCCGGCAGACGTATGTCGAACCTTATGTCGGGTTCCTGCAGGGTGCCGCTGAGTTCTATGACATTCTCCACGGGGATGGTCTTGGTGCCCGACTCTGTTGCGGAGACTCCGCCAGTGAGGGTGGAGAGGTTGACGCGCTGGGCATAGACAGCGTTGATGTCGAAATGGGCCTCGGCCAAAGCTCCCGAGAAGTTGAGGTTGCTGCCCTCCTCTATGCTAAAGTTGCGTGACACGAGGTTGAGGAAGTCGATCCCCAGAGTGCCTGCCGAGAACTCATAGCTGCCCAGCACAGAGAGGCCGGTGACCGGCTCAATGGTTACGCGCAGGTCACCCTCGCCGGTGGCCGCGGCGGTGGCTTTCATCTGCGAGAAGTCCATAGGCAGCGTGAGCCTAAGGTCGGGCGTAACGCTGAGGTTGAGCACCAGCTTGTAGTTAAAGGGGGCGGCGGCCGTCGTTGCTTGGCCGTATGCCGCACTGCGGCCGTCGGCACCGTCGGCGCCAAGGGAAAGCGCTATGGGGTCGACAAACTCTATATAGCCCAGCTCGCGCACCTGGCGACGGTCGCTGACAGGTATGGCAAACTGGCTGCCGGTGCCTGTACGCGCGTCGATAACGATGTCGAGGTTGCTGGCGGTGCCCTGCACCTTTCCCTCCGCCGATGCCAGCACGGTGCCGTAGAACGAGCCGTTGCGCGAGTCGGTGTTCATGAACAGGAATCGGTTGCTCTGCACTCCCAGGTCGATGAACATGCTGTCGGTAAGCAGGCTGGACACAGAGCCCGAGAGCAGTGCCGTGTCGCCGCGACTGTCGCGCACCTTGAAGTTGCGCAGCAGCAGCGTGTTGTCGACAAAATGCAGCGTGTCGCTTAAAAGATAGGTGGTATTGAGGAAATCCACGGCAAGATGGCAGCTGTCGAGCACTGCCTTGCCTACAATATGGGGGCTTGCCGGGCTGCCCGACACCGCCATGCGTCCCGAGAGGGAGCCGTCGATATGCGAAGAAAACGAGCGTGCCAGCGGGGCAATGGCGGCAAGCTTGAAATGGTCTATGTCCAAATCGAAGTTGAGGGGCGACAATGCATCGCTCTTGGTGTCGTAATAACCTGAGAGCGAGAGAGGTTGGTATACACCCTCATCGGATAGGACGGTAGTGAGGTTGACATTGAGGTGCTTGAGGTCGGCATTCCACGACGAGAGGAGCTGCACAGTACCCAGCTTGGTGTCGCCTATGGCGCAGTCGGCCACCTGCATATCGGCGGCAAGATAGGGCGTTGCGCCTATACCGCACAGCGAGGCTTTGCCCAACAGCGTGCCGGAGATGTCTATGTCGGCGTTGTCCCACAAAAAAGCAAGACGTTCAAGGCCGAAGTTGTCGAAAGTCACACTGACGCTGTCGCGCTGGGAATTGCCTTCCACATCGGCCACCAGCCGCACCCCATTCCTTAGATGCTCGCTCTGTGCGGGACCCGTCATGCCGGTGCTATCCTTTGCGGCATTGTAGTCCTCGCTCACAAGTATGTCGGCTTTGTATCTCTTGTTGGCAAAGAATATGTCGTTGCCATACACAGTCCAATGTTCGCCGTGGAGCACAAAGCCGTTCTCGTCGAAGTCGAGGGTGTTGCCCTGGTCCGAGCTGAGGAGTGTGGCGGCCAGTCGCCCGTTGACGGGGTCGGCGGCGTTGTGGTTGTCCCATGTGACGCGTATGTCGGATATTATGTCGCCCAACAGCACTCCTATGTTAGGTGCTGTCAGCAGTCGGCTCTTGCCCACGCTGAGGTCGTCGGCGCCCAGCAGCAGACCGTAGCGCTCGCCACGGTCTGCGCCTTCAAGGCCCACGTCGTGCAGCACCACGGAGCCCCAGCCCAGGCTGTCGCTGCGCACCACAAGGCGTGGCGAGCCTGCAAAGGTGTAGTTGGCGTTGAGTTGTGTACCGGGCGAGAGCACCAGCTTGGGGAGCAGCGGCGAGAGACGCCCCACACCCTCGGCGCACCGCAGCGAGATGTCAATCTCGGCATCGCTTATTGCCAGCCAGTCCTGCGGCGGCTTCTCGGCGTAGGGATTGTAGTACAAAGGCACATAGCTGTCGCACACATGGCGTGCCACCAGCGGCAGGGTCTTGTAGTCGAAATAGCCTTTCACCTCGGCCAACGCCACATCGCTGGAGAGAACAATATCCTTATAGCCCGACTCCTCGTTGAGTTCCAGCACTGTACGGTCGAGTCTCAGCGGTTTGCCGTTGAGCAGCAACTTGGTGGAGCCCAGCGTGAGACGTCCGCTCATGTTGAGGCTGTCCTCATATTCAAAGCGCGCCGCCAAGCGTGTGGAGAGTTGCGAGGAAGCGCCGTCGTCGCTCTCCACCAGCCGCAGAGCACTCATATCGAGGTGGTGTACTTCGGCAGAGAAGGTACCCCCTTTCATGGCCGACGCGATGTCGGCATTGGCTTCGATGTCCATATCCACCAAGGGGTCGTCGAGGTTGAACTTCAGCGCCATCTTGCCGCCGTCGAGTGTTGCGTCGAGGCCTCCGGCATCTATCCTGTTGCCCCTGAACACCACGTTGGAGAGCTGCCCCTCCACCGAGGCGTTCATGGTCTGCGGGTCAAAGCCCTTGCCTTGCAGCGAGAGGTTGAACCCAGCCATCGACACCCAGTCGTTCTTTATCTCCGAGGGCAACAGCAGCGCCGGCGACTGCACCTCGCCGAGATAGCTCAGCCCGCCTCCGTTGCGGTCTATCTGGAACATCATGTCGGCATTCAGAGCCCCCAGACGACTGTCGAGCTGCAACGTAACATAGAAGTCGCGTATGGTGCCCACAAATGTGGCGCCGAGGTTGATGTCGCCAAGCTGCCGCACTATCCCTGGGGCTTTCATGGTAACCCCCTCAGGGTGCCTCACGTTGGCAAGGTCGCGGTAGTTGGTGTGCAGGTGGTCTATGGTGGCGCCTATCACTGTGGTGTCGATATACGGCAGACCGTTGATGTAGCCGTCGAACTGGAGCTCGCTGTCGTGGCCGAAGGTTACATTCACGTTGTCGGCGTGCAGGTCGGCCACAGGCCCGTGGAAACGGCCGTTGATGCCGACATGCTGCCCCATGCCCCACAGGGCCGGAGCCCAGTAGGCCACGTCGGCCATCTCCACATAGCTGCCTTCGGCTATGTGGAGAGTCATGTCCACGCTGTCGCAGTAGTGTTTCATGGTCTCCCAGTGGCGGTAGTGCAGCAGTGCGTCGAGTTTCAGGTTTGTGTTGTCGGTCTCCAACGTCATGTCGGTGACAGCAATGCCGTTGCGGGCCACATAGACATTGGTCTGCAAACGGCGCATCACAAAACCCGACGCCTCAGTGGCCGAGAGTGCCTCGATGCGGCAGGTGATATGGTCACGCTCCACGCGTATGTTGCGTATCAGGCCGTCGATGTTGCTGAGATCCATGTGGTGTATCACCACCCCGTTGTCGACCTGGCGCTGTCGCGGCTTGTCGAGGTCTTGGCAGTAACGCACGTTGCGCATGTTGAGCCGCCCAACGCTAACCACAAAACTGTTGCCGCTTGGCTCCTTGTCACCTCTGCCGCCAAAAATGGAGACAAAGTTGTTGATATTTGTACCGTCCTCGTAGTTATGGAAGTGATAGTAGGTGTCGTCGACGTTGACATAGTTCACTTCAAGGCGCGACGTGACGCGGTAGCGGTTGTCCTTGTCGCGCTGCAACGGGAAATGGTTGAACTGGCACCCAACATGCCCCGCCACCACTATGGTGTCGTTGCCGGGGGCTATTATCTCTACATCGCGCAGCGACAGATGGTTGAAGAGGTTGACATTGAGCGACCCCACTTTGAATTTGCCACCCCACTGCTCGGAGATTTTCGAGCTCGCCACAGAGCCCAGAATGGTCTGCACCGGTGCGTAGTTGAGCACTGCCACAGCAACATAGAGCAACACAAAAAGAGCAAGCACCACCTTGCCCAGCACTCTCGCCATTATGAGCAACACCTTGGGCAGCATCGGCGACTTCGCAGCCTCCACAGGCTTCGGCTCTGTGTTGTCCACTTGGTGGTTGCTACTTGACTGTTTTCTACGCAGTAACCTGCTCATTCACTATATAAAAACGTGGTCCGGCTCTAACGCCGAAACCATTTTAATTAAATATATAACAAAAAAAGAAATGATTTAGTACTTGTAAAATGGAAAAAAATCGTAACTTTGCAAAAAAAATTGGTGATAGATGCCACTCCTACTCTCCATAGAATCATCGTGCGACGACACGTCGGCTGCCGTGCTGCACAACGACAACCTGCTCTCCAACGTCACCGCATCGCAGAAAGTGCATGAACAATACGGCGGCGTGGTTCCCGAACTGGCAAGCCGCGCTCACCAGCAAAACATTGTGCCTGTTGTCGATGCAGCCTTAAAGAATGCCAACATAACAGCCCGCGACATCGATGCCGTGGCGTTCACCCGCGGCCCCGGCTTGCTGGGCAGCCTCATGGTGGGTGTCTCCTTTGCCAAGGGCTTCTCACAAGCCCTCAACATACCTCTTGTTGAGGTCAACCACTTGGAAGCCCATGTGTTGGCTCATTTCATACGCGAGAACATGGAGGGCAACGCCCCCTCGTTTCCTTTTGTATGCTTGCTGGTGTCGGGCGGACACACCAAGATAATACTGCTGCACAGCCATTTCGACATGGAGGTGCTGGGGCAGACCATCGACGACGCCGCAGGCGAAGCCATCGACAAGGCTGCCAAGATAATGGACCTCGGCTACCCAGGCGGCCCCGTCATCGACCGCCTCGCCCGCGACGGCAACCCCAACGCCTACAAGTTCGCCACTCCCCATATTGAAGGCTTCGACTACAGCTTCAGCGGCATCAAGACCTCCTTCCTCTACTTCCTGCGCGACCAGCTGGTTGGCGACCCTCTGTTCATAGAGCACCACAAAGCCGACCTCTGCGCCTCCATACAGCACTGCATAGTGGGGTTCCTGCTACAGAAACTCGAACGCGCCGTGAAGAGCTGCGGCGCCAAGCATGTAGCCATAGCCGGCGGGGTGTCGGCCAACAGCGCTCTGCGCGAGGGCGTTACAGCCATGGCTAAAAGACAAGGCTGGCACGCCTACCTGCCTCCTATGCGTTTCTGCACCGACAACGCCGCCATGGTGGGCATCGCCGGTTACTACAAATACCTCCGCGGCGAGTTTGCCGACATAGCCCTACCACCCTACGCCCGCGGATAAATCATAAAACAGAAGATAAAAGAACAACGAAAACCAACAATCTATTAAGCGTTTAGCCAAAATATTGACCCTCCTATTGATGGCGGCGGCAGGCGATGCCGTGGCGCAGGACATCCATTTCTCGCAGCCCGACATCAACCCCATACTATACAACCCCGCCTATTCGGGTTTCTTTGACGGCTCGGGGCGCTTCGCCTTAACCTACCGCAACCAGTGGGCGGCTGTCGCCCAGCCTTTCCAGACCATGGCGGCGAGCGCCGAATATGCAGTGATGCGCCGCCGCTACGAACGCGACGGCATCTCGGCCGGCCTCACTGTATTCAACGACCGCGCCGGCACTCTGCGCTACGGCACCACGGCGGCAAGCCTTATTATGTCGTATTACAAGTCGCTCAACAGGTTCAACAACAATTTCTTGTCGTTTGGTCTCTCGGGCTGTTTTGCCCAAAGCGGCTACGACGCAGCCGACGCCGACCTGCTGGACCGTACCGAGGTGCTGCAAAACGCGGGCAAAAACTATCTGCTCATTGGTATCGGCGCCGCATGGTACTATCACCCTCACGACTTCCTGGAAATCAAGATTGCCGCCAGCGGCAACAACCTTAACCGCCCCAACATAAGCTACACCGCGGTGGGCGAAACCGACGAGTGCAAAGGCTACGTGGAGCCTCGCTTCAACCTCTACTCACGCATCGACTACCGTTTCGGCGGCTACTGGTCGATAGAGCCGCTGCTTGCGCTGCAGCTGCAGCGCAACAACAGCGAGCTGGTGGCCGGAGCCGACTTCAAATGGCACCTCTCGGAATTTACCGACAACAACCTGACACTGAGCGCCGGCGTGGCGTCGCGCATAGGCGACGCTCTGCTGTTCTCACTCTCTACAGAATGGACCACCATGCTCGTGGCCTTTACCTACGACCACACCATTTCCGACCTGCGCGAGGCTTCGCTCGGCGTGGGTGCCTTTGAGGTGAGCGTGGTTTACCGCTTGTCGAAGAAAGAGCTCTACCAGCGCAAAGCACTCCCCTGCCCCATCATCTGATTTCCCGGCAGATAAAATTTTGAGATAACGATAATACGTAATAACGAAGAAAAAAAACACGCCATCAAACCCATTGTCAAGATATTACACCTGCTGTTGCTAATAGCACCGCTTGCCACGGCGGCGCAGACGAGGAGTGTTGTCTTTGGCGACGAAGCTTTCAAGGACGGCCTCTACAAGACCGCCTGCGAATACTACAAAGAGGCAATCAATGCCGGGGCAAAGGACCTCGACATCCGCTACAAATTTGCCGAGAGTTCCCGCCTGGCCTTCCGCTACCGCGATGCAGCTAACAGCTACCTCATTGTAAGCCAGTCGACAAAAGCCTATCGATGGCCCGACTGCGACTATCACCTTGCCCACATGCTCAAAGCCTGCGGAAAACCCGACTCGGCATTGCTGTTTTTCAACCGCTACCTGAAAAACAACATAGGCGACCCTCACCTTATTGAGAACGCAAAGCACGAAACAGAGGTGTGCCAGTGGATATTGGAGCACAACACACCGCCAGCCACAGTGCCCTTTGCCAACGCCTACTCCTCGGCAAGGATATCCAAAGCCCAAGCCCTTATCAACAGCCGCACGCAGCTTGCGCCCTGCCTTGTCGACAGCAACAGCCTCTTCTTCTCGTCGTTTCTCGAAATATCGAGTCCCAACAGCCTCAACCCCGTCACCGACAATTTCGTGCTGCAGAGCGTGTACACCACCACGATAAAAGGGTCCGACGACAGCGCGCTGACCTCCGTGGTGCCGTGGAGCCTCAACAGCAAGAAGCAGCACACCTGCAACACCGCCTACGACCCGCAGGGTCGCAACATATACTTCAACTACTGCCCTGCCGAGAGCTTCAGCGACGTGCCGTGCGCCATCTATGTGAGCCACTACGACGGCAAGCTGTGGGGCAAGCCGCGGCGGCTCGACAAGAATGTGAACCCCAACGACGGCTCGACGAACACACAGCCCGCCGTGGGCTACCTCGACGACGGGCGCACCATACTGTTCTTCGCCTCTAACCGCGAGGGCGGTATGGGTGGCATGGACATCTGGTATAGCATTATTGAGAACGACGGCAGATGCTCGCCTGCCGTGAACCTCGGAGCCC
This sequence comes from Bacteroidales bacterium, assembly GCA_017454015.1. Taxonomy (GTDB): domain Bacteria; phylum Bacteroidota; class Bacteroidia; order Bacteroidales; family P3; genus Colimorpha. The sequence goes on along the minus strand of JAFTDW010000047.1, from coordinate 14,280 downwards.
CCGTCAACACTGTGGGCAATGAGATCACCCCGTTTTACGACAGGCAGCGCAGCCGACTCTTTTTCAGCTCTGATTATCACTACTGCTACGGCGGATACGACATCTTCGTGTCGGAGGGCATACGCGACTCGTGGACCCGACCCGTCAACGTGGGGTTACCTGTCAACAGCACCTACAACGATGTATTCTTCATCGCCTCCGACGACGGCGACTGGGGCTACCTTGCAAGCAACCGCAACCACATATCCATCGACACCGGCACTGCGTCGTCGTCCAACTGCTGCAACGACATCTACCACTGGAGCCTCGCAGTCCAAGAAAGAGCCGCCCAACCGACTGAGCCCAAGCGCGAAGAGGCTGTCGACACAGCCCGCATCATAAGCCACAAAGACCCGCTGCTCCCTCTGCCTCTCTTTTTCGACAACGACGAGCCCGACCCCAAAAGCACCGCCACCTCGACCTCCAAGACCTACTACGAGACATTTAACTACTACATGTTCCGTCGCAACGAGTACAAGCAACGGCAGAGCGGCTCGACAAGAGGCAACTCCGCCAACGCCGACTCTCTCGTGGACGGTTTCTTCTACCGTGAGGTTGCCGTGGGACGCAAAGGCCTCGACAAGCTGATGCGCCGCATGGAGGACGACCTGAAACGCGGCCTTACAGTGAGCATAACCCTCGAAGGCTATGCCAGCAAGATCCACACACAGGCCTACAACTACAACCTGTCAAAACGACGTATATCGAGCATAGTCAACCAGTTCCTGCAATACAACAACGGCTCGCTCGCCAAATACCTGTCGCCCGACTCGGCAGGCGGCACCCTGCGCATCATCGAACGACCCTACGGCAGCGACCTCGCCGCGGCCCCCACCGGCGACCCCGTCTACGGACTCGACGCGGCACGACAGCGCTGCATACGCATTGTAGACTACCGCAACTCGCTGAATGGCAGCGACAGCAGCGTGCTGCAGCTGCCAAGCAACACTTTCTCCATAGGCAGCGTGAAGGCGGGAAGCAGCGCCACCGTCATGGTAAACCTTGAGCACAAAGCCACTGCGGCAACACGCCTGCGCCACATCAGCATAGGCCAGCCGTGGGGCGACATCAAGTCACCGCCAAAGACCTTCTTACGCAACTACACACCGCTGATTCCAGACGAGGCCTTGTCAATATACATATATGTCGACGCCTCCAAGTCGCAGCCCATATCCCAGATACTGATACCCCTGACACTGCAGGTCGACGGCGAAGACTCGTCGCACACCCTGTTCCTGCAATTGGAGATAATCAGTGACAAGTGAGTGTATTAAGACTTAAAACACCTAACTACGAAATGAAACTCCGCCTGCTCGCACTGCTCCGCCTCTACCTCGCCGCACTGCTCATCTTTACAGTCCAGAAACTGCTGTTCATGCTGGCTAGCATGGCGCACGCCGCCGGAGCTCCGCTCGGCAGCTGCCTGGCGGCTTTGTGGCATGGGCTGCGCCTCGACTCGGTTACCGCCTGCTACCTGCTCCTAATACCCATGCTCGTGATGCTGGCGAGTTGCTTTGTCGCGAAACTCAAGCCACAGGCACTGCTGCGCTGGTACTACTGGCCTATAGCAACGCTCATGGTACTCGCCTTTGTGGCCGACCTGGTGCTCTACCACTTCTGGGGAGCCAAGATGGACGCTGCAGACCTCATGTACGCCGCAAAACCCAAGGAGACCCTTGCAAGCCTCACGTGGTGGGCCATAGCCATAGGTGCGCCACTCGTGGCACTGCTGGTGTGGCTATACTGGCGCTGCCTTGTCTGGGCCACCGACATCACACTCCGCCCGCTGCACCGCAGGTGGCACGCACTGCTGTTCCTGCCACTGGCGGCACTGCTCTTTGTGGGCATCCGTGGCGGCGTGTCCGAAAGCACCGCCAACCCCTCCTACGCCTATTTCTCCCCCCACCCTTTCTGCAACCACACGGCACTCAACCCATTGTTCAACATAGTGCATTCCCTCGCCAAGGCCGAAAACCTCGACAGCCGTTTTGAGTTCATGCCGCGCTCCGAGGCCGCCGCCATCGCCGAACCCTTGTACCGCACCTCGTCGGACATCACGGACACGCTGCTCGCCACCCCGCGCCCCGACATACTTATGATAATATGGGAGAGCGGAGGCTACCTGATGACCATGCGCGACAGCGTGGCCCCCAACCTCTGCCGCCTCGCCGCCGAAGGGGTATGCTTCGATGAGTGCTACGCCAACAACTTCCGCACCGACCGCGGCCTGGTGTCGCTCCTCAGCGGCTGGCCGGGGCTGCCCACCACATCGCTCATGAAAATGCCCGACAAGTGCCGCTCCCTGCCAGGACTCGCCGAGACGCTGCGAGGGTATGGATACACGACCCGCTTTGTCTATGGCGGCGACATTGACTTCACCAATATGCGCGGCTACCTGCTTGAGACCGGCTTCGACGAGGTGTGGGGCGACGCCCGTTTCCCCAAAAGCCGCAGCCTCAGCAGCTGGGGAGCCCCCGACACCTATACCCTGCTGCCTTCGGTGCTTACGCCCAAAGCCACGGCAGCCTCTCGCCCACCCTTCTTCAACACCATACTAACCCTGAGCAGCCACGAGCCATGGACGGTGCCTTACAACAGGCTCGCCGACAGCCGCATGAACGCCTTCGCATACACCGACTCGTGCATTGGCGTGCTCGTAGACAGCCTGCGATGCAGTCCGTTGTGGGACAACCTATTGATAATCATAGTCCCCGACCACGGTGTGGCTATGAACTCGGCACAGTCGACCAGCGACTACCATGTGGCGCATATCCCGATGGTGTGGACCGGCGGAGCCTGTCTGGACACGCGCCGAGTGGGCTCACTCATGGCGCAGAGCGACCTCCCTGCTACACTGCTCGCACAGATGGGCATTGGCCACGACGCATTCCCATTCAGCCGCAACATACTGTCGCCCGAATACATGCAGACGCGCCACTTTGCACTGCACGCCTTCAAGAACGGCTGCAACCTAATAGAAAACGACTCGACAGTAACCCGTTTCGACTGCATAGACCTACAGGCAACACCCGTCACCCCGTCGGCACACAACACCGACCACGGGAGACTTGTCGAAGCACTTCTGCAATACACATACCAGCGCACAGCCTCATTATAGAATTATGAACGACATCAGAGAACTGGAACAGAAACCCATAGGCGGACTACTCTTCAAATACGCGCTCCCAGCCGTCATCACTCAGATTGTGGCGTCGGTATACAACATAGTCGACCGCGTATTCCTCGGACAATACGTCGGCGAGCTTGCCATCGCCGGCCTTGCCCTCACGCTGCCTATCATGAACATGATACATGCCCTCGGCTCGCTTGTGGGCGTGGGTGCCTCGGCACGCATGAGCATAGTGCTTGGCCGCAAAGACATACAGTGGGCCGAGAAAATTCTTGCCAACAGCATGTTGCTCACATTCTTCTTTGGCGCACTCTTTCTCTCGGTGGGCTACCTCTTTATGGACCAGATTCTCGGAATCTTCCATGTGTCGGCAGCCACCATGCAATATGCCAAAGAGTATCTGTTCATAGTGCTGCCTGGCATGTTCTTCACCACCATGACCTTCAACCTCACAGGCTTGATACGGGCTTCGGGCTACCCCAACAAGAGCATGTGGATAATGGCGGGCGGAGCATTGCTCAACATAATGCTCGACTATTTATTCATTATCCTCTTCAACTGGGGCATAGCCGGTGCCGCATGGGCCACCACCATCTCTATGGCCACCACAGCAGTTATCGCTGTGAAGCATTTTTTAAATAAAAACTCGTTCATACAATTCCGCCGCCACGCATGGGCTCCCAAGCTCTACATATTCCGCAACATACTGATGATTGGCTTGAGCCCGTTCCTGCTCAACTTCGGCGCATCGTTTGTGGTGATGCTCCTCAACAGCCAGCTGGTGCGCTATGGCGGCGACCTGGCGGTAGGTGCCTACGGCATAGTCAACACCTACTGCATGCTGATAGTGATGTTTATACTCGGCATCTGCCAAGGCATGCAACCCATAGCCGGCTACAACTACGGCGCCGGACACAACCAGCGGTTGCTCAAGGTATACCGCCTCACGCTGGGCGTGGCGGTCATAGTGGGCATAGTGGGAACCGCCGTGGTACTCATAATGCCGCGGCTTATGATGATGGCTTTCACCAAGAGCGACGAGCTCATAACAATGGGCATACCCGCCATGCGCTACCTCAACATCATGATGCCGCTCATAGCCTTCACCATCACCAACTCGCAGTTCTTCATGAGCATCGACAAGCCGTGGATAGCCATAGTCACCAGCCTGTCGCGGCAGGTGCTCTTCCTGATACCCATGATGTTTGTTGTGCCGTTGCTCGTCATCAACTGGGGCGGCCAGGGGCTCACCGGCGTGTGGCTCTCTTGCACCTCCTCCGACGTGTTTGGTGCCCTGCTTGCAGGTCTGCTCTTCACGACACAACGCAAAGTCTTCTCTCCCGATTACAAAGCGCCAGTGCGCAAACCCCGCAAAAACGAATAGCCAGAAAACGTCTCATGAAATGAAACGAATAAAAATTCGTGCCCATTCGTGCAATTCGTGGTCAAATAGAAATTAAAAATCGTGCAATTCGTGTTCTATAAATAAATGTGCAATTCGTGGTCAAAACAAATATCTTTCTAACTTTCAAACCTTTTAACCCTTAAACCCTTAAACCTTTACCCCCCTCCCCCCTTTGGACACCACCTACCTCCATATTGACTGCAACACCTTCTTCGCCTCGTGCGAGGTAGCCACCAACCCCGGGCTGGCAGGCAAGCCAGTTGTGGTGGCCAACGACAACGAGGTAGGCGGCGGCATAATCCTCGCCCTCACCAAAGAGGCCAAGGCCCTCGGACTGCAACGCGGCCAGCCGCTCTTCCAAGTGAGGCGTATTATAGAAAACAACGGAGTGACTCTGTGTAAATGCGACCACAACAAATACCGCCGCATATCGGCACAAATCATGAACCTCGTCAAGGAGCAAGAGGTGGTGCTCGACTTTGTGCAGTACTCTGTCGACGAGTTCTTTGGGCAGCTGCCCCTCTCTGATCCCGACGAGATACGCCACTACACCAAGATGGTGAAAGACCACATCACCTCCAACACCGGCATCCCCGTGAGCTGCGGCTGCAGCCAGAGCTACACCCTCGCAAAGACCGCCACCCACTTTGCCAAGCAGTACCCTGCCTACCACGGCATCTGCGTGCTGCCGCCCGACAAACGCAAGCGCGCACTGCAACTCACCAAAATCAACGAGGTGTGGGGCATAGGCCGCCAATCGGTGAAGCAACTCATGCTACAAGGCGTGGCAACGGCAGCCGACTTCGCTGGCATGGAGGGGCAACGGGTGCGGAGCCTCTTCTCCACTGCCCTATACAATACTTATAAGGAACTCAACGGGATACCCTCCATCACCCTGCGCCACCGCGACCTGCAGCAGTCCATCTCGCAGAGCCACACCTTCGGCGTAATGCTCGGCACCGAGCAGGAACTCGAGGCACCGATACGAGGCTTTGTCTCGCACTGCGCCACGCGCCTGCGCTCGCAGAAAGGCACCTGCGACATCATAACCCTCTTCCTCTCCACCAACCGACACCGCCAAGACCTGCCGCAATACAGCAACAGTGCCTTCACACGCCTGCCTGCAGGCACCAACGACACCCCGCTACTTACCAAAGCAGCACTGCGGCTGCTCCACGAAATATTCCGCCCCGGATACCTATACAAGCAAGCCGGCGTTATACTTGGCGGCATAGAGGAGGACGACGGACACCAGCTGGACCTCTTCACCGCACAGCACGACGAACGACGCCGCAAACTCATGGAGATAACCGACACCATAAACAAGAAATACGGCACCGACAGCATAGGATTCATCAAGTGATTAAAATTGTTTAAATACGACCATAACCCTCAAACCCTATAACCCTTAAATCCCCCTCCCCTCCCTCTCCAATGATACTCCACAACATAGACCTCCAGCCGCTCCACACCTTCGGCATACACGCCGTTGCCGACACCCTTATCACCGTTGGCGACACCAGCGAGCTGTCCCACATACTGCCCGCCATACAGCAGGCCCACGGCCTGCTCATTCTCGGCGGCGGCAGCAACACGGTGTTCACCGGCAACTACCGAGGCACCGTGCTACACATGGCCAACACCGGCATACGCCTTGTGCGGCGTACCGCCGACGGGCACCTCATAGTGGAGGCCGACGCCGGCGTGGTGTGGGACTCCTTTGTGCAGCACTGCATAGACCACTGTTGGTACGGGCTGGAGAACCTCGCCGCCATACCCGGCACGGTAGGCGCCGCGCCGGTGCAGAACGTCGGTGCCTATGGCGCCGACGCCTCGCAGTTCGTCCACTGCGTACACGCCGTGGAAATCCAGAGCGGCAAGGCTGTCGACTTCTCCAATGCCGACTGCCGCTTCGGCTACCGCGACAGCCGCTTCAAACAACAGCCCTCGCAGTACCTCGTAACCTCGGTGGAATTCATGCTCAACGACTCTTTCGAGCCCAACCTGAGCTACAAAGCCCTTGCCGAACACCTGCACGAAAAAGGCATGGGAAAGCCCACGGCACGCCAGCTCGCCGACGGCGTCGCCGAGCTGCGCTGGAGCAAACTCCCACGCCCGGAGGTACAGGGAAGTGCTGGCAGTTTCTTCAAAAACCCAGTGGTCGACAACGAGCTTTGCCGCCACCTGCAGACACTGTACCCCGACATGCCGGCCCACAAGACCGACACAGGCTACAAACTCTCCGCCGGATGGCTCATAGAAAAAGCCGGCTGGAAAGGACGCACACTCGGCACCGTTGGCACTTACGCCCGCAACGCCCTTGTGCTTTGCAACTGCGGCACATCGGAGCAGCCCTGCTCCGGCCACGACCTCAGACAACTCGCCGCGACAATAATCAACGAAGTGCAACGCCAGTTCAATGTAAACCTCCACCCCGAAGCGATAATAATATAGATGAATCCATTCTATCAAATCTATCGCCTCTATCCTATCTATCAACCCAAACCCACACTCAATATGACCACAAACATTTTTTGGGACTGGTTTGCGGCTAACAGCGAACCTCTCACCATGCTCGACGACCTCTCTGACACCGAGCGTCGCACCCTCCTCGACACCATGCAAAAGCAGCTGGAGCTCTACTGCCCGGGCCTCACCTGCGAGATGGGCGGCAAGACCCCGCAGGGGCGCCGCCTAACCTTCAGCGCCGAAGGCGACATGGAGCTCTTCGCCGCCGTGATCGCTCTTGTCGACGAAGCCCCTGACATCGACTGGTGGGAGTTCGTGGCCTTCAAGCAGCCTAAAGGCAAGGATCTCAAGGTGGTATTCGACAAATACCGCTTCGAGACAGCCAAAATGTACTTCATGCAGCTGGAGTGCGAAGAGGAGCCCGAGATGCTGGGGCTACGCATCGCCGTGCCGGGTCTGCCCCCAAACTACAACCCCGACGCACCCGACGAGGAAGACCGCCAAGTGGGAGTCTATGTAACCGTTGAAGCACTCGTCGGCGAGTTCGACTGCGCCACGGTTATAGGCTATCTGGAACTCTGCCCCACACCCAAAGAACCGCTGAAAGAGGGCTTCACCCCACTCGACGACCTGCCTGAGATGATGGAATGGTTCAAGCGCAAAACCCACAGAGACGCCACCCCCGAAACAGCGAATAAATGACCACGAATAGCACTAATCCAACGAATAACTCTCGCAGAAACCGCAGATAATATGGACCACGAATAACACTAATCAACCGAATAAAAATTCGTGCCCATTCGTGCAATTCGTGGTCAAATAGAAATTAAAATATGGACAGCGAGCAACCTTTTAACCCTCCACCCAAATGTCCCCAAAAACAATAGACCTCCTGCGCCAATACGCCGACCGCTACGAGACCGGCAACTTCATTCAAGGCGACCCCTCGTGGTGGATGCACCAGGTGGAGGGCAACGCCAACCGCGAAGCCACAGCCTTTGTGGCGGCGGCGCTGAGCTACGGCAGCCGCTCGCAGTTCATGCCCAAGATAGGAACACTGCTGCACTATGCCGAAGGCGACATGCAACGGTGGATAGCCCAAGGCCTCTACCGGCGGCACTTCGAGAGCGGCGACAAGACCTGCTTCTACCGCCTCTACAACAACGCAGCCATGCGGCAGTTCCTCGACAACTGCAACAGCCTGCTCAACCAGCACGGCACCTTCGGCGGCTTCGTGGCGGCTATGCCTACGCCACAAAACAATACAAAACGCGACGCCCTCAACGTGGTCGATGCCTTCTGTCGCTTCTTTGCGCAGAACCCCACGCCGGTCATACCCACCTCCACCAACTCGGCCTGCAAACGCCTCTGCATGTTCATGCGCTGGATGGTGCGCGACCACTCCCCCGTCGACCTCGGTCTGTGGGCTCACCTCGTCGACAAGCAGACACTGATAATACCGCTCGACACACACGTCGTCAGCGAGGCACAGCGACTGCACCTCATAGAATGCTCAAACGCCACCATGTCGACAGCCCTCAAGCTGACAAGAAAGATGCAGCTCGTATTCCCCGACGACCCTGCTCGCGCCGACTTCGCCCTCTTCGGCTACGGAGTCGACAACAACTAAAAGTTGGAAGGTTAAAGGGTTGTAAGAATACGCGGAAGCAATTCGAAAAATTCGTGTTATTCGTGGTCCAATTAAGCACTAAGGCTTTCTGCGGTTTCTGCGGTTTATTCGCTTTCCATGTTTTTATTTCATAGGTGCTCATGACCTGCGGTTCTGCGAGATACTACAAGCTCCCCACGATAAACTTAGACTTCAGCTTCTCCTCTTGGTGCATCTCGTCCCATAGGTCTTTCAGCACCTTCTTGGTAATCAGCGGAAAGTCGGCATCCTCTATCCAACGGTAATATGAGGGTTCTACTTTGAACACCTCCTTGACCGGCTTGCCTTTGTGCTTGCCGAAGTTAAACACCATGTTGTGGCGGGCGTCGTAGCCCAGAAAACCCGCCAGGTCGGCGCACATCGGGCTGGTGGTGAAAGCTGCAAGCTTCGCTATGTCGTTCACTATGGGTTTCGACTCTTTGCCTGTATTGTCCTTGTACACTGCGCCGTCGTAGCAGTCAAGCTGCGCCTTGAGCACCTCGTAGGTCGCCCTGATGTCGGCGTCCGCGCTGTGCGCACCCTCCAGCTCTTTGTGGCAGTAGAAACGGTAGGCGGCAACAAGCGTGCGCGACTCCATCTTGTGGAAAATGTTCTGCACGTCGACAAGGTGGCGGCTCTGTATGTCGAAGTCGACCCCTGCACGCAGAAACTCCTCGACGAGCAGCGGCACGTCGAACTTATTGGAATTATAGCCCGCCATGTCGGCGTCGCCGATAAAAGCCTTGAGCTCCAGCGCCAACTCTTTGAAGGTAGGCTTGTCGGCCACCATAGCATCGGTGATATGGTGTATCGCCGTGGTCTCCGGCGGTATAGGCAGCGTGCGACCCATTGCGTCGGCAGGACGCACCAGGTAAGTCCGCGACTCTTCAGTGCCGTCGGGACTCACTTTAATAAGACCTATCTGCACCACATGGGCCGAGCCTATCTGCAGACCCGTGGTCTCAAGGTCAAAGAAAACTATTGGCCGTTCCAGTTTCAGTTCCATATAACAAATTGAAGTATTTATAGAACACGAATGACACGAATTTTACGAATTTAAATGATTATTCGTGTGTCCATGTTTTTATTTCATAGGTGCTCATGACCTTTGGTTCGCAGCCTTCGGCAATTCGTGTGTATTTGTGCTATTCGTGGTCATTTATTCGTGGTCCATATTATCTGTGGTATCGAAAACGTTTCATTTCATGAGTCGTTTTCTGGCTGCGGCAGTGTAAGCAAGCTTCCACTGCTCTTGCTTATCAAAAACGTTCGTTCACCCCCTTGCCGCGTTTCCTATCCGCACCAGACGGTCCAGAAGCGGCTCCAGTCTGTCGAGCGGCAGCATGTTGGCGCCGTCCGACTTGGCGGCGGCAGGGTTGGGATGGGTCTCTATAAAGATACCGTCGGCACAGTTGGCCGCGGCGGCACGCCCTATGGTCTCTATCATGTCGGGGTTGCCGCCCGACACTCCGTCGGCGCCATTGGGCCGCTGCAGCGAGTGGGTGATGTCCACCACCACAGGCACCCCGTTGCGCTTGAGTATCGGCAGGCTGCGGAAATCCACCACAAGGTCCTGGTAGCCAAAGGTGGTGCCACGCTCGGTAAGCATCACATTGCCGTTGCCGAAATGGCGCATCTTGTCCACTGCAAAAGCCATAGCCCCCGGGGAGAGAAACTGTCCCTTCTTGATGTTGACGCAGCGGCCCGTGCGTGCCGCTGCCTCGAGGAGCGATGTCTGGCGACAGAGAAAAGCAGGTATCTGCAGCACGTCGGCGTAGGCGGCGGCCACCGCCGCCTCGGACTCGCTGTGTATGTCGGTCACCACAGGGACCCCGTAACGCTCACGCACAGCGGCGAGAACATGCAACGCCGCATCGTCGCCAATGCCCGTGAAGGAGCTGTAGCTCGTGCGGTTGGCCTTGCGGTAAGAGGCTTTGAATGCAAAAGGCACGCCCCGGCGTGACGTTATTTCGAGCAACCTCTCGCATATCTCGAAAGGCATGCGCTCGTCCTCTATCACGCAGGGGCCTGCTATGAGAAAGAATGGGGCCGTCTCGGACTGCTTCATCAGTGGCAGTCCGGCGGGATAGTTTATTCCTTGTCCCATGCCGATTCCTCCCCACCTTCGCTCTCCACACTGTCGTTGCTGCGACGAGAGGTGCCGCGCTGCAACGAGATGATGCAGGCACCCACCATGCGGGTAAGCTCCATGAGGAGCTCACGGGAACGGTCGTACTGCTCGTCGGTGAGCATGCCGTCGTTATGCGCCACGGCAGAGTAGACCACGCATTCGCGTATGGCCGTCTTGGCTATCTTAAGGTAATGCTCCATCTGCGCGCGGTTGCGGGAAGAGCCTTCAGCGATATTCAGTGCCATGTCGTATGCCGAGTGGCAAAACGACCCAACAAGCACCTTTTGGCACTCCGTGCGAGGCTCGGGGAATTGTTTCATGATCCAGCTGCAATACTCCTGCGATTTGTCGTAGATGCGCAAATCTTCAAAACGGAAGAAGCTCGATTCGTTCTCGGGGATAGTTGTTGTTTCCATGTTTTTTAGTTATGGTTAATAAATTTATAATTTATGAGTCATGAGTTATAAACGTTTAATTTATTCGCTATCCTTGTTTTTATTTCATAGGTGCTCATGAACCGCAGGTCATGAGCACCTTTTAATTAAAAATATGGACAGCGAATAAACGTGCCAAGGTTGCGGTAGCCTTTTCACTGTCAGATTTCGGCGAAATGCTTCATGAACTGCGAGCGGAAAAAGAGCGACGATTCCTCGGAGGGGCCTACCGCCAACTTGCCGCGGAACTGGTCTACGCGCTCATAGTTGTGCTCTGTCATCCACTGTTCCAATCCCTTGACGAGTTCGGTGATATATGGCAAGCCGTTCTTGTAGAGGCACGACACCACCTGTACCGTGGTGGCACCGGCCAAAAGCATCTTCACCACACCGTCGGGGGTATGTACACCGCTGCTGGCCGAAAGAGGGCAACGAACCTTCTTGGCAAGTATGGCAACCCAACGGAGCGTGTTGTATATCTCGTCGGGGGTCGAGAGGCGCGGAGCCATCACAGTCTGCTCCTTGTCCAGGTCTATGTCGATGTTTATCGGGCGGTTGAAGAGGGTTATGGCGCCCAACCCCATCCACGACAGCTGCTGCATGTACTGCGCCATGTTGGTGAAATGCACACCCACCTTCACTGCTATGGGCACACTCACATATTTGCGTATGGCCGTCATGATGTTCTGGAACAGACGCTCCACATCGTCCGTCCCCATGTTGGTCTCATAGGGGAGGATGGCCATGTTCAGCTCCAGGGCGTCGCACCCTGCATCCTCAAACCTCTTGGCGTATGTAAGCCAGTTCTCGAAGCTGTAGCAGTTGATGCTGCCTATCACTGGTATCTGCATTTTCCGCTTGGCCTCGCGGATAACATCGAAATGCTTGTTGAGCGAGTCGGCCTCGACATGCTGGGCTATATACTCATAGCTGACACCGTAGTGGTCGGTGGGAGCCATAAACTTGGTGTTGCGCTTTATATCGTAGATAATCTGCTCCTCGAAAACCGACTTAACCACCACGGCACCGGCACCGTACTGCTCGGCCTGCATCAAGCCGTCCACTGTCGACATCAAGCCGCAACTACCCACAATGATAGGGTTCTTGAGAGTCAAACCCATGTACTCTACTGAAGTATTCATATAGCAAATATAGTTAATTATTATTTTTATACATATATTTTGCAAAGTTAAGAAAAAAAATCCAACAAATGTTTTTTAGTTGACAACTATTTCTTATTTTTTTTTGCAACTACGTTACTTACAACAATATATAATATTTTTTCGTTGGAGCTGAAACACCAAAAACCACACGGAAAAGAAGTTTTTTTTCTGCATTCGCGAAAAAATGAGTAACTTTGCAACACAATAGGAGTAAGCATTTACTCACAACTATCAGTGTATCAAGTACTAAAGTAACAATAATTTTCATGGAAAATCAAAACCAAGAGCAAAACAAAGACATGGGCGAATTCATTTCGCGCTCCGAGCAGTTCATTGAAAAATACCAGAAACGCATACTCTACGTTCTCGGGTGTATCATAGTGGTGGTAGTGGCCATCTTCGCCATCAACAAATGGATGGTGCAGCCGCGTGCCGAGCGTGCCGCCTCCAGCATGTTCGCCGCCGAGCAGTGGTTTGCGCAGGACAGTTTGCAGCTCGCCCTCAACGGCAACGACCAGTTCATGGGCTTCTACGATGTCATTGACAAATACGGCTCCACCAAGTCGGGCAACCTCGCCAAATACTACGCCGGCGTCAGCAACTTGCGCCTGGGCAACTACTCCGAGGCCGAGAAATGGCTCAAAAAATACAAAGGACACGACACCTTCACCAAGGTGCTTGCCGTAACCTGCCTGGGCGACGCCGCCATAGAGCAAGGCAAGAATGCCGATGCTCTCAAATACTACATGAAGGCCGCCAAGATGGACGACAACAGCATAACCACGCCAATGGCACTCATGAAAGCCGGCCGCGTGCAGCTCATGAACGGCAACTACAGCGAGGCTGTCAAGCTCTTCAAGAAAATAAAGGACTACCCAGAGTCCACCGAGTACCGCGAGGCCGACAAATACATAGCCTTAGCCGAAGAATCCGCCAAGAAATAAAGAAAGTCCAGTAGACACTCAATAGCGCAGCGGAATACTAACTGAAAGTTCACCATCCCCCCAAAGCAATAGAGGCTGCGGCGCAATGCGCCGCAGCCTCTATTGCTTTACCCCACTCCCGCTATTCGCTGTCCATGTTTTTATTTTTACGGGTGCTCATGACCTCAGTTCGCAGGCTCGCCACATGGCCTCAGTTCTCTGCTTCTGTGCGGATAGGGGGACTCGAACCCCCACTCCAGACTGGAATTAGATCCTAAGTCTAACGCGGCTACCAATTACGCCATATCCGCATTATCAAAGGCTTACGGTCACATGACGCATCATGCAACTCCCGCCTTAGAGACTGCAAAGATACACAAAATTAACCGATTAAACACAGAAATTTAAAAAAAATCTCGCTCACCACGGGCTTCTCCTCCGCCACCCGTCGCCGAGACTGGCCGTGTACTCGTAGTGCGCACCTGCCGAAAAAACGCCCGGCGAAAGGGTGATGCTCAGCCCCCCCCGCAGGGCTCATACTTGATGGATGCAACAGAACGTTTTCGCTAAGCCGAGCGCAGATGGCAAATCACGCAGTGTTTGCACTATGCCGAGGCGAGAAAACGAGGGTTGCGAAGAAACCAAGGTTATTTGCACCTATGAATTAAGTTGGGCTCTAAAAATTAAGGCGGGTTCTATTTTTTCATTGAGAGCGCACATTCTCCGCTACGCTATCGAAATGCCACTGGCATTTCTTCACTCCGAGACGCATGTCGTTTTTATCTTGTTGCCCCACACTGCGTTATTCGCTGTCCATGCTTTTATTTCATAGGTGCTCATGACCTCAGTTATTCGCTGTCCATGTTTTTATTTTTACGGGTGCTCATGACCTCAGTTATGACCTCAGTTATTTGTATTCTATCCAAAGGGCGTTTTTT
>JAFTDW010000046.1 GCA_017454015.1 Bacteroidales bacterium | reverse complement strand
CTATGCCGAGGCGAGAAAACGAGGGTTGCGAAGAAACCAACGTTTTCGATAAGCCGAGTGCAGAGGGCAAATCACGCAGTGTTTGCGCTATGCCGAGGCGAGAAAACGAGGGTTGCGAAGAAACCAACCCACCACAAATGCCGCGTTGACTATTCTCGCGAAGCGCGGCGTGCCACGGCTATTGAGAGCTCGTAGAGCAGGTAGACCGGCAAGGCTACGAGCATCATGGTGAAGATGTCGGTTGAGGGTGTTATTATTGCGGCGAGAGCCATGCATATCACCACGGCGACCTTGCGGCCGCGCACCAACAGACCTGCCTTCAGTATGCCGAGACGTGCAAGGAGACCGACGGCCACCGGCATCTCGAAAACCAGTCCCATGGCCAGGCAGAGACCCACAAGCGACGAGATGTATGAGTTGAGCGACAAGCGGTTGACCACATCGGGCGACACCTGGTAGTTGCCGAGGAAGTTGAGTGTCAGCGGAAAGATTATCCAATAGGAAAGAGCCACACCGGCATAGAAGAGCAGCAGCAGCGAGAGGGTGCCTTTGGCAAGCAGCGGACGCTCGTCGGCATGGAGAGCAGGACGCACAAAGAGCCACGCTTCAAACAGTATGTACGGCACTGCCAGCAGCAACGCAAGGAAACAGGAGACGCTGATATGCACCATTAGCTGCGCCGCGAGGTTGATGTTGATAATCTCAAGCGGGCCAAGCGAGGGGCAGAGCGACGGGGCCGAGAGTTTTACGGCCATACGACAGAGGAGCCTGTAGAGACAGAAATCGTCGTGGGCCGGAGCCATGACGATATTGGCAAAGACAAAATCCCTGCAGCAAAAAACAGCCACCGCCGCGACAAAGAAGACGCCGAGGCACCTTATAAGGCTCCAGCGAAGCACTTCGAGGTGATCCCAGAAGGAGTGTGCCTCACTGTTTTGCATCTTGCTGCTCCTCGCCTGCGTCGGTCGTCGGGGTGTCGTCGGTAATCTTGCGCATCTCGTCCTTGACATCGCCAACGGCATCTTTGTACTCTTTGACGCCTTTGCCGAGTCCACGCATCAGCTCGGGGATTTTCTTGCCACCGAAAAGCACAAGGACAACGACGAGGATGATTATCAGTTCGGGGCCACCAATAAAAAGAAGGTTCATATTTAGGAGGGTTCTATTTTTTCATTGAGAGTAAGGGATGAGGGGGGATATTTTGGGCGGGGGGGGTGAGGTGGGGGGCTTGGCTATTTTTTTCGCAGCTGCCGGATGGCTATCTGGAATGCGTCGTCGGAGTCGCACATCACCCTGTAGTAGTATTCGTTGCCGAAGAGGTCTTTGGCAAGCATGGCTTTGAGTATCAGGTGCAGGTATTCGTTGGAACGGGTCTCTCGGACCTTGGCCCACTCCGGCGCGTCGGCGGCAAGCGGCTCATGAGCCACTCCGCTCTTGCGGGCATGACGGGCAAAGGTGCTGTCGATGTCGAAGCTGTCGTAGCGCTGGAGGAAGAGTTTGTAGTCCGACGCGAAGTCGTCCTTGCGGTGGGCATTGGCCCAGTCGATGGCGAAATTGTTGATAAGTCCTTTGCTGCGCAGCGAGAGGTAGTAGTCGGTAAGGCGTACCGTGTCCATAGGCACAAAAAGGTCGGGCATGATACCGCCGCCGCCATAAACTATGCGACCCGACACCGTCTTGAATTTCAGCGAGTCGGGCATGTGTATGGAGTCGGGGTTGATAAACTCGCCTTTCTTGTAGCGCTGCTCAAGGTCGTGGGCATAGGCGTCGGAGCCCTCGGAGTAGGGTTTCTGTATGCAGCGTCCCGAGGGGGTGTAGTAGCGGGCTGTGGTGAGACGCACCTGTCCGCCATCCTTGAGGGTGAACATTCTCTGCACGAGGCCTTTGCCGAAAGAGCGCCGGCCTATGATGGTTGCGCGGTCCCAGTCCTGCAAGGCTCCGCTGACTATCTCGCTTGCCGAGGCGCTGTTCTCGTCGATGAGCACCACCACCCTGCCATCGATAAAGGTGCCGCCACGCTGTGACACATAGTTGAAGCGGGGGTTGCGGAGACCTTCGGTGTACACTATCAGCCTGTGGGGCGGCAGGAACTCGTTGGCCAGACGGAAAGCTATGTCGAGATAGCCGCCGCCATTGCCGCGCAGGTCGAAGACAAGGCAGCGCATACCCTGCTTGCGCAGAGCATGGGCGGCTTTCTCGAACTCGCTCACCGAGGTACGCGCAAAACGGGTGAGGCGTATGTAGCCTATGGTGTCGTCGACCATGAAATAGGAGTCTACACTGTAGATAGGCACCTTGTCGCGCGTGATGGTGAAGCGGATAGGCTCCTTGTAGCCCGGGCGAAGCACGTCGAGGTTCACTATGGTGCCTTTCTTGCCACGCAGACGCTTGAACACAAAATTGTTATTGATGGTATCGCCCGTGGCATTCTCGTCGTCGATGGCTATAATCTTGTCGCCCATCATGATACCCACCTTTTCGGAGGGGCCGCCTTGTATCACCTCCATCACGTTGATGGTGTCCTTTATCAACTGGAACGATATGCCAACGCCCTCAAAGTTGCCCTGCAAGCCCTCGGTGGCACGCTCCACATCCTTGGCCGGAATATACACGCTGTGGGGGTCGAGCTCGCGAAGCATCGCCACGACGGCTTTCTCGCTCACTTTGTCGAGGTTGGCACTCTCAACATAATTCTTGTCTATGAGCCCCAGCACCTCGTCGACGCGTGCCACGGCATTTGTGAAAGCAGCGTCGACAGTAGAATCGGGCTCGGCCTTTTTGTTCTTTTTCTGGGCGAAAGCAGTGCCCGACAACAATATAAGCGAGAGGAGGATTAGAGAGAGTTTTTTCATGAAGTTGCTGGTATTGAGTTTATTTGGGTTCGTTGGTTTTGAGGGATGGCTTGGGATTGCGCGATTGTGTCATTACGACATTGCGACATTTCCTTGTCACGGCATTATTAACTATATTGTCGCGGTTTTATTGTAGACAGATGCATTTTTCATAAAAAAATATGCCATTAGTAATAAATGGCGGCAAGGTGCGTTAATATATGTTTGAATACATAATAATAAAACAAATGGAAGAGTTGAGAAACAATCCGGAACAGACCCGTCAAGGGAGGGGCTACCAGCCCAAACCAATGACTTTTGGCAAGACCATGCTGGCCTCGGCGCTGGGCTTTATCATCGTGATAGCCATAGGCAACATCCTTGCCTTTGTCATGTTGGTTAGTATGATTGCTGCGCTGGGCAGCATGAGCGGCACGCAGAGCGTAACGGTACGCGACAACTCGTTTCTGAAGATAGACCTCACCGCCGAGATCAGCGAGCGCGGCCCCAACGAGGTGCTCTCGTTCTTCAGCGAAGACAAGATGGCCGGGCTCGACGACATTCTCGACGCCACCCGCGCCGCAGCCACCGACAACCGCATTGAAGGCATATACCTCTACATGGGTTCCGGAGCGGGCCTGTCGTGGGGCATGGCCGAGGAGCTGCGCGAAGCGCTGCTGCACTTCGGCGAGAGCGGCAAGAAAATCATGGCCTACGCCGACAGCTACTCGCAGACAGGTTACTATGTAGCCACCGCGGCGGACACTATTATGATGAACCCCTCGGGGCTTGTGGACTTCCGCGGCATAGGCGCCGAGGTGCTGTTCTACAAAGACCTCCTGGACCGCCTCGGCATTAACATGCAACTGATACGCCCAAGCAACAACGCGTACAAGAGCGCCGGCGAGACCTACACCATGGACCACATGAGCGAGGCCAACCGCGAGCAGGTACGCGCCTACATAAGCAGTATATGGAACCATGTGGCAGCCAACATGGCAGCAGCCCGCGGCATTGACATGGAGGAGCTGGGGCGCACCGCCGACAACCTCAGCGGATGCCTCGCCGCCGATGCCAAGCAGAGCAAACTGATAGACCTGCTCGGCTTTGAGAGCGACATGAAGGAGATGATGAAAGAGCAGTTCGACGGCAAACACACCATCTCGGCCACCAAATACGCCCAGTCCATAGCCAAGCCGTCGGCCGACGGCAAGATCGCCGTGGTGTATGCCGAGGGTCAAGTGCTGCCGGGCAAGAACGAGGGGTTCCAGACGGCGGTGTACGGCGACGACATAGCCCAAGCCCTCGACAAGGCCGCTGCCGACGACAAGGTGAAGGCCATAGTGCTGCGCGTCAACTCGCCGGGAGGCGCCGTGACGGCTTCGGAGACCATGACGCACGCCGTGATACGCGCCCGCGAGAAGAAGCCCGTGATAGTCTCCATGAGCGACCTCGCCGCCTCCGCAGGCTACGAGATTTCGAGCAACGCCTCGTACATAGTGGCGCAGCCCACCACCATAACAGGCTCCATAGGTGTCTTCGCCACCATACCCGACGCCAGCGGGCTGCTGAAACGCAAGCTCGGCATAAGCACCGACACTGTGATGACCAACCGCAACTCGGCGGCGATGAGCATAGCACGCCCGCTGTCGCCCACTGCCACGGCACTGATGAAACGCAACGTCGAGGAGTTCTACGACACCTTCTGCCTGCGCGTCGCCACAGGGCGCAAGCTCACGGTGGCACAGGTTGACAGCATAGCCCGCGGCCGCTGCTGGACAGGCGCAGAGGCCCTGCACATAGGCCTTGTGGACACTCTGGGCGGCATGGATCTCGCCATGCAGATAGCTGCCGAAAAAGCAGGCCTGAAACAATACAGCGTGGTGAAGTACCCCGAGGATAAAGGATGGCAGACGCTGCTGAAGCTCACCGATGAAGAGAGCCGCGCCGCTCTGCGCAAGCTGATACTCAAAGAGGCTTCGGACCCCTTGACGACACTCTACGACCAACTGCGTCCACTCACCGAGGGCGAACCTATGCAGGCCCGCCTGCCTTATGTCATAACGTTGACGAGATGATAAAGGGTTATAATGTTTTAAGGTTTTAAGGTTTGGGGAATGAACAATTTATTTGAGGTGGGTTCTATTTTTTCGTTGAGAGCGTATATTCTCCGCTATGCTATCGAAATGCCATTGGCATTTCTTCACTCCGAGACGCATGTCGTTTTTTTATCTTGTTGCCCCACACTGCGTTATTCGTGCGGGGTTGCTCACTATCCGTGTTTTTATTTCTATTTGTGTTCGCAGCCTTCGGCAATTCGCTATCCGTGTTTTTATTTCTTAGGTGCTCATGGCCTAAGCAATTGAGAGTTAGCCTCTCCGAGGCTATTTTTAGAGATCATCTTATTTGAAATGAAACAGACAATCATAGTCCTTGCACTGCTCTGCACATCGCTGCTGCCTGCCATGGCGCAGAACGACGTGGAGGATGTGATAGCCATCAAAAATGTGCCCCTGCTTATCAAATTTGTTGCACGCGACAGCGAGATGCTCGACAACAACGTGGTTGCCGTCCACGGCCTTTATGTGACACGTTTCGAGATAACACAGAAGCAGTGGCTGAGCCTTATGAGCTGCAACAACTCGACGGTGAAAGGGGACCAGCTGCCTGTCACCAACATCACCGCCGACAGCGCCGAGGCTTTCTGCCGCAAGCTTGACAGATTGCTCGCCTTCGGCGTGCGGTTGCTCACCGAAGAGGAGTGGCAATACATAGCCTGCGGAGGGCTCTACCCCGAACACTACCGCTACTGCGGCAGCAACAACGCGGACTTCGTTACATGGCACAAAGCCAACAGCCACAAACGCCCGCACAAAGGAGGCGAACGCGTGAGCAACGAGCTCGGCATTTACGACCTCGGAGGCAATGTCGGCGAGATGGTGACTTGTGGCGAGAAGTGCTACAAAGTGGCCGGAGGCAATTACATGTCGAGCGCCAATGAGTGCACACCAAAATCACTGAAGCCCTACAACGGCCCCAACGAGACAACCGGACTGCGAGTGTGCTGGCCGATAACGATGTATTATTAGGGGTTATTGTCACGACATTACGCTATTACGTTATAACGACATAAAAAAAAACAACGACATATAATATGCAAAACAAGAGAACTATAAAGGTAGGCATGGTGCAGCTTTCGTGCAGCAAAGACCGCGACGGGAACATAGCGCGTCACGAGAACGCCATAAGGCTGCTTGCCGCCGACGGCGCACAGATAATATGCCTGCAAGAGCTCTTTGCCACACAGTATTTCTGCGACACCGAGGACTACCACAACTTCGGCTACGCCGAGCCGGTGCCCGACGGTGCGCTTGCCGCACGCATGGGCAGGCTTGCCGGCGAGCTGGGCGTGGTGCTGGTGTGCTCGCTTTTCGAGAAGCGGGCGGAAGGACTGTACCACAACACCGCCGCCATATTCGACGCCGACGGCACCTGCCTCGGCAAATACCGCAAGATGCACATACCCGACGACCCGGGGTACTACGAGAAGTTCTACTTCACCCCCGGCGACCTGGGCTACCAAGTGTTCAACACACGCTACTGCCGCATCGGCGTGCTGATATGCTGGGACCAGTGGTACCCTGAAGCAGCCCGCCTCACAGCCCTCAAGGGAGCCGAGATACTCTTCTACCCCACTGCCATAGGCTGGGACGAGAGTCAGGACCAGGCCACCAACGAGGAACAGTACGGTGCATGGCAGACCATACAGAGAAGCCACTCCGTGGCCAACGGGGTGCCTGTGGTGAGCGTCAACCGCACCGGCAAGGAGGGTGGCATGCAGTTCTGGGGCGGCTCCTTTGTCACCAACGCCTTCGGGCGCGTACTATGGCAGGGGCCTCACCTCGAAGAGGCTCTGCATATAGAAGAGCTCGACCTCGCCGACAGCGACCGCTACCGCCGCCACTGGCCCTACCTGCGCGACCGCCGCATAGACAGCTACAGCGACATCACCCGCCGCTGGATAGACTGAGAAACGGCAAACGAGCCATCGCAATAACGAAACAAGGAAACAAGAACAACAAGATATGACTGGCTACCACATGCCTGCCGAGTGGGAACGGCACGAGGCCACATGGCTGAGCTACCCACACAACACCAACTCATGGCCCGACAAGATTGAGACCATATTTCCAAGCTACAACCTCTTCATTAAAAACCTCGCTGAGGTGGAGGATGTGCATATCAATGTGCTCGATGCAGAGATGGAGAGCCATGTTGCCCATGCCCTCAAAGCCATAGGCTGCGACATGGAGCGGATAAAGCTTCACCTCTTCCCCACCAACGACGCATGGTGCCGCGACCACGGCCCCGCAATAGTAGTGAACCGCGAAGAGAAGCTTCGCGCCGCCGTGGACTGGAACTACAACGCGTGGGGCGGCAAGTACCCGCCCTTCGACCTCGACAACCGCATCCCCTCGCTCATAGCCCAGTACCTCGGCATAAAGACCGTGGAGCCGGGGATTGTGATGGAGGGTGGCTCCATAGACGTCAACGGCTGCGGAGACTTGCTCACCACCACCTCATGCCTGCTCAACCCCAACCGCAATCCACAGCTGGACCGCGACAAGATTGAGGAGTACCTGTGCAAATATTACGGCGTGGAGAACGTGGTATGGCTCGGCGACGGCATAGTGGGCGACGACACCGACGGTCATGTGGACGACCTCTCACGTTTCTGCACCCCCTCGCTCATCGTCACCGCCGTAGAGACCGACCGCAACGATGAGAACTACGAGCCACTGCAACAGAACCTCAAAACACTAGGCCGTTGCCGCCTCGCCGACGGCAAACAGCCCAGCATAGCCGAGCTGCCAATGCCCAAGCCGGTGATATGGGAGGAGCAGCGCCTGCCAGCTTCATACGCCAACTTCTACATCGCCAACGACATAGTGATATTCCCCACATACCGCTGCGACAATGACAACAAAGCCGCCTACGTGCTGGAAGAGTGTTTCCCTGAGCGCGAGATAATAGGCATAGACAGCACCGACATAGTGTGGGGTCTGGGCAGTTTCCACTGCCTCAGCCAACAAATACCAACCCTCTAACGCCCCCCTACCCATCCTATAACCCTAAAACCTTTTTGCCGTAGGCTGCGTACTGAGGTCATGAACTGAGGTCATGAGCACCTATAAAATAAAAACATGGACAGCGAATAACCCTTTAACCCTTTAACCCACCCCCCGCCATGGAAGCAGGGCTTGATGCCAAATACGAGGAGATGACCCGGGAGCCGATACCGCGCCTGGTGTTGCGGCTTGCAATACCGAGCATGGTGTGCATGGTCGTCACCGCCCTCTACAACGTGGCCGACGCGGCTTTTGTAGGCCGCCTGAGTACAGAGGCCACGGCGGGTATAGGCATCTGCTTTGCCTACATGACATTCATTCAAGCCGTTGGCTTCTTTTTCGGTCATGGATCGGGCAACCACATCTCGCGCTCTCTCGGAGCACGGCGAGAGGAGGATGCCTCGCAGATGGCTTCGGTAGGGTTCTTCACCCCTGTCATCATAGGCTTGGTGTCGGCGGCCATAGGGCTGCCGCTGCTGCCACGGCTTGCCGTGATGCTCGGAGCTCCGCCCGACGTGGTGCCATACGCCTGCCAGTACCTGCGCTATATACTTATTGCCTCTCCGCTGATGATGTCGGCCCTCACGCTGAACAACCAACTGAGGCTGCAGGGCAACGCCATGGTGGGCATGGTGGGCATAGTGAGCGGCGCAGTGCTCAACATAGCCCTCGACCCGCTGCTTATCTTTGTATGCGACATGGGAGTGCGAGGTGCAGGCCTTGCCACAGCCATAAGCCAGACGCTGTCGTGGCTGCTGCTATTCCTCGGCACGCGGCGCGAAGGCTGCGTGGCGATACACCTGAACAACTTCCGCCCCACGGCGCACCTCTACCACGAGATACTTGCCGGAGGGCTGCCCTCGCTGTGCCGTCAGGGCTTTAACTGTGCGGCGGCGGTGATGCTAAACTACGCCGCAGCACGCTATGCACCTGCCGGACAGGAAGCCTCGTCGGTGGCGGCCTTTGCCGTTGTGAGCCGCACCATGATGTTTGCTTTCTCGCTGGCGCTGGGCTTCAACCAGGGATTCCAGCCCGTGAGCGGCTACAACTACGGGGCAAAAAAATACGGACGTGTGCGCGAGTCGTACCTCTACGCCCTCTCGGTGTCGTCGCTGATATTGCTGGCTCTCGCCACCGCCGGATTTTTCTGGGCCGAGGAGATCATGCTGCTGTTCCGCAGCGAAGACCCCGACATGGTGGCCATAGGCGCACGCGCCATGAGGTGGCAGTGCCTGTCGTTCCCACTCATAGGCCTTTCGACATCCACCAACATGCTGTTTCAGAACATCCGCATGACCTTCCGCTCCACGCTGCTGAGCATAGGCCGACAGGGGCTCTTCTTCATCCCCGCCATACTGGTGCTGCCGCGCCTCTGGGGCATACACGGCGTGGAGATGGCCCAGGCTGTTGCCGATGCCTGCACTTTCCTGCTCGCCATACCCTTCGCCATAGGAATATCACGTAAACTAAAAAACAATCAAACAAAACACACACCCAACCCCCTAAAACCCTCATAACCTCCCCCCTTGTGAATAACATATTGTCGCTATATTATTTTATCCTCGGCAAGGCGCTGCTCGGCAAAGAGTGCAGGCTTGATACGCCGCCACCCATAGCGCCTGAGCAGTGGGACACGCTCTTCCAGATAGCCGCAGTGCAACACACTGCCGCGCTGATTAGCAACACACTGCAAGAGCTGCCGCCGCAAATGCAGCCACCCAACCGCAACAAATTCCTTGCAGAGCAGCTGCTCTGCCAAAATGCAAGCGAGCGCCACAACAAAGTGCTGCAAAGCCTGCTGCATACGGCCAACAAAGGGGGCTTCAAGATAATGGTTATCAAAGGTGTCACCCTCTCGCGCCACTACCCCACCCCGTCGCTCCGCTACTCCAGCGACATAGACTTCTTCCTTGTCGGCGACGAAGAGGCGTTTCTGCAGATTATCCAACGGGAACTTGGCGCCACTCATATCAACAGCCAAGCCTACCACCACACCACGTTCAAGATTGGCGGCACCACCCTCGAATGCCACCACGACTTTCTGGGCACATGGAGCTACCGCAAGATGGACGAGCTGATGGTAGGCATGATAAAAGACGCCGACGACAGCCACAAGTTCCGCGGCGAGTCCATACTGCTGCCGTCGCCGGAGCTGGGCGCCCTGTTTCTGCTAAGCCACGCCCACAAGTCGTCATGTGCAAGGCAGGTAATCAACACGCGCGGACTCTGCGACTGGGTGGCAACGCTCAAAGAATGCCGCGACACCATAGACTGGACCGTGGTGCGCAAAAATCTTGCAGAGAACCACCTTGAAGGGTTCCTCGACGTATACAACGCCATAGCAATAAAATATATGGGAATGCCGCAGGAATGGGTGTCGAAACTGGAGCCTCGCGGAGCCGAGTACCTTGCCAATACAGCAATGCTGTCGGCCATGCCACGCCCAAAAGGCAGCCGTTTCAGGCAATATGCAACAAAACACAGCAAGAGCCTGTTTTTCGCCACCTATCTCACAGTCACTGGACTTGTGAAACACTACCGTTTCACAAGGCGGTTTGACAAAAGCCAATCCTTTACCAACTATATGACAACCAATATCGCTCACCGTGTAAAGAAAGTAATATCATGAACTTTACCTTTATCAACGCCCCAAACACCCAATACCAGTCGGACTTCTTTGACTCTGGGCACGACATGTACTTCATGAAATATGTAGGCATAACACTCCTGATGCTTGTCATAGATGTGTTGTTCCGATGGATGATACACAAAGGCATAGCGATACCCGTGAGCCTTGATGTAGCCTTGACCCTCATAGCCACTATGACGCTGTGCAGCCTGCTGCTGCGCCGCCGCTACCGCTACCACAGCATCTCGTTTAGTGAAGTGGCAACCTTCAATTTCACTGTGACTTTCTTGACCTCTATACTGTATGGTATCTTTATGATAATGTACACCTTCTTTATCGACCCCTTTTACGTAACCCGCAACGCTGAATTCACATCGGGCATAAGTTCCGGCATTCTCCGGCTCTTCTTCTCGCAGACCCAGCCCGTGGCCTGGGGCGGGCTCGGCACGTTCTGCATCATAGTGGTAGGCTCTGCCTGGACACCCATACTGTCACTGCTGACACGCCGCAAAAGCCAGCCCGACGACCACTACAACCGCTACATAGAACATCGCCACAAACACCCTCACAAACCAAGCCACCGACTGTAAATGGAGATACGACTTCGCGCACTTGAACCCGAGGATATAGACAGCATCTACCGCTGGGAGAACGACCCCGACGTGTGGCAGCACAGCGCCTCGCACACCCCTTTCTCGCGACATCTGCTAACCGAATACATTATGTCGCAGAACGGTGCCGACATCTATGCCCTGCGCCAGCTGCGGCTGGTGTGCGACGTGTCCGCCGACCCTTTGCACAACTCATGGCAACCCGCCGGCACGGTGGACCTCTACGACTTTGACCCTTACCACATGCGCGCAGGTGTGGGCATAATGGTAGACAGCGCGTTGCGCCGCCGCGGCATAGGCCTCGCAATGCTGCGGCAGCTCATAGCCTTTGTGCGCGACAACATACGCCTGCACCAGCTGTACTGCGAGATAGAGGAGAGCAACGAGGCCTCGCTGCGACTTTTCGAGAAGGCCGGCTTTGTGCAGTGCGGCAGGCGCACACAATGGTACTCCACCACACGCGGCCGCGAAGACTGCATAGAAATGCAACTACTTATCTTGTAACTTGTCATTGATGAAGAAAAAACACCGTAAATACACTGTCATTGCCGCCGCCATAGCTTGCACACTGCTCATGGTTGGCATTGCCATACACCGAAACCTCAAGATACCCACGGAAAATGACGTGGTGCTGCTCATACCCTCGGGGAGCGACTACGCGGCAGTATGCGACACCCTGTCGGCCCACGGCTGCCACAGCCACTTGTTTGGCATCACTGCGCGGCTGCGCAACTACCCGGGGCATGTGAAGAGCGGCCGCTACGTGGTGAAGCCTGGCATGGACTGGGTGCAGCTCGTGCAGAAACTCTACAGCGGCTCGCAGGACCCCGTGCGCATCACCATAGGCAAACACCGCACCACCGAGACCCTCTGCGAATACCTCGGCAAACAGCTGGAACTCAGTGCAGACACGCTCCTCGCGCTGTTGCACACCGACAGCGTGGCCGAGTATTACGGCTACAACAGAGACAATTTTCTCTGCCTCTTTTGCCGCAACACCTACGACATATACTGGAACACAAGCCCGCAACGGTTTCTGTCGCGCATGGAGAAAGAGAACCAACGGTTCTGGAACGACCGCCGCATGGAGCAGTGCCGCCAAACCGGCCTGACAGCGGCACAGGTCACCATACTGGCAAGCATTGTGGAGGAGGAGACCAACTGCAATGAAGAGAAAGACACCATAGCCAGCGTGTACCTCAACAGGCTGCGCAAAGGCATGCCGCTCCAAGCCGACCCTACGCTGAAATACGCCGTAGGGGACTTCACCCTGCGACGCCTTGGCCGCCAGCAGATTGAATACGAAAGCCCCTACAACACCTACCGCCATGCAGGGCTGCCGCCAGGCCCCATCTGCATACCATCCACCGAGAGCATCGAGGCGGTGCTCGAAAACCTGCCAACCTCCTATATTTACTTCTGCGCCAAGGACGATTTTTCGGGACGACACAACTTCGCCACCACTCTGGCACAGCATTCAGCCAATGCCGCCCGTTTTCATAAAGCATTAAACCTGCGCAACATACATTGAAAAATGAAAAAAAATAGTAATAATTCAAAAAAAAGCAGTATCTTTGCATTTGGGTAAGTCTTATACGACCAGCTCCCATTGAATCCCCCAGGGCAGGAATGCAGCAAGGGTGTTTGGTTGTAGCGGTGCGATATAATCAGCTTACCCTTTTTTGTTTTATATAGACCCCAAAAAAACTAGTATGACTAGTGCGACTAGTGCGACTAGAAAAACCAGAAAAAATAAGAAACCCAAAAGATGATCATCTTCTCCTACCTCCTAATAATTGTCGGCGTGGTTGCATGGGCGGCGCTGCTGCCGGGGCGCAAACGGGTGCCTGCACAGGCCATGCAGTACATCAACATCTTCGGCGGGGCGTTTCTTTTTGCCAGCTGCTTTATCAACCTTGTGCCCCATATGTTCCTTGGCGAGGGTGAGTGGAGGTTTGTAACACCGGGCTGGCACTTCAAGATTGCCGCCTCGGTGATGGTGGGATTTCTGATACAGCTGCTGCTGGAGCACCTCACGCGCGGCGTGGAGCATGGGCACAACCATTGCGACTGCTGCGTGGAGGAGGCCGCCGCCGAGCACGAGCACTCCCACGAGCACCACCACCACGACGGGGCCTGTCACCACCAAAGCGGACACCACCCCATTGTGGGACTGATGATAGGTCTCTGCATACACGCATTTCTCGAAGGCATGCCGCTTGTTGACGGCGGCGACGGCGACATACACCAAGGGCTGCTCTATGGCATTGTGCTCCACAACATTCCCATAGCCCTCATCATGGTGTCGCTCTTCATTGCCAACGGCTACGGCACACTGCGCTCGCTGCTGCTCCTGCTACTGTTTGGCATTATGACGCCCCTCGGCTCGCTATGCAACCTATACCTTATGCCGCAGGACGAGGTGCTGCAAAGCCTTGTGATGGGCGCCGTGGTGGGCATACTGCTGCACGTGTCGGTAAGCATCCTGTTCGACCACGACCACAACCGGTTCTCCTACATCAAACTGCTACTGATAATCATAGCTTTCACCGCGGCCTACTTCACCCCCGGCTGCCCGGAGATATACCCTTTCTGAAAGACCCCATCCAAACAATGACATCACGTTGTAACGAAATAACGTAATAACGAAAAAAACAAAAGACAAAGTGACCGTCAGCGTAATCATAGTGAACTACAACGTGAAGCACTACCTTGACCAGTGCCTTGCATCGGTGTTTGCCTCCACGCTCGACGAGCACCTTGAAGGCATAGAGGTTATAGTGGCGGACAACAACTCCGACGACGGCTCGGTGGAGATGCTTCGCGCCAAATACCCGCAGGTGGAGGTGATAGCCAACCACGAGAACCTGGGCTTTGCCAAGGCCAACAACCAGGCCATACGCCGCAGCCATGGCGACCTTGTACTGCTGCTCAACCCCGACACCATGGTGGAGCGCGACACCCTGCGCATCTGCGCCGCCCATTTTGCCGACAACCCGCAGTGCGGCGGCGTCACGGTAAAGATGATAAACGGCGAAGGAGAGTTCCTGCGCGAAAGCAAACGCGGGTTTCCCACGCCGGCGGCCTCGTTCTACAAGCTCAGCGGCCTCATACGCCTCATGCCCCGCCACCCCAAAGTGGCAGCCTACTACATGGGGAACCTGCCCGACAACCAAGACGCAGCAATAGACATACTGCCGGGGGCTTTCCTCATGATTAGCCGCCAGGCCCTCGACAAAGTGGGGCTGCTCGACGAGAGCTACTTCATGTTTGGCGAAGACATAGACTTCTCGTGGCGCATACGCCTCGCAGGCTTCGAGAACCACTACCTCGCCAACACCCGCATACTGCACTACAAAGGCGAGAGCACGCGCCGCAGCAACATCAACTACATCTACACCTTCTACAACGCCATGTCCATCTTTGCCAAACGCTACTACGGCGGCAAGAACACAAGGCTGTTCCTGCTGCTGATACAGGTGGCTATCTGGGGCAAAGCATTCCTGCAATGGCTGGGGAGGGTGACCCGACGGCTCTGCATGCCAGTCCTCGACTTTCTTGTCACTTGGGGTGGCTTTGCCGTTGCCAAGAGCCTCTGGACCTCGTGGAAAACCGGCACGGCAGATTATTACCCCGACTACTACACATGGATGGTGATGCCTCTATACTCGCTGCTGTTCATTGTGGCCATGTACCTGTGCGGAGGCTACGACAAGCCGCTGCGTACCGGACGCAGCCTGCGCGGCATTGCCGTCGGCGCTATGCTGCTGCTGCTCTTCTACTCACTGCTCGACGAGTCACTGCGCTTCTCGCGCGCCATACTGCTGCTCGGCTCGGCGCTGGCCGCCGTCACCACGTCGGCGTTGCGCTACGCCACTACCAACGTGCTGCGCAGCTCGCAGCCGTCGCACCGCAGGCAACACTATGTCATTGCAGCTTCCAGCAAGGGCTACGAAAGGATTATGGCGTTGCTCGACCAACTCGGAATACACCCTTCGGCCATCGACGCTCTGGCTCCGCAGCAAGTGAGACTCTACAAGCCTAAGCCATACAGACAACACGAAGTAATAGTGTTCAGCCAAGAAGAGACAGAAGTGGCAGACATGCTCGACTGCATGGCGGCCAACAGCGGGCAGGGCACGCTATTCCGCACGGCTCCGAAAGACAACCCCGTGCTCATAGGCCCCGATTACACCCACACCGCCGACGACATATACATCACCAACACCACACCACTCCCCTCGCCCACCGCCCGACGCTCCAAACGGCTCTTCGA
The DNA here is from genome assembly GCA_017454015.1 of Bacteroidales bacterium. Classification (GTDB taxonomy): domain Bacteria; phylum Bacteroidota; class Bacteroidia; order Bacteroidales; family P3; genus Colimorpha. Next base: position 6,633 of record JAFTDW010000046.1, on the reverse strand, counting down.
CATAGCGACAGCCCTCGTGCTCCTGCTGCTCTCTCCGCTGCTCTTCTGGCCGCAACGACGCAAGCGGCGCTACTTTGCCGACTGTATACAGGTGCTGTCGGGACGCCTCACCTGGGTGGGCTACACAATGCCTAACGTAAGGGCCGGCGTGTTCCGCACTCGCGACAGATACCCCAACATCAGACAGATAGACAGCTCGCGCCTCGACACGGCCTACGCCGCTGACTACCACACCACCACCGACCTTATGATAATCCTTACCAACTGGAACAGAATATGACCACCTCCGAAAGCATAAAAGACCTCACTGCCCGCAAAGACGCCCTCCACAAGTTTCTCGACATAGACAACCTGGCCACACAGATAGCCACAGAGGAGAAAAAGACCGAAGAGCCCACCTTCTGGGACGACCCCAAGGAGGCTCAGCGACTACTTAAAGAGATAAAGTCGAAAAAAACATGGACCACCTCGTTTGCCGAGGTGGCCGAGAGTTGCGACGACCTCAACGTGCTGGGCGAGTTCTACGAAGCCGGCGAAGCCACCGAAGAGGAACTCCTCGCACAGATTGCCGAGACACAGAAGAAAGTGGAGGAGCTCGAGTTCAAGAACATGCTGCGCTCCGACAGCGACCGCCTCGACGCAGTGCTCTCCATCAATGCCGGCGCAGGCGGCGTTGAGGCCCAGGACTGGGCCGAGATGCTCATGCGCATGTACATACGCTACGCCGAGACTCACGGCTACAAGGTGGCCATAAGCAACAGCCTCGACGGCGACGGTGCGGGCATCAAGAGCTGCACCATGCAGATAGAGGGCGACTTTGCCTACGGCTACCTCAAGAGCGAGACGGGCGTACACCGCCTTGTCCGTGTGAGCCCCTTCAACGCCCAGGGCAAACGCATGACATCGTTCACCAGCGTGAGCGTCACACCGCTCGTCGACGACTCCATAGAGGTGGTTGTCGACATGTCGCGCCTCTCGTGGGACACTTTCCGCAGCGGCGGCGCAGGCGGCCAGAACGTCAACAAGGTGGAAAGCGGCGTGCGCCTGCGCTACCAGTACAAAGACCCCTACACCGGAGCCGAAGAGGAGATACTGATTGAGAACACCGAGACACGCGACCAGCCCAAGAACAAGGAGAACGCCATGCGACTGCTGCGCTCGCAACTCTACGACCGCGAGATGAAACACCGCATGGAAGAGAAAGACAAAATCAAGGCCAGCCAGAAAAAGATTGAATGGGGCTCGCAGATACGCAGCTATGTGATGGACGACCGCCGCGTGAAAGACCACCGCACCAACTACCAGACAAGCGACGTGGCAGGTGTCATGGACGGCCACATTGACGAGTTCATCAAAGCCTACCTCATGCAGTTCGGAGCCGACGCTTAACAATAATCACCATAAAAAAAAACAATATGTCATGATTACACCGACCAACAAACAGTTTGCACTGCCACAGCTGCCCTACGAAGCGCTTGGAACAGTCATCGGCAAAGAGACCCTGGGATTTCACCACGGCAAACACTTCAAAGCCTATGTGGACAACCTCAACAAGCTGCTGCCAGGCAGCGGACTGGAGGACCTGTCTCTCGAAGAGGTGGTGCGCAAAGCCACCGGCGGCATGTTCAACAATGCCGGACAGGTGCTGAACCACTCCCTATACTTTGAGCAGTTCTCCAACACTCCGCATACCATGGGCGCTAAACTCACAGGACTTTTGGAGCGCGACTTTGGGTCGGTTGACACCTTCAAGAAGGAGTTCGAGCAGAAAGGCACCACCCTGTTTGGCAGCGGGTGGGTATGGCTGAGCGCCAACAGCGAGGGCAAACTCGTGATAACCCAGCACAAAGACGCAGACAACCCCGTCACCGCCGGACTCACACCACTGCTGACATTCGACGTGTGGGAGCACGCCTACTACCTCGACTACCAAAACCGCCGCGCCGACCATCTCGCCGCCCTTTGGCAAATAGTGGACTGGCAAGTGGTGGAAAAAAGGCTGCCCTTTTGAATGTTAGAAAGTTGTCCGTTGTGACGTTTCCTGGCAGCGGCAACGTGAGCCTGCTCACACTGCCGCTGCCAGAATCCAAATAATGTAAACATAACCAATTGTTAATATGAATACCATTTATGATTTCAAAGCCGTTGCCAGCAACGGCAAAGAGGTTGATTTCAAAGACTTTGATGGCAAAGTGCTGCTCATTGTCAACACCGCCAGCAAGTGCGGTTTCACACCGCAGTTTGACGGGCTGGAAGCCCTGAACGAGAAGTACCGCGACAGAGGCCTCGTAGTCATTGGATTTCCATGCAACCAATTCAAGGAGCAAGACCCGGGCACCGACGGCGAGATACAGGAGTTCTGCCGCCTGAACTACGGCGTGACGTTCCAGATTATGAAGAAAGTCGACGTCAACGGAGAGGACGAGCATCCCGTATTCACCTGGCTCAAGGAGCAGGCTCCCACCGAGGAGTACAAGGGTTTGAAGGCCAAAGCCACCCACACCCTGCTCAAGGGCATCAGTACATCGGCCAAGAAGGAAAGCGACATACTCTGGAACTTCACCAAGTTCCTTGTCGACAAGGACGGCACCACGGTGAAGCGGTTCGCCCCAACCACTGAGCCATCTGATTTTGAGAAAGAAATCGAAGCCATGCTACCCTAAGCCTAACGCTCATCGTCGACTATGAAAAAGTTACAGACAATGGCACATAAATCATGGTGGCAAATGCCCCTTGAGGTGTTGGGCTCCCTCCTACTCTTTTCTGTCACAACAGCCTGTTCTTCCGACAACAACGATGAATTGATTGTCGGTAAATGGTACGTGCAAAGCGTCCGCCATGTGACCGACGACCACACCGCCGGAACGCACAACGACTACACCATACATACAACCGACACCAACTACATAGGCTATGACTCCGTGGAGTTCTATGCCGACGGAACCATGCGCTGGCACAGAAACGACCGCTACATGCACGACGGCATGTACAGAGAGCCCAACAAGTACTACAGCTGGTATTCCAGCAATGACTCTTTGTTTATGTGGAACGGCTCTGTGGAAAACAGGTTGGTATACGAAATCAAGAAACTCAACAGCAAGACCCTTGTCATGGAGCATTACCACAACAACGAACATGAAGAATACAGTCATCACCATATTGAAGGGACAGACTGCTACACATGCCAACGCTCTCAGTAGCAAAAACAGCTGTACATTGGCATATATAACGATACATAAAGCAGCGTGGCACAAGTCAGTGCCACGCTACTTTTTTCTTGCAAAAGAGGCGTGTTTTCTTTGTGGACGGCTCTCGTAATGGTCTATCTCAGTGCGGCCTATACGCCATGTGAGTCCAAAGCTGACATATTGGCTTGTAACGGTGCTTTGGCTGACTGACGGGTTATAGGGGTTGACGCTCTCGCCGCCGGTGCGAACGGTGTTGAAAAGGTCGTTGACGTTGAGGAAGAGCGAGAGACGGCGCTCAAAGAGGTCGGTGCTCACACCACAGTCGACGGTGAAGTAAGGGTCGACCTCGGCAAGAAGCGTCTGCGTGCGACTGCGGTAGTTGGCGTTGGCAAAGACCTGCAACTTGCCCCACAGTTTAGCCCAGAAATTGAGCCTCAGAGAGTAGCAGAGCATCTCGCTCTCGGCCCACTTGCCGGGACGGTATTGTGCACGATAGTAAGCGTCGAAAAGATTGGCGTAGAATCGGATATTCATAAAGTCGGCTGGCCGCAGGGTGGCGTTCAAGCCAAGACCTTCGTTGCGAGCTGTGCCTATGTTGAGCGGCTGGCTAAAGGCTACGATACGCCCAAAGACATCGCTCCAGGCCACATCGGTGAGGGTGCCCGTCTGGTCACTCATCGAGTTATACCACGCGCTGACACCAATGCTGCCAAGATGGTCAAAATAGCGCTCCCAGCCGAGTTCGAGATTGTCGGTGTAGCCGTTTTTCAAGTCGGGGTTTCCTGTGGAATAGTTGTCGTAGCCAAAGACTGTGAAGCGTGTGAGCTGAGTGGCGCTGGGCGGCACGACGTAATGGGTATAGCTGAAGGTGAAGTTGTGCATCGACTCTGTGCTGTACGAAGCGTGGAGTGTGGGGCTTAAAGTGAGGTAGTGCCTGCTCACGTCGCCACTGTCGGCCTTGGGGTATTGCAGGTTGTACCACGCATTGTCTACAGAGAGCGACGCGCCGAGGGTGAGGCGACCGAAGTGGTGTTCGGCACCTGCGTAGAACGACAGCTCGCTGGTGCCGTTGGTGAATCCATAGCTGCGCAGCGAGTCAATGACGCCGTTGTCGGTCTCATCAACATCCTTGCACTCGGGCGAGATGCTTGCCATAACACCGAGGTCCACCTCTCCCTTGGAGCTGTAGGGCAGCGCGATGTCGGCAGTGATGCCGTGCCACTGCGTAGGGGCGAGTGTTGAGCGGCGGCGGTAAAAGTCGAGGGCTGTGAGGCTGTCGTGGGTACGCAAATTGCTGGCAAAGGAGCGGTTGCGCATCAACATACCTGTGTAGTCAACGAAGAGCATCCCGCCCAGCGTGTCGAGTTTTTTCTCCAGCAACGCGCCGAAAGCGGCATCGGCCAGACTACTGCCGTTGCGTACCTCTTCGTTGTAGTAATAGCGTCCCGCATTGCTGAGAAACTCGGTGCGCTCGGTGCGACTGTCGAGACTGCTGCTGTCGTGCGATGCGGTACCCCAAAACCAGAGGTTGACCAGCGTGTTGGTGTCTATGTTGTAGTCAAAATCCAGCCCAAAATTGCCGCCCACAGTACGGTTGAGGCTGTGTCCCTTGGTGCTGATGACGGAAGAGAGCGTGCTGTCGGGGGCCAGCAGACGGCTGTCGCTCGAGGCGTCGCCACTGTAGCTGTCGTAGTCGCCGCTCATGAAGACATTGAAGCGCACCTTCTCATTGCTCCACACATAATCAACCCAAGGAGCCACCTGCGGCTTGCTGTTGGCATTAAGCCCCAGGCACAGCAACTCGTTGCGCTTCACCTTTGCAGTAGTGATGATATTGACCACGCAGTTCTGCGTATGGTATTTAGCCGAGGGGTGCGCTATGACCTCTATGCGCTGCAACGTACCGGCAGGCAACGACTTGAGGTACTGCTTGAGGCTTTCGGCTTTGAGGTGCGACGGCTTGTTGTTAATCCATATAGACACCTCGGCGCCGCCGCGGTACTTTATGTTGCCCTCGGCATCAACCTCCACGCCGGGGGCGTTCTGGAGGGCATCGGTAGCGTTGCCGCTCTGCACACTGGGGTCGTCGCCAACATTGTAGAACACCTTTTCGCCATCGGCTGAGTAAAGCGGTCGGTTGGCGGTTATCTTCACTTCTTTCAGCATCGTGGCGTTCTTGTCGAGAACAACTGGGGCAAGGTCAATGTCGCGGTTAATTTCAATCCGCTGCAGATAAGGGTCGTAGCCAAGAAAAGTGACACGCAACAGATAATCACCGCCACTGATGTTACTTATGGAGAACCGCCCGTCAATGTCGCCCGTAGTGCCATAGGCAAACGAGCTGTCTGCAGCACGCAACAGCACACAATTGGTGAATGGCAAAACCTCTCCTTTGCTGTCGGCTACAGTGCCGACAAGCGAATATAACTTTTGTGCTGATACAGCACCGGCAATACTCATTGCGAGCACCACCATTATTATTTTTTTATGCATAATAATTCTGGTTAAAATGAAATTACTGTTTTCGATAAGCTGCGCGCAGATGGCATACACTATGAGACTATCCCTCTGCCGAGGCAGAAAAAAACCTCAAAAAAAATTGAAAATCAGCGCATTCTTTGAAACAGCGTCAAGGTGCCCGCAACGCCTCATGGAACGTCACAGCCTCATTGTCGACAGGTCCTACGGCACACCACTGAACGGCAGGAGTATCTCCGCCGACCATACAGACTGTCACGTCCGAATTTTGAGTATCCATTAGAAGCCCTCGATTCCCCGTCTCGACATAGCACGGGCTCTGCATGCACCGTTCTCTGCCCAGGGCTTGGCAAAAAATGTCTGTATTGACAGGGGGCTTCATCTATTGCGTAATTAAAATCACTAATATCAACGCCACGCAATTGGTATTATTGTGCATATATCCCATTTAAAACTGGACATTGAAATTCCAGCACTCACGCTCGACATGAAGAACATCCAGTGGATGTTCGATAGCGAAGCGGAGAATAAAAACAACTGACAGGCAACAATATTGTGCCTTTGAGCAAGGATTTACGCCACGAAAAAATACATAATAAGGCCACTTGAACGTTTTCGATAAGCAAGAGTGCAGAGGGCAAACACTGCGTGATTCGCCCTCTGCGCTCGGCTTATCGAAAACGTTGGTTTCTTCGCAACCCTCGTTTTCTGGCTGCGGCAGTGTAAGCAAGCTTCCACTGCTCTTGCTTATCGAAAACGTTCAATACAATCAGAAGTTCTGATTGTTAATCTCAAAGTAGGCTTGCGGGTGGGCGCATACGGGGCAGACCTCAGGGGCTTTTGTGCCGACGACGATATGGCCGCAGTTGCGGCATTCCCACACCTTCACCTCGCTCTTGGAAAAAACCTCTTTGGCTTCGACATTGTGCAGCAGGGCGCGGTAGCGCTCCTCATGGTGCTTCTCGAT
>JAFTDW010000045.1 GCA_017454015.1 Bacteroidales bacterium | reverse complement strand
GCATATATGCGGGCACACTTTCGGGCTGAAAATCGGGCGCGCTCGTGAGCGGAGGGCGATGGCGAGGTTGTGCATCGCCGAGCCCCCGATGGCTATAAAGTGTACTTTCATATCGTGTCTGTTGTTTGTTGTCAATCTATGAGAAGTTGGAGATGTTCATGCTCTATTCTATTCTAAAATGAAACATCTTTGAAGTATCAGCCATCTGTGTAAGACTTGTGTATCTGGCATCAAATACTGGTGTGCCATCTGTGTAGAAAAAACATTGGCGAAGCAACGACTCATCGTTGATGCTATCCGGAACTGAGTTTGTCAGCTGCGACAAACGTTTCAGTAATGCAGTTGTGTCGTATGGTTCCTCCATTGCATAAAAATGAACATAGCCAGGGAAGCCATATGTAGTGTCAAATTTAAGATACCACTCTATTGCCCATTCCTCAAATGGGCGCTTCACGACCTTTGACTCTGTGTTGGTCTCATAAACATACAGCGTGGTGTCGTCGCACTCGGTGATGGCAACATGGCAATAACCCTTAAGACTATTAGTGTCCAATACAAAGAGGATATTGCCCGTATAAAAGTCGCATCCACATAGAGGAGGTAATAGCTCATACGTTTGTTGATTCTTGCAGCCAGTCGTGGCGGCTACGGCGAGCAGGGCGGCGCATACTAAAAAAACTTTCTTCATTGTCCCTCCGTGTTTATTGTTTCTTCTTCCGGCTCCTCGTCCTTGCCGCCCTTCTTGCGGCTCTGCTGGTACTGGAGCTCGATTTTCGCCGGCTGCGGTCGCGCAGCTGGCGGCTGATGTCGAGGGCGGTGTAGCGCGCTATCCAGTGGCTGGCGCCGTAGCCGCTCACCAGACGGGAGACCTCGCTGAGGTACTTGGGCGTGACGCAGAGGGCGTCGGCGTAGTGCTTCACCTCGCGGTGCTCGCGGCAGTCGCCGCGCTCGAGCATCTCCTGAAACCGGTCCATCAGCTGCGCCTGCTGGGAGCTGATGTCGCCGTTCTGCCACGGGATGCTGCCGTAGTTCTCGGCATGGAAGTCGAAGAAGTCGATTATCCTGCACTGCACGGCGTTGATCATCGCGTCGCGGTGGAAGTGGTGCTTCTCCACCGCAAGCCGCCGGCGGATGTAGTCGAAGTTGAGGGCGCAGACGCGCTGCTGCTCCTCGTCGAGGCTCATGATGGGGTTGTTGAAGAGCGCCAGCCCGCCGCGCATGCCGTAGTTGCTTTGTGGCGTGCAGATGCCGACGAACTCCTCTCTGACATATATGATTTCCACGCGGAAATCGGCGCTCGGCACGATGTCGCGCATCATGCCGCCCCGCAGCGGGATAATCATGCAGTCGCCGCCCCGCAGCGTGTACTCCCGCTCGTTGAACACAAAGCGGCAACTGCCCTGCGGGCACCATGCATGCAGCAGATGCCCCTCGAGCGCCGGGTTGAGCGCCGAAAGCAGGTCGTCGGAGATGATGATATTTCGTTCGTCAAGTTCCACGCTAATACAACGGAAAAGTAGCATTTTTATTGCCTTGGGGAAGCAATATAATTCTCTATACTCGGCAGGACACGGGGCTGACGCCCCGGGCACGGTGGCTTTTTTATGAGATGAATGGGCGATAATGTGTTATCAAGCTATTGAGACACCGTTGAACATCAATGTTTTTACTATAATGCATAAGTTTTTACATTATTGTGTCACACACAAGAAAAGCGTCCGGCTGCGGATTTAAAAAATCCGCAGCCGGACGCTGATACGCGCTTTGTGATTGTTTTACATCTTGGAGATGTCGTCGAATGTAAGACCTAACATATTCATCTTCTGGACAAAGGCTGGCAGGTCCTCTTCCATGAACTCTTTGCGGCGGAGTGCCAGTATCCTGTCGGTGGCGTCGGACGACACAAAGTAGCCCACGCCACGCTTGTTGTAGATAATCTCGGCGGACTGGAGATAATCGAAGGTACGCATCACCGTGTTGGGGTTCACGCCCAGCTGCATGGCAACGTCGCGCACACTCGGCACTCGCTCTTCTGCCGCCAACTCGCCGCCGACAATACGCTCACACAGCGTGTCGGCTATCTGCTGATATATAGGTTTTTGCTTCTTGAAGTCCATAATTATTGCTGTTTTAGTATTGCATTTTCTTCAGACGACGGTAGGTAAAGAACGAGAACACCGCTGCTATCAGAACATTCAGCAACATACCAATCCAGGTAATAATCGACAACACTTTGTCGGGGCTTGTGTTCTCGACCCACTTGGCAATGGTTGCCATAAAGCTGCCACTCCAGTCGACATGCATCAAAATGGGGATAGAAATGATAGATACGACATAGCCTATCAGCATGAGCCACAGGACTGTGAAGATGAATTTGTGTTTCTTGAATATCGTGTTGGCAAACATGAACACCGCCGAATAGGAGAATATCTGTGTCGCAAAAATCAAGACTATCTGGGGGAGTCCAAAGTTGATTTCTTCACCAAGGCTGTTCAACCATTGGGGCTCGTTCCAGAGGAAATCTTTGTTATGACCAAAGGGCAGCAGGGTGAGCAGGGTGTCGACGAGATAGGCACCGCAGAACACAGCCAAGGGGCTGACAATGAAACAATAGAGCAACATACTGCAGAACTTCTCGCCCAACGTGGCGGGGAGCATGGCAAAATAGTTGCCTTTTCCGCGCAGGTTGCAGCTATTGTATATCTTAAGTGGCGCTATGGCTGCCGCCAGATATGCCATAATAATAACAACCATGTGGCGCATCACTAAGTCCGTGCCGTCTGCGTCGGCATAGTTCAAACCAAAGACAAGGCCTATCAGCCATATAGCCGACGGCACCAGCATCATGACGAGCATACTCATGCCATAGAGCGAAAGGGTGTTGTGGAAATCGCGCACCACAACCTTCTGAAATCTATTGAAACTGAATTTGTTCATTTTATTACGGTTTTTTATGGTTATTCAAAACAGGTTGTTTTCTTCGAAACCATCGTTTTCTTGCCTCGTCGGAGTGCAAACACTTTGTGATTTGCACTCCGGGCTCAGTTAATCGAAAATGTTCTTAATGGTCGCGGCGTTGCGAAGCACGGCGTTGAAGAGGCCCTCAATACTTATCTGGCTCTCGCCCATGCCGTTGTTGACCAGCACGTTGAGGTATCCGCCGGGCATCATCTCGCTGTAGAGTGCCTCGGGGTGTTGCTCGCCGCCATACTCAAAATAGAGCTTCTCGGTGATGCGCTCCACACTGGCGTTGAGCAGCACGCTGTTGTTGGAGATGATGATGATGGGGTCGATAAGGTTCTCCACATCCTTCACCTGATGGGTGGATATGACTATAGTCTGCCCCTGTCCTATACGGTCGCTAAGCAGGCGACGGAAATCGGCCTTGGAGGGGATGTCCAGCCCGTTGGTGGGCTCGTCGAGCAGCAGATAGTCGGTGTTCAGTGCCATGGCACAAGCCAACAATGCCTTCTTCTGCTGGCCGAAGCTCATCACGTTGAACTTTACCGAGGTGTCCACCTGCAGCTCTTTGGCCATATTGCGGAGCATTTCGCCGCTCTGCTTGGGATAAAACGGGGCCAGGTCGTTGAAAAAGGCATCGGGCGTGGCGTTGTCGGGCAGCGGCACCTCGTCGGGCAAAAGAAACACCGACTGCAAGAAAGAGGGGGCACGGTCGAAACACTCTTCGCCGTCGACGCGGCAGCAACCCAACGTGGGGCGCAGCAGCCCACTGACAATCTTGAGCAGCGTGGTCTTCCCCACCCCGTTCTCGCCAAGCAACCCATAGACGGCTCCGCTCTCAAGCCGCAGGCTTATGTTGTCGAAAACACTTTTTTTGCCATAGGCAAACAATAAATCTTTGATTTCAATCATAACTTTTTAGTGTTTTTGTTGTTTATTATTGTTTTTCTTGTCTTTCGTTGTAATGGTTTTTTCGATTTATTTCTATGATTTGCAATGCATTGCGCAAATGTTGTTTGAGTGTGTTAGTTTATTAGTACACTGCAAAGGTACGACTATTTTTTCATTCTGCAAATTTTTTCTTCAATTTTTTTTGAAAAAAAAGTGCTGTGTGAATATGTTTTTGATAAGTATATCAGCGATTTTTATATATATATCAAATATATTTCGTAACTTCGCATAGTAAAATCGAATATCAATAATTAACCAAAATACACATAAAATTATGACAATCAAAGACCTTGAACCGAAAGCTCTGTGGGGCAATTTCTACAACCTTACCCGTTGCCCTCGTCCGTCGAAACACGAAGAAGCCGTCCGCGACTACTTGGTGAAATGGGCCAAGAAGAACAAAATTGACTGCCGGGTTGACAAAGTCGGCAACGTGATAATGAGCAAGCCCGCCACCAAAGGCATGGAGAACCGCGAGCCCGTAGTGCTTCAGGCTCACATGGATATGGTGCCACAAGCCCGTGCCGGCAAGGTCCACAACTTCGAGAAAGACCCCATCGAGACCAAAATTGTAGGCGACTGGGTGTATGCCTGCGACACCACCCTTGGCGCCGACGACGGCCTCGGCGTGGCTGCCGCCATGGCGGTGCTTGAGAGCAAGACCATCAAACACGGTCCCATCGAAGCCCTCATCACCACCGACGAAGAGACCGGCATGACCGGCGCTTTCGGCCTCAAGAAAGGCGAGCTGAAAGGCAAATATCTCCTCAACCTCGACAGCGAGACCGAGGGCGAGCTCTATGTGGGCTGCGCCGGCGGTATCGACGCCACCCTCACCATCCCCTACTCCACCGAGAAAGCCCCCAAGGGCTACTGCGCCATGAAACTCACGCTCGGCGGCCTCAAGGGCGGCCATAGCGGCATGGAAATCAACACCGGCCGTGCCAATGCCAACAAACTCATATTCCGCCATATCCGTTGGGTTGCCGACTGCGACATACGCCTCATAGAAGTCGACGGCGGCAACATGCGCAACGCCATACCGCGCGACGCCAGCATCACCTTTGCCATGCCCAAGGCTCACAAGGACTGCATCGTGAAGGAGCTGAACAAAGTGGCTGAGTGGGTGAAGAAAGAGCTCGGCAAAGTGGAGCCCGACTTCTTCATCAAACTCGAAGATGTGCGCATGAGCGCCAATGTCATCAGCGAGGCCGACACGCAGAAGATTATCAACACCGTAATGATTGCCCCCAACGGAGTCATCCGCATGAGCAAGGACATGGAAGGCCTCGTCGAGACCTCCTTGAACCTCGCCATCATGAACACCGCCGGCAAGAAGTTCACCATCAAGGCTCTGTTGCGCAGCAGTGTCGACAGTGCCAAAGAGGCTCTGGCCGAGCGTCTGGTGTGCCTGGCCGAGCTGGCCGGTGGCAAGTGCGCCCTCACCGGTGCCTATCCGGGATGGAAACCCAACATGGAGAGCTCGCTGCTCAAGACCATGAAACAGACCTACAAGAAGCTCTACAAGAAAGAGCCCAAGGTGATGGCTATCCACGCCGGTCTGGAATGCGGACTGCTTGGCGGCAAATACCCCGACATGGAGATGATCTCCTTCGGCCCCACCCTCAACAGCCCCCACAGCCCCGACGAGCGCGCCAACATCCCAAGCACCAAGAAGTTCTTCGATTATCTTGTGGCCACCCTCGAAGCAATGCCTGTGAAGAAATAACCAGACTGTAATACAGAGTATTCAGAGTACTCGGATTATTCCGAGTACTCTGAGTTCCAATAACTAAACCACCATAGATAAATGATAGCAAAAGAACTGCTCAACCCGCGCAGCATAGTTATATGCGGTGCATCAAGCGACATACACAAACCTGGCGGCAAAGCTCTCAAGAACCTGCTTGAGAGCAACTTCAAAGGCGAGGTCTACGCCGTCAACCCCAAGGAGACCGAGGTGCAGGGCGTGAAATGCTACGCCAAGGCCGAAGACCTGCCGCAGGTGGACTGCGCCATACTCTGCATCGCCGCCAAGTTCTGCCCCGCCACTGTCGACGTGCTCACGCAGCAGAAAGGCACCAAGGGCTTTATCATCATCAGCGCTGGCTTCTCCGAGGAGAACGAGGAGGGCGCCGCCATTGAGAGACACATCGTTGACAGCATCAACGCTGTGGGCGGCTCGCTGATAGGTCCCAACTGCACGGGATTCCTCAACACCAACTCCAGCGGATGCTTCGACACCCCGATACCCAAGCTCGACCCGCACGGTGTGGACTTCATCACCGGCAGCGGCGCCACCGCAGTGTTCATCAAGGAATACGGCATCAGCAACGGCCTCACCTTCAACAGCGTGTGGGCTGTAGGCAACAGTGCCCAGTTGGGTATAGAAGATGTGCTGGAGCACCTCGACACCACCTTCGACCCCGAACGTTCGAGCCGCGTCATCATGCTTTACATGGAGAAGATAGGCGACCCGCAGCGTCTGCTCAAGCACAGCCGCAGCCTTATCAACAAAGGCTGCCATATAGCAGCCATCAAGAGCGGCGGCAGCGCCGCCGGCAGCCGTGCCGCATCGAGCCACACGGGAGCCCTCGCCACCAATGACGCCGCCGTCGACGCCCTGTTCCGCAAGGCCGGCATAGTGCGCTGCAGCAACCGTCAGGAGCTCACCACGGTCTGCGCCGTATTCATGCACCCCGAAATCAAGGGCAACCGCTGCGCCGTCATCACCCACGCCGGCGGTCCTGCTGTGATGCTTACCGACGTGCTCAGCAACGGCGGCATGGAGGTGCCCAGCCTCAAGGAGCACCCAGCAAGCCCCGCACTGCTCTCCAAGCTCTTCGCAGGCTCGTCGGTGGGCAACCCCATCGACTTCCTCGCCACAGGCACGGCAGAGCAGCTGGGCTACATCATCGACGCCGTAGAGAACGAGTACACCGACATCGACTTCAGCGTCGTTATCTTCGGCTCGCCGGGACTCTTCTCCAACCGCGAGGTTTACGACCTTCTCGACCAGAAGATGAAGACCTGCAAGAAACCCATCTTCCCCGTGCTGCCCTCCATCATCAACGTCAAAGACGAGATACAGGAGTTCATCGCCAAAGGGCGTATCAACTTCCCCGAAGAGTGTGTGCTTGGCAATGCTCTCTGCAAGGTGTACAACACACCCAAGCCGCAGCCCGAGCAGGTGGAGCAGCCCGCCATTGATGTGGCACGCATCCGCGCCACCGTGGATCGCTGCAAAGACGGCTACATGGAGATAGCCGACTACAACGAGTTGCTCGACGCAGCAGGCATCAGCCGCAAGAAGAGCGTCGAAGTGTCGAAGAAAGAGGACGCCCTGGCCTTCGCCAAAGAGGTGGGCTGCTCCAAGGATGTGCCGCTGGTGATGAAAGTCGTCGGCCCGCTGCACAAAAGCGATGTGGGCGGCGTGACCCTCGGCGTGAAAGACCTCGACACTGTGGCTCGCGAGTTCGACCGCCTCATTGTCATTCCCGAGACCTACGCTGTTGAGATGTACCCCATGCTCGACGGTACCGACGTGTACATCGGCGCCATCAAGGATGCCAAGTTCGGCCATCAGATATTCTTCGGACTGGGCGGCATCTTCATCGAGGTTCTGAAAGACGTGCAGAGCGCCCTTGCCCCCATCACCGCCGCCGAGGCCAAAGAGATGCTCAAACAGCTCCGCGGCTACAAGATACTGCAAGGTGTTCGCGGACAGGAAGCCGTCAACCTCGACCTCTACGCCGACCAGATAGCCCGCGTCAGCGCCCTCGTGCAGGCCGCGCCGGAGATTGCCGAGATGGACCTCAACCCGCTGCTTGGCAACCCGCGCTACGTCACAGCCGTCGACGCCCGCATCCGCCTCGAAAAGTAATACCCTAAAAAACAAGATAGTGATTGGCGATTGATAACGACATGATGTCGCATCGCCAATCACTATTTGCTAACTGCCGACAGAAATTATTAATGATTACCGTGGTATCATGTAGAATATTGATACAATAGACATACAGATAACATACTGAGCTGACGCTCTTGTTCTCCTGGATAAACGGTCTGGTAAACTCTTATCAAGAAGCGAGAATAAGGAATGCGAAAGTTTACGCTTTGGGCGTAGATTGCTTTCACCCTTATTTGCTTCGAGGTATACCAGACCACCCTTCCAGAAATAAGCGGTAAACTAACGAGAGGAATTTGCGCCTTTCTTGTATCCGAAAAACCGAGGACATCGGCTCCAGCCCAACGGCAGGACGCCGATGTTTTTCAATTATCGAGATGCAGAGAATTGTACACAATGCATTTGAACCAAATTTGAACCAAATATTATGCAATAATATTTGTAGTTTCGCGCAAACGGAAATTCTTGGGATTTTTGTACAAACATATAATTTACATACATTTAATAAACACACAAATGAAACAAAAAGCAACATTTCACGCCGTCATGAGCAAATCTATGATAGTTTTTGCGGCGGCAGCAGCACTTTTGGCGGGTTGCGGCAAGGAGGTCGACACCTCGGTTTTCAAGGCCACAGTGGAGCCCACCACTGAGAACGGCAAGGTTGTATACAGCGGTGGTAGATTGCTGTGGTCGGCCAACGACCAGATAAGCGTACGCGACGCCTCATCCAATACAGCGGTATACGAAATTGCGTCATCGTGTGTAGGCACTGCCAACGGAGAGTATATCAAGAGTTCTGGCGCAGACCTGGCGTCAGGGCCATATACCGTGGTTTATCCTGCCGACATTCGCACAAGCGCCAACCAAGTAACACTACCCGCTGTGCAGTATACCCCCGACGGCTCGCTGCATGGGTTGCCCATGTATGCCGTGAGCGACGACATGAACCTGAAGTTCTATCACCTATGCGGCGTGGTGCGGTTCAGGCTGTCGGCCACGTCGTCGGTAAAAGTCATCCGTATTGCCGTGGCCACCAACTGCAACACAAACGGATCTACCTCAATATCGGGTCGCGAAAAATCGGTTAGAATATCTACCCCGACAGGAAATAATGTAACTACATTGGCCTGTTGTAATACCGATGGTATTGACATCTCGAATGATTTCTACATGTACCTTCCTGCGGGTAATTATAGTGAGTTTCGAATACTAATTACTACATCGGATGGCACCCGTTGTTTGAAAAGCGCAACCAGCAACATCATCATAGAACGCAGCAAAATAACTACCATAACCTTAAACGACCTATCATTCATAGCATATAGACAAAAATATAGACAATACCCTAATGATTTAACTTGTATTTTTGCCCCAGGAAACTATCAACTCCAGCCATCAACAGGTACCACACGATATGCAGCCCGCCAATATGACAAGATTCCTTTAGACGACTATAATGGAAACTGCCATTTTACATATGCCTCGTATACTACTTATAGTGGGTGGTTTGACAGATTTTGTCATTATGAAACTTATCCTATTAATACTACTAATTATAGATTAGAAAAATTTTGGGTATTACCCTCTTATCAACACCCATGGTATTTACCGACAAATACTGAATTAGATATGATTAAGAATGATAATAGTTGGATTTGGGCAACTGTGGATGGTGTATCCGGCATAATTTTCTTTCCTATCGGTTATACCCATCCGAACAACGTAACGAGTCCAACATTCATACAAGGCCAAGGCTATCCACAATACGACAACAGGGAGGGATACTCAGACAATATATACACGGCATACGACTGGTTTTTAATGGAGTCTGCAGGATGTACTTTTCTACCCTCAGGCTATTATTGGACACCAGCAACCGGATCCAGTGGAACAACTTATTACTACGATTTTGAAGCTCCTTATTATGCTTATGGGTTTGGGTGGTGTCGCCCTGGTAGTTACTATTATTATAATCACAAGCCGTCTTTTATTCGTGGAATAAGGCGATTGAACCCGGCATAGCATAAACACTCCGTTGGAATAATTCAAACAAACCATTAATAACAACAATCAAAAATCAAACAGTCATGAAAAACAACAACATGAAATCAAAAGTCAACGACATTGACAAGGTTTTGAAAGCATTACCAAAAGAATGCTGGTACAAACAGTACGACGAGCCCACGGTATGGAAGTACTTCGAGCAAAACCCCGGCAACAACAAAGAAGATGTGGTAACAGAGAAAGTGCGTCTGCTCAACACACACTACAAAACCCACGCTTATCCTAATGCCAAAGTAGCCAAGCAGGTACGCACAATAAAGAGCCTCGACAAACTCATCGCGTCAGGCGACCCCGAAGCCGTTGACCTTATAGTAGAGGCCATACAGCCTGTAACCGGCAACAAGCAGTACAGCTTCGCCACCAAATACTGCGCCATGCACAACCCCCAAGCTTTCCCCATTTACGACAGATATGTGGCCATGTACTTCAAGGATCTCTATAAAAAAGGCGACCTTGCACCCGAATACGACGAGCACCAGTATGGCGGCATTGAGGCATTCGACGACAAGGTATTGAGAAACCCCGCCGAGTATATAAAGATGTACAACCGCTTCATGCAGGCACACGACATAGCCGACAAATACAAATACCGCGATATAGACCTGTATATCTGGTCGAAAGAAATCAAAAAAGCCAAAGGCTATTAAGCGACAACCTATCATTATTTTTTCAATGGCTGTTGCTTATGTCGCGGATTTTTTGTAACTTTGCAAATGAATTCAAAACATTTTAAGCCGACGGGCCGACGGTTTATAACAGGCGACACACTATGATGAAAACAAAGAAAACACTCGTTCTTTTGGCAGCGATGGCCTTTTCCACCGCTTTGATGGCACAGGTCAATTCCACCTACCGCGGCAGCAACAGCCAACAGACAGGCCGCTCGACCACCACCACCTCGGGCAACCGTAGCAACACCACCTACTACGGCACCAACAGCCAGCAGACTGGCCGCTCGACCACCACCACCTCGGGCAACACAAGCAGTACAACCTGCTACGGCACCAACAGCCAGCAGGCTGGCCGTTCAACCACCACCACTTCGGGCAACACAAGCAATACCACCTACTACGGCACCGACGGCCATAAGCAAGGCACCGCAAAAACCACCACTAGCGGCAATACCAGCAGCACCACCTACTACGGCACCGACGGCCACAAGCAAGGCTCCGAAAAGACTACCACCATCGGCAACACAACAACAACTAAGTATTACGACGCAAACGGTCACTACAAAGGCTCCTCTACAACAAGAAAATAGCGTATACAGGTGCACCGTTATGCACGTTAGTTAATACCAAGGGCATCGGCGATGAGGAATATGCTGCCGGTGACCAGTATCAGGTCGTTTTTTTGCGCGTTGGGTATGGCGGCTTGCAGGGCTGCGTCAACTGTCGGGAAGGCGTCGCCTCTCATTCCGAGGGTGTGTGCGGTCTCCGCAAGCTGGTCTTGGTCGAGACCTCTTGGCACCGACGGGCGGGTGTAGTAGTAGAGCACTTCGTGAGGAAAGTCTGCGCTCTTGTGTGGCAGTAGCCTAAGTATGGAGGTGTAGTCTTTGTCGTTGACACAGCCATAGACAAGGTGTAGACGGTCATAGCGCAACGTGCCCAGTTTCTGGAGCATCACCGTTATGCCGTCAACATTGTGAGCTGTCTCGCATATCACTGTGGGGTTGGTGCGCAGCAGCTGCCAACGGCCATGCAGTCCGGTAGACTGTACCACGTCGCGGATACCCTCTTCCACTTCGCTCTGCCCAACGCACTGGTAGAATTTGTCGGATGAGCAAGAACGTAAAACATCGATGGCGGCAAGCACCGTGGCGATGTTTTTCTTTTGGTAGGCTCCGGCAAGGCTGCAGGTGCAGTTGCGCATGACTGGCATGCCATCATGCTCGGCGTCGAACCTCAGCACTGTCGATTCTGCCGGGTCGACAAGACCGCCTTCGGGCAACTTGCATGAAACGCTGTAATGCTGGTCGGCAAAGAGTATGTCGGAGTGGCACTCCGCAGCCTTGGCTGCGAAGACGGCGCACGTCTCGGGATGAGTCTCGCCTATTACCACGGGTACCCCCTGCTTGATGATGCCGGCTTTCTCACCGGCAATGGCGGGGAGGGTCTTGCCGAGGAACTGTGTGTGGTCCAGCCCAATATTGGTAATGACACTCAGGTCGGGGGCGACGACATTGGTGGAGTCGAGCCGTCCGCCCATACCAACCTCAATGACAGCAATGTCTACATGCTGACGCACGAAATAGTCGAAAGCCAGGCCTACGGTCATCTCAAAGAAGGAGAGTCCGCGTTCGCGCATGGGCTGCCACCATTGCTCCACGAAACGGACCACCTCGTCGGGTTCAATCATCACGCCGTCGACACGGATACGCTCGCGGAAGTCGACGAGGTGCGGCGAGGTGTAGAGTCCCACCTTGCAGCCCGCTTTCATGAGTATGGAAGCCAGCATGTGCGACACAGACCCTTTGCCGTTGGTGCCTGCCACATGGATGCAGCGGAGCTGCCGCTCTGGATGGCCGAGCCACTGCATGAGAGCCTCGGTATTGTCGAGGTTGGCTTTGTAGGCCGCCGCCCCGACTCGCTGGTACATAGGCAGGCTGTTGAAAAGCAGCTCGGTAGCCTCTGTGTAGGTCATCAGGCTTGCAGTGCGCTAATTTGTGCTTTGATGGCCGCTATCTTTGCCTCGGCGTCGCTTTTCTTCTTACGCTCAAGCTCCACCACCTGTGCAGGGGCGCTGCTGACAAACTTCTCGTTGCCAAGTTTCTTGAGCACACCGGCAAGGAATCCTTCCTGGTGTTTGAGATCGGCTTCCAGTTTCTGCAGCTCGGCATCCTTGTCGATGTTCAACGTGACAGGCACGCAGCATTCCATGGTGCCGACCATGAAGGTCTTGGCGCCTTCGGGCTTCTGCTCCGCGTACTCGAACTTCTCTACAAAGCCCAACTTCTTGACAATGCCGGCGTAGCGGTTGATTGCCGTAACCTCATCGCCACCTTTACTCGCTTCGTTCATGACGTTTCCTGTGTTCGAGCCCACATTGCTCTCACTATGCGAAACGTTGTTCGCTTCGCTCATGACGTTTCTTTGGTTCGGCAATGTGTTCGAGCCCACATTGCTCTCACTATGCGAAACGTTGTGCATATACACGTCGAGCACCTCTTTGGGTCCCAAGCCCGAGGTCTTGCGTATGTTGCGCACACCGGCAATCACCTCTTGGGCCAGCGTCATGCCGAGCAAGGCGCGCTCGTCGTAGAAGACGCTGTGCGGCATGTGTTGCAGCATTATGGTGGCGCCTTCGGGGCGTTGGCGCAGCTGGTGCCATATTTCCTCTGTGACAAACGGCATGAAAGGGTGCAGCATGCACATCAGACGTTCAAAGATATGAATGGTAGCCTCGTAGGTCTCGCGGTCGATAGGTTTGCCAAAGGCGGGTTTGACCATCTCAAGATACCAGGAGCAGAAGTCGTCCCACACCAGTTTGTAGGTAGCCATGAGGGCTTCGCTGAGTCGGTAGTCGGCAAAGCAGCGTTCTATCTCTTCGAGTTGGCAAGCCATACGTTGCTCCATCCACTCGACGCTCACGCCGTTGTCGAAGGTTTGGTTGTCCTCGTCAGAGACTGTCCACCCCTTTACAAGACGCATGGCGTTCCATATCTTGTTGGCGAAATTGCGGCCTTGCTCGCAGATACTCTCGTCGAAAGGCAGGTCGTTGCCTGCGGGAGCTGTGAGGAGCATGCCCATACGCACACCGTCGGTGCCGTAGCGTTCCATGAGTTCTATGGGGTCGGGGCTGTTGCCAAGGCTCTTGCTCATTTTGCGGCCCAGCTTGTCGCGCACAATGCCGGTGAAATAGACATGACGGAACGGCACCTCGCCGCGGTACTCCTCGCCGGCCATAATCATGCGTGCCACCCAGAAGAAGATGATGTCGGGAGCTGTGACAAGGTCGTCGGTTGGATAGTAGTACTTTATCTCGTCGTTGTCGGGGTTGCGTATGCCGTCGAAGAGGCTTATAGGCCAGAGCCAGGAGCTGAACCATGTGTCGAGGACATCCTCGTCCTGAATGAGGTCTTCCGGCTTAAGGGCAGCGTTGGGCCAACGTTTTGTTGCCTCTTGATAGGCGAGGTTGAGGTTCTCGGCCACTACGACCTCTCTCCTGCCCTCTATCTCAACATAATAGGCCGGTATGCGCTGACCCCACCACAGCTGGCGGCTGATGCACCAGTCCTTGATGTTCTCAAGCCAATGGCGGTAGGTGTTCCTGAACTTGTCGGGGTGGAACTGTATCTGTCCGTCCTCCACCACTTCGAGGGCCTTCTTGGCTATCTGCTCCATCTTGAGGAACCACTGAGCGCTGAGCTTGGGCTCTATGACGGCGTCAGTGCGCTCACTATGGCCCACCTTGTTGGTGTAGTCCTCCACCTTCTCCACAAGGGCGGCTTCCTCGAGGTCTTTCATTATCTGCTTGCGGCACACAAAACGGTCCAGACCTTCGTATTTGCCGCCCTCGGCGTTGAGGGTGCCGTTGTCGTTGAAGATGTCGATGCTCTCAAGACCGTACTTCATGCCGAGGTTGTAGTCGTTGATGTCGTGTGCCGGAGTGACCTTGAGCGCACCGGTACCGAAATCCATCTCTACATACTCGTCCTCGATGATTCTCACGGCGCGTCCCACGCCGGGGACCACTACGCGGTGACCGGCGAGGCCTTTGTAGCGCAGGTCGTTAGGGTTGACGCACACGGCGGTGTCGCCGAGTATGGTCTCGGGACGGGTTGTTGCCACAACGATATACACCTTACCAGCCTCGTCGACCTTAAGGCCGCTCACCACATCCTCTACCACGGGGATGTCGGCGGCTGTCATACCCTCTACATAGTAGCGCAGGTAAAAAAGTTTGGAATGGCTCTCTTTGTATATCACCTCCTCGTCGCTCACGGCGGTAAGTGCCTTGGGGTCCCAGTTAACCATACGCACTCCGCGGTATATGAGACCTTTACGATAGAGGTCGCAGAACACTTTTATGACGCTCTCGTAGCGTACATCGTCCATGGTGAAAGCCGTGCGGTCCCAGTCACAGCTGGCGCCGAGCTTGCGCAGCTGTTTAAGTATCATGCCGCCATGCTCCTCTTTCCACTGCCACGCATGTTTCATAAACTCGTCGCGTCCAATGTCGCGCTTGTCGATACCTTTCTCTTTGAGCATGTTGACGACCTTGGCCTCGGTGGCTATGCTTGCATGGTCGGTGCCCGGCACCCAGCAGGCGTTGCGTCCCATCATGCGTGCGCGACGCACCAGCACGTCTTGTATGGTGTTGTTGAGCATGTGACCCATGTGCAGCACACCGGTGACGTTGGGAGGCGGTATCACCACAGTGTAGGGCTTGCGGTTGTCGGGTTCCGAGTGGAATATTTTCTTCTCCAGCCAGTAGGAATACCATTTTTCCTCCACCAGCTTGGGATCGTATTTCGAGGCAGTTTCCATAGAACTTATTTAATTTCTTTGTTTTAGTTTACGCAAATACTTATTCTATTGCTTTATTGCGAGTTGATGCAGCGGCGCTGGTTTCTCACACCACTTCGCGGAAGTCGCTCTTGCCGTGCTTGCATAGTGGGCAGATGAAGTCGTCGGGCAGGCTTTCGCCTTCATATTCATAGCCGCACACCTCGCACACCCATTTACGCTTTCCGGTCTTGGCAGGTGCCGCGTTCTTGGGTTTTATATGCTCCTGATAGTAGGCGTAGGTTATGCTTGGCACGTCGGTCAGCACGCGGCTCTCCATGACGTTGGCGATGAACATGGTGTGTGTCTTCATGTCGATGGCGCGGTTAACCTGTCCCGAGATGAAGCTGTTGATAAACTTAGGCAGGTATATGATGCCGTTCTCCGCGCGTGGCGGGTTCTCGCACTCAGCGAACTTGTTCACGTTGCGGCCGCTTTGGAATCCGAAATGCTGGAATGGCTTCATGGTAGCCTCCTCGCTCAGCGCGCAGAGATTGAAGCGGGCGGTGCGCAGCAGCATGTCGTGGGTAAGGTTCATCTTGTTGACACAGAGCATCAGTTGCAGAGGGTCGCTGGTGATTTGTTGCGCCACATTGACGATGCACGCATTGTCCTTTTCACCCTCGCGCACGGCGAGCACATAGAGGCCGTAGCCTATTTTGAATAAAGCATTGTTGTCTATCATATATATAATAAATATACTTTTAACATTGTACATCAAGCCATTACGGCACCCATAGCACATAATTGGCCTGATGCGGCATAACTTGCAAAGATACGATTTTTAGGCGGAATTGCAGAAAAAAATAAATGAACACTCAATTCTTTTCCTAATATGATTACTAAAGGTGACCTCTAAAAAATAGCCTCGGAGAGGCTAACTCTCAATTGCTTAGGCCATGAGCACCTATGAAATAAAAACACGGATAGCGAATAACCCCGCACAAGCGTAGCGCAGTGTGGGGCAACAAGATAAACCCAAATCGGTCGTTAGAATTAGCCATTTTTTAACAAATGGTGCAACTTAAAGAAAACATATAAGTTACAGCACGACTTTTCTAATAAAGGTCATTAGAGATTGGTGAAATTGCATTATTTTGGTTGAATACACACCCTAATGACCAATTTGGGATAAAAAATGACATGCGTCTCGGAGTGAAGAAATGCCAGTGGCATTTCGATAGCGCAGCGGAGAACAGGCGCTCTCAATGAAAAAATAGAACCCTCCTAAATGTGATACCTATAACATGGTTTAGAAAATTGCCCCAAGGGGCAATCTCTCAATTGCTGAGGCCCACGAACTTGTTGAGCGAGACTCCACACGTTGGTGTGAGGTCTCATGACAATAGACAAATGCGTCTCGGAGAGACGCATTTTAGAGGTCACTCGAATTCTTCACCTAATTATTCTGGAGACACGCTACACTTCGGAGGCTTGGTCGGCTTGTTCGAGCTTGCGTTTTTCTTCGCGGCGCTGGTGTAGGACAAAGATGCTCAGTGTTACCGCTTCGAGTATCAAGTAACAGAGGTACAGGACAAGGAAGGTGAGGATGAAGTACTTGGCCGCCGTGATGTCGTCCATGTGGGTGAATACAAAGAGCAGTATGGCGAAGAGGTTGACGAGCAGGTATGCTACGGTGATGAAGAGAAAGTTACGCACAAAGAGCCGTGGTTCTTTGTAGATACTGCGCACCAACACCAGATGCACCAATGAGGTGATGACAGCAAAATAGCCGACCGATATGGGCAGGAAGTTGTAGTGGCGGCCATCTATTGAAAGCATCTTATTGTAGAAAAACATGGCTACAACCATCAATATGGCCGTGACTATGAACATGGTGATGAAGTACCGTACTAAGTGTCGCTTCATTTGTGTCAATAAGTTTACAAGGTTATAGGGTTATAAGGTTTTGTGGTTATTTGATGAAGGCAAGGGTTTCCTGGGTGGTGAATTTCTCGCAGTAATGGCATTTTAGTTTGAGGTTGACTTTGTCGACCACGTCGAATGAGGTTGGCACTTTCTCGGCGTTGGTTATGCACTTGGGGTTGGCGCATTTAACAAAACGCTCTATGTGGCTCGGCACCTCGGTCTGGAATTTCTCCACGACGGTATAGTCCTTGATGTTGATGATGGTGGCATAGGGTGCCACAAGGGCTATGCGGCTTATCTCGTCCTTGGTGAAGTGTTTGTTTTTGATTTTGATTATGCCTTTGTGTTCGAGTTTCTTGCTGTCGAGGTTGTTGCCAATGAGTACCTCTTCTTTATATTCTTCGAGCCCCAGAATATGTATGACCTGGAAAAGGGCTTGGGTGGGGATATGGTCTATGACGGTGCCATTCTCGATGGCGGAGACTGTGAGTTCTTTCTTTGTTTCCATGGGATGAATGGTTGAAAGGGTTATAAGGTTATAAGGTTGAAAGGTTATGGGGGATTATATTATTAGTACACTGCTGTATAGGTTAGCGGACGCCGAGGATGGCTGACATGAGTGCCTGGCGGACGTACACGCCGTTCTGTGCCTGCTGGAAGTAGTAGGCGTAGGGGGTGCTGTCGACGTCGACGGTTATCTCATTGACGCGTGGCAGTGGGTGGAGCACTCGCATGTTGGGTTTGCAGCCCTTGAGCATGGAGGCTGTGAGGATGCAGCTGTCTTTGACACGCTCATACTCCATGGGGTCGGGGAAGCGCTCACGCTGCACACGGGTCATATAGATGATGTCGGCTATTGGGACTATGTCCTTGATGTCGGTGTACTGGTAGTATTTGAGGCCGGCGTTTTTGACACTCATTTTAACAGAACTGGGGAGCTTGAGCTCTTCGGGGGAGACGAGGTGGAAGGTGGCGTTGAAGTTGCACATGGCTTGGACAAGCGAGTGGACGGTACGGCCGTATTTGAGGTCGCCGACACAAGCTATGTTGAGGTTCTCGAGGGTGCCTTGTGTCTTGCGTATGGAGTAGAGGTCGAGCATGCACTGGGTTGGGTGCTGGTTGGCGCCGTCGCCTGCATTGATGACGGGCACCGAGGCAACCTCGCTGGCATAGCGGGAGGAGCCCTCAATGGGGTTGCGCATGACTATGAGGTCACTGTAGCTGGAAACCATGACTATGGTGTCGTGGAGCGACTCGCCTTTCTGCACGCTGGTGCCACCCGGGTCGCTGAAGCCTATGATGCGGGCTCCGAGCTGGTTGGCTGCGCTCTCAAAGCTGAGCCTTGTACGTGTGGAGGGCTCAAAGAAGAGCGATGCAATGATCTTGTCGGAGAGGATGGGTTGCTTGGGGTTTTTCTCGAACCCTTCGGCGATGTCCAGCACCTGTATGTATTCCTCTTTGGAGAAGTCGGTGATGGAGATTAGATTACGGCCTTTTAGATTACTCATGATTGTTGGTATTATTTTGTTATTTTTGATAGATTCGATATAATTATTTGTATTTGAAGTCTTCTATTTCGCGGCGGTCGCGCTTGGTTGGGCGTCCTATGCCGCGGTCGCGGCGCTCAAAGCCGAACTCGCGGGCTATGCGTATGCGCTCGTATTCCTCTTCAGGGGTGAGGTCGACGAGGTAGTTGTCGACGAGCTTGGCACCCACACGGGTGTGGAGCAGCTGCTTGACTTCCACCTGTTTGTGGAGCTGCTCTATTGATATGTCGTACCTCTCTCCCACTCTCACGGCGTGAGACGGCTTGAGGCATACGCCACCCATCTTGACACGGCCTGACTGACAGGCCTCGGCAGCTTGCGACCGCGTCTTGAAGAGGCGCACCGACCATAGCCACTTGTCAATCCTGACTTGCTCGCCGTCTGTTGTATTGTTATTGCTCATTTATTTCTGAAATAGATGGTTAAAGGTACGCCGGAAAAATCCCACATCTCACGCATACGGTTTTCGACGAAACGACGATAGGGGTCGCGAACGTACTGCGGCAGGTTGCAGAAGAATACAAACTGGGGGTATGCCGTAGGCAGCTGGGTTATGTATTTTATTTTGACCCACTTGCCTTTGACAGAGGGTGGCGGGTTTTGGTCTTTGACGATGGGCAGCAGCTGCTCGTTGAGTTCGGCGGTGGAGATGCGGCGGCTGCGATTGTCGTAGACTTGCTTGGCGGTTTCCAGCACCTTGTGTATGCGCTGTTTGGTGAGTACCGAGGTGAAGACTATAGGCACATCGTTGAACGGTGCTATGCGCTCACTTATCAGCTCCTCAAACCTCTTGTGGGTGTTGGTGGCTTTCTCTACGAGGTCCCACTTGTTGACCATTATGACCACCCCTTTGTGGTTGCGCTGGATGAGGCCGAAGATGTTGAGATCCTGCTGCTCCAGTCCTTGTGTGGCGTCGAGGATGAGGATACAGACGTCGCTGTTCTCTATGGCGCGAACGGAGCGCATGACGGAATAGAACTCAAGGTCTTCGCTCACTTTCTGTTTTTTGCGGATACCTGCGGTGTCAACAAGGTTGAAGTCAAACCCGAAGAGGTTGTAGCGGGTGTATATGGAGTCGCGTGTGGTGCCTGCAATAGGTGTCACGATGTTGCGTTGCTGGCCGGTTATCATGTTGATAAACGAGCTTTTGCCGACATTGGGGCGGCCTACCACGGCGATGCGTGGCAGATTGTCGGTGGGGTCTGGCTCTCCAACGGCGAAGTCGGCCACCACTGCGTCGAGGAGTTCGCCGGTGCCGCTGCCCGTTATGCCTGCAATGGGATAGATGTCGCCCAGTCCGAGCTGATAGAAGTCGGCAATACCCTCCATCTGTTTGGCGTTGTCGACCTTGTTGGCCACAAGGAGCACTTTCTTGCTGCAGCGGCGCAGCATGGCAGCCACATCGAGATCCATGGGTGTGAGACCTTCGCGTGCATCGACGAGGAAGAGTATCACGTCGGCCTCGTCGATGGCGAGTTGCACCTGCTTGCGTATCTCTATTTCAAACTCATCGTCGCCACCCATGACGTAGCCGCCGGTGTCGATGACGGAGAAGTGCTTACCGCTCCAGTCGCAATGGCCATATTGGCGGTCGCGGGTGACGCCGCTGGTCTCGTCGACAATGGCGCGACGCTCCTCTATTAGACGGTTGAAAAGGGTCGACTTGCCGACATTGGGACGTCCTACTATTGCTACTATGTTTGACATTGGAGTGGTGTTTTTTACGATGTTAATTAATTGGCGAGCACTATTGTTGGTTTCTTCGAACCCTCGTTTTCTGGCCGCGGCAGTGTAAGCAAGCTTCCACTGCTCTTGCTTAACGAAAACGTTGGTTTCTTCGCAACCTCGTTTTCTCGCCTCGGCATAGCGCAAACACTGCGTGATTTGCCCTCTGCACTCGGCTTAACGAAAACGTTGGAGTCTTCGTCGACGGAGAGGAGTATCATTTCGGGGAGTGTGTAGTAATACATTCCCAAACAGTTGAGTGCGGCGAAGTCCTCGGTGAGGTAGCCCACGCCATAGATGCGTTGGTCTTTGACAAGTTTGCGTGGTGAACGGTAAGCCATGACAGCGTTGCGCATAACTCCGGCGGGCACGGTAATGGTGTCGCCAATGCCAGCAGGTTTCTCCACCTCAATCATATAGCCCATGGTTCTTGCCGAGCATAGTTCGGCGCCTACCACACGCCCGACGAAGTAGAACTCCTCGTAGTCGCGTTTGCATGCGGTGGAGAGCGTTATCAGCGCGAGCATCGTGAGCACCGTGGTTGTTATTTTAATGGCTTGAGTCATTGGCTTTTCGATGGTATGTATTACGACTTCAGTGGGTTATCTTATCTCTAGTTCGCCAGGTTTTTGTGTCTTTGGTTGGGTTTCTTCAATACTTTTGAAAAGGCCACCTGGGACCAACAGCAGGTTGATGCCGCCGTAGACGTTGACGGCTTTTGCGTCGAACATGTAGAGGCTTGACGTGTAGTCGATCATGGCAAAGAGCTGCAATGCCTTGATTAGTGTTATGTTGAGTCCTATGCCTGGGTTGAACCAGTCGGTGTATGTGCCGTTGTGTATAACCGAGAAGCCAGCCGTCAGCTCAAGTCTGTCGAGCAGGTTCACGTCGCCGGAGAGCACGGTGGTGTGGCAGAAGTTGCCGTTGTAAAGCTCGCCGTGGAAGGTTAGTCCGGCTTTGAGGAGTTTTTTGTATCTATAGGCGGCGCTGAGGTTGAACTTGGTGGGGATGCTCTGGTAATAGGGCTCGCCTTCGGACGAGACAGGGCGCACGCGCATCATGACGGTGTCGTAGAGTGCGGGGATGTAGTTGGAGTCGATTTGGCCGCCGGTGATGAGTCCTGTAACGTCGAGCCCCGTGAAGGTGAACTGGCCTTCGCCGCCTTCGGGGGTGAGTATCTTGACGTTGTCGCGCCAGTGGATGCCGCCGATGTCGAGGATTGAGGCGCCAAACTCAAAGTGGCGCCACGTGTAGCTGGCGCCAAGGTCGAGGGCGAAGCCGCGGTTGTCGGGCATGAAGTCGCTGACGCCAAAGCGTCCGTTATTGAACGACAAGACCGACGACGTCATGAGCTGGTATGCCACATTGAGGCGCAGGGTGCTAAGGTCCTCGGAGGTGTAGAGGCTCATGTCGGTGTTGACAGTGTTGATGTTGTGGTAGCCTACAAGGAGTTTGGGCTTGACGGCCACCGTCAGGTGGCCGGGGATACGGTACTTGTCGAGCGAATAGCCAAAGCCCAGGCCATACTCGGCATAGGCGCACATGCTGAAGAGGCTGCCGTCGACAAGCTTGAGTTCTTTGCCCGTGCCTCGGTTGCTCATGTTGCCGGTGCGCATGGCATTGAAGATGCCGTAGGGTATGCCCACAGTACCATCCAGGCGCAGCTGGCTGGAGAAGGTGACGATGCAGTTTTTGAGGCGGAACCCGAAGCCAATGAGATGGAACGAGGAGCGCAGACGCGAGAAGTCGCCGAGAGCGAGGGTGTCGAGTATGTTGTTGATATTGATGACGGTCTTGTCGCGCTCAGGGTCGTACTGCATGATGTTGTTCATGCTTACGGGGCTGACAAAGTTGACGTTTATGTTGGGCAGCGAGAGGTAAAACATGCCGCTTGTCGGGAAGCAGGCAGGGTTGAAGTAGTTGATTTGCGGCAGCTGGGTGCTTGTGGTGAGTATAGTGCTTTCCTGCGCCGACAGGCGGCCGGCGGCAAGGAGGAAAAGGGCGGCCAAGGCCAATGACAGATGTCTCATTGCGCACCTCCTTTCTTGGAACGTCCGCCAAGTTCTATTTCCTGATGGAAGTGAGGTTTAAATATTCCCGTAAGGCGAAAAGCCATTGCGTCGCGGCTATGTATGGCCACCATGGGTTGACCCGAGGAGGAGGGTGCTGTGCGTATGGCGGAGTGCAGCTGCAGCGTCACGGCATTTTTCAGGGCTTGCATTTTGAGGCTGTCGAGGGGTATGGTTATTACCGACTGCATAGAGCTGCTCACTTCATAGCTTGAGTTGTCGGCCCGTCGTATGTTGGCGCTCGACACTATGGCGTCGTCGCCGGAAAAGAGGTAGCCGAGGTTGACGCTGTCGGCGTTGAGGATGCCGCAGCTAAGGCGGAACTCGAAGGGGAGTTTGTTGTCTACATTAATATATATATAGGAAGAGTCGAGCTCCAATTCCTTGAGTTCTTTGGAAGCGTTGAACTCAATGTCGGTGGTATACTCCAAGCCGTTGACATAGAGGATACAGGGTACATACATGCTGAATTTGGCATTGACATCCATACGGCTGAGTCCGAGTGAGTCGCGCATGAAAACCGCCATGGATGGGTTTGCGGCGAGCTCGGAGGTTGGGACGTCGATGTTGAGTTTCATGGAGTAGGACAGCTTTTGTGGGCGTTTATTAATGATGAAAGCCAAGTCGGTGCTGTCCATCATGTGGTAGATGTCGGAGGTGTCGGCCTGATGGGAGAGGTTGCGGATGGGTATGCTGTCGACATTGTCCACGGGAATCTCTACGACAGAGCCGTCGCCGCACTCTGCATAGATCTTTACTGAATTGAAATACAGTTTGGCGCCATGTTTTATGATAAATTCATCGGTACGCGAGTCGGCCACTGCCACTATGGTGGAGAGCAGGGTGGCGTAGGTGCGGTTTATGACCAGACTGTCGCCTCCCGGCATGTGGCTGAGGTTCTTGAAGAGGTCTATGTCGAGAGTTCCTGTCATGTCTTCCTGATATTTGGTGTAGAGACCTTTGGCTGAGGTTCTACCTTTGGAGGACTTGGCATCGTTCTCGAAGTTCACCGTGGTGGTTATCAGGGTGTCGTAGTATATGGTTACCAGCCCGTTGTTGTCGACAAGCACTTTGGCTGTGGAGTTTTTGAACATACCCAGCAATTCGGCTATCGAGACCTCGGCGGTGCCAAGCGGGAGTCCCACCTGCGGGTTGAGGTCGACTTCAATGAGCATGTCGTGGCGGAAACGGTCGAGGTCGCCTTCCTTTAGGCAAGAGGTCGACAGCAACGCTGACACGACTGCGATGATGAGTATTCTTTGTTTCATTGTCGCTGGATGTTTTTTATGGTGACAGCAATGATATTATATGATTGCTAAATGTTATACCTAAAATTGATTTTGCCTTTACAGGGCGCATATACTTTTATGCCGTTTATACCCAGGGCGGTGCCCTGGGCTGTTGGATTTATGCCCTTTCAGGGCATTCCAGAAAAATTAGGTAAAGAATTTAGTATTCATAATATTATTTGCGATGGTATTGGTTTATTTTCACTTTTCTCAGGTCGAGTGCGTTCATGGCGTTGGAGGCGAGTCCGGAGAGGTTTTTGTGGGTGAAATGCAGTATTTGGTCGTAGTAGAGCACCACGACGGGAGCGTCGTCCATTATCATGGCATTCATGCGTTTATAGAGTTCGGTGCGCAGGGAGTCGTTTGGGTAGCGGCAGGCGCGGTCGTAGAGTTCGTCGTAGCGAGGGTTGGAGTAGTGGGTGTAGTTGGGGCCGGAGGGGCAGAAGTTGTTGGAGGTGAACAGCGACAAGTAGTTCTCGGCATCGGGGTAGTCGGCGATCCACGAGCCACGGAACCACTGTGATTTAGACTGGGCGATGTTCTCGCGCAGTGCGCCTGGTGGGTTGACGTCGACCTGTACGTTGATGCCTACCAGGCCGAGTTGTTGCTGTATGTATTTGCAGAGGTCGAGGTAGGTGGCTGTAGTGGAGAGAGTGAGTGACGGCAAGCCTTTGCCGCCGGGGAAGCCGGCTTCGGCCAGGAGTTGACGTGCACGCACGGGGTTGTAGTCATAGGCTTGTGGCGTATTGGTGTCGTAGCCAGCTATGCCGCAGGGTATCATGCCGTAGCAACCGGCGGAGCCTATGTCGTTGCGCATGTAGAGCAGCATTTTGCGGCGGTCGAAGGCGTAGTTGATGGCTTGGCGCACGCGTTTGTCGCGCAGTGGTGAGGTTGGGTCGTCCATCAGGAAGCCGAGGTATTCGGTGTTGAGGAACGGGGTGGAGACCATGTTGAGTTTGTCGGCGTATTTGGGTTTGAGCTGGCCGGTGCGTGTGAGCAGTTCGTCCTTGTAGGATGGTGCTATGGAGTTCATGAAGTCGAGGTTATGTTTCACAAACTCTAGGAATGCCGTTTGTTTGTCGACGATAAAGGTGATGGCGACCGCATCGAGGTAAGGGAGTCTGGTGCCTGCGGTGTCGCGTTCAAAATAAAGTGGGTTGCGCCGCAGCACAAGTTTTACGCCCTCTTTCCAGTATTGGAAAGCGAAAGGGCCTGTGCCGCAGGGGTGTTTGCGGAAGTCGGCGCCATAATGTTCCACTACCTCGCGAGGCACCGCACTGCAGTAGGGCATGGCGAGCAGGCTGAGTTGCGGAGCGAAGGGGTGGTGTAGCCGGACGACAAAGGTGGAGTCGGACGTGGCGCTGAAGCTTTTTATGTTGTTGAATATCCAGAGCCCTGGCGATGCCACTTTGGGGTCGAGTATGCGATTGAAGCTGTACTCGAAGTCGTATGCGTTGACAGGTCGTGTGGAGTCGGAGGTGTTGAAGAGGGTGTTTTTGTGGAAACAGACATCGTTGCGGAGGAGGAAGGTGTAAGAGAGGCCGTCGGGGCTTATGTGCCAGCTTTTTGCTATGGCCGGCTGGACGGCGAGGTTGGTGTCGAGCTGCACGAGACCGTTGTACAACTGGGAGCAGGCCCATATAAGGGCTTGGTCTTTGGCATAGGCGGGGTCGAGAGAGGTGATTCCGGCGCTTTCGTTGTAGCGGAAAATCATCTTGCCGTCGGCGGGATTGTGGCGGCGGCACGCAGAGGTTAGCAAAAGCAGCACGACGGCGGCCGCGGCCATCAGCTGCTTGGCGAGGGTGCGCACTTTGGACTTGACGAGGGTTTCGCCGGGCACTTCGCGGTGGCGCATCACGAACTTGCCGGCGCACATCACTGAGTCGATGGCGTCGGGGTGAGCTGCGAACAAAAGGTTGGATTCCACATCGTGGTTGGGTATCATAGCGACGTTGTCGAGGTCGACAAGCATGAGGTCGGCTTGCATGCCTATGTCGATTTTGCCTGCGTTGACACCCATAGCCTTGAATCCTCCCAGTGAAGCGTGGCGCAGAGCCTGGTTTGCCGACATGGCTTGGGCGTTGCCGCGCCAGCCCCTTTGGAGCAGTGCCGTGAGTTTGGCGGCTTCCAGCATGTCGAGGCTGTCGCTCGACGAGCAGCCGTCGGTTCCGATGGCGATATTGGCACCGGCCTGTTCCAACTCCCTGAGCATGAATTTAAAGCCGGAGGCAAGCTTGAGGTTGGAATTGGGGTTGTGGGCCACGGTGCAGTGGTGGCGGCCCACGAGGGCTATCTCGGAATCGGAGAGGTAGAGGCTGTGAGCGCCTATAAGGTTGGGGCCTATTTGTTGGAGTATGCCAAGTTTGTCGAGATACTCGTATGGGCGGCAGCCGTGCTGTTGCAAGCAGTTGTCCACTTCGTTCTGAGTCTCGCTCATGTGTATGAGATACCGCAAGTTACGGTTTGACGCGATGTTGGCGCACATTACAAGGTCGGCCTCGCTCACTGCATATACTGAATGCGGAGCGAGTGCAAACCGCACCATGTTGTCGCTGTTGATGTCGTGGCATCCCACGAACTCCTCAACGCGTTCTGCGAGGGAGCCCTTCCCTCCCCTGTCCGGCAGGTTGTAGCCCAGAAGTGCGCGGATACCGCTGTCGCGCACCGCGTCGGCCTCTGCGTCCTGGAAGAAGTACATATTGGCGAAGGCCGTGGTGCCGCTCTTTATCATTTCCACGCAGGCGAGGCGTGTGCCCCAGTAGACCATCTCGGGTGTGAGTCTTTCTTCTGCGGGCCATATATACTTGTTAAGCCACACATTGAGCGGCACATTGCCGGCATATCCGCGAAAGAGCGTCATGGCGGCATGCGTGTGAGCGTTGGCAAAGGTGGGGAAAGCGGCGTAGCCTGTGCAGTCGTAGAGCTCGGCCCCAGAGGGTTGCAGAGATGCTCTTTGTGCGGTCTTATGGATGTCGACAATGACTCCGTCGTCCACCACAATATCGCATAAGGTGGTACCGAGGAGGGTGTTATGGAGTATAGTCTTTACCATCCCATGCCATGCCTGACCATCCAGGCCTGGGCTTCCTTGTTGCCGAGTTTGGCTGCTTTTTTGTAAGACGATTTTTCGCGGGCGGAGTTGCCTTGTTTGTTGTAGAGTTTGGCTATGAGGCAGTAGGTCTCGTGGTCGTGGTCGTTGATGAGCACTGCTTTTTGGTAGCTGCGCAGGGCTTTGTCGAGCATGCCGCGTTCGACATAGGTCTCCCCCATGAGTTTGTAGGCTGCTGGGTCGTGAGGGTCGATGTGTGAGGCGCGCTGGTGCATCGCTATGCTTTTGTCGTAGTCGCCACGGCTACGGTATACACGTCCCAACTGGTTGAAGGCCCTGACGTTGAGGCTGTCGTACTGCAATATAGCCTCATAGCATTGGATAGCCTTTGCGGGGTCGTTTTTCTGCATGTAGGCGACTCCCAGGTAGTAGTAGAGTTTGGTGTTCTTGGGAGACAGCCTGAGTCCTTTCTTGATGGTCTGGATGGCTGTCTCGAAGTTGTTGCGCTGAGTGTACATTACGCCGAGGTTGTAATAGGCGTCGATGTTGTTTGGGTCGGCGGAGAGGGCTTTGCGGAAGCAGATTATGGCGTCGTTGTCGCGGCCTTTGTTGTAGTTGATGATGCCCTGTACGTTGTAGGCGCGGGCATAGTTGGCGTCGCACTGCAAAGCTTTGTTGGCCCATGTCATAGCGGCCGTGTGGTTTTGGTCGGCGTTGACTATCAGCGCCATGGAGGCGTATGCCGAAGCCGACTTGGGGTTGAGTTCGATGGCTTTGTCGGTGTAGTGGCGGGCCTCTTCGAAGCGGCCTGCGTCGACAAGATTAAGGGAGAGGTGTTCGTAGATGGTTGGGGTGAAGGGGCTCGGCGAGGGGGGTTGCGACGAGGTGTCGGCCATAAGAGCCTGCTGCAGGTAGTAGATAGCCTGCTCTGTGTGGTAGCGTTTTTCGTGCAGCAGGGCGAGGCTTACCAGTGAGGGCACGCTGGAGGGGTCGATGGAGAGGGCCTCGGTGTAGTATTTTTCAGCGAGGTCGGGCAGGTCGAGCGACTCGGCGTTGGCACCTTTTGCGACAAGGTCGTTGATGGGCGAGGTGCCGTCGGGCTGCTGGGCCATGGCGGCGCCTGCCAGGAGGCAGAGTAGCAATATGGCGAGTGGTTGTAGTTTCAAGGTGTGGCTGGATGGAGAGTGAGGTGTTTGAGGTGGGATGGGCTGAGGGATCAGGCACGTTTTCGATAAGCCGAGCGCAGAGGGCGAATCACGCAGTGCTTGCACTATGCCGCGGCCAGAAAACGACTCATGAAATGGAACGTTTTCGATAAGCCGAGCGCAGAGGGCGAATCACGCAGTGTTTGCACTATGCCGAGGCGAGAAAACGACTCATGAAATGGAACATGTTATTTTTTCTTGCTCTTGGATTTTTTCTCCAGTGACGACTTGACCACATCGATTGCTTGGTCGAGGGTTATCTTGAGGGGGTCGAAGTTTTTGGGCAGACGGAAGTTTTCGCCGTTATAGGTGATGTATGGACCGTAGCGACCTATGTTGCTGGTGATGGTGCCTGCATCGTATTCGCCTATGGTGTGAGGATAGAGGTCTTTGAGTTTGGCTTTCTCGGCTTCGGATACGCGTTTCACCTTGATGATGGCGATGCAGCGGTCGAGGGTTATCTCGTAGGGGTCGTCGGCTTTGCTGAGGGAGTAGAACTTGTCGCCGTGGCGCACATAGGGTCCGAAGCGACCGACGGAGACCACCACGTCTTTGTCTTCGAACTTGCCCACGGTGCGAGGCAGTTCAAAGAGGTTCATAGCTTCTTCGAGTGTTATAGAGTCAATGCTTTGACCTTTCTTCATGCTTGCGAAGCGGGGCTTCTCGTCGCTGTTGGTGTCGCCCACCTGGACAAGGGTGCCGTAACGGCCTATCTTGGCGTAGACGTTCTTGCCGCTTTTGGGGTCGGTGCCGAGCAGACGCTGGCCGCTGGTGCGGCGGCTGTTCTGCTGGGTGGAGAGGATGTTGCGGTGGAAGGGTTGGTAGAAGCCGTCGATAACTTTGCGCCATTCTTTCTTGCCGGTGGCTATCTCGTCGAAGTCTTTTTCAACGGTGGCGGTGAAGTTATAGTCGAGTATTTCGTCAAAATGTTCCAGAAGGAACTTGTTGACCACGGTGCCGATGTCTGTAGGCACCAGCTTGCCTTTCTCGGCTCCGTATTTCTCGTTGCGCGTGGAGACTTTGACGCCGAGGCTTTTGTCGAGGGTAAGCACTATGCATTCCACTGTTTCCGGCTCGTGGTCTTCTTTGATGACATATTCGCGTTTGAGTATGGTGCTGATAGTGGGCGCGTAGGTTGAGGGACGGCCAATGCCGAGGTCTTCGAGTTTTTTCACGAGGCTTGCCTCGGAGTAGCGCGGCTGGTGCTGGGTGTAATGCTGGGCGGCCTCGGCGGTTTGCAGCGTTAGCGTTGCGCCTTCGTCGATGGCTGGCAGTATATTCTCTGGCGACTCGGGCGACGGCTCTTCGTCGTCGACCGATTCCATGTAGACCTTCAAGAAGCCTTCGAAGAGCATCTGCTCACCGGTGCAGGCGAAGTGTTCCTGTTCGCCCTCTATGGCGATTTCTATGGTGGTCTTTTCGAGTTCAGCGTCACTCATCTGCGAGGCGAGTGTGCGTTTCCAGATAAGGTCGTAGAGGCGTTTTTGCGAAGTGTCGGCATTGATGGTGGTGTTGGCCATGTTGGTGGGGCGGATGGCCTCGTGTGCCTCTTGCGCGCCTTTGGTCTTGGTGGTGTAACGGCGCTGTTTGAGGAAGCGCTCGCCATAGAGGCTCTTGACCGTGTCGGCGGTCATGCCGAGGGCATAGTCACTCAGGTTGACCGAGTCGGTACGCATGTAGGTGATATATCCGCTCTCGTAGAGTTGCTGTGCTATCTGCATGGTGCGAGCCACACTGAAGCCGAGTTTGCGTCCTGCGTCCTGCTGGAGTGTGGAGGTGGTGAATGGCGGGGCCGGCGTGCGGTGCACCGGCTTGGTGTCGACCTTGTTTACGGTGAACTTCTTGCCGGTGAGCTTGCGCAGGAACTGCTCGGCCTCGTCCTTGGTGTCGAAGCGGCGCGAGAGTTCGGTGACGAGGGATTTCTCGGCATTTTCCGACGGTACCGCGAAGCTGGCGGTAAGGCGGAAGTAGCTCTGGCGCTCAAAATTCTGGACCTCCTCTTCGCGCTCCACGATGAGGCGGACTGCCACGCTCTGGACACGGCCGGCACTCAAGGCGGGTTTGATTTTGGACCAAAGGATGGGGCTTATCTCGTAGCCGACCAGACGGTCGAGTACGCGACGAGCCTGCTGGGCGTCGACAAGGTGCATGTCGACGTCGCGCGGGTTTTCGATGGCATGGAGTATGGCCGTCTTGGTAATTTCATTGAACACGATGCGGTGAACCTCTTTGCCTTTGAGGTTAAGAGTTTCCTGAAGGTGCCATGCTATGGCTTCTCCTTCGCGGTCTTCATCGGAGGCGAGCCATACGACATCGCTGCCTTTCACAGCTTTCTGCAAGTCGGCAACAAGTTTGCGCTTGTCATCCGAAATTTGGTACTCGGGTTCGTAGTTGTTGTCTACGTTGATACTCATTTCTTTCTTGGCAAGGTCGCGGATATGTCCGTAACTGGACATGACGGAATAGTCCTTGCCGAGGAATTTTTCGATGGTCTTGGCCTTGGCCGGTGACTCAACTATCACTAAATTTTTTGTCATATAGCGCTTTTAATTGTACCTATATATAATAACAAATTGCGACAACAATGTATAGTTCACACAATTGCAATTGTTGCACACATTTCGCATAAAATGCAAAGTAACTATTTTTTTATGAAAATAGCAAAAAAAAATATAAACAGAAAGAGGATTTGTTGTGAATTTCGAGAAGCTGACAGCCTCTTCCGCCCCCACAAAAAAAACTAATATGAATACTAAATTCTTTACCCAAATGTGTCGGAGACAGCGAACACCTATGAAATTAAAAATATGGACAGTGAGCTGCCGAAGGCTGCGAGCACAAATAGAAATAAAAACATGGATAGCGAGCAACTGAGGTCATGAGCACCTATGAAATAAAAACACGGACAGCGAGCAACTATAATATTCATCACAGGTGCGAGATAAGTATCACTATGCGCTCTTTTTTCAGTTCGTCGAGGTGAGCCCAAAACTTCTCGCGGGTAGTGACATCCATCCATGCCATAGGCTCGTCGAGCACCACAATAGGCGCCTCGGCGTACAGTCCGCGTGCAAGTGCTATGCGCTGCCACTGTCCCATGCTGAGCTCCTCTCCGCCGTCAAACAGCCTGCCCAGCGGCGTGTCGAGCCCCTTGGAAAGCCTGTCGACCACCTCGTCGGCGGAACTGAGTCGCAGTGCCGACTGCACCCTCTGTGTGTCGTCGACACCGCTAAGCATCGCCTCCACATCGCCCATCCGCACATTGTCCGACGCAGTCATGAAAAAACGCACATAATCCTGGAAGACAGCCGACACGCGCCGCCGTAGCGTCGTAAGGTCGAACTCGCGAATATCTATGCCGTTGATTGTTATGCGCCCCTGCGTGGGGTCGTAGAGCCTCAGCAGCAGTTTGAGAAGCGTGGTCTTGCCAAATCCATTTTGGCCTTTTATCTGCGTTATCTCGCCCCTGCGGGCCGTCAGGCTGTAGCCTTCAAACACATTGTGGGTCTGCCCATCGCTGTTGGGCGGATAGGCAAAGGTTATATTCTCGAAATCAACACGTTCTATTTTCTCGGGGAATGGCGTGGGTTTTGCTGGCGACACCACTGCGGGTTTGAGGTCGAGGAACTCAAAGAGGTTCTGCAGGAAAAGCTTGTTGTCGTACAACCCGCTGATACTTGCCACGAGTGTTGTCATGGAGCCCTGGCCGCGGCGGAATGCCTCAAACATCATCACAAACGAGCCGATGGTGATGGCTCCAGAGGTGGCTTGGAAAGCCAGCAGGGCTATGACAGCCAACAGCGCCACCGTCTCGATGACCCCACACAAGATGTCGCGCGCCGAAATCCAGCGCGATATGCGCATTATCTCTTTCACCATACGCCTACGCACATCCACAAAGCGTTCTATGAACAGCGGGGCAAGGCCGAAAGCCCGCACCTCTTTGGCCGAGACGTAGGAGGTGAGCAATGTGGAGTAGTAGTTGCTTCGCCGCGACAGCTGTGTGGTCTCCCTGCGGAAACGGTAGATGGAACGCGACTTGCCGAGGCGCACAAAAAACGAGGGCAGCACTGCCACAATCATCAGCAGTGGCACCATCCACGAGCCACCGGCTACAAGCAACACCACAACACCGACAATAGAAACCACAGCCCCTCCCCCATTCATCAGGTTGTTGACAACCTGCACCGGCCTCATCGAGGCCTCCTGCTGCGCACGGTGAAAGGTGTCGTGGAACTCGGCGTTGTCGTAGTATGACAGGTCGAGGCGCGACGATTGGGTGTGTATGATATTGCTGATGTAGTCTATAAGACGCTGCTGCATCACATCGTTGTTGTAGCTCGACAGGGCTATTACAATCCTGTTGAGCAGGAAGATGGCGCAGAAGGCAACGGCTATCCATACCACACTGCCGTGACCCACCGCCTCGTGGGTGTCTATAAGCCGTGTCACCTCGTCGACAAGCAGCTTGAGCAGGTACAGGCTTGCCAAAGGCAACACACTGCTCAAGAGTGTGTAGAACACCCTGAACAGCAGCGAGCGGCTGTCGCAACGCCACATCAAGGCAAGGGTTTTGGCGAGGTGGTTCACTTATAAGGTTGGAGGGTTAAAGGGTTATTCGCTGTCCATGTTTTTATTTCATAGGTGCTCATGACCTTTGGTTATTCGCTGTCCATGTTTTTATTTTTACGGGTGCTCATGACCTCAGTTCGCAGCCTGCGGCAGAAAGGTTTTAGGGTTTTAAGGTTAAAAGGTTATAAGGTTTTAGGGTGCTCGCATTATGATGAGTCATTCGGTGGGGCGGTTCATTCGCGATACCCTGTCTCATACGTTCACTAAATAAGATTTACTTTCAGGCTGCCGTTCTCGTAGCCCGTCACGCGTATGCGCGCGCCCTTATCAATGTAACTAAGC
The DNA here is from genome assembly GCA_017454015.1 of Bacteroidales bacterium. GTDB lineage: Bacteria > Bacteroidota > Bacteroidia > Bacteroidales > P3 > Colimorpha. The sequence goes on along the minus strand of JAFTDW010000045.1, from coordinate 1,350 downwards.
GAAGCCACAGCGTCGTAATACTTCCCTCCTACCTCAACTTTGCCGGCCGGACGCAGTATGGTGACAGCCACCCCTTCGGCACCTATCAGCGATGCCGTGCCTGCATCGGCCACGGTGTAGCCCTCTGTGGCCAACTGCTCGGTGTTGAGGGCCAAGCCACCGAAAAGCTGACTCTCGAAGAGCAGCTTGCCGAGCCATATAACGAGCGGCAACGCTATGGTATGGGCCACCACCACAAGGGCAACACTCTCGCCTATGTGAATGGTAGGTATATGGCTGAAATCGAACCCGTCGTTACCCAAAAGGCTGAGGGTGAGGCCTCCTACAATACACACCAAACCCGAGATGCCACAAACGCCAAAGCCGGGCACCACAAAAATCTCCAACGCAAGCAGTATTACGCCAACGACAAAGACCAGAATCTCCCAGTTGGCGGCAAGCCCTTCGAGGTAGAGCGGAGCGAAATAGAGTGCAGCACCAACCACAGCCATTGCCAAAGGAAATCCTATGCCTGGCGACTGGAGCTCAAAGTATATGCCGCCTATTATAAGCATGATAAGCAAACCGCTCACTATGGGTTTCACGAGGAAGCCTATCAGCTTGTCGATAAAGCTGTAACGTTGTTCGCCTATGGTGTACTTCTTGATGCCGGCATGGGCAAGCACCTCGGCAATATCCTCGCACTGGGCCTCGCAGTAGCCGTACTTTATAGCCTCTGTCGTGGTGAATGTGAGCACTTTGCCAGTGTCGGATATGCCAGCCACGAATATATCGGGGTCGACCATTGCCTCGGCGATGTCGGATCGGCGTCCTCTTGCCTCGGCAGTGGTACGCATCAGCGAGCGCATATAGCTCTGGTATTTGTCGGGCTGCACGGTGCCCATCTGGTCGACAACCGTGGCGGCGCCGATGCTCGACCCACTGTGCATATAGATGCTGTCGCAAGCTATGCTTATGAGGGCTCCTGCCGAGGCGGCGTTGTTGTCGATAAAGGCATAGATAGGTATCTTGCTGTCGAGAAAGGCTGTGCGGATTTTGTCGGCATCGTCGAGGGTACCGCCAAATGTGTTGATTTTCACAACTATGATATCTGCCTTCAGCGTCTCTGCCTCTTCCATTGCCTTCTCAACGCGAAGGGATGCAGGTGGCGCAATCTCCTCTTCAATCTTAAAGGTGTACACCTTGCAGTCGTCCACTTTGCGCAACGTGTCGGCAACACCTGCGGCGCGCGCAACGTTTTCGTTCAGCAAGAGCAGTGGAAGCTTGCTTACACTGCCGCAGCCAGAAAACGACTCATGAAATGGAACGTTTTCGTTCAGCAAGAGCAGTGGAAGCTTGCTTACACTGCCG
>JAFTDW010000044.1 GCA_017454015.1 Bacteroidales bacterium | reverse complement strand
TTCTATTAATTGAACCGTTAATTTTTATTAATGGATAATTATATGGCAATTAATTTTTATTCGTTGGATTCGTGTTATTCGTGGTCTATCTCACGCGGATTGTTTGACCACGAATTTGTTTTGACCTCGAATTGCACGAATGGGCACGAATTTTTATTCGTTGGATTCGTGTTATTCGTGGTCTATCTCACGCGGATTGTTTGACCTCGAATTTGTTTGACCACGAATTTGTTTTGACCTCGAATTTGTTTTGACCTCGAATTTGTTTTGACCTCGAATTTGTTTTGACCACGAATTTGTTTTGACCACGAATTGCACGAATGGGCACGAATTTTGGTTCTCGCTGCACTTTTGTTTTACGTTAATTTCTATTAATTGAACCGTTAATTTTTATTAATGGATAATTATATGGCAATTAATTTTTATTCGTTGGATTCGTGTTATTCGTGGTCTATCTCACGCGGATTGTTTGACCACGAATTTGTTTTGACCTCGAATTTGTTTTGACCTCGAATTGCACGAATGGGCACGAATTTTGATTCTCGCTGCACTTTTGTTTTACGTTAATTTCCATTAATTGAACCGTTAATTTTTATTAATGGATAATTATATGGCAATTAATTTTTATTCGTTGGATTAGTGTTATTCGTGGTCTATATTATCTGCGGTTTCTGCGAGACATATCTGGGGGTGGGGAATTCGTGTCTTATTTATCATGGAATCAAATATATGACAGCGAGGGCACTCTTGGGGAGTGCCCTCGCTGGGTGGGGATGCTTTAGCTCTTTGGCGATTGGGGGTGCTCGGGCACCCTCTGCGCGCGAGGGCTATTTTATCACTACCACACGCTTGGCGGGACGGCCGGTGGCTTTCACTATATATATGCCAGAGGCCTGCGGCGTGTAGGTGTAGCGATAGGTTGCCGTGGGATCGGCGTGGCCGTCGGCATTGGTGTTGTAGGTCTGCAGGAGCTGACCAGCATTGTTGTAGACTTGGATTGCCAAAGGCTCTGAAGCACCTGATACCATGATTCTTATCTGTCCATCGACGGAATAGACATGGAAGAGGTTGTCGGTGGTGTCGGCTGCCACATCGTCGATGCCTAACGGCGACGTCAAGGGGCTGAAGTAGGCCGTGAGCATCACGTCGGAGGAGATGGTGAAGGTACGGGTGTCGCTGGTCTGGTTGTCGCTCCAGCCGTCGAAGCGGTAGCCCTGGTTGGCGATAGCCATGATGGTCACACGCTGGCCGCAGCTATAGGTGCCTGAGCCTACCACCTGACCGGCATGAGCCGAAGAGGTGCTCAGTGCCACAGTGAAGTAAATAGGCTCTATCATGGCCGTAAGTTGCATGTTACCAGTAACGAGGAGCTGACGCGGGTTGTCGCGGTTGCCATCGCTCCAGCCTGCGAAGCGGTAGCCTGAGCGTGGGGTGGCAGTAATGGTTGCCAAGGTGCCGTAGGCGTAGGTGCCGCTACCCGAGGCAGAGCCATAGGAGGCGTTGGAGGGAGTGACGGTGACGCTATAGTCATTGGCCTCGAAGCTGGCGGTGTAGACCACGTCGGAGAGCACCGTGACGGTACGGGAGGCTTGTGTATTGCCATCGTTCCATGCCGTGAAGTGGTAATGCGGCATGGCGTTGGCGGAGATAATCACCGAGGAAAGGTAGGGGTAGACACCCGTGCCGGATACCGAGCCGCGGTTGATATCGGAGGAGCGGACGGTGACCAGATAGTCGAGGGTCACGAAGGAGGCCACGTAGCGGTAGTCGGCGTCGGCGGAGACGACACGCGGGTTGTCGGTATTGCCATCGTCCCATGAGAGGAAACGGTAGCCTGCATTGGCTGTGGCGCTGATGACGGGCGACGTGCCAAAGACATAGACTCCGTTGCCGTAGACAGAGCCACGCTCGGGGGTGTTGGTGGAGACCATGATGACATGAGTGTCGGGAGCGAAGACGGGATAGAGCACCGTGTCGCCCTCAAGCGTGATGGTACGCGAGGGGGTATGGACACCATCGAGCCAGTGCTTGAAGTGGCTGCCACGGACGGCGACAGCATCGATATTAACCATGGAACCAACGGGATAGAAGCCCACGCCACTGACGGAGCCCCACGCCGGGTTGTTGACCGAGGCGTCGAGATGAGCCATCGGAGCATCGAAGATGGCGGTGAGATCCATGTTGGAGGTTATGCGGAACTGGCGCGGGTTGGTGGTGTTGCCATCGCTCCAACCCACAAAGGCATGGCCAGCATAGGGGGCAACAGCTATTGTCACCAACGAGCCGTAGGGGTATGTGCCAGCACCCGACACAGTGCCATAGGCGGCGTGGAGCGCTACGGTGAATACCGAGACGGAGAAGTTGGCGGTGTAGGTGGTATCGGCGGAGACGGTGATGAAGCGCGGGTTGTTAGTGTCGCCGTCGTGCCAGTAGTCGAAATGGTAGCCCGTATTGGGTAATGCGCTGATAGTAAGATGTGTTGTAGCTCGATAGGTGCCACCGCCGAAGACGGAGCCACTCCCCTGCCCTGCCACTACGTTGACGGTGTAGAGCGGAGCCTCGAAGAGGGCTGTGTAGACGGTGTCGGCGATGACTGTTATGACACGCGGATTGGTAGTGTCGCCATCATCCCACGAGAGGAAGCGGCACCCTGCCGCCGGTGTAGCCACAAGAGTGTCGTAGACACCATAGCCGAAGAGACCTGTGCCAGAGGCTGTACCGATATTGGCATCGGAGGTGCGAACCACGACAGAGTGTGTGATACGCTCGAAGAGAGCCACGACGGTGGTGTCGGAGGTTATGACCAAGGGGCGCGGGTTGAGAGTGGAGCCATCGGCCCAGCCAATGAACTGACAGCCATAGGCTGGCTGAGCAAAGAGCATCACGGAATCGCCGTGGAGGTAGTTGCCCGAGGCGAGCTGGCCGCCGTTGCCACGCAGCACAGAGCCCACGACAGTGGTGGGGGCGCCTGCAACGGTGGTGCTTTCGGTAGCCAAAGCACTGAGAACATAGCTGTTGCGGTGGAACACCACGCGCAGGGTAGTGTCGGAGAGGAGGCGATACTGGCGGACGAGAGCCGTGGAGCCATCGTCCCAGCCGGCGATGTGGTAGCCGATGTAGGGTTGCGCGGTGAGCGTCACAAGGGTGCCGTAGGGATACTGGCCCTCGCCGGAGACGAAGCCTTGCAGTGAGTCGTAGCTCACCGAGAGGGTGAGGTCGACAGGAGTGAAGAGAGCGGTATAGAGGGTGTCGACAGTGGCCACCACGCGGCGCGGGTTGGTGCTGTCGCCATCGCTCCAGGATGTGAAGACATAGCCATAAGCCGCTGTAGCCATGATTGTTGCCGTGTCACCAAGGTTATAGAGGCCCGAACCAGAAGTATAGCCATGGGCATTGTTGTCGGGGAGAGCCGCGATGTAGATGCCCTGACCTCCGAAGATAGCTGTCACTGTGGTGTCGGACAGGACGGTGATGCAACGGTTGGGGTTGAACGAGCCGTCATCCCAGAGGACAAAGCGGTTGCCAGCGGTAGGAGTAGCCGTGAGGCACACATTGTCGCCGTGAGCCGCTCTGGAGGGACCCGAGACGGAGCCCAGAGTACGGTCGTTGGCCCTGAGAGTCAGCGAGTAGACTGCACCGATGAAGTAAGCCACGAAGGTAGTGTCGCCCATTACGGTGAATGTGCGCGGGTTGTTGGTGTCGCCATCCTGCCAATGTGTAAAGACGTAGCCCGGGTTGGCTATAGCCATGATAACATGGGTGTTACGGTAGTAGTTATTGGAATTGCCCGAGCCGAGACCCATGACGGGGTCGGCGGCGGTGACGGTGACATGGAAGAGCGCTTCGGTGAAGGTGGGAGTCAACGTGGTGTCGCCGAGCAAGGTGATGACGCGCGGGTTATTGGTGTCGCCATCGCTCCAAGCCACGAAGCGGTAGCCGTAGGCCGGTACCGCGGTGAGAGTCACCTGCGACAGATAGGGTGCCGTAGTGTCGCCTATGGCATAGCCCATAGTATCGGCTATAGTACTGACTGTATAATCGTTAGGGACAAAGTAAGCGGTGAGGGTGGTATCACCGTGGAGCTGTATAGTGTGGGGGTTAGCCACGGAGTAGTCGCTCCAATGGCTGAAGTGGTAGCCATAGTGCGGATAGGCATAGGCTGTAGCGTAGCCGAGGTATGGCACTGTAGTGTCGCCGGCGACATAGCCGTGGGTCGTGTCGTCGATAGCGACAAGAAGCGTGTAGTCGTCGGGTACGAAGTGAGCGGTGAAGAGGGTGTCGCTATAGAGGATAACCTGACGCGGGTTGCGGGTGTTGCCGTCGCTCCAGTGGCTGAAGCGATAACCCGAACGGGCTGTAGCCGAGACAGTCAACACCGAAGCGGTGTAGGCAACGGTGTCGCCCAAGGTGTAGCCCAGCAAGGTGTCGGCAGAGGCTGTGGAGAGGGTGTAGCGGTTGGGTTGGAACATAGCCACTATGACAATGTCGGAGGTAACGACAAGAGTGCGCGGGTTGGTGATGTAGCCATCGCTCCAGCCCACGAAGTAGTATCCGCGGTTGGCCTCGGCACGCAGAGGCACCTCGGAGAGATAGGGTGCCAGGGTGTCGCCATAGGCGCGGCCCATGGAATAATCCTGAGTAGCAGCCACAACGGAGAGCAGGTCATAATCGAATACGGCTGTGAAGGTGGTGTCGCAGAGGAGGGTGAAGCAGCGCGGGTTGTTGGTGTCGCCATCGGACCAGTAGAGGAAGTGGTAATTGCGACCTGCCACAGCAGTGATACAGACGGTGTTGAGGTAATAGTCGTCGGTGTCGCGGTCGACATAACCCATGTGTGGATCGGAGGCGAGGCCGGTGACATGATAGAGGTTATAGTCGAAGTAAGCAGTCAGGAAGGTGTCGCTGGTGAGTACGAGCCACCGCGGGTTGTTGGTGTCGCCATCGCTCCAGTGGGTGAAGTGGAACCCATAGTTGGGGTAGGCTTCGAGATAGACGGTGTCGAGGTAGCGAGCCGTAGTGTCGGGCGAGGTATAACCCATCATAGAGTTATCCGTCGCAGTATGGAGTGTATAGCCTTCGCTGTAGAAATAAGCAACATAGGTGATGTTGCCCATCATAACCACGCGGCGCGGGTTGTTGGTGTCGCCATCCATCCAGCGGGCGAAGTTGTAGCCGTATCTAGCTATTGCCTCGATAGTTACGGTATCGAAATAGTAGGCTGTGGTGTCACCTATGGTGTAGCCCATGACCGTGTCGGCGCTGAAGGTGGTGACATGGCATGTGTCGAGAACAAAGTTAGCGATGTAATGAGCATGTTGCATGACAGTTACGAAGCGTACCGAATCGGTGACGCTGTCGTTCCAGCAGACGAAACGGTAGCCAAAGCGAGGCACTGCGGTAAGCTGTACGGTGTCGAGATAGGCTGCGAGGGTGTCGCCGAGGGTGTAGCCCATAACGTTGTCGTTGGAGGAGGTTGTGATGTTGTAGTAGTTGTAGTCAAAAGTTGCCGTGAAGGTGCTGTCGCGTTCAAGGACCAAGACACGCGGGTTGGTGGTGTCGCCGTCGGTCCAACCGGAGAAGTGGTAGCCGGAGGCCTGCACGGCACCGATGACCACGGTGTCGAGATAGAGTGCCGTGGTGGAGCCGTAGACGGTGCCACGGTCCGGGTTGAGGTTGTTGACGGTGACGGAGAAGGTGTCTTTGTTGAAGATAGCCACGAAGAGGCTGTCGCCCACGGCGGTGACGGTGCGCGGGTTGGTTGTCACGCCGTCGCTCCACGAAGTGAAGTGGTAGCCGTAGTTAGGCGTTGCCGAGATATTGAACACCACATTCTCGCGGTAGGCGCCGCCACCCGTGGTGGTGCCTCGATCGTTGTAGTTCGGCAAAACGCTGATAAAGAAGGTAGGTATGGTGTCGTAGTAGGCCGTGATGGTGCTGTCGCAGAGGAGTGTCACGCTGCGCGAGGCGGTTCCCACGCCGTCGCTCCAGTGGCTGAAGTAGTAGCCAATGCCCGGCGTTACAGTCACAGGCACCACGGTGAGGTAGTCGTAAGTGCCGGTACCTGTCACCACACCCAGCGGGTTGTTGGAGACATCGACATCGGAGAGCACCGTGAGCCTGTATTGGTTCAACCCGAAGCAGACCGGCGAGAAGGTGGTGTCGCAATCGGCCAAGAAGGAGAGCACCGGGTTGGTGTTGATGCTGTCGGGCCAGTACTGGAAGTTGTAGCCGTAGTTGGGCGCTGCGGTGAGCGTGACGCGCTGGCCGAGGCTGTAGCGACCCGTGCCGGAGATATAGCCACGCACCGAATCGTTGGGCACGGCATGGATGTTGTAGTACGGCAGTGTGTCGATCCAGAGGCCGTCGACGCAGATGCCGCCGCCGTTGGCGCCCACACCTTCGAGGGCTATCTGGTAGCGCAGCGAGGCGGAGGGCAACGACAGCACAACGCGTTCCCATTGGTTGGGCACTGCAGCCGTGAGGCTGTCGAGCAGCGTCCACGGCGAGGTGTAGGTGGTGCGATAGTAGACGTTGAACTTATCTGAACTTGCTGCCGAAGGCATTGCATACCAGAATACAAGAGTGGGGTTCTGGGTGGAGGTGATGTCGACCATCTGCGAGATGAGCATTGCCGAGCTGTCGGGCTGCGAGGCGGAGAAGCAGGCCATGTAGCTGCCGTCGTGAGGACGCACAGAGCCCAGGCTGGAGCGGAAGCTCCACGCAGCACCTGGCACCGAAGGAGCCAACCAGCAATGAGGAGCCTGTGGAGACTCGAACCCTTCGGCGAAGGGCGTTGCCGACGGGCTGCAAAGAGTGCTGAACGTAGCCATGAGGTGCTCAGCGGTGTCGCCGGTCATACAGAGAGTGTAGACATAGAAATCGTAGCTCATATCGGGCGAGAGTCCACTGATAACCGGACTTGTGGTGGCAGTGCGGAGGAAGTTGCCGCTGCCGCGTGTGAAGCCGCTGGCGCCATACTCGACGAGCCATTCGGAGCCGCCGTTGGAAGTTATGTCGAGGGCTATGACAGAGTCGCCTGCATACAACTCATTGATGGCCACTACGCGACGACAGTCGGGGCCGAGGGTAACGGCAAGGTTGTCGATGAAGTTGTAGGCCGCAGGGTTATTGGAGACCAGACGGATGGCAATGCGGCTGTTGGTATCGGTAAGCATAGCATTGCTGAAGTTGTAGGAGAGGCGGCGTGCCGTGGCGCTACGCGGCAGTTGGCGCAGAGCGACAAAGTCGGCAACGGTGCCGTTGGAGGGGATGTAGCCGAGGGTGAAGGTACCCGTGGAGGTGTCGGTGTTGAGATACTGGAAGACAATGCTAAGCGAGTCGAGGCGCACGTCGAAACGCGGCAACACCATATAGACCGGCGTTGTCTCGCTATTGGAGACGAAGAGCAGCGACTTGCCGTCGATAGCCTGCGGTGCGGATGTGATAAACACATGCGGGAACGAGGCGCGCGAGCGGCTCATGTTGATGTAGTCGGCGCAAGGTATAAGGTCGTGGTTGGGGTACTCCGAGGGAGCGGAGAGCGAGGCCGAGATGCCGTGGTTGTAGCTCTCGAAATTCTCGTAGAAGGGTGCCACGAGGGTGCCGCACGAGGTGGTGAAGCGTATGGTGGGACCGGCAAACGAGGTGTCGGAGCCTCCGCAGTAGCTGTAGATGGTGGCCTCGTAGAGAGTACTTGGCATAAGACCCGTCAGGACGAAGTTGGAGTTGGTGTTAGCCGTCTGCCAAAGGTCGGTGTAGCCGCCACTGAGAGGCACGGCATGGATAAGCCACTGGGGCTCGTTGGCGCCGGGCGTCCAGCTGAGAGTCGCCGAGTTGGCGGAGGTCGAGACAGCCTGGAAGTTGGTGGGTTCGAAGCAGGTTATGCGACGGAAGAGCAGGTTGTCGACAGCTGCCGGAGGCTGGGTTCCGCCTGTGGCATTGTTGACCCAAGCGAAGATGATGCGGTAGTTGCCCGAGGCGTTGACCTGGGCGCGGAGGTCGACATGCTGCCATTGCTGAGCGCCGGAGAGTGTCTGGCCTGCGTCGAGAGCGTACCAGCCTGTGGGGGTAGTCACAGCCGTAAGGCCGCTGTAGAGTTCACCAGCGACGAGCGGGTCGCTCATCGGGGCAAGCAATACGCGCAGGTAGTCGTCGGTCCCCTCTCCTACCCCACGCCAGTCAAAATTGACAAGGTAGGTGCCGGGGGCATCGAGGTAGACGGTGTGCCATGCATAGACAGCAGTGGCGGTATCGGTGTTATAGTTATTGACGATGTCGTTGTTGGAGACATAAAGCCCGTGGCCGCCGCCGTTATGGGCGTTGGAGCCTACAACCCAGCGGTTGCCCGAGAGAGTGTTGGAGAAATGCCAACGCTCGTTGTCGGTGGAATCCTCGAAGGTTGAAACTATCGGCATGGGACAGATGATGTAGTCGGTGGTGAAGTAGGCGTAGGCGTCGAGGCTGCTGTCGGTCGCCGAGCAGACAGCGTGGAGGTAGACATCGTAGTCGGTACCCTCGCGGAGGTTGCGGAGCGTCGCCGCTGTATCGGTGGCGGCAAGCGGCACGCGGATACCTGTACCCGGCTGGAAGCCGCGGAAACCGTATTCGAGCACCAGAGAGCTGTAGTTGTTGTAGTTGGTCCAATGGAGGTTGGCGGTGTCGGCGCCGGTGGTAGCCGTGAAATGCTGCGGCTGCGGGCAGCTCGGTATAACATCGACATTGAGGTCGTCGACATAGAGAGTGTTGTCCTCACCACGGTCGCAGAGCAGGGTGATGAAGCCCTCGGGACCTGTGTAATTGTCGAGATAGACGGCATAGCGCTGCCAGCCCGAGATGTTGTCGGGACGCGGAGCCACGGAGTCGACGAGGACGAAGTTGGCATAGTCGGACGGGGCGGGCACTACGCCGACGAGCAGCTTGCCGCTATTGGCGGCCGAGGTCTTGCGGAGCTTGAAGTTGACGGCAAGGGATTTGAGGCTGTCCTCGAAAGCTGGCAGCGACACATAGCTGTAGTAGCTTGCGGTGCTGTGGAAGCAGAGGCTGCGGAGACCCGAGGAGGCCACGTCGCCGGTGGGATATGGATAGGAGTTGAACTGGCTCACGCCGGTGTAGTAGACCTTGTACCAGCAGGGGCTGATAGGAACTGTCGGGCCTGCGGCATAGGCATCGAAATTCTCGGTGTAGGGCAGCTCGTTGTGGCCTATGGTGCCGCACTGTGTGCTTAGGCGTATATAGGCCGGCTCACTGGTCGACGAGGAGCCACAGACGGCGCGGATATAGACATCGTAGTCGTAGTCGGCGCTGAGACCCGTGAGGTTGACCCTTGTAGTCGAAGAAGTGACTATGGTACCCGAGCCGACAGTGAAGCCCGTGGGACCGTACTCTATCTGCCACGAAGAGGGGCTGCCATACTGCTGCACCCAGCTGACGGTGGCGCTGTGAGCCGAGGCGGAGAGTATCACAGGGCTGGTGGGACGCGTGCAGGACGGGGTAAGGCGCAGCTGCATGTTGTCGACTATGGCAGAAGCCTGCGAAGCCGAGCTGTTGTTGGCGAATACTGCCACATAGCGGCCTGTGCCACGATAGGAGGCGAACTCCACGTCGTAGGTCTCCCAATGGCCGGTGTAGAGCGCGGAGACTGTGCGGACAAGCTGGAAGGTAGAGGGGTCGGACGGGTCGGTCATGACACCAACAAGAACGGTACCGTTGTGCAAGCCGTCGGCAGGACGGTAGAGGTCGAAAGAGAGTCCGACCTGAGAGACCGTGCCGTCGTAGCGAGGCAGAGCGACATAGCAGTAGCGGCTGTCGGAGCCGTCGAAGCAGAGCGCATTGGCACCCGAGGAGGCGGCGGTGGTGGTGATGTAGGGCTTGACGCCACCTGCCACATTGCCGCCGCGACGCCAACAGGTGTTGATGTCGGCATCGGCGCTAGAGGCATAGCTGTCGAAGTTGTCGCTATAGGGCAGGTCGGCAGCGGTTATGGCCGAGCAGTCGGTGTAGAGAGAACCTGCCAAGGGGGCGCTGTAGGAGTTGGTGGCGCACAGGGCGCGGATATATACATCGTAGACGGTATTGGCGGAGAGCCCGTTCAGGGTGAAGTTGGTATTGGTGGAGGCTGTTGTCGGCGTACCTGTGCCGGGCACAAAGCCTTGCGGGCCATACTCTACGCGCCACTGGCGGGCGGTGCCATTCTCGCGCCACGAGAAGGTGGCCCTATTGGAGGTGACACTTGCTATCACCAGCGAGTCGGGTGCCGGGCAAGAAGCTGCAAGCATGACAACCACGTTGTCGATATACAGATTGCATTCAGCGCCTGTGGCGGCAACTATTGCGATACGGCCATTGCCCGCCGCAGAGAGCGAGAGGCTGAACGACTGCCACTGGTTGACTTCGGAGACCTGGAAACTGCCGCAGGGGGTATAGGTGGCGAGGTCGGCGGGGTCGGTGATGACGCCTATGCTGAAGCGGCCTTCGCCCTGAGTGGTGGCAAAAGCCTTGAGCGACACAGCGAGCGACGAGGCGGGCACGTTGGTCTCGGGCAGGACGGCATAGCTATATTCCGTGGCACTGGCATGGAAGCGGAGCGCGTTGCCGCTGGAGCCGTAGCGGAATGCCGACGTGGGATAGGGGTAGTTGTTGGTCGACGCGGTGGCGCCGTTGAAGAAATACTTATCCCAGCAGCCGCTGATGCGTGCATCGACGGCGGAGTTATAGCTGTCGAAATTCTCACTATACGGGAGAGAGGCGATTGGCGAGCAAGTGGTGGAGGCCGTTGCAGTGTCGGCGGCCTGGGCGCCTGTGCAGTTGGCCAGCACGCGGAACTGGTAGTCTGTACCTGCCGTGAGGCCTGTGACGGTGGCGGTGGTCTGTGTTATGTTGGGGTTGAAGGTGGTCCATACAGTGTCGTCGGCATTGCGATACTCGATGCGCCACGAGGACTCGCTGTTGCCACGGGTCCAAGCGAGCGACACCCTGTCGGTGGCGGTGGAGAGCACTGCGAGCGAGGGTGCCACGCAGCCCGAGGCGGTGCAAGCCTTGACAAACTGCACCTGGTTGAGTTGATTGGAGTGCATTACGGGCACACGCTGAATGCTTGGCAGTGCACCGGTATCGGAGACAGCGTAAAGAGCCCTGCCGTTGACCAGAGTGGTACGGAAGGCCGACACATTGCCTTCGGCGTCGCCAGAGTTGTCGATGACGGTTACTAATATATTATCGGTACCATTATATATATAAGGCGACGAGAACTCAATGCGGTGCCAACCATGAGTCGTGGCGTTGATGCTGCCATTGTAGACCAGCTGGGCGCTGCTGAGGCCGGTGAAGGAGTTGATGCTTTGCTGCGATGTGGGCATAAAGTAGATAGAGCAGTTGGTCTTGGCTGTCATGGGCGAAGAGCCGATATAGTAGTAGGCAATAGCGTTGATGGTGCCTGCCGTTCCAATCTCGGACGCGAGATAGAGCTGCTGCGAAGCCGAGTAGTAGTTGTTGAACGAAACGGGCAAGACATCGGACGAAGTGTCGGCTGTGCCAACCTCGGTAACGCAGGGCCAGTAGCCTGTGCGCACCCTGAGGGTATCCCACGGGCCGTTGCTGCCGCAGTAGGCCGCCACCAGTATGGTGTACTGCGAATTCTCGACCAAGTTGTCGAAGATATAGTTGCGCTGGTTGGAGGAGAATGAACGATCGGAGCCCGACTGGTCGATAAGACGCAGCCTGTAGCTGGAGACGTTGGCCTCCGAGGAGACATTCCACGATATTACTATGGAGCGCATAGAGACCGCATCGGCGTGGAGGTTGTATATGTCGGCGCATGGCGATGCCCTGCGGACACGCACCTCGTCGACATAGACAAGGCTCGAAGCCATGCCGTTGCCGTGGTTGAAGATAGCTATGTAGCGCTTGTTGGACGGCACGCTGTCGAAGGTGAAGTAGAACTCCTCCCACTGGCCAATCTGCGAGATGTTGGCAAAGCCTATGGTGTCGAACGACGAAGCGTCGGTGGGGTTGGACATGACACCCACCACAAGGCGGCCGGGTTCCTGCTCGGAGCCGCGGAGAGCCTTGAAGGAGAAGGAGAGATCGGAGAGCGGACTCTCGAAGAGCGGCAACACAGCATAGCTGTAGGTGGCCGCCGACGGTGTGGTGGTGTTGGAGACTGCGTAGAAAGCAAGGCTCTTGCCACCGGTCACCACGGAACAGTCGGCAGAGGGATAGGGATAGGAGGTGGTGATAAACGAGGTACCATTGTAGTAGGCCCTGTACCAGCAGGGGGAGATGCTTTGTCCGACACCTGCAACATAGCTGTCGAAGTTCTCTATATAGGGCAGCGACACGGTGGCTATCTCAGCGCAGGCTGTGGTAAACGTTGTATGCAGCGGAGTGCTGTTGACACCCGAACTGCAGAGGGTGTATATATAAAGGTCGTAGGTGGTGGAGGGTTGCAGCTGGGTGAGCAACACGCTGCCGGTGCTGTCGGTGACACGTGTGCCCGTGCCATAGACAAAACCGGAGGGACCGTACTCAACCGTCCAGTGGGAGGTGGAGCCTATGGCTGTCCAGCTCACGCTGGCAGTGGTGCTGGTGGCAGAGATCACTATGTTGGCCGGTTGCGGGCAGATGTCGACAGCCGACACCACCACGTCGTCGACATAGAGATTGTTGTCGCCTGCGTCGAGGTCGGCAAGCAGGGCAATGCGCCCGTTGGGACCGGAATAGGGGGCGAAGGAGACATTGTAGAGGTCGAAGGAGGAGGAGGTCTGCGGGGAGCAGAGCTCGGCAACCAGATGGAAGGTCGTTATGTCGGTAGGATTGGTGATGACACCAACCTTTATACGGCTAGCCGATGTAACCGTGGCGCGGCTCATACGGAAGGAGAGCTCAAGCTGGTTGACGCTGTCGATAAACTCGGGCAGCACGGCATAGCCAAAGGTGCCGTCGGCGGTGTTGGAGCGGAACTCAAGGCTGCGGCTTCCGCTGTAGGCCACTACGGCGGCGTGGGGGTAGCCGCTGGTGGTAAACACCGTGCCATCGAAGTACTGCTTGTACCAGCACTGGTTGATAATGGACGAATAGGTGGTGCCGTAGCCCTCGAAGGACTCGCTATAAGGCAGGTCGGCATGGGCGATGGCTGCGCAGGAGGTGGTGAAGGTTATATGCGAGAAGTAGCTGGTGTCCGAAGCGCTGCAGGTGGAGCGGACGTAGAGGTCGTAGGTGGACGAGGGCTGCAGGCCCGTGATGGAGATGGAGGGCGACGAGGTGTTGACAATAATGCCATGACCACGCGTGAAGCCGCTGCGGCCATACTCGACACGCCACGACGAAGCGGTGCCGCGATCCCAAGCCAAACCGGCCTGATTGCTCTGGAGGTCGGTGACCACTATGTTGACCGGACGCTGGCAGTTGGGGATGGTGCGCACCACTATATTGTCGACGAAGGCGGCGTTGTCTGCCCCCTCGTACATCATGAGCGCTATCTGGTGGCCTGTAGCATAATAGGCCGAGAAGTCGACGGTAACCTCTTCGAAGTCGGTGCCCACCCCTGCGGGAGTACACGACTGGTAGGGGTGGAACGTGGAGCGTTGCGAAGCCACATCCATGACGCCCACCACCACAGTGCCGCTCATGCCCACGGCGGAGCGACGGAGGCGGAAGGAGAGTTCGAGCGACGTCACGGTGTCGACAAAGCGAGGCAGCACCACATAGCAGTAGTGCTGTGTGTCGGCGACAAAAGCCAGGGACTGGAACCCTGCATAGGCCACGGCAGCCGTGGCGTAGGGGTAGTTGCCGGTGGTGTAGTTGCTGTAGCGCTGCCAGCAGGGGTTGATACCTGCGGCGGTACCGGTGGCATAGCTCTCAAAGTCGTCGGAGTAAGGCAAGGCGGAATGAGGCAGGGCCGGACACTGCGTGCTGAAACTCACGAGCAGCGACGGGCTGGTGTCGCGTGTGCCGCAGAGGGCGCTGACGTATACATCGTAGAAGGAGCCTGCGGCAAGCTGCGTTATGGTATAGCTGGTGTCGTTGGACACTGTGGTGCGTGTTCCCATGCCTGGCAGGAATCCTTGCTGACCGTACTCGACAAGCCAACGGGTAACGGTGCTACCTGCGGCAGGAGTCCAGTGGACTGTGGCGGATGTTTCCTGCGACTCGGCATAGAGGGCGTCGGGGGCGTTGCACGAGGTTGCAGGCTCCACAACGAGGTCGTCAACAAAGACGTTGGCACCCGACGAAGAGGGACGGTAAAGCAACATGATGTAGCCCGTGCCACCGTAGCTGGAGAAGTTCACTGTCTTCTCCTGCCATGCGTCGGCCTCGGTGCAGGCTATGGTAGCGACAGGCGTGAAGCCTGCGAAGTCCTGCGCATTGCCGCTGCGCGAATTGGTGACGCCAACCTTGAGGGTGCCTTCGGCGAGGTCGTTGGTCTGCATCTTGAAGCGGAGCTGCAAAGCGGAGACGGCATCCTCAAACTCGGGAAGTATGGCATAGGCGTAGTAGGTGCTGTCGCCAGCATAGAAGAGGAAGCTGTTGGGAGCGGTGTAGGCGTTGGTGGATACCGGGTAGGGGTAGTTGCGGCTAGTGAAGAGTCCGTTGTAATAGGACTTGGTCCAGCAGCTGTTGATGGATGCGCCGGCGCCTGTAGCGTAGCTGTCGAAAGTCTCGGTGTAGGGAAGGTCGCTGTGACGTATGGCACCGCAGCCGGTGGTGAAGCTGTAGAGCTGACTGGCGGCAGAGGTGTCGGTGCCGTTGCAACGGGTGTAGACGTAGACATCGTAGTTGGTCTGCGGAGCAAGGCCATTGACCGTTATCGACTGTGTAGTGGTGCCGAGCTTCATGCCGTGACCCGGCATAAAGCCGCTGCGACCCACCTCGACAACCCAGCCAAGGGGTGAGTAGGCGTTGTCGCTCCATGTAAGGGATACGGAGTTGCCGGTGACGGCGGTGGCATAGACATTGTAGGGACGCATGCACGACGGGGCGCGGTCCACAACTATATCGTCGACATAGGTGAGGCAGGAGCTGATGTTGTCCGACGCGAAGGCTATATAGCGACCCGTGCCGGTATAGGCGGCAAGACTCACCTCGTGATTTTCCCATGTTGCGGCGTTGACAGCATAGATGGTGGCGACCTCCTGGAATGTGTTGAAGTCGGCAGGATTGGTCATGACACCGATACGAAGGTAGCCATAGCGGCCCGAGGTGGAGGGCTTGTAGAGCTTCATGGAGACCATGAGGTCGCGTATGTTGCCGCTGTAGCTTGGCATGGCGGCATAGCTGTAGTTGTTGGTGGAGCCAGAGAAGAAGAGGGCATTGGTGCTGTCGGAACCGCGCAACATCTGCTCGGGGTATGGGTAGAGGTTGGTGGCGGAGGTGTAGTTGGTGCCTTTCTTCCAGCAGGGGCTGATGGAGGCTGTACCACCAAAGGCATAGCTGTCGAAATTCTCACGATAGGGCAAGTCGGCAGGCGTGAGGCCGCTGCACTCGGTGGTGAATGAGATGAGGGTGGTGGTGCTGCTGTCGTCGACAGCGCAGTGAGCACGCAGATAGACGTCGTAGTGGGTGTTGGGGCTCAGCGTGGTGAGGGTGGCGGGGAGTGCGGTGATGTACTCCACTGCACCCGTACCCTCGGTAAAGCCCGCGGGACCGTATTCGAGCGACCAGCGCGACGCGCCGGCACGATCCATGAATGTGAAGGTGGCCGAAGTGTCGGTTATATTAAAGACATTGAAGTTGATTGGGCGGGGACATGTGGGAGTCGGCGTAACCATTATGTCGTCGATACGGATGTAGTTGTTGCCCGATGTGGCATAGGCAACAAAAGCGATGAAATGGTTAGTGTCGGCAGTGTTGGCGAAGTCGAGGTCAAACGAGGTCCAGACGCCGCTGTTCTCAAGATGGAATGTCTGGAGGGTACGGAAAGTGGAGAAGTCGTCGGGGTTGGACATAAGACCGAGAGAGATGTAGCCGTTGGCGTTCTCGTTGTTGCTGCGGAAAGCCTTGAAGGAGACCTGCAACTGGTTGCCGGGCATACCAAACTCGGGCAGTGCCACGTAGCTGTAGCGGTTGACACCGTTGCAGAAGAAGTAGAGCGAATTGGAGCCCGAATAGGCGTAGTCAGAGGTGGGATAGGGATAGTTGGTCTGCCTGAAAGTGGCGCCGTCGACATAGTACTTAGTCCAGCAGGGGTCGAGCGTGGCTGCCGTGTCGGCATCGTACCTCTCGAAATTCTCAACGAAGGGCAAAGTGCGAATTGGGCGGCAGAGGGTGTTGAAGCGCGAGATGACCGACGAGGAGCTGTTGTTGGAGCAGAGCGAGGTCACACGCACATCGTAGGTGCAGCTGCTGTCGAGTCCTGCGATGGTACAAGCCCGCGTGGTGGTGCCCGAGGCGGCGGTGACCCAGTTGGTCTCGCCACGCTTGCGATAGTCAACATTCCAAGCCGTCTCGACATTGCCAGCGCCCCACACTATCTCGGCGGTGTCGGCGGTGACACGAGCCACATAGACATTGGGAGGCAGACAGGGAGGAGTGTAGCAGTTGAAGATAAACCTGATGTTGCTGCGGAAGTTGTGGCGGTTGACAGTACCCGAGGGGGCACCGTTGTATGGCGAATTGTTGTTGTAGCAGGAGAGCGACATATTGACTGCCGGATGCGAGTACCAGTTGGCGCCCGACGGGTCGCTGACGCCAGAGTTGTCGACCACAGCTATCACGAGGCTCTCACTGCCGTTGTAGGCAAAGGGATTTGACAGAATGAGAGTGTCCCAACCGGCTGCCAGCGTGGTGAGCGGACCGCTATAGACCTGCTGCATTCCGCTTAGCGGGAGCATGCGGTCGAGAGTGGTGTCGGTGGTGTGCCCCATATAGACAACGCAGTTGGTCTTGGCGGACTGTGCCGCTGTGCTGTAGAATGCAATATTGGTGATATAGCCTGCCCCCCCAACATCGTTGGGGCGATAGAGCTGTTGCGTCAACGAGTAGTTGGCTGGATTGTTGACGGGGAGGTACTGTGTGGGGTTGGTCGGGGTAGCTATTTCGGAGTGGCAGAGGTTGTCCTGTGTGTGGAATTGGAAGGTAGCCCATGCGCCATTGTCTGTGCTGCTGCAATTGGCGCGAATATTTACGGTGTAATTGTCGTTGGGATAGAGGTTGGAGAATGCGAAATAGCGGTTGGAGGTATAGAAAGTATCTCGCTGGATACCGGTAAAATTGTTTATTATGAGTTCATAGGATGCAGGGTGACCGTCGATAATGTCAGGCTGGTCGTCCCAAGTGATTATTGCGTTATGGTAGGAGCGCGACACGAGGTTTATGTCGATAATGCCAGGACAGGTAGGCTTGGGGCTCACACGGATGTCGTCGATTGTGATAGTCTGGTTGCCTGCATCGGTACGCTGGCGGTCGGAGATAAACACCACATAGCGGTTCTGTGGGGAATGGCGGTGTATGCAGAACATATAGTCCTGACACTGCATGGAGAGATTTCGGAAGACTTTAACGGTGTCGAAGTTGGCGAGGTTATAGGGGTCGGGCGAGAGACCGACTACCAAGGGGGAGGAGGTGGAGACAGACGACTTGCACTTGAACTCGATCATCAGACGGTTGACGTTGAGCTGGAAGAGCGGCAATGTGAAATAGGAATAGCTACCATCGTTGCCCGAGATGAGCACATAGCCTTTCCGGCTGTTGCAACCGGCATTGTCTGCTATCTGCGGATAATATGCGCTGGCATCGTAAACCAACGAACCAGTAGACGGCAGATAGTAACCGCGGTGCCAACAGGGAATTGTGATTGTATAATATTGGCGCGGATCTGACGATGTGTACCCTTCAAAATTCTCGGTATACGGCATGCGGTTGCTGTCGATTTCAGCGCATGCCGTGGTAAAGGTGTATAAGCGGTAGGTGCTTGTGTCGCGCGGCCCGCAGATGGAGGCTACATAGATGTCGTAGGTAGTGGCTGGCGTAAGGCCGGTGATACGGTAGCTGGTGTCGTTGACCACGCGGCGTGTGCCCGTGCCGCGGGCGAAACCAGGTTGACCGTACTCCACAGCCCAACGGGTGGCGCTGCCGAGTTCGGTCCACGACACATCGGCGTAGTTGTCGCCCACCGACACGAAGAGCGAGTCGGGCATTGGGCAGCGTGGCGGCTCGACCCGTATGTCGTCGATAAAGGTGTAGTTGAGAGCTCCGCCACGCAAAGCGTCGGCAGAGACTATGGCTATACAGCCCTGCGGACCGCTGTAGCGGTTGAGCATCATGGAATAGGACTGAGCAGTGGTGGTATGATCATTTATGTCGGCAACACGTATAAAGGTACTGTAGTCCTCGGGGTCGGGCATCACGCCCAGATAAATGTGTGAGCTGTTGCTTGAAGATGGCAAAAGTTCACGTTTGACCTGGAAAGAGACCAGAAGGTTTTGCAGCGGGGGGGCTATCTCGGGCAATGTGACGTAGCTGTACAGCGTGTCGGAGGCAAGGAATGTCAAGCCCCTGTTACCTGTTATGGCTGCGCGGTTCTCGACTTTAGGATGAGAGTTGGCAGCCTGGTTGGTACCGTAGTGCCAGCATGGCGTGGGACGGGGGTTATTTGCATAGTTCTCCAGACCGTCGACAAAAGGCAGCTGGCTGTGCGGTATTGGGGTGCAGCCCGTGCGGAAGTTGAAAGATACGGCGGCGCTGCTGTCGCCGTAGCCGCAGATGGCTCGCACCAAGACGGTGTAGGTGGTGTCGGGCGTGAGCCCTGTGAGGTAGGCCACCGGTGTGGAGACGCTCATGGCGCGATAGGTGTAAGAGGGGGCTCCTGATATGCCGTATTCGACATACCACATGTTGGTGCGGTTGAGCTGCCGCCATGTGATGGTGGCACTGTTGCCAAGCACAGCCGATGCCCTGAGGCTGGTAAGCTGGGGGCGCAGGCAGCTGGGAGCCGACGAGACCTCCACATTGTCGATATATGTATTGCCGTAGCCGGTATTGCCCGAGGCGATGGTGATGTAGCGTCCGCTGCCGCTGTAGGTTGTGAGCGGCACGTCGAACGACTCCCAGTCGCTCGATGTAACGCTCAACGTCTGCACCAGCTGGAAGGTGTTGAAGTCGGTAGGGTCGCTCATGACACCTATGCGCACCACACCGTTGTCGGAGTTGCTGCCAGGAGCCTTGCGCATCATGAACGACAACATAAGTGTGCTGACATTGTCGGCAAAGAGAGGCAGGGCTGCATAGCTGTAGTTGTTGGCATCGCCCCTGAATTGGTAAGAGTAGCTGCCGTTATAACTTGGAATGGTTGCTGTGGTCGTCACACGCGTCGGGAAGCCCGAAGGATAGCTGGTGCCGGTGTGCCAACATGGGTCGATACGAGTGAGCGGGCGTGCAGGGTAGCTGTCAAACGGCTCAACGTATGGCAGTGCGCTATGTGGTATGGGAGCGCAGGCCGTAGTTACGGTGCGATTGTTGTAGTTGCTGGTATCGCCCGCGCCGCAGATAGAACGCACATAGACATCGTAGGCGGTGCTGGCATTGAGGCCTGTGATTTGGCAGCTTGTGGTATTGACAATGCGGCGCGTACCTGTTCCGCGTGCAAAGCCGCGAGAGCCGTACTCCACCTCCCAGAGGGTTGCGGTACCGCGCTCGGTCCAGGTGAGGATAAAGGAATTGTCGAGCAGAGTGGATACCGTGAGGTCCTGCGGAGCAGTACAGGTAGGGGCGATGTTGACACTCAGATTATCGAGATAGACGTAGTTGCTGTCGCCTGCAGTGGCGCGCAGCGCTATGTAGCGGCCGGCGCCGGTATAGGCGCGCAGGGGCACCTCGTATGTGCGCCACTCTCCGGCTGCCGGAATCTGCACCACCTGCACGGGGGTGAAGGTGGAGAGGTCGCTGTAGTCGGTCATCACGCCAACCTGAATGGAGCCATAGTCCAAGTAGGCCATTGTGGAGCGGTAGAGGTCGAAAGTTACAGCGAGTGTGTTGACGGGGTCGGCAAAAGTCGGCAGAGCGAGGTAGCTGGTTATCTGCTGTCCCTCGCTGTAGAAAACCATGGAGCGACCACTGTTGCCGGCATGGGGATTTGCCACGGGATAGGGGAAGCTGTCGCGGGTGTAAGTGCCGTGGTCGTAGAAGTACTTATACAGACATGGGCCCAGTGTGGCGTTGGGCACGGTGTCGTAGCTGTCGAAATTCTCGGTGTAGGGCAGGCTGGATGTTGCTATAGGGGCGCAGTCGGTATGGAATGTTACGCATACCGGCTCACTGTAGCTGTTGGCTGGATAGGCTGTTGGATCGCAGCGGCTTTCGAGGCACACTGTGTAGTCGGTGTTGGGCTGAAGGCCTGTAAGTGTGAAGGGGTTGCGGCTCTGGGCTCGCGGATATGTGACGCCGGGGAGCGGCGGAGTTACGGTGTAGCGCCAACGGGTGGCACCGGCTATCTCGACCCACGAGAAGTCGGCGGAGTTGTGGGTGACATTGGAGGCGGTGAACTGGGTAGGTGCAGGACAGTTGACCTCGAAAGTGTAGTAGCGGTTGGCACCTGGCCACACGTTAGGATATACCGTTGATGTTGTACCATAAGAAATGGTGTGGGTTATTGGATTAACTGTTACAACATCGTTGGCATCAATACACATGCCGACCTGAAAACCTGGTGTTGGCAATGTGCTCGGCACAACACTGGAATAGACAATCTGAACCTTGTTGGAAGTCTCGAAAAGTTGGACTTCCCAATTCAAATCAGGTGTATTTGAAGAAGGACTATAATGATGCGGCATTTTAAACTCCACTACAAGAATACGGCTCGGCGCAGTTCCAAAAAGTTGATACCGGATATAACCACCGTTTGTAACAGCCAAATCTTTGCCTATACCTATGATTTTAGGCGCATTGCTATTGGCATTGGAAGAGCTGAAAGGCTGAGAATACGGGCTATAATTTGAACACTGAGGTGGTCCCAGTTTTACTTCACCATTGGATTTTGTTGAGAACTGGGTGTAATCAACCCCAACGAAATTAAAGGTAAAGCCTATTGGCTGCAAAGAATAGCCGTAGTCGTCTTCATAAGTGTTTGCCCTGATAACTGTCGGGTTAGTGAGCGGTATCCACTTGGAGGCGTCGACACCTGTACTGAAATTGTAGTCTTGCAATGTTGTTACCGTCTGCGACGCAGCAGGAACCGACATGGTCAAAACAAGGGCTAAAGCCGAGACCACTGCAAATGACTGTAATTTACTGTAATTGTGAACCATATTGAGATAATATTAGTTGTTCTGATACAATGTTTCAAATTGCAAATATAAACAATTATATTTATATAAAGCGATTATGCGCCAAAAAAATACCAACAGACACAATAACACTGCGGTTTTTTCCGTTTTTGGTGGGACACCAAATTCACCCCTGCCAAGTCCGGCAGAAGGTTTAGCACTGTGAAAAAACACAGAAACATGAGACACGGATTAATATCATATTTCAAGTTGACCATAGCGGCAGCGGTCCTGCTACTCACCGCCGGCTGCAACAACTACCAGGAAGAGGTTGTGCAGACCTTCCCCAACGGGTCGCCTAAACTGGCATACCTGTTGCAGGGCAAGGGCGACAAGCCCCTGATTGTGGGCGAGCGAGCCTACTACGACAACGGCAACACGCGCTGGGAGAAGCACTTCAGCGATGGCAAACCAGCAGGCGAATGGCTATACAACTACCCCTCGGGCAAACCATTTGGCAAGGTGAGTTTCGACGACAAGCACCCCGACGGCTACAACTACCAATTCTGGAGTGCCGACGGCAAGGAGCTGGCACCCGGCAAGACGGATTCCGTAAAGGTTGAATGGCTCGACGAACATATACCTGCCGGAGTTAGCTACCACTACGGCTCAGAGAGCGAGGTGTACCTTTTCTACGAGGACTACAGCATTAGATACCACGGCTTTACGCTCAACAAGCAACCCAACGGACACTGCACCTTCTTCTACCCCAACGGACAGCCCCAGACCGAAGCTATATATGCCGACGGAGTGCTCAACGGCCTTTACACCGTGTACCGCGACAACGGTGTGCCCTACTACCACGGAGCATACATAGGCGGCAAGCGGGCAGGTACGTGGGAGTTTTTGGACGAGAACGGAGCCGTGGCATATACCAAAGACTTCGACAAATGATTGTGATAATGATTGCTAAATGTCATACCAAAATTTATTTTGCCCTTAAATGGCATTTATGAATTCATTTGTTATTGCTACGAATGCTCCGATAAGAAAAGAGGCTTATGGACGTAAGACTTGACAATCCTATATATCAGCTCATTGGAGAGACTGCCGACCGCATGGGAGTGCAGGCTTTCGCGGTGGGCGGCGTGGTACGCGACTATTTCCTGCAACGGCCGTGCACCGACATCGATATAGTGTGCCTCGGCAGCGGCATAGACCTCGCGCTGGAGGTGGCTCACGCCATACGTCCCGACAAACAGGTCCATGTGTTTCGCAACTTCGGAACAGCCTCGTTCAACTACCGCAACGACGACACCGTGTGGCAGATAGAGATGGTGGGGGCCCGCAAAGAGTCGTACCGACGCGACAGCCGCAAACCCATAGTGGAAAACGGAACCCTTGAGGACGACCAGAACCGACGAGACTTCACCATCAACGCCATGGCTGTAGGGCTGAACGCCAACAACTTCGGGCAACTGATAGACCCGTTTGGCGGCATACGCGACCTTGACCAAGGCATCATACGCACGCCGCTCGACCCCATAGTAACCTTCAGCGACGACCCCCTGCGCATGCTGCGCGCCATACGCTTCGCCTCGCAACTCAACTTCACCATCGCCCCCAACACTTTTGAGGCTATCAAAGCCAACACAAGCCGTATGTCGATAGTGTCGCAGGAGCGCATAGCCACCGAACTCGACAAGATACTGCTCTCCCCCAAGCCGTCGGTGGGACTCAAACTGCTCTACAACAGCGGCCTCATGCAGGTCATACTGCCCGAGATAGCACAACTCAAAGGTGTGGAAAGCGTAGACGGACGCGCACACAAGGACAACTTCTACCACACGCTGACCGTGGTGGACCATGTTGCCGAGAAAAGCAACGACCTGTGGCTGCGCTGGGCAGCACTGCTCCACGACGTTGGCAAGCCCGCCACAAAACGCTACGACGAGCACCTGGGGTGGACATTCCACGGCCACGAGGTCCGGGGCGCAAAGATGGTGCCCCGCATATTTCGCCGCCTCAAGCTGCCTATGGACGCCAAGATGCGTTACGTGCAAAAGCTGGTGCAGCTACACCTGAGACCCATAGTGCTTGCCGAAGAGTGCGTCACCGACTCGGCAGTGCGACGTCTCTTGTTCGACGCCTCCGACGATGTTGACGACCTCATGACCCTCTGCGAAGCCGACATCACGTCGAAAGACGAAGCCAAGGTGAGGCGATTCCTCGCCAACTTCCAGCTGGTACGCACCAAGCTGGTGGAGCTGGAGGAGCGCGACCGCATACGCAACTTCCAGCCGCCGGTAGGCGGAGAGGACATCATGACCACCTTCGGCATTGGCCCCTGCCGCGAGATAGGCATTATAAAAGACGCCATAAAAGACGCCATACTGGACGGCGTGATACCCAACGACCGCGAAGCTGCGTGGCAGATGATGTTGGACGAGGCAAAAAAGCTGGGACTGAAACCAGTGGAAACCGACAAGCAACAGTGAAACACCTGACAATCATAGTAGGACCTACCGCCGTGGGCAAGACAGCCTACGCCATAGAACTTGCACTCAAGCATGGCACAGAGATTGTGTCGTGCGACTCACGGCAGGTGTATTCAGAGCTTGACATAGGCGTTGCCCGCCCCACACCCGACGAGTTGAGGGCTGTGAAACATCACCTTGTGGCGTGCCGCTCGGTGCAACACCCCTACAACGCCTACGACTTCGGGCAGGATGCCCTGCACATCATAGCCGACCTGCACCAGCACCACGACGAGGTGGTGGCGGTAGGCGGCTCGGGGCTCTACCTACAGGCACTGCTCGGCGGAGTGCCCGACCTCCCAGACCCCACCCCCGAGCTGCGTGCATCGCTACAGCAACAGCTTAGAGACGAAGGCATTGAGAGCCTGCGTTCACAGCTCAAGATACTCGACCCCAAATACTACCGGCAGGTGGACCTTGCCAATCACGCAAGGCTGCAACGCGCCCTTGAGGTGTGCCTCACCACTGGCAAACCCTACAGCAGTTTTTCAACCCATGACAAGGGGGGCGGCACAAGAAATTTTGAGACCACCGTCATTGAACTGTCGCGCAACCGCGACGACCTGCGCCAACGCATAGAGCGGCGCGTGGAGCAGATGATGGACCTCGGGCTGCTCAACGAGGTGCGCTCCCTCCTACCCTACCGCCACCTGCAGCCGCTCAACACCGTGGGATACAAAGAGCTGTTTGATTACATAGACGGACGGCTGTCGCTCGACGATGCCTTACAACAGATAAAAAACCACACATGGCAATACGCCAAGAAACAGATGACCTGGCTAAAAAAGCAATCCAACGAACTACCAATAACCACCATAAATATATGATTATCCGCAATGTGCAGACAGATATGAGAGCGCGTCCTTCACGGACGCATTTCGGGGCAGACATAGATACCCCAGACTGCGAAAATCATAAGATTTTCTTGTCAGGGGCTGTTGAGAGTAAGCCTCTCCGAGGCTTTTCAAAATAAAACGGGCAATCATCAACCTCATAACCTTATAACCATTTAACCCTCATTGATCACCCACGAGACAAAGGACAAGATAATGGATGCCGTCCGCATTGAGGACGTCATTGGCGACTTCGTGTCTCTCAAGAAACGTGGAGCCAACCACATAGGTTGCTGTCCGTTTCACAACGAGAAGACCCCCTCGTTCTATGTCTCGCCGTCGAAAGGCATCTACAAATGCTTTGGCTGCGGCAAAGCCGGCAACGCCATCACCTTCCTGATGGAGCACGAACGCTACTCGTACGCCGACGCACTGCGCTACCTTGCCAACAAATATAACATAGAGATACAGGAGGAGAAGCTCACCGACGAGCAGATAGAACGCAACAACGAGCGCGACGCCCTCTTCCACGTAACCGAATACGCACAGAAATATTTCGCCGACCTGCTGTGGAACAACGAGGATGGCAGAAACATAGGTCTCAGCTATTTCCACCAGCGCGGCATGAGCGATGAGATAATAAAGGCTTTCGGCCTCGGCTACTGCCTTGAGCAGTGGGACAACTTCACCCTTAAAGCCCGCGCCGACGGCTACTCCGACCAGGTGCTTGAAAAAAGCGGCCTCACAATATTCAAAGAGGACGGCAAGAAATACGACCGCTTCCGCGGGCGCGTGGTATTTCCTATATACAGCGTGAGCGGGCGCGTGCTGGGATTCTCGGCACGCATACTCTCCAAAGAGAAACAGGCTGCCAAATATGTCAACTCGCCCGACTCGGACATCTACGACAAAGGGCACACCCTATACGGCATTTACCAAGCCAAGAACAGCATCACGCGAGCCGACAAATGCTACCTCGTAGAGGGCAACATCGACGTGGTGTCGATGCACCAGTCGGGCATAACCAACACTGTGGCGTCGTGCGGCACCTCGCTCACCGTGGAGCAGATACGCATCATAAAACGATACACCAAGAACATCACAGTGGTGTACGATGGCGACAAAGCCGGCATCAAAGCCACAAACCGCGCCACCGACCTGCTCTTTGCAGAGGGCATGCACGTGAGCATGGTGCTCTTCCCCGACGACGACGACCCCGACAGCTACGCCCAGAAACACGGCTCCACCGCCCTGCAGCAATACCTTGACGAGCACGAGGACAACTTCATAGTATACCGCACCAAGACATTGGCCGAAGGCTTCCGCAACGACCCCATACGCAAGACCGAGGCGGTGCGCGAGATAATCAACACCATAGCCCTCGTGCCCGACATGCTGGAGCGCACCGAGTACGTAGCCCTCTGCGCCTCGCTGATGCAGATGCCCGAACAGACACTGGGCAACGAGCTGGCAAAGACCATACTGGCCAACAAACGCAACGCTGCCCGGAATGCAGACACCGGCGCAGCTGCCCAGGACTCCGCAAACGGTGACGGACAAGAACACCCCGACACTCAACAGCCGACAGGCGAGACTGCCGAACAGGTGGCAAACAGAGTGGCCCCTACCGAGGAGCAGGAACTGGAACGGCTGAAGCTGTCGGCCATAGACCAAAACGAACTTAAAATCATACAGCTGCTACTCAACTATGGCGACAGGATAATCAATGTCAACACATCGGACGACCCCAAAGCCCCTTGCGAAGAATACTATGTCTCCGCCTTTGTTATCGGTGAGCTTGCCAACGACGATATTACCCTCTGCAACCCTCTCTGCAAATACATATTCGACATATACCAACAGAACCTGCTCGACAACAACCTGATAGACGCCAGCTACTTCGTAAACTCCACCGACCCGCAGATAAGCGAACTCGCCATATCGCTCATGATAGACCCGCACAAGCTCAGCGAGCTGTGGCGCGAGAAAGGCATGCACATACCCACCGAACAAGAGATGCTTCTGCCAGATGTATACGAAACCATCAACACATACAAACTGAGCATCATAGAACGCAAGATAAAGAACACCGACGACGAATTGCGAACCCTTACGAACCCCGACGACATAGACATTCTCCTTGCAAAAAAAATACAATACCAGGGAATACGCAACAAGATTGCCTCCAAACTAAACCGAGTAATTTGCTAACATGGACATACAACAGATAAAAGACCGCTACAACATCATTGGCGACGACCCACGGCTGATGCTCGCCCTGAGCAAGGCCGTGCAGGTGGCTCCCACCAACCTCTCCATACTCATCACCGGCGAGAGCGGCGTAGGCAAAGATGTGTTCTCGCATATAATACACGACAACAGCCTGCAACGCAATGCCAAGAAAGGGCAAGGCCTTGTGAGCGTCAACTGCGGTGCCATACCCGAGGGAACCATTGAGAGCGAGCTCTTTGGACATGTGAAAGGAGCCTATACCGGCGCGGACAAAGACCGCAAAGGCTACTTTGAAGAGGCACACGACGGCACCATATTCCTCGACGAGGTGGGCGAGTTGCCTCTCTCGACACAGGTGAAACTGCTGCGCGTGCTTGAAAACGGCGAGATAACGCCGGTGGGAGCCTCGCTGCCACGCAAAGTCAACGTAAGAGTGGTGGCTGCCACCAACATAGACATACTTAAAGCCGTGCGCGAAGGCAAATTCCGCGAAGACCTCTACTACCGCCTCAACCAGATATCTATCTACATACCGCCCCTGCGTGAGCGCAAAGAGGACATACCACTGCTATTCCGCAAGTTTGCCGCCGACGTGGCCGAGCGCTACGGCATGATCCCCATACGCCTGACAGAAGACGGCAAAGAGTACCTGAAGAACTACCCGTGGTACGGCAACATTCGCGAACTCAAGAACATAACAGAGCAGATTGCCGTGGTGGAACAGGAGCGCAACATAAGCAAAGCCATACTGCTCAGCTACCTGCAATATGTGCCCGAAGAGAAGATGCCGGCCCTAGTCAGCACCACAAGCCAGACCGCCGACACCATAAGCGACCGCGAACTGCTACTCAAGGCACTCTCCATGGGACAGATGATCAACGAGTTGCGCAACGAGATACAAGACCTTCGCACCCTTGTTGCCACCATGGCGGGCGGAAAACTCGACACCTTGCATATAGACAACAGCAACGCCGTTATCGCCACCGCTGCCGGCGCAGCCCCCGAGATAACGCACCTGCAAGTACACAAACCCAGCGGACACCTGCAACCCACTTGGGATGAAGAGATTCAAGAGTCGGAAGTGATAGACGACGAGCCACTTGCGCTCACCTCGCGCGAACGCACAGCCATTATCAAAGCCCTGGCCCGACACAACGGCAAACGCAAATTAGCCGCCGCGGAACTCGGCATATCGGAACGCACCCTCTACCGCAAGATAAAGGACTACGACATAGATGCATAGCCTCACCCTACCGTGGTCGAAAAGCATCGTCAACCGGCTGCTCGTTGCACAACACCTCGCTGGAAAGCTGCCAGCCCTGCTGCCCAACGACGGCTATTATGCCGACGACAGCATACTGCTGCACCGGCTGTTGCAGCAACTGGAAGCAACCGCCAGAACGACAACGGATGACACCGAGACCTACTACTGCGACAATTGCGGCACAGCGGCACGCTTCATGGCCGCACTGCTTGCTTTAATCCCTGGTACACATATCCTTGACGGTGACACTCGCCTGCGACAACGCCCCATGAAAGGGCTCCTCGCAGCCCTGAGGCACGGCGGTGCAGCCATTGAAGCAGAACGAGACTATCTTCCATGCCGCATAACAGGCACCAACCTGTTTGCCAACGACATAAACCTCGACACCTCGGAAAGCTCGCAGTATGCCAGCGCACTGCTCCTCGCCGCACCTTATATAAAAGGCGGACTCAACCTGCAGATAGCCAACCACGGAGAGTATCCAAGCAAGCCGTATATCGAAATGACCCTCAAACTGATGCAGCGGATGGGCATAGAATGGAACCGCACAGACGACACAATAACAGTGCTGCAAGGAGACTACAACTGCGAGAGCCTTTGGCAACTGATGGAACGAGACTGGAGCTCGGCGGCTTTCTGCTACCAAGCCGTGGCCACATCACACACAGGCACCACACTGCTACTGCGTGACTTAACCCTTGAGTCGCTGCAAGGCGACAGCCAAACCGCGACACTATTCGAACAACTCGGCGTTGAATCACGACAGACAGCCGAAGGGGTTGTCATAACCTCCACCGGAAGACACATCAAAAAGCTGAATGCAAACCTTATAGACACACCCGACTTAGCCCCCGCCCTGGCCTGCACAGCAGCAGCCCTCGGCATAGAGACACACCTGTCGGGCATCCACACCCTAACCACAAAAGAGAGCAACCGCATTGAAGCCATAGCAAGCAACCTCTCTGCCTTGGGATATATGGCAAAAGCCGACAGCGACAATATATATGTAGAACATTCTGGCAATACAAAAATCGGACTGCCCCCCAACTGCAGATGCAATATAAACGGATACAACGACCACCGCATAATAATGGCATTTACCATTCTCACAAAAGACCAACACATTGTGAATGAGCACGTGTCAAAGTCATTCCCAAATTTTGTAAAAACACTGATTGCAAATCCACAACAACTATAGGTTACATCTAAAAAACATTAATTTCCATAAATTATTCGTTAAAAATATCAATCAATAGACTGATAATCAATTATTAAATAATCATTAATTATATAGCAATCAATGTTAAGTTTGATTATTGGAGGTGCCCTATATATATAAATCACTATTTTTTTGTATCTTTGCATTCGATACCTACCAAATCAATATTTATTTATCAATCTATATTCCAGTAATATAGAGTTATCTCAACCAAACATTTTACAATGGAAGAACTCAAAGAAACCTCCCAGCAGCCCATTGAGGAGACCACTCAACAGCCAATGGAAGAGACCACTCAACAGCCTGTGGAAGAAAACACCCAACAGTCTGTGGAAGAAACCGTTCAACAACCTGTAGAAGAAACCGCTCAGCAACCCACCGAGGAGCCTGCTCAGCAACCCACCGAAGAGCCTGCTCAGCAACCCACCGAGGAGCCTGCTCAGCAACCCACCGAGGAGCCTGCCCAGCAACCCGCCGAGGAGCCTGCCCAGCAACCCGCCGAGGAGCCTGCTCAGCAACCCACCGAAGAGCCTGCTCAGCAACCCACCGAAGAGCCTGCTCAGCAACCCACCGAAGAGCCTGCCAAGCAGCCTGAAAAAGCAGAGTGGGTGGAGCCCGAAGAGGATTACTCCAACTTTGACCGTCAGCAACTGGTCGACAAACTCGAAGAGTTGCTGCAGAATGAGATAACAACAATAAAAAACCGCGTAGCGCAGATCAAGAACCTCTTTGCCAATGCCGACAGAGAGTTCCGCAAAGCAGCCTACGACGAGTATATAGCCGCTGGCGGCGAGAAAGACAAATACGAACAGCCCGACGACCCCGTGTCGCAGCAGTTCCGCAAACTTTACAACATCTACCGCGAGAAACGCCAGCAACACATTGATGCCGTTGAGGCTCAGAAGCAACAGAACCTCAAGCAGAAGCAGGAAATACTTGCCGAGCTCAAAACCCTGCTTGACTCCGACGGCAACATCAAGAAACTGCACGACGGCTTCAACGCCATACAAGAGCGTTGGAAAACCATAGGCGACGTGCCGCGTTCAGAGATGAACAACCTGTGGCAGTCGTACCACTTCCTCGTTGAGCAACTTTTCGACAAGTTACGCATCAGCAAGGAGTTGCGTATGCTCGACCTCAAGCGCAACATGGAACAGAAAGTGGTGCTCTGCGAGAAAGCCGAAGAGCTTATCATGGAGCCCTCCATCAACACCGCCTTCAAGAACCTGCAGTCACTGCGCGAACAATGGCGCGAGATAGGTCCCGTGCCGGTGGAGAAGAACGACGAGATATGGGCACGCTTCTGCAATGCCTGCGACCAGATTGAGGCCCGCCACCGCGAATACTTCGAGCAGCGAAAGAAGGAATTCGAGAACAACCTGCTGGCCAAACAGGCTCTCTGCGAGAAAGCCGAAGAACTCACCACCACCCTGCCTAACTCAATAAAAGAGTGGAACGAGAAGTCGACAGCCCTCGACGACCTGCTGAAGTTCTGGAAATCAATAGGTCCCATCTCCCGCGAAGCCAACAACGAGATATGGAACCGCTTCAAGTCGTGCCTTGACAAGTTCTACGCACAGAAGAAAGAATACTTTGACAAGATAAGAGACGAGCAGACAGAGAACTACAACAAAAAGATAGACCTGTGCCTGCGCGCCGAGGCCATAGCCAAACGGCAAGACTGGAAGAAGGCCACCGAAGAGATGCTCAAACTGCAAGAGGAGTGGAAACAGATAGGCGCCGTCAATCGCAAGACCTCCGAGAAGATATGGCAGCGGTTCCGCGCAGCCTGCGACGAGTTCTTCACCCACAAGAGCGAGCACTTCAAAAACCTCCGCGGCGAAGAGAGCGAGAACCTTGCCAAGAAAGAGGCCATCATTGCCCAACTCAAGGAGTACAAGTTCGGCGACGACAAAGAAGAGAACCTCCGCATTATCAAGGACTTCCAGCGCCAATGGATGGAGATAGGCTATGTTCCCGTCTCGGAAAAAGAGCGCCTCAAGAACGAGTTCCGCAAAGTGCTCGACGCACATTTTGAGCAACTTAAAATCTCTGCTCGCGAAGCCGAAGAGTCGGCCTACCGCGAACGCATCAGGAATGTGGTGGGCAACGTGACCCGCTTCGCCAACGACGAACGCGCCGACCTCACCGACAAGATTTCCCGACTGAAAGCCGACATCAACCTGTGGGACAACAACCTCGGTTTCCTCTCCAACTCCAAACAGGCCAACATACTCAAAGAGGAGTTTGAGCACAAAGTGCAGTCGGCTCGTCAGCAGTTGGCTCTGCTCGAAACCAAGTTGCGCATACTCAACGATGCAGCGAAGAATGACAAGATAGGCAAAGGTTCCGAGCCCGCCCCCGCACCGGAGGCCGAACCGGCCAACGAACCCAAAGAGGCTACCAACAACGAGCCCGAACAAGCCAATGCACCTGAGGCCAATGCTGAATAACAACTAAGGTCATGAGCACCTATGAAATAAAAACATGGACAGCGAATAACAAATCACATACAGGACATAGCGCCCATCTGTCAAGGTGGGCGCTATTGCCATTATTCGCTGTCATACTACTTGCCGGATGCCGCAACAACAGCGACACCGGCCAAGCGTCTGACGGGCAGCACATAACACGCTTTGAGCAGATTATCTTTGAACAATCCGACATTGACATACAGTCGAGATTGCGCCAGACCCTGCAGAAGCACCCCGACATACCGCTGCGCATACGCCCCGACGACGAAGACTACATGCAGCTTATCTACGGATTTGTGGCAGACCCCACAGTAAGAGAGATATACGACACCGTACAACAACTTTATAGAGATCTGGGCTGGCTTGAGAAACAACTATTCCCTGCACTGCAACGAGCCCATGAGCTCTGCCCCGTGGTGAATTACCAAAACGCATACACCTGCGTGCTTGCCGATTTTGACTACGACAGCCGCGTGGTGGCACAAGACAGCTCTTTGCGTATTGCACTGGATATCTATGCACTGCCATCGTTTGCCAAGTTCGGATATTTCGGGCTGCCCCTCTTCATTGTCAACATGTGCAACAGCCAGCAGATACTCTCCGACTGCATTATAGCCATTGCCAAACAACACATAACCACACCCAAGCAGCCACTCACACTGCTCGACTACATGATATGCGAAGGCAAGGCGTTGTACTTTGCAGACAGAGTGCTCCCTTCGGTACCTGACAGCATCAAGATACGCTACACCAAGGAGCAATATGAATGGGTGCGCGGCAACGAGCAGGACATCTGGGCCTACTTCGTCAACAACCAATTACTCTATGAGACCGACTACATGCGGTTTCACAACTTTATCGACGACGCCCCTAAAACCAACGCATTCAAGAACTCAGCACCCAGGACAACACAATATATAGGCTGGCAGATTGTAAATCAATACATGAAACGCAACAACTGCGACATCGCCGACCTGCTGAAAGAACCCGACTCACAAAAAATCCTCAAACTCTCTGGATACAAACCTAACAAGACCTTTAGACATTAGTATTTATGAAAAAGGGGATACACACAAGCAACATTTACGCGTACCTTGCCATAAAGTGCCTCACAACCTTGGGGCTCTTGCTTTGCGCGCAACTATTCTTCTATCTCAGCAACACATCGTTATTCCAGCCTACGGGGGTAAGGAACTGTGTCAATATATTATGGGGCAACATCCGCTTTGGACTCGCCACAGTATGCACCTTCCTCTCGCCGTACATTCTGTTGAACCTCATACCCTCGCGCGAGCTGCGTTGGAACAAAATATACCACGGCATCACAGAGGCTCTGTATATCATTCTTACCTTGATAGTTGTAATCCCCACCATTATTGATGCCTCCTACTTCCAATTCACATACCGACGCCTCAGCTGCGAGATATTCCAGTACCTCACCATTGGCGGCGACATGGGCAACCTTTTGCCCAAGTTCCTGTTAGACTATTGGCCGTCTACGGTATGCAGCATTGTATTAATTGCGATACTTGTTGTAATGCAAAACATTACGCACCTCGACCGCCGCAGCCCCTACGCAAGCCATACCGTCAACGACATAGTAGGATTTGTTCTTGGAATAGCCGTGACAGTGCTGCTCATGCGCGGCGGATTCGCGCGACACTGGATACGCCCCTGCGATTCAGCCAGATATGCCATTGCCAAAGAGACGCCCCTTGTTGAGAACTCCGCATACAACATACTCCAGACCCTGCTTCTGCCTGAGATACAGACTCCCGACATCAATGCGACAAAGTCATCCTCACAGACCTTCAACCCGCTTTTCACCCCTCTCTACCGAACGATAGAGACACCGGTGGACACCCTCACAGCCCTGGCAGATTCCACCGCCACAAACTCCATCAGGCAAGAAATCCCCACAAAGAAAAATGTGGTGGTAATAATATTCGAAGGCTTCTCGCAAGAGTACATGGGTTGCTACAATCCTGATATTGAGACATCGTACACCCCGTTTCTCGACTCTCTCGCCACAATCTCAACCCTATACCAGGGCCGCAGCAACGGCAAGAAATCCATAGAGGCCATACCCGCCGTGTTTGCATCCATACCGACACTGATGGACAAACCTTTCATACTCTCAAAATACAAAAACAACGACATATACGCCCTGCCAACCATACTTGCCAACGAGGGGTACCACACAGCATTCTTCCACGGCTCATACAACGGCACTATGGGGTTCGACACCTTTTGCCGCAAAGCCGGGTTCAAGGAGTACTACGGCAAAAACGAGTATGGAGACATGAAAGACTACGACGGCACATGGGGCATTTACGACGAGCCCTTCTTACAGTTTACAGCCCAGCGACTTGAGACTTTCAAACAGCCGTTCCTTGCCGGTGTATTCACCATATCGGCCCACCATCCATACTCAATACCCGAACAGCACATAGGAGACTTCAAAAAAGGGGAACACCCTATACTTGAGTGTGTCATGTACTCGGACTACGCCCTACGGCGTTTCTTTGAGACAGCATCGAAACAGGATTGGTTCCGCAACACCATATTTATTATAACCGGCGACCACCCTGCGCAGCCCCTCTCCCGCAAATACAACAGCTACGACATGCGCTATGCCGTGCCCATGATTATCTTCGACCCGTCGGACCCCACACCACATAGAAGCAACCGCATAATGCAACAGACCGACATCATGCCTTCGGTAATCGATATGCTCTGCATCAACAAGAAGTTCATAGCATTCGGTTCCAGCATATTCCGCGACAAGACCGAGGGGTTCCACATAGTCTATGGCGACGGCTTCATACAGCTCTCCAAACAAGGCAGCCTGACGGTTGTCAAAGGGCAGCGCATAGAACAATACGGACATGACAATCAAAACACCGACTTCATAAACTCATACATGCGCCAATACTACGACCGCATGGAGCATAACAACTTGATTCCATGAAAAAACGCCTACTCTTCATAGTCAACCCCATCTCCGGTGTAGGGCGGCAACGGCGTATCGAGAAAATACTCCTCGAATACATAGACCACTCCCAATACCGCTATGCGGTACAATACACCCAGTATATACACCACGGCACAGAGCTTGCCGCCGAGGCGGTAGCTAAGAACTGCTACGATGCCGTCATTGCCGTAGGTGGCGACGGCTCCGTCAACGACGTTGCCGCAGGCCTGCGCGGCAGCGACATGGTGATGGGTATCATACCCTGCGGCTCAGGCAATGGCCTGGCACGCAACATGAAAATACCTCTCAAGCCATCGCTCGCGGTACACCACATCAACCGCTTTCATGTGGAGGAGATCGACACCGTTGATGTCAACGGACACCTTTTTGTCAGCATAGCCGGAGTGGGCTTCGACGCCCTCGTGGCACGCGAGATGAAACAGGCCAAGACTCGCGGACTGCAAGCCTACACAAAGATAATGCTATCCACCTACCCTAACTACAACGAGCACACATACAACATCATAGTCGACGGAGTCCCCATGCAGCGCAAGGCGTGGTTCATCAGCCTTGCCAACTCCAACCAGTTTGGGTACAACACGGCCATAGCCCCTCTCGCCAAACTCGACGACGGACTTTTAGACGTATGTATCGTTGACAAAATCCCCATAACCCATCTCCCCATAACAATGCAGTTGGTCTATGCCAACCACTTTGAACTCTCGCAACATGTGGAGATATTCAAAGCCAAAGATGTTATTATCAACAACAACGACGACCTTTGGGTAAACATCGACGGTGAGGGCGAAGAGCTGGGTGACAAACTGCACTTCTCCATACAACCCCACAGCCTCAAAATAATATCCCACTCCCCTACCCCAGCTCCAGAACTGATAAAGAGCGAGATAGAGGGGGCTCTGAAAAAGATAAGATAGCCCTAAGGAACCCACACGAAATGTCGTGACAATGAAAGTCGTAATAACGAAATAACGTGATAACGAAATAAATAGCATGAAAAACAAATCCCACATACTCTTCGCCTGCCTCGCCATACTGCTCTGCGCCACCTCGTGCAAAGGTCTCAAGACATTTCTCAGCAAAGACCTTGAGGACGAGGACTATATAATAGGGGCACTCTATGCCGACGAGTATGTTGAGGAGACTGTCGCCGTGGCTCCTCCTGCCAAAAACCAGAAAAACGAAGGCAAAGCCAAGGGCAACATAGGTATAGAAATCACCCCGAAAGACAACCCTAAGCTATACAGCGCCATAGAGTCATGGTACGGCACACCCTATAAAATTGGAGGCTGCAGCACCACCGGCGTGGACTGTTCCTGCTTCGTAAACAACATCTTCCAGTCGGTGTATGGCATACAGCTACACCGCACTGCCAACGACATGCTGCAAGATGTCTCGCTCATAAGCCGCGAGAAGCTGCGCGAGGGCGACCTTGTGTTCTTCACCAACAGCAACGGCAAAGTGTCGCATGTAGGCATCTATCTGAAAGACGGACTGTTTGTCCACTCTTCCACATCAAAAGGCGTAATGATAAGCCCAATGAGCAACTCCTATTGGGCATCACATTTCTACAAAGGCGGACGGCACAAATCGGTGCAAACAAAGTACTGATTACTCTTCGACTACAACAAACACATCCTCTTTCTCGCCCCTCATATAGTAGTGCTCACGGCCATAGCGCTCGAGAGCCTCTTTGTTGTGCCTAAGCAACTCGCTCTCCACGCTGTCGCGGTACATCTCCTCCTTTAACAGCTTCTCGGTAGTCTCCAGTTCCTTCACCTGCTTGTGCAGACGCAACGACACAAAAAGGTTGTTTTTAGAGACGCCGAGCCACAGTATCAGGAATATAAGTATAGTGGCCACATATCTGTTTTTGACGACACGCCACACTTTTAACCATAGCGGCACCTGCTTGGGCTGCGGGGCGTTTTGCTCGGCATTGCCCTCACCAGTCACATCGACACCATCAAACGTATCGCGCATGGAGTCTGAGCTATCTACACTTTGTTGCATGAATATTCGGAGATTATTTGCAATAATGTTATTTACTATGACTTATTGTCAACTTCTGCCCTATCTGCAGATTGTCTGACCTTAGATTGTTACGCTTCTTTATATCGCTTACCGGTATGCCGTATTTCCTTGAGATAGACGACAGTGTCTCTCCCTTTTTCACGGTATGCACCACGCGCTCCTGTGTAGCCGGCCTGCTCTCGGCAACCCGCCCGGAATTGGACACCGAAGAGATCACCGCCTCCCGATCGCCCGACATTGAAATTATCGAGTCGCTCTCGCCTACGCTGACCTTGCTTGTGCTATCCGTTGCCGGAACATTCTCCACAGGCTTCTTGGGCGGCACATAATTGGGATTGCGCCTATAAATGACAAGTCTTTCGCCAATCTGTAAAGTGCTGCTACGCTTCTTGTTCCATCGTTTTATATCGCTCACGGTGACGCCATAGCGCGAAGCAACTTTGTTTATCGTCTCGCCTTTCTTGACTTTATGTACCAGACGTTCGGTCTCTTGCTGAGCCACCTGGTACATCGACTTCTTGTCGATAGTATCCTTGGAGACCTTGTATATCGAGTCCTCATAGGCGATGAAAGTCTGGATCCTGACCACTGGCAGGGTGATGGCACATCGGCCCGAAGAGCCCGGAACCAAATCGGTGCGATATTGGGGGTTGAGAGCCTTCAGCTCGGCCAGCTCTATACCGGTGAAACGTTCAACGACAGAGAGCAGCATGTCTTGCTTCAACGCCACCGTGTCGGCATTGATGGGCAACGCAATGTTGCTGGGTTTGATGCCATGCTCATGGTAATAGTTCATAATATACGTAGCGGCAATGTAGGCTGGTATATAGCCACGCGTCTCACGAGGCAAA
Source organism: Bacteroidales bacterium (assembly GCA_017454015.1). Taxonomy (GTDB): domain Bacteria; phylum Bacteroidota; class Bacteroidia; order Bacteroidales; family P3; genus Colimorpha. The sequence continues at coordinate 13,955 of JAFTDW010000044.1, read as the reverse complement.
TAGTTGTATATCTGCCAAAAGTCGCGTTTGCCACCGGAACGGGCAATAGCTTTGTTGATATTGCCAGGGCCGCAGTTGTACGCGGCGATGGCAAGCGTCCAGTCGCCGAAAATACCATGCAGGTCGCGCAGATAGCGTGCCGCCGCCACTGTGGAACGCATAGGGTCCCTTCGCTCGTCGACGAGCGAGTTGAGCTGCAAGTCGTAGTTCTTGCCAGTCTTGTACATGAACTGCCACAAGCCAGCCGCACCGACGCGGGAGGTTGCCTGAGGATTCATGGCCGACTCCACTATGGTGAGATACTTCAGCTCGTCGGGCACCCCGTAGCGGTTGAGCACCTCCTCAAACATTGGGAAATAATACTCGGAGAGTGCCAGCGTGACATCGATACGTGTACGCATCTTGTTCACATACATCTTGATATAAGCACGCACATCGTGATTATACGTCATGGGGATTATGGTAGGCAAAGCCCTCAACCGCCAAGCTAGTATAGAATCGGGGATATTGTCGAAGCCCATGTCGCGCATGGTGGCCTCGCGCAGGTAATGCCCTCCGACGTTCTTAACAGACTTCTTGATATAATAGCTATTCAACAAACTGTCGTAGTTGGCGTTGTCGATAACAACGAACATAGGGTCAACCTCAGAGTTGCCTTGTCCGTTCACCTGCGGTATTGCCCACACAAACACCCCTAAAAAGAGAGCCACCACATAGCTCATTCTTGCATTATTCATACCTAAAAAACTTGTCGTAGTATCTATATATAACTAAATGCAAAATTACAAAATTATTCTCTTACAACAAAAACCCTACGGACACGATACAAATATATCACAAATCTATCAAACCGTAACAAAAAGAATATCAACGACAATCTATAAGTTTTCAACAATAAAATGTATATTTTTTTAGCGTCGGCCTACAGATTATTACCGCCATTTGAAGATTTTTTCATAACTTTGCATATCCAAAATAGTGCAAACAACAAGCAGAATTATCAAACTAATGGACACAAAAAAGTACACATTGGTCATCAACCCTGGTGCCACATCCACCAAAGCTTCCATCTACGAAGGTGAGAACGAAGTCTTCACCGAGAACATCAAGCACCCCATTGAAGAGATACAACAATTCAAAGAGGTTGCCGACCAGTTCGACTATCGCAAAGCCACTATCCTCGACATGCTGAAGAAGCACAATGTCAGCACCGACGAAATTGCCATCGTAATGGGCCGCGGCGGTCTTACCCGCCCCTGCGAATCAGGTACATACGAGGTCAACGAGCTAATGCGTCAGGAGTGTCATGATGGTATTCAGGGCAAACACGCATGCAACCTCGGCGCCCTCATTGCCGACAGTATAGCCAAAGAGATTGGCCTCGGCAAAGCCTACATCGCCGACCCCGGCATCGTTGACGAGCGCCCCGACTACGCACGAATCACAGGGCACCCTGTGTTTGACTTAGACCCCCACCGCGAAGGTGTTATCTGGCACTGCCTCAACCAGAAAATGACCGCCAAGCTCTACGCCCGCGAAGTAGGCAAGAACTACGAAGACCTTAACCTTATAATAGCCCACCTCGGCGGCGGTGTCAGCGTAGGTATCCACAACCACGGCCGCACTGTTGAGGTCAACCGCGCCCTTTGCGGACTTGGAGCCTTCTCTCCCACCCGCTCGGGCAGCATCAACGCCAGCAAGCTCATAGAGGTCTGTTTCAGTGGCAAGTACACTATGGCCGACGTCAAGAAGATGGTCACCGCCGAAGGTGGCTTCGTGGCCTATCTCGGCACCAACGACGCTTACGAGGTGGAGAAGAAAGCCATTGCCGGCGACCCCAAATGCAAGCTCCTCGTCGACGCTTTCTGCTATCAGGTGGCTCTTGAAATCAGCCGTCTCGCTGCCGTGGTGAAGGGCAAAGTCGATGCCATCATCCTCACCGGCGGCATAGCATACAGCAAACCCTGGATGGCCCAGATCTCTTCATACATTGACTGGATAGCCCCAGTGAAAGTCTACAAAGGTGAGAACGAGATGCTTGCCCTTGCCATATGCGGCAAAGAGATACTCGACGGCAAACCTGCCAAGATCTATAAATAGTTCTTACTAATAATAGCAGTACTGCCAACCTTGCCGGTACTACCACACCTACCGCAAACGACACTGTTCCTGCGAAAACAACTCTTTTAATAACAATGAAAAAAGCCATCCTTCTTTCTTTTTCAATTCTCTTTGCTTGCACGGCATTCTCCCAGGAGATAACCTGCAAGAAAGGCAAATGCACTGTTTCAGAGGCTTACCTCAAAGAGCTTCAGGAGAAAGCCGCCAAAGCCGACAAACTCGAAGCGGAACTCAAGAAGACCACCCAGAACTATGAGAATCAGCTCACTGCCGCACGCAACGCAATGACCATCAAGCTACAAGACTTCACAGACTCTTCGTCCTACGCTATCGGCAGAGACCTCTTCAACAACTGGTCCATGCAGGGCTTGCCTATTGATGTTGAGGTTGTTGGCCACTCGCTGATAGACTGCGCCAACGGCAAAAACAACTTCACGCAGCAGACAATGAACCCGCTGCTCCAGCGTTTCCAGCAGGAGTTCGAGCGCCGCCAGCAGGAGAAAGACAAGCAGATGCGCGAGCGTATGCCCAAGACCATAGAGGAGGGCGAGAAATTCCTCGCAGAGAACAAGAACAACAAGTCGGTGTTCACCACCAAGTCCGGCCTCCAGTACAAAATCATCAAGAAAGGCAACGGCAAAAAGCCCAAAGAGACCGACGTGGTACGCATACACTACACCGGCACCCTTATCGACGGCACCAAGTTCGACAGTTCCTACGACCGCGGCGAGCCGCTCGAACTGCCACTCAACCAAGTTATTCCCGGCTGGACCGAAGGCGTGCAGCTCATGGATATCGGCTCCCACTACATTCTCTACATCCCCTACACACTGGGCTACGGCGAACAGCCCGCAGGCATAATCCCGCCAGGCTCCGCCCTTATCTTCGATGTAGAATTGCTCGACATTGTAACACCCAAATAAGTGTACAACAGCATAGGCAACACATTAAGACTCACCACATTTGGCGAATCACACGGCACAGCCATCGGAGGTATTCTCGATGGCTGTACTGCTAACATTCCTATTGACGAGCAACTGCTGCGCAGCGACATACAGCGTCGACAGGTGGGAGACACATTGTATGGCGTCTCTTTTGAACAGTTCGCCACACCGCGCCACGAACCGGACAATGTGACATTCCTCTCTGGAATACTCGACGGCACCACCCTGGGCACCCCTATAGCTTTCGTTATCAACAACTCTGACACAAACGGAGCCGACTACAACGTGCTGCAAAGCCTCTACCGCCCACTCCACGCCGACCGCACATGGGAGCAACGGTTCGGCCGCCGCGACCCTCGCGGCGGCGGTCGCGCCTCGGCACGCGAGACAGTAGCCCGCGTGGTGGCTGGCGTAGTGGCGAAATCAATACTCAAAACACACGACATCAACGTAATAGCCACCGTCAAGTCGTTAGCTGGCATTGAAATTTCCAACAACGCCACGGCCCTCCAAGCCAGCCAAATACTCGCAGACATACAACAGAAAGGCGACACCGCCGGAGGCACCATCACGTGTACCGTCGAGGGCATGCCTGCCGGTATTGGCAACCCCACTTTTGACAGGCTCCAGTCGCGCCTCGCATACGCCCTCATGTCAATACCCACCGTGAGGGCCTTTGAATTCGGACAGGGCTCCTCGGCCCCCAACCTCACAGGCAGCGAATATATAGCATATTCACAAGAACATACTGACGGAATCATTGGCGGAATATCCGACGGCAACCCTGTCACCATCCGCCTTGCGCTGCACCCCGTGGGCACCATTGCACAAGGGACCCCATGTCTCGACCGAGACGGCAACACACACGTTGTCAAGCCACAAGGTCGCCACGACACTTGCCATGTACCCCGCACCGCTGTAATAGTGGAAGCCATGACAGCCCTGACCATAGCAGATTTAATGATAACTCAATAACAAACTCGTCAAAACGATGAAAAAAATCATTTTATCGGTATTTGCAACAATCTTGCTTGCAGCTTGTTCCAACAAAAACACCTTCACCGTGGAGGGAACGCTCGTCGGTGGTGAGAACAAAAACATATATATAGAGGAGATCATACCCGACGAAGAGCCTCTCTTTATCGATTCCCTACAACTCGACGACAAAGGCCACTTCACCTTTTCGCACGAGATGCCGTACAAGACATTCTACAACATTCACGTCAACCAATTCAACTACATAGTGTTGCTACCCTCTCCTAAAGAAAAGATAGCCATCACTGGCAACTACGACAACCTGCAAGAGACCTACAACATCTCCGGCTCTCCCGAAAGCATACTGCTCTGGCAACTGCAGGACTACTCCAACATGGGCAACAATGCAGTGCGGGAGCTTGCCGAGAGAGACCGTAAGAACCAGGACTCCCTCAGCGAGAAGCAATATGCCATAGCCAAGCAAGAGACCGACTCCATCTTTATCGAGAACTACCGCATGCAGCAAGAGTATGTTGGGCGTTTCATCAACGAGAACTTCGGCTCGCTCAGCACACTCATAGCACTCTACAAACCCTTCAACGCAAACATGCCGCTCTTGCCACCGGAGACCTCTTTTACCTACTATGAGTTGGTGCTTGACGGCCTGCAAAAGGAACTGCCCGACAACCCACACACCATACACTTCAAGAACACCGTGGAGATACTGCGCCACAAATACGAGCCCAAAGCGCAAGCCGCCCAGTTTGAGATAGGCGGTTAAAGGACAATACACGTTATCTGCATTGGGAATCAGTCACTACTGATGGCGAACAACACCTACATAGTATCCGACTCACACTTCGACAACTCGCCCGAAAGCCTACTGCGCGAGCAGCAGCTTGTGGCATGGCTCAAAAGCATTGAGGCCGACGCCGGACGGCTCGTACTGCTTGGCGACATGTTCGACTTTTGGTTCAGCTACCGCCAAGTGGTGCCCCGCGGGCACACCAGACTCCTCGGACAACTCGCCACAATGGCCGACAAGGGCACTGAGATACACTACTTTATAGGCAACCACGACATGTGGGTGTTCGACTATTTTGAACATGAGATAGGCGCCATAATGCACTCCGCCCCTACCGAACTCACTATCGACGGCAAATCGATACTCTTCGGACACGGCGACGGCCTCGGCGTAACCCGTGGCAGCTACCCGATGCTGAAACGCATATTCCGGTGCCGGATAAACCAACGGCTCTTTGCCACACTCCCTTCGGCATTCTCATTCCCCATAGCCCACGCATGGAGCAGCCAGAGCCGTAAATCGCATGGTACCAAATACCTGTCATACCTTGGCGACGACAACGAAGAGTTGCTCCAATACTGCATGAAACTGTCGGCAACGAAACACTACGACTATATGATCTTCGGACACAGGCACCTCGCCATGACCCACCCTCTGCACAACAACTGCCTATACGTCAATGTCGGCGACTGGTTCATCAACCGCGACTACGCTGTAATTGCCAACGGCGAGGTCTCTCTTAGAAAGTGTTTTGATTTCATTCAATGATTTTCTTATCAATAAAATCAAAACAGTTTCTTAAAGTCTTAGACTACAAAAACATCTCGGCAGCCATATAGTCGGCCCAGAGCATACCCTCTTCTGTGGGCTTGTAGCTGTTGCCCTCTTTCATTACCCACCCTTGCTCCTCAAATCTGCGCATCCCGCTTTCGAGATGCGACAGGTATTGGCTCTCTACGGCCCTGCTGTCAAGCCCTTTACGAGTCCGCAGAGCCGTCATGACAGTCTCGTTGAATGCATCCTTGCCATCCAGCAGCTCTTCGTCGTAACATCTTCCGCCCGACGCCATGTCTGCTATATATTGCTTGATATCAGACACATTCCATCTACGCACACGCCCGCTGAACGAGTGTGCTCCGGCGCCATAGCCACAATAAGGGGTTCTGTCCCAATAACGGCTGTTGTGCTTGGACTCAAACCCGCCATGGCAATAATTAGAGACCTCGTAATGGAGCATACCTTCGGCATTGCGCCATTCCTGAAGCAGCCTATAATCCTCTGACACAACATCTTCGTCGGGCAGTACCACCCTACCCTCATCCAGCTGCCGCTTCAACATCGAGCCATCCTCCACAGAGAGGGCATAGGCCGAGAGGTGATGTATGCCCACCCCGTCGGCAATCATACCCGACACAATGGCAAGGTCGCCTACGAAACTGTCAACCCGCTGGTTGGGAAGTCCATATATAAGGTCGACAGAGATATTGTCAAACCCCGTCTCGGCACAATGCCGCAACGCCAGCAGTGCCGTGGCACTGTCGTGAACACGGTTGACAGAGCGCAGCACCTTGTCGTCAAAACTCTGAATACCAACGCTCAGCCTATTGACAACCCCCAGTGTTCTCAGTTCCGACAGGAATTTGCCGGTAAGATGCTCCGGGTTGCACTCAACGGTACACTCCTTCAAATCCGACAGGTCGTAACGGCTGGCGACAGCGTTCAGCAGCCTGCTCAAACCATTAATTCCAAGAGCCGTAGGCGTTCCGCCACCTATATAGAGCGTGGTGACAGCATGGCCGTCGGCCCGCGCCTTCAGCTCAAGGTCAAGGGCGGCCAAATAATCGTCAATCAACCCCATCTGCGTCTGCGAATAGAACGCGCAGTAAGTGCATCGGCGGTGGCAGAAGGGTATGTGTATGTACACCATAGGGTTGTTGGGGTGAACGTTATTGGGTTGACAGGTTGGCTGAAATAATTTCTGCGGTGTCTGCGAGAAACATAGTTACAAAAAAAAGAGAGAACACTTACTCAGCATTCTCCTCTTGACTTGTAGCGGGAATCAGACTTGAACTGATGACCTCCGGGTTATGAATCCAGCGCTCTAACCAGCTGAGCTATCCCGCCTCAAACAATCGAAAATCGCTGCAAAGATACACATTTTTCCCCATACACACAAAATATTTTTCAAAATAGCAGTATCTTTGCATAATAAAATCATAGCAAAAATAACACTCAACACACATACAACCAGCGCACTATGGCATCCGACGACAAAAAACTCTACTCCAACTTCGACTACACCCCTGCACTCAGTGTTCAAGCAGGTGTTTCGCAACCCTCTCAGGTAAATTCGGCCTACTTGCAACGCATGAAAAAAGCCAAACACGCCGAACCCTCTATAGATGAACTTGTTAAAGGCATTATAGAAGGAAACCGCACCACGCTAAGCAGAGCCATAACACTGGTTGAGAGCACATTACCAGCACATAGCGAAAAGGCGCGAGAAGTGATCACGCGCTGTCTGCCACATGCCACCGAGTCGATACGGCTGGGCATAACTGGCGTTCCCGGGGCTGGCAAGAGCACCACGATAGAAGCCCTGGGCAAGATGCTCACCAGCCAAGGCCACAATGTGGCGGTACTTGCCATCGACCCGTCGAGCGAACGCTCGGGGGGCAGCATACTTGGCGACAAGACGCGCATGGAGAAGCTGTCGGTAGACCCCAAAGCCTTTATACGCCCAAGCCCCACGGCAGGGTCGCTCGGCGGGGTCGCCCGCAAGACGCGCGAAATCATAACTCTCTGCGAAGCTGCCGGTTTCGACATAGTCATCATAGAGACAGTAGGTGTAGGGCAGTCGGAGGTTGCGGCGCACTCCATGGTCGACTTCTTCCTGCTGCTGCAGCTTGCCAACACAGGCGACGAGCTGCAAGGCATAAAGCGAGGCATCATGGAGATGGCCGACGCCATAGCCATCAACAAGTCCGACATAGACCCCACGCGTGCCGAACTGGCAGCCACCCAGTTCCGCAATGCGCTGCACCTCTTCCCCACCCCAGAGTCGGGATTTCCCGTACAGGTGAAACTCTGCTCGGCATACACCGAGCTGGGGCTAAAAGACTTGTGGGACACTATAACCCAGTATGTTGCCTTCACCAAAGAAAGCGGCTACTTCTACGAGAAAAGGCGCCGCCAAAATCTCAGAATACTGTCGGAGACCATCGACAACACCCTTAAAAACAGATTCCTCTCGCTGCCAGGGATAGACGAGATGATGCAGAAGGCACAACAGGACATTCTCGACAACAAGGTGTCGCCCTACAACGCCGCCGAGAACCTTGTGACCACCCTGCTGCCCCCACAAAGTTAAGAAACTGTTTAAACTTAATTCAATGTTTTTCTTCGGATTGAAATAAAAATCGTATATTTGCATATTAAATATATAAATATAAAACTGGCGAAAAACGCCGTAACGATTTATAACACTACCATATAGCCCAAAACAGGGTTATTAGCAAGACAACAAAAAAAACACAAATTAAGGTAATACAATATGAGTTTTAGCCCCATTCTCATTGCAGTGCTCGTGCTGGGAGTCACCGGCGCGGTATTTGCTGTAGTTCTGTACTTTGTGGCACAGAAATTCAAAGTGATAGAAGACCCGCTGATAGACGAGATAGCCGAGGTGCTACCCGGTGCCAATTGTGGCGGGTGCGGAAAAGCCGGTTGCCGAGCCATGGCCGAGGCTTTTGTGAAGCAAGGCAACATGGACGGCCTGAGCTGTCCTGCCGGTGGTCCTGCTGTGGCCCAGAAGGTGGCCGCACTGCTGGGCTGCGCCGCCGAAGCCGCTGAGCCCAAGGTGGCAGTGGTGCGTTGCGGTGGCAGCTGCGACAAAGCCACATCCAAGAACTCATACGACGGTCTTCAGGACTGCGCCTTCGCCAACAGCCTCTACGCTGGCGAGAGCGGCTGCGCCTTTGGCTGCCTGGGTCTTGGCAGTTGCGTGAAAGCCTGCCAGTTCGACGCTATAAAGGTCAACCCTGAGACAGGTATAGCCGAGGTCGACGAGGACAAATGCGTTGCCTGCGGCGCCTGTGTCAAAGCCTGCCCCCGCGGCGTCATTGAGCTGCGCAACAAGGGCAAGCAGAACCGCAGGGTATATGTAGCCTGCAACAACAAGGAGAAAGGCAGCATAGCCAAGAAGTCGTGCTCCGTGGCCTGCATAGGTTGCGGCAAGTGCATGAAGACCTGCCCGTTTGGCGCCATAAAAGTTGAGAACAACCTTGCATACATAGACTACAATGTGTGCAAGATGTGCCGCAAATGCGTCGCCGAATGCCCGTCGGGCAGCATACACGCCGTGAACTTCCCGCAGCCGGTGAAGAAAGAGGCATCCGAGCCCGCAGCTCCCGTAAACCAATAGTCATCATTTAACCGTTGAAATTTAAGCAGCAGACAATGAAGACATTCGCCATGGGTGGTGTTCACCCGAATGACAACAAGATATCCACCCACGCAGCCATAGAGCAGTTCCCGCTGCCCAAGCAGGTGGTAGTGCTTATGAACCAACATCTTGGAGCCCCTGCCACCCCGATAGTCAACAAAGGCGACAAGGTGAAAACCGGTCAGCTTATCGGTGAGGCGCAAGCCTTTATGTGTGCCAATGTACACTCACCCGTAAGCGGCACGGTGGCCAAGATAGAGCCCTGCAAAGACCCCTTCGGGCTTGCCAAACCGGCCATATACATCGATGTGGAGGGCGATGAGTGGATGGACGATATAGACCGCACCCCCGACATCAAGAAGGAATGCGACCTCACACCTGCCGAGATTGTTGCCAAACTGAAAGAGAAAGGCATTGTGGGTCTTGGAGGAGCCACCTTCCCTGCCCACATAAAATACAGCATACCCGAAGGCAAGAAAGCCGAATATCTGATAATCAACGCCGTGGAATGCGAGCCTTACCTCACCTCCGACCACCGCGTCATGATGGAGCATGCCGAGGAGATATGCATAGGCATCAGCATACTGCGCAAGGCACTGGGAGTGCCCAACGCATACATCGGCATTGAAAACAACAAGCCCGAGCCGATACGCGTGATGCAGGAGATGGCCAAGAACTTCGAGGGCATAATTGTAGAGCCGCTGAAGATGAAATACCCACAAGGTGCCGAGAAGCAACTCATCAACGCCATAACAGGCCGGAGGGTGCCGAGCGGCAAGCTGCCCATCGACGTGGGTTGTGTTGTAAGCAACGTAGGCACCACCTTTGCGGTGTACGAGGCAATACAGAAAAACAAGCCCCTGATAGAGAACATACTGACCGTTACGGGCAAGATGCTCACCAAAGAGCAGCAGCACAACTACCAGGTACGCATAGGCATAAGCTACGGCGAGATAGTACGCCACGCAATAGGCGAGCTGCCCCCCACCACCGGCAAGGTGATAAGCGGCGGCCCGATGATGGGCAAAGCCATGAGCAACCTCGACGGCCCCACAGTGAAAGGAGCGTCGAGCGTGCTTATCATAGACGAGAGCGAAGCCACCCGTGGCGAGGAGAGCAACTGCATACGCTGTGGCAAATGCATGAACGCCTGCCCCATGGGGCTTGAGCCCTATCTCTTCTCGTCGCTTGTGAACAACGGCAAGTACGAGGAGGCTGGCGCCAACAACATACTGGACTGCATAGAGTGCGGCTGCTGCCTTTACAGCTGCCCCGCCAACAAGCCGCTGACCGACGAGATTAGACTTGGCAAAAACAAACTCCGCATGATCATGGCGGCAAAAAAGAAATAGTGCCCCGTCACTTGTGATTAGGCTACAATCATTAATAATGTTGAACAAAACTTACTGAAAACAAGATATATGAAGTTGTTGAAGGTATCGGGCTCGCCGCATGTGCATAGCGACGAATCGACAAAGAAGATTATGTGGCGTGTCAACATGGCATTGGTGCCGATGTTGCTTGTCGCCATAGCCTTTTATGGGCTTAATGCGCTACTTATCAGTGCCGTATCGGTAGGAGTGTGCCTGCTGGTGCAGTGGCTGATAGAGAAGTTCATGCTCAAGACCCCCACCACAATCTGCGACGGGTCGGCTGTTGTAACAGGCCTACTGCTTGCCTTCAACGTGCCTGCCACAGCAGAAATGATATGGATAGTGGCCATTGGTGCGCTCGTTGCCATGGGTATAGGCAAGATGGCGTTCGGCGGCCTGGGCAAAAACCCGTTCAACCCCGCACTGGTGGGGCGTGTGTTCATGCTCATCTCGTTTCCCGTACAGATGACCACATGGCCTACAGTGGGCAAATGGTTTCCCATGTCGCTCGACACCGTCAGCGGTGCCACGCCGCTGGGCATCATCAAGGAGGGGTTGACCCATGAGGGAGCCACCGTGCAAAGCGTGATAGCCGAGAACGGACTGCCTTCGCTGTGGGAGATCTTCCTCGGCCACATGGGCGGCTCGCTTGGCGAGATCTCGGCGCTGGCAATACTCATAGGGGCCATCTACCTGCTCTGCACCAAGGTTATAAGCTGGCACATACCAGTGTCGTTTATAGGCAGTGCCTTTGTGTTTGCCGGCATACTCTGGCTTGTAAACCCCGACCAGTACATCGACCCGCTGACCACCATACTTACCGGTGGTATCATGCTCGGAGCCTGCTTCATGGCCACCGACATGGTAACCTCGCCAATGTCGAAGAGCGCCCAACTGATATTCGGCTGCGGCTGCGGACTCCTTACTATAATAATACGTAACTGGGGTTCCTATCCCGAAGGCGTAAGCTTTGCAATACTGCTCATGAACTCCGTGACACCGCTGCTCAACCGCTGGTGCAAGCCTGCCCGGTTTGCCAAATAGTTGATTCCGGCATACGTTACTATCACGCAACCAACGAACATAAAACACTCACACAAAAAAAACGTAAACATCATATAGAGATGGCAAAGAAAGCACAATCCACATTGGTAAACATGCTATTGTCACTCACGGTGATAGCCATAGTGGCCGCCGCCGTGCTGGCCTTAGTCAGTGCAGTCACCAAAGAGCCCATAGCCGCCGCTGAAGCGGCAAAGAAAGAGGCCGCAATCAAGAAAGTACTACCTCAGTTTGCCACATTGGAAGAGAAGACTATCGACGGCATAAACTGCAACTACGGCTACGACGCCAACAACGAGTTGGTTGGTGTCGCCGTTGAGTCGTCAAGCGAGAAAGGCTTCGGCGGACGCCTGGGCGTCATGGTAGGGTTCGACGCTGCCGGGCAAGTGTACGGCTACGAAGTGCTCCAGACCAACGAGACCCCGGGACTCGGAGCCAAGGCCGCCGACTGGTTCCAGAAAGACGGCAAAGGCTGCATCATTGGCAAAAACCCGGGCGAGACCAAACTGTCGGTGAAGAAAGACGGCGGAGAGGTTGACGCCATAAGCGGCTCGACCATCACCTCGCGCGCATTCTGCGAGGCAGTGAACAACGCATACGAAACCTTCGAGAAAGGCAAATAACCAACCACCCCAAAAAAGAAGCAGACAACAAATGAAAGCCACACAGATAATCAAGAACGGACTCATATCAGAGAACCCCACATGGGTGCTCGTGCTTGGCATGTGCCCCACCCTTGCCACCACCACCTCGGCAGTCAACGGCATGTGCATGGGGTTGGCCACGGCCTTTGTGCTAATGATGTCGAACATCGTTATATCGTTGCTCAAATCGGTGATACCCGACAAGGTGCGCATACCCGCATTCATAGTGGTTATTGCCACCTTTGTAACCGTGGTGCAGCTTTTCATGGCGGCATACCTGCCCGACCTCAACGAGTCGCTCGGACTCTTCATCCCCCTTATCGTTGTCAACTGCATAGTGCTCGGACGCGCCGAGGCTTTTGCATCGAAGAACAACGTATGGCACTCCCTGCTCGACGGCCTGTTCATGGGCCTGGGCTTCACCTGGGCACTGACACTTGTAGGCATGGTGCGCGAGATGCTAGGCAGTGGCTCCATATTTGGGTACAACTTCATCGGAGGCAACGACGGCATGCTTCTCTTCATACTCCCCCCGGGCGGATTCATCTGCCTCGGACTGCTAATGGCACTTATAGCCCACCTGCGCCGCAAAGCGGAGAAAGCGTGACAAAATGTTAAAAATGCATGGCTACCGTAACCAAACAACGGTAGCTTTGCTCTATAATAAGAAAAGGAATATTAAAGAACCATTGCCATGAAAAAAGGAGTCATACTGTGTATTCTGATAGTAACAGCTGCTTTCGCCTCTGTACAGGCTCAAATGCGCGATTGCCGACAGATAGTGCTGCCCCACACAGGCTACAACCAAACCATACTTAACAACATGCCTGAGGAGAAGATACAGTGGTACTGCCGTTACTCTGCCAACTCGTTTTTCGTAACCGACACCGTACCCGTTGGTGCCACCATCTACAATATCAGCGACCTCGTCAGTGTGCAGACCGGCAACAACTTAGACCAGAGTTTTGTCGTTGACCTTGAGACGCTGAGCTACTACGCATACAACTTCTGGGATTTCCAGGTGCCCAATGGCGACCTAACCATATACTTCCGCACCCCGTCGTCGGAACGCGCCTACCTTGGAGTATACTCCGTACAACAAACCTTCATCCGCACCGACGGAGGCACAGGAGCCTACTAACCCCAATATTAAAACCAAACCATACACATAATAGCTCTCCATCCCATTATACCGACACCCCAAGTATGTTAAGATAAGTAGCTGTACCCGCTCTGATTGTTTTCATCACCCATCACCATAGAATAATGAAAAAACTCATAATAATAGCAATAGCCTTGATGTCTGCCACGACCTCCTTTTCGCAGGTATACACCTTGCAGTGGGGCCAGCGCGAACCCACCTATTATTATTGGGACAACCACTGGGCCGACTGCTATGGTAACGCACAGGGGTGGGTATTTAAATATGATGCGTCGGTCATATTCGCCAGATATTGCTATATAGACACCTCTCTACGAGTCATAGGAGTGGCGGGGATACCCTCGAAGGAGATACCGTCCGCAGCGGCCCCCGAGCACTACAGATACACAGCTGACTCAATGCGCCTGCCTGAATATTTCCAACTC
>JAFTDW010000043.1 GCA_017454015.1 Bacteroidales bacterium | reverse complement strand
TCTCTAACCGACAAAACATCTCTGAAAGATTTGCTTGAAAAGACTAATTTCAACGATGTCAAAGAACTCGATAATCCCCTCCTACCGGGGTTATTTGATTAATTATTAAATCGTCCCAATTTTAACGGGACACTAATGACAACAAACAAAAAAATAGGAGGATTAATTATGTTACTCGCAACAAGAAACCAAGATTTCATGCCGTCGCTTTTCAGCGAAATGCTCAACTGGAACAACTGGGGCAAGGGCCTGTCCGTTGAAGACTACCACGCAATGCCCAAGATGAACGTCAGTGAGTCGGATACCGACTACCAGCTGCAGATGTGCGTGCCGGGTCTGAAGAAAGAGGACCTCAGCATCACGGTGGACACCGAAAACAACTTGGTTGTCGAGATGATTCACAAGGACGAGAAAAAGGAGGCCTCGAAGGACAACCGCCACTATCTGAGGCACGAGTTCGGCACACTGCAGTTCAAGCAGCTGCTCTCACTGCCGGAGAACGTCAAGAGAGAGCAGATCACTGCCAAGGTGGAGGACGGCGTGCTCACCGTGGTGCTCCCCAAGATTACCGAGGAGGAGAAACGCCAGCAGGCCCAGACCATCGCTATCGAATAGCGCGACAGCCCAAGGCAGGCATTATGCAGGCCCGCAGAGGCAACGCCTCTGCGGGCCTGCTGTTTTTATGTAGATACGTTTTTTTGGGGCCAGGGCTTAGAGGTATTCGTAGTATGTGGTGCAGGTGCCGCTGGAGGTGGTGCGAAGCACGGAGACGGGGTATTTGCCGTTGTATTGGTATGAGTAGTTAAGGGTGTACTCGCTGGTCTTGACATTGCCGCGGTATTCAACGGCTTGCACGCTTAGCACGTTGTTGCGGCTTGGCGGTGTGTTGGCGTCGAAGAGTATGGTGGCGTCGGCGGTCGACTGGTAGTAGGGGTTGCGCTTTTTGTCGTAATTGAGGTCGTAGGATGCCGAATAGTCGTCGCCGTATATCTTTATTTGCACTATGTTGTCTTTTCTCCACTCCATGGCTATGGTTTTCTTTGCCATTTCCTTGCTGTCGCCGCCCTTTGCCGTGCGGGTGTCGTGCTGCTGGCAGCCCGCAGCTATTGCCTCGGCAACCTCGCGGGGTAGGAGCCATGCGAGGGCTTTATGGTTATAGCCGGTGTTGCGGGTGTACTCTATCTCAAGCATCGAGATGTGGTCGTCTTGGTGTGTTATGGAATAGGTGGCTTCGCCATTGTTCATGTCGATAGAGGTGAGTTGCGAGCCGTTGTAGTCGAAAGTGTAGGTGTCGGGTGTGTCTGTGGCGTATTTGTAAGTGAGTACTGCCTTTGTGAGGCGTTTGTTGGAGCCGTAGGTGAACAGGAGGGTCTCCATGAGGGCGGAGTCATGGTAGGTGTCGATGGCTGTGAGCTGCCTGCCATCCCAGTGCCATATCTCGGATTGGCTATAAGTGCTATAGCCCGACTCGGAGGCGTAGATGTTCTGTATCTGTGCTATTTTTTTGTTTGGGGAGTATTGCCCCTCTTTCTGGCAGGAACAGAAAAACAGAGCCGCCAGAGCAATGACGATAAACTTTTTCATACGGCAAAATTACAACTTTTTTACGACATGTGAAGAAAAAAATGTATCTTTGCACTTTAAAACCGCCAATCTTATAACCCTTATCCTCCCAATACACACGCCCTCCCCTTATACCTTAAATCAGTCAACCTTAAAACCTTTTCATGGGTCACATAAGCAGTGCAACATTTGTTGTGAGCAGCAGTAAATGCTCACAATGCCCCGACAGCCAGCTGCCGGAGTTTGCTTTCATTGGGCGCAGCAATGTGGGCAAGTCGTCGCTCATCAACATGCTCACGGGAGTGAAAGGACTTGCCAAGACCAGCGGCACGCCGGGCAAGACGCAGCTCATCAACCATTTCCTTGTCAACAAGCAGTGGCATATAGTCGATTTGCCGGGCTATGGCTACGCGCGGGTGTCGAAAGGCGCGCGTGCCAAATGGCAGACCATGATGGAGGATTATTTCTTGCACCGCGAGCAGCTGGCGTGTACTTTTGTGCTTGTCGATTCGCGTATACCGCCGCAGGCCATAGACATGCAGTTCATCAACTGGCTCGGCGAGTCGGGGCTGCCTCTGGCCGTGGTGTTCACCAAGGTCGACAAGCAGCGGCAGCGTGACATAGCCGCCACCGTCAACAAGTTCAAGGAATTCATGAAAGAGCGTTGGGAGTCCCTGCCCCAGATGTTCCTCACCTCCTCGGCTACAGGCTATGGGCGCGACCATCTGCTGGCGTATATTGACTCTATTGTCGAACAAAGTTTTTCAATTGAACCGCAGTGAGAAATATTTTTGCTTTCTTTTGTCTTTTCTGTTGTGCCACGTTGGTCTCTGCCCAAGATATGCAAGAACCCACCATGGACACGTCGGCATTGTCGCGTGTCGTGCAGTCCGCGGAGCGTACCGGCGCCATGAAGCACGCTTCGCTCTCGGTGTGTGTCTACAACGTCACCAAGAACCAACCTGTCTATAGCCACGACCCCTACCGTTCGCTTCTGCCCGCCTCGGTGAGCAAGATATTCCCTGTGGCTATAGGGTTCGACCAGCTCTCGTCAAAGTTCCGCTTCAAGACCACGCTCTCCTACAGCGGCTCCGTGGACCGCGACGGAGTGTTGCACGGCAACGTCTATATCATTGGTGGCGGCGACCCCATGCTTGGCTCCCACCGCTATCGCCAAACCATGCCCGACACCCTTTTCACCTCTTGGCTCAAGGTTATCAAAGGGTTGGGTATAAAAACCATCGACGGGCGTATCTGTTTCGATGCCACCATATTCGACAACCAGCCGATACACAACACATGGCAGTGGGGCGACGTGGGCAACTACTACGGCAGCGGTGCCTACGGCATCAATTTCCACGAGAACATGTATTTTGCCTATTTCACCCCCGGCAAGCGTATCGGGCACCCCGCAACCATAAGCCATACAAGCCCCAAGAACCTCAGCGTGCGCAACCAAAACGAGGTTATCACCGCCGGTGAGAACACCGGCGACGGCGTCACTGTTTACGGCGACCCGTACGACGAGCTGCGCACCTTCCGTGGCACCGTGCCGCTGGGCCGCAACAATTTCCCTGTCCGCGCCGCGCTGCCCGACCCGCCCGAGGCTTGCGCCCGTATGTTCTCTTTGTTCTTGCGCAACAATGGCATCAATGTGTCGCACAACGTTACCGAGGTGTTCCGTCCGCAGGACAGCACACGCGTGATGCTCGACTATGAGTCGGAAACCTACTATGTGGTGGCGCAGTATGCCAACCTCACAAGCAACAACATCTACGTGGAGAGCATCTTCAAGTATCTGGGTTACAAACGCTACGGTCGCGGCTCGTTTGTCAACGGCGCCAAGGCGGTGCACGATTTCTTCAGGCTGCACAACCTCGAGTCGTCGGGTGTCACTGTCGTCGACGGTTGCGGCTTGTCGCGTCAAAACAAGGTTACCACCGACTTTATCTGCCGTTTCCTTACCGAGGTGTCCAAGATGCCAATATACAACGACTTCTCGCGTTCCTTGCCCCGTGCTGGTGCCGACGGCACCGTGAGAGGGCTGCTGCCCAACCTGCCCAAGAATATCACCATGAGGGTCAAGAGCGGCACCATGGACGGCGTCAAGGCCTATGCCGGATATGTCACCACCGCCGGCGGCGACCTGCTCTGCTTCTCCGTCATCAGCAACGGCCATACCTGCAACGGCAACGAGGCCGCGCGGATACTGGAGAGGATATTGTACCAGATAGCGGAGCTGTAGACCCCACGCTATTGCAGGCTGCGGTAGCGTATGCGGTGCGGCTCGGTGTCGCCGAGGCGTTTGCGGCGGTTCTCCTCGTAGTCGGTGTAGCCGCCTTCGAAGTAGTAGACCTGTGAGTCGCCCTCAAAGGCGAGGATATGTGTGCATATACGGTCCAGAAACCAGCGGTCGTGGCTTATTACCACTGCGCACCCTGCAAAGTTCTCGAGAGCCTCTTCAAGTGCACGCATAGTGTTGACATCTATGTCGTTGGTCGGCTCGTCGAGTAGCAGCACGTTGCTCTCGCTCTTCAGCGTCAGTGCGAGGTGCAGGCGGTTGCGCTCGCCGCCGCTCAGCACGCCGGCTTTCTTGTTTTGGTCGGTGCCCGAGAAGTTGAACCGCGAGAGGTATGCCCTCGAGTTGACGAGGCGTCCGCCTATCTGTATCTGCTCGTTGCCGCCGCTCACTATCTCCCATACAGACTTCTCGGGGTCTATATCCATGTGCTGCTGGTCTATGTAGCCTATCTTCACTGTCTCGCCCACCTCGAAGGTGCCGCTGTCGGGTTGTTCCAGACCCATGATGAGGCGGAAGAGGGTCGTCTTGCCGCATCCGTTGGGGCCTATCACGCCCACAATGCCGGCCGGCGGCAGGCTGAAGGTGAGGTTGTCGTACAGCAGTTTGCCGTCGTAGGCTTTGCTCACGCCGGTGGCGTCGAGCACTTTGCTGCCCAGGCGTGGGCCGTTGGGTATGTATATTTCGAGGTTCTGCTCCTTCTCTTTGGTGTCTTCGTTCAGCAGGCGGTCGTAGGCGGCGAGGCGTGCCTTGCCCTTGGCTTGGCGTGCCTTCGGGGCCATGTGTATCCATTCCAGCTCGCGTTGCAGTGTCTTGCGCCGCTTGCTCTCCTGTTTCTCCTCCATGGCGAGGCGCTGGGTCTTCTGTTCCAGCCAGCTGCTGTAGTTGCCTTGCCACGGTATGCCCTCGCCGCGATCCAGCTCCAGGATCCATCCAGCCACGTTGTCGAGGAAGTAGCGGTCGTGGGTCACTGCTATGACGGTGCCTTTGTATTGTTGCAGGTGCTGCTCCAGCCAGTCAATGCTTTGTGCGTCGAGGTGGTTGGTGGGCTCGTCGAGCAGCAGTATGTCGGGCTCTTGCAGCAGCAGGCGGCAGAGGGCTACGCGGCGGCGTTCGCCGCCGCTAAGGTTGGCTACAAGTGCCTCGGGGTCGGGACATTGCAGAGCCTCCATCGCACGTTCCAGCCGGTTGTCGAGGGTCCATGCATCGTGTTGTTCCAGCAGTTCCGTCAGTTCTCCCTGTCGCTCGCACAGTTTCTCCATATCCGCGTTGGGGTCGGCAAAGGCGTTGCTCACCTCGTCGTATTCGCGCAGCATCTCTACTATGTCTGCCACGCCCTCTTCTACCACTTGGCGCACCGTCTTGCTGTTGTCCAGCTTAGGCTCCTGTTCGAGGTAGCCTATGCTGTAGCCCGGCGACATCACCACCTCGCCTTGATAGTCCTTGTCCACGCCGGCAATGATTTTCAGCAGGGTGCTCTTTCCCGCACCGTTCAGGCCGAGAATGCCTATCTTCGCTCCGTAGAAGAAGGAGAGATAGATGTTTTTCAGGATTTGGCGCGAGGGGGGGATCAGTTTGCCCACTCCCACGAGCGAGAAGATTATCTTTTTGTCGTTGTCGGCCATGGTGTCGGATATTCAGGTTACTCGGATTACTCAAGAGATTAGCTCTCGAAGTGTATGTCTTTGGTGTTCAGCTGGGTCTCGGTGCGGCCATGCCAGTGGTTCTCTTCCACCTGATAGCAGATGTCGAAGTGCTTGCCCGCCTTCATCGGGCCTATGTACTCGCCAAGCTGGAAGCCTATGGCGGGGAAGGTGTCGGAGGCTTCGGTAAGCTGGATTACGCTGAATTTTAGGTGGTTGATACCTACTTTCTTTGCGTAGCCCGTGTCTGTGAGGTTGTGGGTTACAAAGGTGGGGATGGGGTTCTCCGGACCGAACGGGGCGAACTGCTTCAGTATGTTGAGGAATTTCGGCGTCAGGTCGTGGGCGAGGCTCAGCTCGGCGTCGATGATTATCTCTGGCGTTGTTGCCTCGTCGGTTATCGTTGCCGCCACAATCTCCTCAAAGCGTTGCGTGAAGAGCTCGAAGTTTTCCGGTCGTATAGAGACGCCAGCCGCGCAGCGGTGTCCCCCGAAGTGTTCGAGCAGGTCGGCACATTGCTCAAGGGCCGCGTGGATGTCGAACTCTTTGATGGAGCGTGCCGAGCCCGTGAGCAACCCCTCGGCCGACTTGGTGAAGACTATGGTGGGTTTGTAGTAGGTCTCCATGAGTCGCGACGCCACGATGCCTACCACGCCGCGGTGCCACTTGTCGTCGTATATGATGATGCTCTTGCGGGCGAGCAGTGCCGGGTCGCCGTCTATGCGTTCCTTGGCGGTGTTGGTCGCGCTGGTATCCAGGTCTTTGCGCTGTGTGTTGTACTCGTCTATGTCGTGAGCCAGCTGGCTTGCCTCCTCGCGGTCTTCGCATATAAGCACACGCACCGAGTCGAAGGCGCTGCGTATGCGTCCGGCGGCATTGATGCGAGGGCCAACGAGAAACACGAGGTCGTTGAGCGTCAGCTCCTTGCTGAAATAGCCCTTGCTCTCGCCGCTGCCGTTGCGTCCGCTTCCACGCAGCTCCACGTTGGCGCTTTGCAGTATTGCCTCAATGCCTGGGCGCGGCTTGGTGTTGATAACCTTCAGGCCGAAGTATGCCAGCACCCTGTTCTCGCCGACAAGCGGCACTATGTCCGAGGCGATGCTTATAGTTACCAGGTCGAGCATTGGCAGCATGCGGTGTTGCAACTCGTTGCGTCGGTTCCGCTGGTCGTCGTTCAGTTTGTCGGGTGGGTCGCATAGGCGCACACCGATTTTTTCCTCTATATAGGCCTCCACTATCTTGAAGCCCACGCCGCAGCCGGAGAGCTCCTTGAAAGGGTAGGGGCAGTCCTCGCGCTTGGCGTCGAGCACGGCGACGGCCTGAGGCAGCTCTTCGCCCGGCAGGTGGTGGTCGCCTATGATGACGTCTATGCCGAATTTCTTGGCATAGTCGACCTGCTCGATAGCCTTGATACCGCAGTCGAGTGCAATGATAAGCGCTACGCCGGTGTCGTGGGCGTAGTCAATGCCTTTAAATGATATGCCGTAGCCCTCAAGCTCACGGTCGGGGATATAGAAGTCGATGTTGTCATGCAGGCCTTTGAAGTAGGAATACACCAATGCCACAGCCGAAGTGCCGTCAACATCATAATCGCCATAAACAAGGATACGTTCCCTGTAACGTATGGCATCATTGATGCGCCTTATGGCCTTGTCCATGTCCTTCATAAGGAAGGGATCGTGGATTTGTTCAAGGCCGGGCCTAAAAAAACACCGCGCTTGTTCGAACGTGGTTATGCCGCGTTCTACAAGGAGAGTGGCGATGATTTTGTCTACTTCAATTTCTTTTGCTAATTTCTCAACGGCTTCTAAATCATAATCCTGTCGTAATTTCCAACGTTTTTCTCTCATTTTTTCATGGGTGTAAAGTTACGAATTTTTTTTCATATACCAACAAAAAAATGATAGTCCGCCCTATTGCGACCCCCCAAGAGGCCTACTCTGACTTTCCCTGAAATTGGTTTGCTCCACATGGTCGCAGGCCGCAGCAGACAGATTTGGGATGGTTGTCGGACGAGCCGACGCCACAGCAAAACTGAAATTGGTTTACATTGTTTGTTCCATATCCCTAATCTGGTTTATACCGTCACTGATTCGGTTTACACTTTGCGTCACATTCACCTGTTTTCGTTTACAATTGTCCCGATTTGATTGACACACTGTTTTCATTACTGGGGGACAATCCAGAGTGACCTCTCTCTTGGCGGTGCAATGTTACGCATTTTTTCTCAATCAGGTGGTCTTTCCCATGGATTTTTCCAGCATCTTTTCTGTAACCTTTGATATGTCGGTCTCGTTGTCCGCTTCAGGCTGCAAAGATACGCAAACTTTTCCATTTAGGTACTTGTCAAGCCACCCGTACAGCACTACCGCACTGCTGATGTGATACTTGGAGACAATCTCCGATGCCGGGCATCGCAGCTCATGGTACTCCCGTGCTATCGCAATCTTGTCCGTTTTGTCGAAAACATACTTGTCAGTCTCGACTTCCTTCCACTCGTAACGTCCGGGTTCTTCATTGTACACCTGACGTGTACTTGTCTTGTATCTCATTTTCACTTTCGGTATTGCTCCCAAAAGTGTCAACTTTTTTCAGGTTAAGACACTGGTTAATTGTAATCACATCTTTTCCCCAGATGTGGCAGAAAAAAAACGCCCCAGCATGTCACAACAGGACGTTTTACTGCTTCTGCACAGAGTGCAGATATCTATTTTGTCTCTTACTTCAACAACATTTTAACGGCTTCGATAAATGATTTTGCAGGCTCAAGCACGTCTTCCACATCTTCTTTGGAGAAGTCAAACATGTCGCTGTAGTCCCCTTTAGCCCTCCAGTTCAGTAGCTTTGAATATACACGGTATGTGTCGGCGGGCATCTCGCCACTTCTAACCACATTCTCAGAAAACTTCGCTATCACCCCGCTGTGGGACTTGGCCCCGATGCCACGTTTCAGAAGCAGAGCTGACGCAGCATAGAAACAGGCGTAATACAAGCGGTTGACAGCTGAATTCCACTGTCCTGCATTGTACAGAATGACCGCAGCCTCGTATACTTCATCGGATTTTTTGAGGCGGTATATTGTAAACTCGGAAATCTCGTCGAAAGGCATATATTCTTATATTCTCAGGGCCTCGCGGCTTACGTTCTGGTAGAATGGGGTGACGCTATGGCGGCCATGCCAGTCTGCCTTGCCATAGGCAAACAGATGCACCACCTGCCCTGTCTCTATCATCAGGTCGGTCATGTTGTCGATAAACACCCCTTCTTCCCTTACGGAAAGAGTGTCCTTGGGGGACAAGACCAACACATCCCAGTCGGAATCTTCGTGGGCGGTTCCGCGGGAACGCGAACCATATAGCCACACCTCCGCCTGTGGATCTACTGCAAGTATGTTGGCCTTGATTTTTTCTAACATTGTCTGGTCTGTCATTGTGCCGTTATCTTTTCGTCTACCGTGATATTGTACGTACACAGAGTACGTGTTTATATTTCGGTTTGCAAAGTTACAACTTTTTCCCGACATGGCAAGAAAAATAGTGCTGAGGCACTCTGCATCTTCGCTTTTCTATCGAAATGGTACTGCTATTTCTTCACTCTGGGACGCAGGGTTTGATACCGTCTCCTGTATCTTCTTATGCGTTACTTAAAATAAATTGACAGGGGGCGTGGGGGGATAAACCAAAACGGCTGGCACATTGGGTGCCAGCCGTTTTGGTTGGGTGTTATGGTCTTGCCGTGGGCGTTACTTGGTCTCCTTGGGAGCCACGCACTTGTAGAAGAGGCCGGCGAGGGCTGCTCCCACAAGGGGTGCCACGATGAAGAGCCAGAGCTGGCCGCAGGCGCTCCACGAGGCGCTGTCGCTGAAGATGGCCTGGCCAATGGAGCGGGCGGGGTTGACGCTGGTGTTGGTGAGCGGTATGCTCACGAGGTGTATGAGGGTGAGAGTGAGGCCGATGGCGAGGCCGGCGGCTTTGGTGTTGCTGCGCTCGTCGGTGGCGCCGAGGATGACCATGAGGAAGACAAAGGTGAGCAGAGCCTCCACGACGAAGGCACCGCACATCGAGACGCTGAGGTAGCCTGTCTCAGGGCCGCCGCAGGCGGTCTGGAAGGCGTCGCCAAAGCCGTTGGCGGCGAAGACACCCGTGGCACCCATGCCGGCGGCGTTCCACACGCCGAAGAGCACTGCGGAGGCTGCTATGGCGCCTACTATCTGGCTTGCCCAGTAGAGGAGCATCTCTTTGCAGCTCATGCGGCCGTTGACCCATACGCCAAACGACACAGCGGGGTTGAGGTGGGCACCGCTCACATGGCCAATGCCATAGGCCATGGCGATGACTGTAAGGCCGAAAGCAACGGCCACGCCGATAAATCCTACATGCCCGAACAGTGCAGTGCCGCAACCGCCCAGGACAAGCACGAAGGTGCCGAAGCACTCGGCCAACATTTTGTTGATGTTTTTCATGTTTTTTTTGTTGTTAGTTATTGTTTGTTTTTTTTATTTGCCGTTTTTTTTCGCAGGGTCGTGGTTATGGGATGATTTTGTGGGGGAGGGGCTCTGCTGTTGTCAGTTGACTATCTTGTAGAGGTTTCCGAGGTTGGGGGTGAGTATGATCTCTGTGCGGCGGTTCTGGGCTTTGCCCGCGGGGGAGTCGTTTGGGGCCTTGGGGGCGAACTCGCCGTGGCCGCAGGCCTCTACACGGGCAGGGTCGATTTTGGGGCCGTTTTTGAGGAGCAGTTTGAGTATGGCGGTGGCGCGCATGACGCTGAGGTCCCAGTTGTCGCGCACATCGGCTTTGCCGTTGAAGGGGTCGTTGTCGGTGTGTCCCTCTATCATTATGTTGAGGTCGGGGTTCTCTTCCAGCACTTTGGCGAGGTTGGCGATGGCCTCGTTGCCCTCCTTGGAGACCGTCCAGCTGCCCGAGGCGAACATAAGCTTGCTGTCGAGCGACACATAGACTTTGCCGTCGCGCGACTCTACATTGAGTCCTTTGTCGGCAAAGCCGACGAGTGCGTTGTTGACGGCGTTGCGGAGTGCCTTGAGTTCGCTCTCTTTCTGGGCGAGGGCGCGTCGTGTGGAGGCCTCTTTCTGTTCCAGCTCCTTCTGGCGTGCGGTGAGCGCGGCCTGCTGTTGTTTGAACTCGCGTTCGCGTGCGGCGAAGGCCTCTTCACGCTGTTCGAGCTCGCGTGTGCGTGCGGTGAGCAGGTTGTTGGCCTTGGTGAGGTCGCGGCTTTTGCCGGCGACTTGCTGCATGTAGTTCTCTATGATGGTGTCGTAGCCGAGCTTGAGGCCGCCTATCTCGTCCTGCAGCTGCTCTTTGTCGTCGCGCAGCTGCTGGTTTTCGTTGCGCAGGTCCTGCACGGTGGTGCTGAGCGACTCGTTCTGGCGCAGCAGCTCGGCATTCTCCGCCTGCATGTCTTTCATCTCCTGCTTGGAGATGCTTACCTCCTTTTTGAGGCGGTTGTTTTTGTTCTCGAGGGCTTCGTATTTGCCCAGCGTGACGCATGAACTCAGCAGCAGAGTTCCCGTGGCTATTGCAATAATTATTCTTTTCATATCATATATGTTAACGCATTTGTAAAAAAAATCGTACCTTTGCCAGTTGATTTTTTTTGGAATGCGATTTGCAAAATTGTTGCAAATGATTGAAATGTTGAAAAATATATATAAGAAGATACATATCTGGCGACTCCGTCATGTGTCGGCAAGGGTCTATATGCTGCTGCTGAGCATAGTGGTAGGCCTGCTCTCGGGCATGGCGGCGGTGGCTTTGAAGACGGTGGTACACCTGCTTGTGGTGTGGCTCCAGAACGTGCGGCAGCCCGGGCTCTGGGGGCTCAACGTGCTGTGGCTGCTGCTGCCCGCAGTGGGCATACTGTTGACGGTCCTTTATGAGCGGTTTATTGCCGGCGGAAGCATAGGGCACGGGATACCCTCGGTGTTGCTGGCCATATCGCGCCGCAACGGTCGGCTGCCGTTGCGCAACGTCTTCAACCCTCTCGTCGCGTCGAGCCTCACGGTGGGTTTCGGCGGCTCGGTGGGTTTGGAGGCTCCCATTGCGTCGGCAGGCAGTGCCATAGGCAGCAACGTGGGCCAATTCTGTAGGCTGTCAGCTCCGCAGATCAAGCTCCTGCTGGGCTGCGGGGCGGCAGGAGCGATAGCTGGTATCTTCAAGGCTCCCATCGCAGGTGCTCTCTTTGTGGTGGAGGTGCTGATGTTCGACCTCAACAAGACCTCGGCGGTGCCTCTGCTCTTCTCCTCGCTGTCGGCAGCCACCGTGGCCTATTTCCTTATGGGCACGGGGGTGCAGTTCGCCTTCACGGTGGTTGAGCCTTTCACCCTCTCACAGATACCGTTCTACGTGGTTCTTGGCGTGGTGTGCGCCGCCTGCAGCATCTATTTCCTGAGGGTCGACGATGCCGTGGAGCGTCATTTTGAGAGGCGCGGCAAGGTGCAGCGTATGCTCCTTGGCGGCTTGCTGCTGGGTTGCATGGTGTTGCTCTTCCCTCCGCTCTACGGCGAGGGCTACGGCTCCATCACGGCACTGATGGGCGGCAGCAGCGCGGTGCTTTTCGAGCACAGCCCCTTCATGGTGCTGGAGCAGTACTGGTGGGCTCCGATAGCCATGCTCCTTGTGCTTATACTTCTCAAGGCGGTAGCCACGGCGGTGACCATTGGCAGCGGCGGCGTGGGCGGCACCTTCGGCCCCTCGCTGGTGTTAGGCGGCTTCTGTGGCTACATGGTGGCGCTGGCCTGCAACGCCACGGGCCTTACCTGCCAGTCCACCGCCAACTTTGCCCTCGTGGGCATGGCCGCAGTGATGACAGGCGTCATGCAGGCCCCCTTCATGGCCACCCTGCTCATCGCCGAGATAACGGGAGGCTACGCCCTGCTGGTCCCCCTGCTGATAACCTCGGCGGTAACCTTTATTTGTGTTAGCCCGTTCGAGAAGCACTCCATCTACGCACGCAAGCTGGCGGCGCACGGCGACCTGCTGACGCACGACAAGGACTCGTCGGCTTGGAACCTTATCAATATGCGGCGGCTGATAGAGAACAATTTCGCCACACTCCGCGAGGGCGACTCCCTCGCCGACCTTGTGGAGGCTGTGAAACGTTCCCACCGCAACCTCTTCCCTGTGCTTGCAGCCGACGGCCATTTCCGCGGCCTTGTGGTGCTCGACGATGTGCGCAGCATAATATTCCAGCCCGAACTCTACGCCACTGTCAAAGTGGAAGAGCTGATGCATCCGCTTACCGACGACGACATAGTGAGTCTCGAGGACTCGCCCATGGAGGTGGTGCGCAAGTTCAGGGCCACCGAGCGTTACAACCTCATAGTGGTTGACTCGGAAGGCCGCTATGTGGGATTCCTGTCCCGCGCCAATACTTTCAGCGCCTACCGCAGGTTTATCAGCGACACGAGCGACGAGTAGGCCTGGCCGTTCTGGTCGAGAGCGGAAGCGTAGCCCAGTATCTGGTCTGCGCTCAATCCCGCCTGCGCCGCTATACCGCCCAGCCGCTTCATAAACTCCACCATATAGCCCTCGTTGGCTGTCGAAGCCTGTCCGAGACTGTTGACGGCCGAACCGATGGCAAGCATCTTGTCTTCAAGGTTTTTCCCTTCAACCCAAATCGGTCATTAGGAATTTTAAGTGGCATGTAAAAGGTTGTTTTCTAATGACCGTCATTAGAAAATTTATTTTGTATACCGTTGTATGATAATAATTTGCTATATTTGCATCCTGATATAAAAGGCACAGATGTT
>JAFTDW010000042.1 GCA_017454015.1 Bacteroidales bacterium | reverse complement strand
GACCCGCGAACTTGTTGAGCGAACCCCGCACAAGGAACCATTGGTCATGAGCACAGATGAAATCAAAAATATGTACAGCGAATAACTGAGGTCATGTGACGAGCCTGCGAACTGAGGACATGAGCACCTATTAAATAAAAACAAGGACAGCGAATAATACCTTAAAATAAAAAATAATGAAATGAGCAGCACCTATGAAATTTAAAACATGAATAGCGAATAACCCCTGACAAGAAAATCATATGATTTTCGCAGTCTGGGGTACCAATGGACACCCAAAAATGCGTCTCGGAGAGACGCGCTCTCATATCTGTAAAGACAACCCATTCGTGGCATTCGTGTTATTCGTGGTCAAAATTAATTAACGGCCAATTACACGGTAATTAATGTTAAAAAAAACACGCAGAGATAATTCGTAAAATTCGTGTTATTCGTGGTCAAAATTAATTAACGGCCAATTACACGGCAATTAATGTTTAAAACTGTGGTGGCAGGCGCAGCTGCCAGAACGCCACGGCGGCGGCTGCGGCGACGTTGAGGGAGTCCATGCCGTTTTGCATAGGTATGACGGCGCAGAAGTCGGCGGCCTGTATGGTCTCGTCGGTCAGGCCGTACTGCTCGTTGCCGAGGAGCAGGGCGAGGCGTTGGCGTGAGCGGAGCTCGGGGCTGTCGACGGGCAGCGCGTCGGGGCGTAGGGCGAGTGCTACGGAGGTGAAGCCCATGTCGCGAAGCTGCCCTACGAGGCACGGCGTGGGGAGCGTGGAGACGGCCCATGGGATTTTGAATATGCCGCCCATGCTGACCCGCACGGAGCGGCGGTTGAGTGGGTCGCAACTGCCGCCGGCAAGCACCACGGCATCCATGCCCAGCGCGGCGGCGCCGCGGAAGATGACACCAACGTTGGTGGCGTTGACCACACTGTCGACAACCACTACCCTACCCTTGTCGCCGCACACCTGCTCGACACTTTGGGGCTGTGGGCGGCGCATGGCGCAGAGGACTCCGCGTGTGAGGGCGTAGCCGGTGAGTTGCTGCAACACGTCGTCGGCAGCGGTGTAGACGGGGATGTCGGGGCAGCGTTGCAGTATGGGGGCTGCCGTGGTGTGGAGGTGACGTTGGGCGGTGAGCAGCGAGATGGGCTGGCAGGCAGCGTCGAGTGCCGCCTCTATCACCACGGGGCTCTCGGCGATGAAGAGACCTTGCTGAGGCTCAATGCGGCAGCGCAGCTCGGGCTCGGTGAGCTTGGCGTAGTGGGCTACGCGGGGGTCGTCTATTGACTCGATTGAGGTTACCAACGGGAAAGGGGGTTAAGGTTAAAAGGTTTTAAGGGTTCTATTTCATGAGTCGTTTTCTCGCCTCGGCATAGCGCAAACACTGCGTGATTTGCCCTCTGCACTCGGCTTATCGAAAACGTTGGTTTCTTCGCAACCCTCGTTTTCTGGCTGCGGCAGTGTAAGCAAGCTTCCACTGCTCTTGCTTAACGAAAACG
This sequence comes from Bacteroidales bacterium, assembly GCA_017454015.1. Lineage (GTDB taxonomy): Bacteria > Bacteroidota > Bacteroidia > Bacteroidales > P3 > Colimorpha. The sequence continues at coordinate 86,157 of JAFTDW010000042.1, read as the reverse complement.
TTAGATAGGTTTTGGTGGTTGGTCTATTGTTTCGAGGAGGAAGCTTACGGGGCGGAAACCGTCGTTGCAGCTTATCATGGCGCTGCGTGGGTTTTTCATCCAGCCATCGTAGAAGTTGCCGCCTCCGGCGGCGAGTTGCTGTACAAAGTACTGCATGGAGTGCCAGGCGCTCTCGCAGAAGCCGTCGGGGCAGCGGGCATTGACGGAGAGCCACGTGTCACCCTCGGACACGGAGCAGGTGTGCTCTATGGGGTTTTCGTAGAGTTGCTGGAGGTCGGTATAGTCGGCTTTGCGGATGGCTGTTATTTTCACTGTATGCATGGGAGGGTGTGGTGTAGCGGTGGTTATGATCCTGAGACGTTTATGAGGTGTTCTTTGCCGTCGTCGACGAGTGTGACGGTTACTGGGGCTTTGGGGGCGTCGCCCGTGCGGCTGTAGTTGACGGTGTAGGTGGCGCTGCCGTAGCGGTAGCGGAGGGAGAAGGAGTCCCAGTCGGAGGGCACGTGTGGGTCGATGGTTAGTGTGTCGGCCTGCTTGTGGAAGCCGAGGATGTTTTCGATACCCGTCTTGTAGGCCCATGAGGCTGAGCCGGTGTACCACGTCCAGCCGCCGCGGCCCGGGTGCTGGGGGTTGCTGTAGATGTCGGCGGCGATGCAGTAGGGCTCGACTTTGTATTTGAGCACGTCGGCGAGGGTGCGTGTGCGATGGATGGGGTTGATGAGGGAGTAGAGGAAGTAGGCCATGTCGTTGTTGCCCTCTTTGAGTTGTGCCATGATGTACCACATGGCGCCGTGGGTGTACTGGCCGCCGTTTTCGCGGACTCCCGGGGGGTAGTTCATGATGTAGCCCGGAGAGGGTTTGGAGTGCTGGAATGGCGGGGTGAGGAGCTGTATAATCTCGTGTTCGCGGTTGACGAGGCGTTTGTCGGTCTCACGGAATACGGAGGCTTTCTGCTCTGGCGTAGCGACATCGGTGAGTATGCTCCAAGCCTGGCAGATGAGGTCGATCTGGCATTCGGTGTTGTTGCGGGAGCCCATGGCGTCGCCGTTGTCGTAGTAGGCGCGGAGGAACCAGCCGCGGGAGGCGGTGTCGTCGCCGTCCCATGCGTGTTTCTGGATAGCCTCTATCAGCTGGGAGCGGAAGGATGCCAGTTCCTCGCAGTAGGAGAGGTCGACGGCGTCGAGGGTGCGCGCGGCGGTCTGTGTGAGCTCGGACATTTTCGGGAGGAGGTCGGCGAGGAAGAAAGCCACCCACACGCTCTCGCCTTTTCCGCCTACGCCGACGCGCGACATGCCGTCGTTCCAGTCGCCGCAGCCCATGAGAGGGAGTCCGTGGATGCCGCGGCGCGACATGGCGCGGTTGACGGCGCGCCTGAGGTGCTCATAGAGCGTGGCATACTCGAAGGCTTGGTCACGTTCAAGCGACTTGTCGGGAACGCGGTAGTTCATGCCGCGCTCGGCCTCGCCCGGGGCGAGCTGGTCGGCCTGGCAGAAGGGGATTGGCTCGGCGAGGATGGCGACGTCGCCGGTGACGGTGACATACTGGTGGGTGACGAAGACGAGCCACAGGTAGTCATCGCTGAAGGTGGTGCGTGCGCCGAGGTGCATGCTTTCGTGCCACCAGTGGAGCACGTCGCCTTCGGCGAACTGGTGTGCTGCGTGGTCGAGTATCTGGCGGCGAGCGTAGCCCGGGTCGCTGTAGAGGAGGCTCATGACATCCTGCAGCTGGTCGCGGAAGCCTGTTGCACCGCCGACTTGGTAGAAGCCGGCGCGCGCGAAGAGGCGCGAGGAGCAGACCTGGTAGAGGTACCAGTTGTTGAGCATGTAGTTGAAAGAGGTGTCGGGGGTCTGGACCTGTATGTGTGAGAGTTGGCTGTCCCAGAAGTGGCGCACGCGGTCGAACTCGGCGTAGGACATGGGAACGGTGTAGGTTTTGCGGAGGAACGGGGAGTGGTCGGGGTCGGTGTCGGCGACGGCAATGGCGAAGACAACCTCGCGGCTGGCGCCGGCCGCGAGTTGCAGCTGGAGGCCGAGACGTTTGCGGTTGGGGTAGTCGAGGGAGCGGAGTGTGAGGGGTTCGCTGGAGGTGAGGCGGACGGTGGTGCTGCCGTAGATAGGATGGTATACGTTGCGGATGTAGAGGCTGTTGGATTGGTCGTCCCAGGTGGAGCAGAGGTAGCGGGAGGTTTGTTCCTCGGACATTCCGAGGACGAGCTTGCATACCATGTCGAGGCTGACGGTGCGAGGCTGCTGGTCTTTGTTGGCCAGGCGTATGTGGTAGTATTTCTCGGCGTCGGAGACGGAGACGAAGAGGCGCACATCGACATGGAGGTTGTCGCTGTCGGCGTCGAAGGCGGAGAAGCCCTGTCCGTGGCGGGCGGTGGCGGGTATGAAGCGGCGACCGTCAATGAGGAGCATCTCTCCGGGGGTGTCGCGCACCATGTCGTTGCTCCAGCTTGAGAGTTTGAACTGCTGTGCGTTGTAGGCGAAGGTGAAGCCTGCCATGGTGGAGCTCACGACGCAGCCGAAGCGGGGGTTGGCGATGACGTTGACCCAGGGCATGGGGGTGTTGGTGTTGGTGACCACGTAGTCGCGCCCGGCGTTGTCGAAGCCGCCGTATTGGTTGTAGAAGTCGAGGTTGCTCCATACGCGTAGTTCGCGCTGGGGTTTGAGGGGCGGGTATTCCTCTTTGTCCTGATAGCGTTGGTTGGCTTTTTCGAGGCGTTGGAGCTGCTGCTCTATGGAGAGGCCGTCGCTGGTGTTGAAGCAGAGGCGCGCCACGGTGCGGAGGAGTATGCGCTCGGGGTCGGTGATGTTGTCGCCGTCGAGCACAAAGACACGGCCTGCGTCGCTGTGGGTGCTCCAGAGGTGCTCGGTGTCGGCCATGGTGCGGATGAAATGAGTGAGGCCCTCGTGGCCTTTGGGGTGGTCGGGGGAGGTGTTGTCGGTGGCGGTGGCTGCGTCGGAGGAGCGTTTGACGTCGTTGATGAAGACGAGGTCGAGGCGCATGCCGTGGACTTTGAAGTATTCAAAGGCGCGCAGCATCTCCTTGGCGAAGCCGGAGCGCTCGACGCTGTCGATTTCCATGAGGAGTATGGCGAGGTCGCCGCTTATGCCGAAGCGCCAGAGGCCGCTCTGCGAGAGGGTGTTGGTGGCGAGGAGGGCGTTGCGCTGCGTGCCGAGGGTGGCGGTTTGCGCCATGTACTTGGCTATGGCGTTGTAGAGGCGCATCTGCGAGCCTTTGAGGAGGGAGAGGCTGGTGCGCATGTTGTTGTAGACCGAGGCTGTCTTGAAGACGTGCTCCACGTCGACCTTGCCCTGGCACTGTTCGAGCAGCTGCACCAGCTGTTCCTTGCCTTTGGCGAAGGCGTTGATGACATAGGCCTCGACGGTGTCGCCGGAGGGGATATGGAGCCTGCGGCGCATGGACATGACGGGGTCGAGGGTGGTGCCAGTGGTCTGTGAGAGGGTGCGGCGGCTCTCTATGACGTCGGCATGGCGCAGGCTGCCGCCGCGGCCGAGGAACTTGATGCGAGAGGTCTCGTACTCTACGGAACCCGAGGCGTCGTGCTGGTCGGCGACCCAAAGGCGGTGGACCATGTAGTGGCGTGTCTCGCCATCGCCCGGGCGGCTGAAGAAGAGCGCGTCGGCCGCGGCGTCGTACTCGGAGCTTATCTTCATGGCGTTGAAGACGCGGTGGCTTACGTCTTCGGCCTCGCGAGCAAGGACCACCTCACCGTAGGTGGTGATTTCGAGGTCCACGTCGTGGTTTGAGCGGTTGGTGAAGCTGTAGCGGCGGACCTCGGCGCTGCGCTCCTTGAAGACGGCTATCTCTGTCTTGGTTTCCATGCTGCCGTCGACGCGCTGGTAGGTTATTTTGTCGCTTGCGAAGCTTACACGGTAGTTCTCGGGCTGCACGTCGAGCGGGGCGTAGGTGGCGCTCCACAGCTGGTCGGAGCCCATGTCGCGGACGTAGAGGTACTGGCCGTAGTGGTCGGAGCTGATCTTGCGGTAGCGGTTGAGCATGATGTCGCGGAAGCGCGAGAAGCCGCTTCCGCGGTCGTTGAGGAGTACGGTGTAGAGGCCGTTGCTGATGATGCCTATCTCGGGCACCACGGAGATGCCGTTGTAGTCGCGGGCGTCGCTTTCTGTCTCGACCTTGGAGTACTGGTAGCGCTTGTATTGGGTGACTTTGAGGTCGATATATGGTTTGACCTGTGCTTTTTCCTTGAGGAGTGTCTCCATTGAGCGCATGACCGGCTCGCTCATGAAGTAGTTGCGCACGCAGCTGCCTGCCAGATAGTTTGCGAGGGAGGCGAGGATCATGCCCTGGTGGTGGGCGTAGTGGGCTCGCACGGGGACGTGATCTTCGTCATCGTAGCTCTCGTAGAGGCCGAAGCCCGAGGGGTCGAGCATGCCGAGTTTGCGGAAGCGCTGCAGGTTGAGGTACACGGCGCGGTCGTCGATGTCGATGGCCATAAGGGAGCTGTAGGGGGAGACGACGATGCGGTCGGGGGTGGTGTTCTGGAATTTGAGGTAGGGCACGCCAAAGGCCTGGTACTTGTAGTTCTGGGCGTCGTCGAGTTCGTTGTAGGCCGTCTCGCTGATGCCCCAGGGGAGCTGGCTTGAGGAGGCGGTGTTGCGGATGAACGACTGCTGCGCGCGCAGCGCGAAGCTGTAGGTCTCGTCCATCAGGGTGTGCTTGAAAGTGGGGAGGAAGATAAAGGGCATGAAATACTCGAAGAGTGTGCCGTACCAAGAGGCAACGCCTTTGTAGCCGTGGTACTGCACGAGGGTCTTGTCGAGGCAGAACCAGTGGCGGTAGGGGGCGTCGCCCTGCGCTATGGTCATGAAGGAGGTGAGGCGCGCCTCGGAGGCGAAGTTGTTGTAGTGGTAAGGCAGAAGCTGGCGCATTCCCCAGTCGTAGCCTATGCTGAACACGTCGAGCTCGGGGTTGTAGAGCTTGTGGAAATCGGTCTGGTCGATGAGGCGGCAGACGGTGGAGAGGAGCGCCGTTTCCTCGGCGGCGCGGCAGAGGAGGTAGCCTTTCACCACATAGAGGCACGCCACGAAGTTGCCGCTGTCGGCGGTGCTCACGAAATAGTTGGGCAGTTTGTTGAGGGTGCGGATGTCGTACCAGTTGAAGAGGTGCCCGTTCCATTTTTCGAGGCGCCCCACAGTGTCGAGGACACAGGAGATGCGCGACACCGCGTCGCGGTGGGCTATGAAGCCCAGCTCGGCGGCGCTGACTATGGCGGTGAGGGAGTAGCCTATATTGGTCGGCGAGGTCTTGTAGTCGGTCTTGCTCTCGCGCCCAAGCTGGTAGTTGTCGGGGACAAGGTAGTTGGTCTGGTCGGACATGAGGGCGTCGAAGAAGTGCCATGTGTCCGATGCCAGCTGGCGTATCTCGGCCTTCTCCTTTTCGCCGAGGGAGTCCTGCTGGCCGGCAGGGAGGCGGCGGCCAAGCCTGAACATCACCGCCGGAGCCAGGCACCAGCTGGCGACGCAGAAGAGGGCGGCGGCGACATTCATGACGGTGCTGTGCGGTACAAGCAGCGCAAGGAGCAGCACCGCAGCGGCGGCGAGGTAGTTGGGCCAGAACCTTGTGATGTACTCCGGCAGCGTCCCCTTGGTGCTTTTCGAGGCCTCGTCGCTCGGCACCCAGTTGAGCAGGTTCCTGTGCGATACCAGCATACGGTAACACGAGCGCACTATGGCGTCGCTGCGCATCCACGCCTCGCGCGGGAGTATGGCGAACTGAACCCACGAACGGTATATGATGACTTTGAATCCGCGCAGCAACGTTGTGTAGTAGTGATAGCGCTTGCCAAACCGCGGCAGCTTGGTGAGCTGCGCCGCGATGAAGAAGACTATGGGGCTGGCAAGCACCAGCAGCGCCACCAACACCATCCATGCCGGCAGGAAGCAGGGTTCCGCGGCGCCCCACGCGGCGGCGTATGCAACGACAACGAGCAGCAGCACCGCGACGCTGAGCACCGAACGGCGCAGGTTGTCGAATATCTTCCACCTGCCTATAAGGTTCACCACATTGCGGCGCTTGCGTCCGCTCGCGTCGCACACCCTGCGCCCAAGCCACTGCACTATCTGCCAGTCGCCACGGGTCCAGCGGTGTTGGCGCTTGGCATCGTCAATGTAATTCGACGGGTTGTCGTCAAACAGCTCCACGTCGTTTATGAGGCCGCAGCGTATATGGCAGCCTTCGAGCAGGTCGTGGCTCAGTATGAGGTTTTCAGGGAAGGCACCCTGCAGCACGCCGTGAAACACGCGGAGGTCGTATATACCTTTGCCGCAGAAGGTTCCCTCGTTAAAGATGTCCTGATAGAGCTCAAACGACGCCGTGGTGTAGACGTCGAGGCCGCCCAGTCCGCACATAAGCTGCGCGTAGCGGCTCTTGTTGGTAACCTCCACATCCACACTCACGCGGGGCTGCATGATGCCGTAGCCGCCCACCACCTTGCGGCCGTCGGCGCTGAGCTTGGCCCTGTTGAGGGGGTGCGCCATGGCGCCTATGAGCCTTTGCGCCGAGTAGAGCACCAGCTCGGTGTCCGTGTCGAGGGTTATGACAAACTCAACACCGGAGTGCCCGTCGGCCATGCCTTGACGGTGGCGCCATGCAGTGATAGTCTCGGCCTTGAAACGCGCATGGCAGTCGTCCGCCGAGGTAAGCCCAAGCAGAAGGTCGTTGAAGTGCATTATCGCGCCGCGCTTGCGCTCATAGCCGAGCCAGCAGCCTTCGCCGTGGCTCAGAGCACGACGACGATACACGAAATTGAATATTTCCGCTCCGTACTTGTCGTTGAGCTCGCGCACCTTGCGCAGGCCCGCCTCCACCACCTCGCTGTCCCACGGCGCATCCTGCTCGCCATACGCGGCGGCGTCGCCCACAAGGGTATAATAAAGGTTCTGCCCTATTCCCTCAAGACGGCGCCCGCACGCCATGCCCGTGCCGTCGCCCTCCACGTTGTCGCCGGCACGGTTGATATTGCTGAGATAATACACCTCAAGCTGATCCAGGAGCTCCTCCACACGCTTGCCACTCTTCAGCAGGGTGGGCATTATCACCATTGTGGTGTACTCCTTAGGTATCATGCCGTCCTTGAACTTCAGACGGAATGTCCCCATAGGCTTGTGCAACTTGCGCAGCAGCTGGTTGAACAAGTCAATAACCACCTGGCTCACAGGCACCAGCAGCAGCAATGCCACGAGCGCGGCAAGCCAGCCGCTCGTGAGGCACCGCGCCAAAAAGAGCGACAGCGACAATGTCGACACAGCCACAATGGCCACGTACCAGCGCGAACGCGCCGCCCACCGCTTGGCGGGGAAAAGCTGCCACCCCACATGCTCCCCGCGCTCGTCGGCTCGCGCCACAAGCTGCTTCACAAGCTCGTACTCGTTGCTCTTCTTGCGTCTGGCCATCAGCGCTATGCGCGCCCTGTAGTCCTCCTTGGTCTTGTCATACATCTGGTCGTACATCGCGGCAGCCTCGCCCTTCAGCACTTTCTCGGAATAGCTCACACTGTCTATCACCTCGCTCATCTGTATACGGGTCATCTTCTTGAGCGAGTTGAAGATGTTCATCACCATGAGGTTGCGGCGCGCCTCGGCGTCGAGTCGGTCCATATCGGCATGCTCCTTGCCTGTAACACAGTAGTGGTACGCCTTCTCCGACTCCATCTCGCCGCACAACAAAGCCAGCTCGTCTATCAGGATACACTTCATCAAAGGCACCAATGCACACACTTCACTGTAACTCAGATAGTCGTGCTCCGTAGCCTGAAGCCTGCTCACATAGCGGAAAAAGAGGGTCTTGTCCATCTCGTGGTGACACTTGCGAAGATACCCCTGCAAAATGCCCTGCAGCTGCCGCAGACGCTGCGTGCCTATCCTTCGCCACTCGCGGCTCCGCAACTCCACGTTCAGCACCTTCTCCTGCTCGCTTATCATATAATAATTGTCGAGCACCCACTCATTGGTACTGCCCACAAGACGCTGGCTCTTCGTCTCCTCCACCAGCAGGACATAATAGCGCGTCACCTTCCGCACACTGTCCCTGAACTGTTTATATATACTTTTCATCGCTGAAAAAACAATATTCTGAAACCTATTAAAAAATGCAAAGATACGAAAAAAAAATGGTAAATCACAAAAAAACACCCAACAACACAATAAAAGCATCTGCGTTTAGTTATTATTTAGGTATTTCCCTAAATCATTATATATCTATAGTTACGATATTATTAAACCACCCTCCCGTTCAACCCTATTGCCTTTCAACCTTTTTCCCCCACCCTACCCTATCAATAACACAAAACACATACTGCCCTTACTGCTACTCACCCTTATGGCCGCCGCCCTCTCGGCGCAGCCGGGGCGCCTGCGCTCCAACTTCGCCTTGGCACACGAACTGGTCTCTTTCGCCGAACTCGACAAGCAGAGCGACATAGCACCCGTCTCGGCCAGGCAATACTCACAGGCCGCCGACCTCTGCATGCGTATGCACTACTACCGACAGGCTCTCCTCTACAAGCAAAAAGCCATATCCATCGACAGCAGCCACTGCGACTCCGCCTATGTGGAAATCCTGCGATGCAACGGCTACTACAAGGATGCCGCCACCACGTGCTACCGCCTTGGCGGCCCACTGCCGGGCAACCTGCGCTTCGCTCTCTCCTACAGCTCCGCCAACCCACTGATAGAGGCCGGCCTCCAACACTCGGTTACTGCGCCCGGCTTCATCTACGCTCTCCACTGCACCGACACCACCCTCCAGTTCGCCGCCACAGGCATCCCCGTTGACCCGCTCTCCATAAGCCTCTCCACCCACCAGCTCGGCGCCACCCCTCTGCGCTTCGCCGCCAACCACAAAGGCGGATACCTCGGCTACCCCGATATAGACATGAGCATCGAAAACTGCTCCTACTCCGTCGACCACCCCTCCGGCATCACCTACATCACCCTGCAAGACCCCGCAGGCCGCTCCTGGCTCTACCAGCTGCGCAAGAAAAACGCCAAGAAACAAAAAATACGCCGCGTCAAATTCGAGGGCTTTGCCATGACTGTGGAACACCCTGTCTTCACCCGCGACGGACGCATAATGATCTTCGCCTCCGACTACGAAGGCGGCTACGGCGGCTACGACCTCTGGTACAGCGTCCTCGCAGGCGGACACTGGTCCATGCCACACAATCTCGGCACCAACATCAACACCTCCCGCGACGAACTCTCCCCCTCCATTTTCAACCAATACCTGCTCTTCGCCTCCAACGGCCACCAAAACAACTACGGTGGCCTCGACATATACTCCACCCACCTCATGGACTGGAACTCCTGCAGCGACACCGTGGGCGCCATATCCCTCGGACACAACCCCGTGCAGAACCTCTTCGCTCCCATCAACTCGCCCTTCGACGACCTCGAGCTCTCCCTCTCCCCCGACAGCTCTTGCGGCTACTGGGTCTCCTACCGCGACAGCAACACACTCAGCGGACGCATTTACGGCTTCGACGAACAATGGTTCCCCTCCATGCTGCAGGGCGTCGTGTACGACAACTACGGCACCACCCTCCCAAACGTGAAAATAACCCTCATGCAGGGCGTGCGCGAACTCTATACCACACACACCGGTTACGGCGGCAACTACCACCTCTTCCTGCGCCCAAACACCGCCTACACCGTCATTTTCCAAAAAGACAACTACTTCAAACACTCACTCAACGTCAAGACCGACCCCTCCTCCTCGCACGACCTCATCGCCACCCAGACATCCAACATAACCCTCTCCGGCTATCAGACCAACCATACCTACGGCCACCTCGACGTCTTTGAGCCCAATGCAGGCGTGGAACTCTCTCAACAAGGCCGCCGCACCCTCTCCGACTTCGCTCGCTTCGCTCGCGAAAACCCACACCTCACCATACATGTCACCATGCTCTGCCGGCACACCACCGACAAAAAATTCAACGCCCTCGTCAACCGCCACCGCTCCGCCAACCTCACCACCTATCTCCGCAACAACGGCGTCCCCTCTTCGCAAATAAAGATAACCACCATCAGCGAACTGCCCCCAGACTACCACCTCAAACTCCACGACAACATAAAAAACGCCCTTTGGATAGAATACAAATAACTGAGGTCATAACTGAGGTCATGAGCACCCGTAAAAATAAAAACATGGACAGCGAATAACTGAGGTCATGAGCACCTATGAAATAAAAACATGGACAGCGAATAACCCCAAAAACAACCCTTTAACCTTAAACCATTTCAACCCTTAAATGACAAATACAACCCCCATCTTAAAAGCCAGGCCCGTCGCCACCATCGCCGTCGACGCCCTGCTCATTGCCGCAGCCTGCGCCATACCGGCAGCCTCCCACCTGCTCGGACTCCCCCTCTATAAAGCCAACCCCATGCTGGCCCTGCTGCTTGCAGGCATATGGCTCGGCCGCGACTGGCGCAACGGCCTCGCCCTCGCCCTGCTGCTCCCACTCGCCTCCTCCCTCCTCTCCGGCATGCCACAAGGCGGCAAAGCCGTATGCATCATCGCCGAGCTCACCACCGTGTCGGCGCTCTTCGGCTGGCTGGGCGCTGCCAAGAAGATACCCACTCTGCCCGCAATACTGACAGCCATACTCTGCGGCAAGACAGTATACTACGCCCTCAAGGCCTTAATCCTCGCACCCTCCACCCTCATCGGCACCGAATGGTGGATCCAGGCACTCACCATAGTGCTCTGGGGCGGACTCTTCACCCTGCTAAGTGAAGAAATGCCAGTGGCATTTCGACAGCGCAGCGGAGAACGTTTTCGATAAGCCGAGTGCAGAGGGCAAATCACGCAGTGTTTGCGCTATGCCGAGGCGAGAAAACGAGGGTTGCGAAGAAAACAACAATAAAAAAAACTGGTGCGCGGATTATTTTATTATTCCTTATGACAAATATCGCCGTAATACTGGCTGGCGGCACGGGGCAACGCATGGGAGCCCCGCTTCCCAAGCAGTTCCTACCTCTCAACGGGAGCACTGTCATCGAGCACTCCATACAGACCATGCACGACCACCACTGCATTGACGAGATAGCTGTCGTCATCCATCCCTCCTACCGCGAGGAAATGCAGCGTGTGGCGCAACGCAACAAGTGGCCCAAACTCACCAAGACAGTCACCGGCGGCGAAGAGAGGGTCCTCTCCACGCTGGCCGCCGTGGAAGCCTTCAGAGACTATAGTCCTGACAGCACCAACCTGCTCCTCCACGATGCCGCACGCCCCTTCGTCTCAAACCAAATCATAACCGGCGTCACCCAAGCCCTACAACACCATCAGGCCGTGGCTGTGGGTGCCCCGTGCCACGACACCGTTTGGCAGACAACCCCCGACGGTTTCATAGCCTCCATACCAGACCGCGGCACACTGCGCAACGCTCAGACACCACAGGCATTCCGGCTCGCACTGCTACAGCAAGCCCGCCGGCTGTTTATGGACCAACACAACCGGCTTGGCACCACCCACGCCGCAATGTTCACCGACGACTGCAGCCTCATACTGCACTACCTGCCCGACACCAAGATACACATAATCCCCGGCAACCCCGAAAACAAAAAAATCACAACCCCCTCCGACCTCCCCTAAACCTCATAACCCTCGCAGAACCAAAGGTCATGAACTGAGGTCATGAGCACCCGTAAAAATAAAAACATGGACAGCGAATTGCCGAAGGCTGCGAACACAAATAGAAATAAAAACAAGGACAGTGAGCAACCTTTCAAACCTTATAACCCTCCCCCCCATTTTATGACAATAGGATACACCACAGGAGTCTACGACCTTTTCCACATTGGGCACCTCAACCTGCTCAAAAACGCCAAGGGCATGTGCGACAAACTCGTTGTCGGCGTCACCGTCGACGAGCTCGTGGCCTACAAAGGCAAGAAAGCCCTCATACCCTTCGAAGACCGCATAGAGGTGGTGCGCAGCTGCCGCTATGTCGACGCCGCCGTGCCGCAGTACGACATGGACAAACTCACCGCCTGCAAAAAACTCGGCGCAAGCTACCTCTTTGTCGGCGACGACTGGTACGGCACCGAAAAATGGAACGAGTACGAGAAGGCTTTTGCCAAAGAGGGCATCAAGATTGTTTATTTCCCCTACACACAAGGCGTGTCGTCAACCCAGATACGGAAAGCCCTCGACACGGTGCGTGTGGACAACCTCGAAGATGTGAAATGACGACGGACAAGGTTTACTGCATGAGCAGCTGGCTCATGTACCGCACCATAATAGACCAAAGCCGGCTCTTCGCCCCCGGCGTGAACTACTTCCACATATACCCGCCAGCCAACCGCACGCCGGTACGCGACAGCCACGAGCTGGAGGCCGCCCTGCGCAAGGAAATGGCCGCCGCCACCACCGGCGGCCGCACCGCCCTGGCACTCAGCGGCGGCATCGACAGCGCCATCCTCGCCAAGATGATGCCCCCCGGCAGCATGACCTACACCTTCAAGTGCATAGTGGACGGCATGGAAGTCGTCGACGAATCCCCGCAGGCAGCCCTCTACGCCAAGGAGTGCGGCCTTCGCCACCAAGTGGTGGAGGTCTACTGGGACGACATGGAGCAAATGTCCACCCTGCTCATGCGCCACAAAGGGCAGCCCTGCCACAGCATAGAGGTGCAGATCTACAAGGCCGGACTCAAAGCCAAAGCCGACGGCTACACGGACATAGTCTACGGCGAAAGCGCCGACATCGTCTACGGCGGCATGAGCGGACTGCTCTCCACAGACCGCACCCTGGGCGACATCATCGACCGCTACTCCTATGTGCTGCCCTACAAGGTGCTGAAAGAGTGGCAGCTCATCACCGGGCCCTACGAGGAGCACACCACCCACGGCTACACCGACGTCCACGCATTCCTCAACAAAACCATGTACGAGGAGGCCATCAATTCCTACGAGGATGCCTGCGCCACCGCAGGCATAACGCTACACATGCCCTACTCCAAGACCTACCTCGACGCGCCGCTGGACTACCCGCGCATACGCCGCGGGGAGAACAAATACTTGATACGCGAGATTTTCGAACGTCTCTACCCGGGCTGGCCTATGCCCGTCAAGACCCCCATGCCGCGCCCGTTGTCGGAATGGATGAAAGGTTGGCAAGGTCCCACCCGCCCCGAGTTCTGGCCCCACTGCACCGACCCCATGACCGGCGACCAGAAATGGTACGTCTACGCCCTCGAACGCTTCCTCAACATCATCGAAAATTCTTAATTAAACCACGAATATAACAAAACGACCACGAATATAACAAAATGACCACGAATAGCACAAATACACACGAATAAACGTTGTTTTCTTCGAAACCTCGTTTTCTGGCTGCGGCAGTGTAAGCAAGCTTCCACTGCTCTTGCTTATCGAAAACGTTGGTTTCTTCGAAACCCTCGTTTTCTTGCCTCGGCATAGTGCAAACACTGCGTGATTTGCCCTCTGCGCTCGGCTTACGAAAACGTTCAAATTCGTAAAATTCGTGTTATTTGTGTTCTGTAAACCCTAAAAACCATGAACGCCGTAGCCATAGCCGCCGCCAACAGCTACCGCCCCGCACAGGTGCGGGGCGCCCTCCACACCATATACAAAAGCCTGGGACTCGACCCCGAAAACCCTTTTGAAGGCTACATAGAGCCCGGTATGCGCGTATTCATAAAACCCAACTGGGTCGCGTCGCGCTGGCGCCTCTCGTGCGACCACACGGACAGTCTCTACTGCGTCATCACCCACCCCGCGGTAATAGAGGCCGTCGCCGACAGCGTGGCGAAAGCCCTGAAGGGAAGCGGCGAGATCATCATTGCCGACAACCCGTCCATCGACGCGGACTTTGAGGAGCTCATGGCCTTCACAGGCATCCGCCGCCTCGAGAGCAAATACAACGTGCCCTGCCACATCTACGACCTGCGCCCACTGGTATGCAAGGACCTTAAAGACTACGGCAAGCGCGACAAGATGGCGCCGCAGCCCGGCGACCCCAACGGCGAGGTGCAGCTCAACCTCGGCAAGGAAAGCCTGCTGCACGACGTGGACTCCACGCTCTTCCGCGGCGTCTTCGACGAGCGCGAGGAAACCGTCGCGGCACATACCGGCGACACACAGCTCTACACCATGAGCGGCAGCCTCTACAACTCCGACGTCTACATCTCCATCCCCAAGCTCAAAACCCACCAGAAGGTGGGCACCACCCTCAACCTCAAAGGACAGGTCGGCGCCATGACACGCAAAAACCAGCTCGTGCACTGGCGCATAGGCAGCCCCGAGACAGGCGGCGACGAATACCCCGACCGCGAGAGCTGGGAGCGCGCCCAGCGCGCCGCGGTGACCCACCGCGGCGCACACCCGGGCAACGACACCATCTGGCGCATGGTCGTAGACCTCTACAAAAGCCTCCTCACCCGCGAGCGGCGCTACTTCACCGTCATCGACGGCATCATGGGTGGCGAAGGGCAAGGTCCCTTCTGCCCCACCTCCAAACACTCCAACGTACTCATAGGCGGCTTCGACTTCCTGCTTGCAGACATCGCCGCCACACGCTACATGGGCATCGACCCACAGAAAATCAAATACCTGCAATACTTCATAGAACAGATGCCTGCGGACTACCGCCAAAACCCCGTCTACCTCCAGGGAGAACTGCGCCCCGACTTCTTCACATCCCCCTCACCCTACGCCGACTTCGAAGTGCCATTCGCCTGGAGACACATAAAAGTCAGAGAAATTCAACTGAGGTCATGAGCACCTATGAAATAAAAACAAGGATAGCGAATAACTGAGGTCATGAGCACCCGTAAAAATAAAAACATGGACAGCGAATAAGGGTAACATCTATAAAACACAAATAACACGAATTTTACGAATTTGAACGTTTTCGTTAAGCAAGAGCAGTGGAAGCTTGCTTACACTGCCGCAGCCAGAAAACGAGGGTTGCGAAGAAACCAACGTTTATTCGTGTGTATTTGTGCTATTCGTGGTCATTTTGTTATAACCTTTTCAACCTTTCAACATTAAAACCTTTGAACAACTGAGGTCATGAGCACCTATGAAATAAAAACACGGATAGCGAATAACACCGACAACTCCCTGCGGCTCAAACTACGGCTTCTCCTAGCCCACCACGACCTGCTGCGCACCAAGGCACCCATCCTCTCCGATGCCTACATACGCCGCTTCCGCCAGTCGCAGCTCGACGCGGCACACAGGCTACGCGGCAAGAAACGCATAGAGGTGGCCTTCATGCTCACCACCCCCGGCATGTGGAAGGCCGACTACCTCTTCCGTGCCATGCAGCACGACGAGCTGTTCCACCCCTACGTGGTGGTGTATCCCTATTCGCAATACAAGGGGTTTCCCCAGAAAGAGATAGAAGAGACGCTGCAGCGCACCGCCAAGTTCGTCGCCGACAAGGGCTTTGAATATGTAATTCCCCGGCGCAACGGACATTGGGAGGACATACAAAAGACCATGCACCCCGACATAGTATTCTTCGCCACCCCCTACAAGGACCACCTGCCGCAATACTTCATACACCATTTCCGCAACACACTCACCTGCTACATCCCCTATGGCTTCACCAACTTCAGCTACCTCTACAACACCAACTACAACCTGATATTCCACAACCTCGTGGGCTGCTACTTCCTCGAGACGGAGAGCCACCTGCGGCTCTTTGCGGAGCATAGCCGCAGCCACGGCGCCGCAGGGGTCGTCACCGGCTACCCAGGCACCGAGGTGTTCCTGCGCAGCGACTACACGCCCAACAACCCTTGGAAGCCGCAGCCCAAGGCCAAGAAACGGGTCATCTGGGCACCGCACCACTCCATAGAGGAGGGTTTCGCCCTCTCGTCGTTCCTGCTGATATGCGACGACATGCTGCGCCTTGCCGAGAAATACAAGGATAGCATACAGTTCGCCTTCAAACCCCACCAGCTGCTGCGCCTCAAACTGCTGCAGATATGGGGCCGCGAGCGCACCGACAACTACTACGACGCATGGCGAGACGGGAGCAACACTCAGCTCGAAGAGTCGGGCTACACGGATCTTTTCCTCACCTCCGACGCCATGATACACGACTCCGGCTCCTTCACCGCCGAATACCTCTTCACCCGCAAGCCGGTGCTCTTCACCGTGCGCAGCGCGGAAGTGCGCTCGCGCTACTCGCCGCTGGGACAGACAATGTTCGACGCACACTACCACGCCGCAACCCCGCAGGAGACAGAGCAGTTCCTCGCGGGCACGGTGCTCGGAGGCAACGACCCCATGGCGGAATGTCGCCAACGCCTCTTCCGCCAACACCTCATGCCTTCGGGCCGCCTCCCCTCCGAAAACATAATCAACCACCTTCGTAACTTCGTCATCCCCTAACCCTAATTAAACCTCGAATAGCACAAATACACACGAATAACTGAGGCCATAAACTGAGGTCATGAGCACCTATGAATTAAAAACAAGGATAGCGAATAATCATTTAAGCCTAAAACCCTTATAACCTTCCGACATGAAAATCTCTGTAATACTGCCGGTATATGGCGTTGCCGATTACATAGAGAAATGCGCTGACTCGCTGCTGGCGCAGACGATGGACGACGTGGAGTTCCTGTTTGTCGACGACCACGGTCCCGACGAGAGCATAGCCTTGCTGCAGCGCAAGATAGCGGGGCACGCGCGTGAGCGGCAGTTCCGCGTGCTGAGACCCCACCACAACCTCGGAGCTGGCATGGCACGCAATTTCGGCATAGAGCAAGCCACAGGCGAGTACATAGCCTTCATAGACCCCGACGACACCGTGGAGCCCGACATGCTGGAGAGCCTCTACGAGAAGGCCGTGGCGACAGATGCCGACATCTGCTGCTGCCAGATGCAGAAATGCTACCCCGACGGATCCAAGGGCGAGATACTGTCGAACCCGCGCGTGGAGGAAGGGATCATGACCCACGAGAACCGCGCTTACGTGCTGACGCACTACGTGTCGCTCTTTGCCTCGATGCTATACCGCCGCGAAATGATAATGGCTGGCGACATAAGGTTTCCCAGCGACAGGGCCGCCGACGACAGCTATTTCGTGTCGTGTGTATGGATGAAGGCGTCGAGCGTGGCATACGTGGACCGCCCCCTGTACAACTACCTGATACGGCCGGGCTCGGTCACGACGACGAAAAACAGCGACAAGTACCGGCTGCGCCTTGCGGTGTTTGCCAAGCTGATGGCGTACGCCAAAGAGCACGACGTGTACGACGAGTACAAGGCCGAGCTGGACTTAATGTACCTTAAAAAAGGATACCTCTCAAGCGTGGCCAACCACGTGCGCAACAGCGACAAGCCCTCGCACAAGGCCTTTGAGGAGATATACGACGAGTTGCTGCGCCAGGTGCCCGACTACAAGAAGAACGCCTACTACCGCGCCAACAAGGTGATGAGGTTTCTGGTGTGGCTGCTGCGCCACTGCCCGCGCATAGCCACCGCAGCCTTGCGCATATACATAAAGAAAAACAACATAGTGTCGTAACAACAAAACGACCACGAAAAGCACAAAATGACCACGAATAGCACAAATACACACGAATTGCCGCAGGCTGCGAACCGTAGGTCATGAGCACCCGTAAAAATAAAAACATGGACAGCGAATAACACCTATTAAATTAAAAATATGGACAGTGAGCTGCCGAAGGCTGCGAGCACAAATAGAAATAAAAACATGGATAGCGAGCGAACTGAGGTCATGGCCTAAGCAATTGAGAGTTTGCCCCTCCTGGGCAATTTCCCAAACAGCGTCTTTAGGTATAACATTTAGTAATCATTTAAAACAAATATCCTTAAAACCAGAACTATGGACTTAATTATCGGAGGGGGCGTATCGGGCCTCAGCTATGCGGCGGCGACGAAGCACGAATACCTTGTGGTGGAGGCCGAGCCAACCATTGGCGGCTACTGCAAGACAATATACAAGGATGGCTTTGTGTGGGACTATTCGGGCCATTTCTTCCACTTCAGGCACCCAGAGCTGCGCGACTACGTGATGGGGCAGATTGCGCCGGACGAGATGCTGACGGTGGAGAAGCACACGCAGATACTCTACGGTGGACGCCATATAGACTTCCCGTTCCAGATGAACATACACCAGCTGGAGCAGGAGGAGTTCATAGACTGCCTGTACGACCTTTTCAGCATACCGGAGGGGGCGCCGCAGGGGACTTTCAAGGAGATGCTGTACGCCAAGTTCGGACGGTCGATAGCGGAGAAGTTCCTGATACCGTACAACAGCAAGCTGTACGCCACGGATCTGGACCGGCTGGATGTGGACGCCATGGGGCGTTTCTTTCCCTACGCCAACCGCGAAGAGATAGTGCGCAACTTCAGGGAGGGCGGCGCAAAGAGCTACAATGCCTCGTTTCTGTACCCCAAGGAGGGATGCATACGCATAGTGAACTCGGTGGCGTCGCATGTGGAGCCGTCGCGCATTGCCACGGGGGAGCGGCTGATAGCGATAGACCCCGCGGGCCACACGGCCACGACGACACTGCGCACGCTGCACTACGACCGCCTGATATCGACGATGCCGCTTACCAGGCTGATGGATTTGTGCGGGCTGGAGTACAACCGCGACATTTACTCGTGGAACAAAGTGCTGGTGTTTAACCTTGGGTTTGACAGCAAGGGGCCGGACAGGCGCAATTGCTGGCTTTACATACCCGAGAGCAAGTATGTGTTCTACCGCGTGGGGTTTTACGACAATATCATAGGGCAGGACCGCATGTCGCTTTATGTGGAGATAGGGTTTGGCAAAGATGAAGAGGTGCCGGAGATAGGCGAGTTGCTGAAGCTTACCCTTGCCGACCTGAAGGGTGCTGGGATAGTGACCGACCAGCGGCTGGTGGCGCACCACCACGTGGTGATGGACCCTGCATACGTGCATATCACGTCGGCCTCAGAGAGCGACAAGCAGGAGAAGTTCCGCCAGCTGGCGGCATACGACATATACTCGATAGGCCGCTACGGTGCCTGGAAGTACTGCTCACTGGAGGACAACATGTACGACGCTTTCCAACTGGCCGGGGAGCTGGCGGGGGATGAGAAATGGGCAATTAGACATTAATGTCTAATTGCTAAAACGTTGGTTTCTTCGAAACCCTCGTTTTCTCGCCTCGGCATAGCGCAAACACTGCGTGATTTACCCTCTGCGCTCGGCTTATCGAAAACGTTCCAGCCAGGGGTGGTGGAGGGCGAGGGAGACGACCTTGTCCATGTCGTAGTACTTGTAGTCGCCGAGCCTGCCGCAGAAAGAGACATTGGGGTGCTGAGCGGCGAGGAGGCGGTAGCGTTGCGAGAGGGTTTCGTTTTGAGGGTTGTTGACGGGGTAGCAGGGGTTGTCGCCGTGGCGCCATTCCTGGGGGTATTCGTAGCTTACGACGGTGTCGGGGAGTGTGGCAGGCTCGAAGTGCTTATGCTCTATGGTGCGGGTGTATGGCACGTCGGGGTCGGTGTAGTTGAACACGGCGTTGCCCTGGAAGTTGTCCACGCCTTTCATCAGTATGTGGTCGAAACGGAGTGACCTGAACTCGAGGTTGCCATAGCAGTAGTTGAACCACGCGTCGATGGGGCCGGTGTAGACTATGCGTCGGGCCAAAGGCATGTAGAGGTCTCGGTGTTTGAGGAAGTCGACGCCGAGGCGCACCTCGATGCCGCCGAGCATCTGCTCAAAGACGGGGGTGTAGCCACCGACGGGTATGCCTTGATGGGGGTCGGTGAAGTAGTTGTTGTCGAAGGTGAAGCGGAGTGGCAGGCGCTTGATGACAGAGGGTGGTATCTGGGTTGCCGGCTTCCCCCACTGTTTTTCGGAGTAGCCTTTCACGAGGCGCTGGTAGATGTCGCGGCCGACGAGACGGAGGGCCTGCTCTTCGAGGTTGCGAGGCTCGGCGGCTCCGATGCTGGCGGCCTGCTGCTCAGCAATGCGGCGGCGCGCGTCGGCAGGGGTTTTGACGTCGGGCCAGAGCTTGGTGAAGGTGTTCATGTTGAAGGGCAGGTTGTAGAGTGTACCGCGGTAGTTGGCGACCGGGGAGTTGACGTAGTTGTTGAACTGGCAGAACTGTAGCATGAAGTTCCACACTTCGTCGTCGGCGGTGTGGAAGATGTGGGGTCCGTACCAGTGGACGTTGATGCCTGCCATTTGCCTGGTGTGGCAGTTGCCACCTATATGGTCGCGGCGCTCGAGGATCAGGCAGCTGGAGCCGCGCCTGTGTGCCTCGTGAGCAAAGACGCAGCCGAAAAGTCCGGCACCAACTATGAGATAATCGTACATTTTTGGAGGGTGGAAAGGTTCCATTTCATGAGTCGTTTTCTGGCTGCGGCAGTGTAAGCAAGCTTCCACTGCTCTTGCTTATCGAAAACGTTATAACAAAATGGCCACTGGTCATCTTGTTATATTCGTGGTCTAATTAAGCTATTGAGGTTTTCTGGGAGGGTTAAAGGGGTTTAGGGGATTAGGGGAGTATTTCTTGGAGCAGGCGGTTCCATTGGGAGGCGATGTTTTGCAGCGAGTGTTTTTCGACGCTGAGCACCGCCTGCGCCGCCGTTTGGCGGCGCAGGCGGTGCTTTTCCATGAGTTCCATGAGGCGAGCGGCGAAGGCGCGGCGGTCGCCGTCGGGGATTATCACGCCATTGCGGCGGTCATTGATTATGTCGTGAAGTGCGCCGTAGGAGTCGAAGGCCAGAGGGACGACGGCCATCTGAAGGGCTTCGAGGAGCACCATGGGGAAGCCCTCGAAAGCCGAGGTGGAGATGAAGAGGGATGCGGAGGTGTAGTAGGGGCGCGAGTCTGTCATACCGATGAAGGCTATTTGCCTGAGTGCGAGCCTGCGAGCCAGTGCGCGGCAGTAGGACTCGTCGGGGCCGTAGCCGACAATGCGCAGTGTCCACTGCGGGAAGCGGCCGTCGCGCTCCACCAGCTGCCAGATGCGGAGTGCCTGTGAGAGCCGCTTGTGCTTGTCGTCGAAGCGTCCCACGAAAAGCACTTCGTTGCGTTTCAGCTCGTCGTAGCGCTGCATGTTGAAATTGGTGTCGAAACTCGCGGGGTTGCCTATGGCGACGAATTTGCCGTCGGGCCGGACGCCTGCGCAGGCGGCATAGCTGTCGATGTAGCGAGGTGAGAGGAGGACAAGCCTGTCGGCTAATGTGCAGGCTGGTTTGTACTTGGCCTGGAGCTTGCGCGCGAGCAGGGGCTTGGCGCAGGTGCCGAAGAGTTGAAAGAGGAGGTATTTGAGGTTGTAGGAGAGGTCTTGTCCGTGGAGGATTCTGTAAAGCAGCGTTTCGTAGCTCATGCGGGTATGCTCGAAGCCGGGTTTGTTGTGGAACACAAAAAGGAGCTTGCAGCCGTCGCGGCTGTCGACAGCCTTGCGTATGTCGCCGACTATGGAGCCCACGGCGGCATCGGCTCCCTGGGCAATGACCACGTCGATGTTGTTTGAGCGTATGAAGTGTGCCAGCGAACCTGCCACATTGGCGGAATCGATGAGTAATTCTCCGCAGAACGGCGACGCCGGCGTGGGGGCGAGATGCTGGGTGAAGGCCGAGTAGCATTGGTAGCCGTAGGTCTGGCTGAACGCATTGGCAAGGACATGGGTGACGCGCTCTATGCCTCCTATAAGGGGGTTGACATTCTTGTTGGTTACGAAGAGAATGTTGGTTTCTTTGCACCCTTGCTTATCGAAAACGTTAAGACTCATGTTGGGAATACGGGGTGTGGATTTTTCTCTCGATGATCTGTATTATATTGCGGGACGGAAGACTGCCCCCGTTTGGGGCGAGGTATTTGCCGTAGAAAGCGTTGCGGATGCCCGCCAAGGGGTCGTCGCCGCCCAGCACGGTGTTGGAGACGAAGCGATCGATGTCGGCCTCGCTCTGACCGTGGTAGTGGCAGTGGAAAGCCTGCAAGCCGAAGGTGTTGAAACGCTCTGCGGCCTGTTGCCCGGGCAGGAGATACATTACGGGTTTGCGCATGAAGAGGTACTCGGTGGTGAAGGAGCCGCTGTCGTGAATCAAGGCGTCGGAGGTGAGAAAAAGGTCAATGTATTCGGACTCTTCCAGCTGGCCGTTGGGCAGACGGTTCCATGTGTCGTAGTACTCTGCGGTGCGCTGCTCGCCCCAGAGCTTGGAGAGCTTGAACCTGAGCAGCTGGTGTGGTTTGAAGGCGAACTGTACCGACTGGCTGTATTTATTGGCCAGCCGAAGCATGAAGTGGCAGTAGGTGAGGAAAGTGGCCACGCCTGTGGGGTCGTCGACAGGATGGTGTGGGGCCCACACGACGCGTTTCATTGGGAGAGGCTGGGGTTTCCATCTGTCGCGAGGGTTGTAGTCGCCTCGCAGAAAGACTTCCGTGCCTGGGTAGCCGCTGACCACTGCGTTGCGTGCGCCGCAACGGGCGTTGTCGGCTGCGGCCTGGCGGTGCCAGTCGATCTCGAGGAGGTAGAGCCCCACGAGGTTGTGGAATATCAGGTCGTAGTTGTTCTTGTAGGCCTTGAGCGACGAGAAAGCGTAAGGGACGTAGCATGTCAGCGTGTCGCGGAAATGGTAGATGTAGTATTGTGGGTAAACGTCCTTGTATGGCGAGGAGAAGAACACTATGTCGGGCTTGAGGGTGCTGCGTATGTCGTCCCACTTGCCCGTATGCATGTCGCGAGGTATCACATAATCGTAGCCCTGCCGCTCGGCGAAGAGGCGTGTGCGCTCGAGCATAGCCTCCACCTGGGCGTGGCTGTAGCCTTTGTACATGCTGTAGGGGAGCAGTACCAGAAAGGGGTGGTAGCGGGGGTTTTGCTCCATTTCCTTGTAGAGGTAGTGGCATTTCCACATTCCGGGTGTGGAGAGCAGGAAGGCCACGTGGAGCTTTTCCTTGTGCTGCAGGCTGCTGGCGGCCCGCTGCTGGCAGCGGGCAAAACGGCGCGCATAGAGGCGGGTGAGCGGCAGCACTTTGTTGCGCAGCACGTCTCTGTATACAAGGAGCAGGCGCAGCCTGTAGAGCGGAGAGCGGTCGGAGTCCATGGCCACGGGCGGTTGATTGGAGGTTATTTACTTGAGGCCTCTCTCCTTCTTGATGGCTTCGTAGGCGAGGTTGATTTTCTTGAACTGCTCTTCGGCCTCGCTGCGCATCTGCTCGCCGAGGCTCTCTACCCTGTCGGGGTGGTACTTCATGGCGAGCCTGCGGTAAGCGCGGCGCACCTCGTCGTCGGTTGCCGAAGGCTGTAGGCCGAGCATGGCGTAGTTGTCGGCTCGGCTGTGGGCGCTTGCGCGGCTGTAGCTGCTGCTGCCCGAGCCGGTGCGCTGCCGGGCGCCGATGCCTCGCCGCGTCCGGATGGCCACATAGTCGGCGTGGCTGATGCCGAGCTCGCGGCCTATATCCTGCAAGAGGCTGTGCTCGAGCATCGAGAAGTCATTGTCGGCGCAAGCGACACCGAAAAGGAAGTCGTAGATGTGGTAACGCGTGGAGTAGTCGGTGTTCACCTTTATCTGGCGGCATACGGAGACCGCGTCGATGTCGTCGGGCTGGTTTACCAGGCCGCGCAGCAGGAGCAGCATTTCCCTGCCCTGCTCGTCGGTGTAGTTCTTGCGCAGGAAAGCCTTGACGTAGTCGAGCTCCGACTGCCGCGCCACGCCGTCGGCGCGCATCACGGCGGCGATAAGCACCATCAGCGCGGCGACGTGGTCGTTGCTGCTGCCTGTGTTGGAGTAGCGCCTGCGGCGCGTGGGGCCCTCTCCCCCACCCGACGAGGCGAGGTTGTTGACACGAGCCTCTGCCTCTTGCATTGAATCGATGCGGGTTCCTACGGCGGCGCCAATGAGCCCGCCTATCACGCCTCCGAAAGCCCAGCCGAGACCACCGAGTATGAATGTGAATATCCTGCTCATTCCTCTATTGATTTGTATATTTCTTCTTGTATCAGTGTGCGGATGTTGAGTTTGGCGAGGCGGTTCTCCCTGGCATCGGGGTAAACGCGGTTGGAGAGGAAGATGTACACCAGGTCGTAGTCGGGGTCCACCCAGACCATGGTGCCCGTGAAGCCTGTGTGGCCGTAGCTGCGCTGGGAGGCCTGTGGCGCGCAGTGGCGGCTGGGGTCGCTGAGCAGCGGCTTGTCGTAGCCCAAGGCGCGACGGTTGCCCTGCTTGGCGAAATGGCGCGTGTTGAAGAGGTCGATGACCTGCGGCGAGAGGTAGCGGCGGCCCTCGTACTCGCCTCCGGCAAGCAGCATCAGGTAGAGCTTGACGAGGTCGGAAGCCGAGGAGAAGAGTCCGGCATGGCCCGCCACGCCGCCCATGGCGGCGGCATTGGGGTCGTGCACATAGCCTTGCAGGGCGCAGTGGCGGTAGACCTCTGCCACCTCTGTAGGGGCGATGCGCTCGGGCTTGAAGCCGTTGCTGAGCGGGGTGAATGTGGTGGTTGCCATGCCCAGCGGGGCGTAGAACTGCTGCTCGGCGAAGAGGTCTATGGGCTGCCCGCTGACATGCTCCACCATGTCGGCAAGCAGCATGAAACCCAAGTCGCTGTAGAGGTAGCCTTTTTTCTTGTTGGGCTCGCTGGCGGCTATCTGGTTGAGCACCTGCCACCGCGAGTCGGCGTCGACATAGAGCGACGGGGCGACACGGAGCGCCTCCATAGTGTCGGCCTCCGCCCTGCTGTAGAGCGGCACCTGCTGCCAGTAAGCATCGAAGGCTTTGAGGCGTGCGCAGTGGCTCAGGGCCTGCTTCACCGTTATCTTGGAGTGGCGGGTATGCTTAAGGTACGGCAGGTAGCGCGAGAGCGGGTCGTCGAGCTTTACCTTGCCGGCGTCGACAAGGCGCATCACACACACCGTGGTGGCCGCCACCTTGGTGAGCGAGGCAAGGTCGTAGAGGGTCGCCGTGTCCACAGCGGGAGAATGCTCGTCGTAGGTCTGGCGCCCGTAGCAGCGGTTGTACACCACCTGCCCGCCTTTTGCCACAACAAGCTGGCAGCCCGGGTAGGCTTTCTGGCGGATGCCGAGGAGGGCTATGCTGTCTATGCGGCGGAATGCCGCCACATCCATGCCTGCGGCACTCAGCCGCGCGTCGTAGTCCACGGCAGCACTCTGCGCCTGCGGCTGGCCCGCACTACCTCGGGTATACCAGTTGTACCCAGCCTTGTAACCCGCAACGGTCACGGGCAGCAGGCCCGTCATGGGCTTGTGGAGCAGCGCGTCGGCAGCCTGCACCACCTGCGGGTGGTCCTGATAGGCCATCACCACGGCAAAGCCCGTGGTGAGGCTGTCGAGGATGCCTGTGCCTACCATGCCCGACAGCACGTAGGGGCTGCCAAAGATGCGCAGCACCACGGGCACGTCGCCGTGCGCCAGCCTGGCAACGGCGCTCCATGTGTCGGCGCCCACGCCGTAGCAGCCCTCTTTGCCGGGCGTCTGCGAGGCTTTGAGGTCCACCACCACGGCATCGTAGCCCGCCGTGGCAGTGGGAGCAAGCTCCAATTGCCCTTGCTTAACGAAAACATTTAGCACCTTGGCGTCCTGTCTCAGCGGCAACACTCCGCCGCGGTTCTCTATCAGCGTGATGCCGTGCATCGCTATCTCGTAGGCTATCTGCTCCGAACGGCCGCGGTCGGCGGCGTCGGGCGCGCACAGCCGCGCCATGCCCCCATGCACCACGTAGCGGTACTTTGCCCTCAGCACTCTCCGGCAACGCTCTGCAATGGCGGCGCGCAGCGTGTCGTCATCATGCGCGGCATGCACTATGGCCTTTATGGCCTCCTTGGGGTCGGGGGGAAGCAACAGTATGTCGTTGCCGGCACGCAACGCCTGCAACTCGGCTTCACCCGCCTTATAGCTGTTTGTAACCGCCTTCATGTCCAGCCCGTCGGTGAACACCAGCCCTCTGTAGCCCAGCCTCCCTCGTAGCAACGTGTCCACTATGGCTGGAGAGAGCGACGAAGGGCGCAGGGTATCGTATGCCCCCACACGGAGATGCGCCACCATAACCCCACCAACACCCGCGCCTATCAGCTTGCGGAAAGGATAGAGGTCCACAGTGTCCATATAGCGCCTTGAATGGTCGATGGCGGGAAGCCCAAGGTGCGAATCCGTGTACGTGTCGCCGTGGCCCGGGAAATGCTTGGCAGTGGCCAGGACGCCTCCGCCCTGCAAGGCGTTGGCATAGAGCGTCGCCTTGCGAGCCACCCGCCGCCGGTCCTCGCCAAACGAGCGCGTGCCTATCACAGGGTTCTGCGGGTTGCTGTTAAGGTCCGCCACCGGCGCAAAGTCCACATGTATGCCCATCTTGCGGCACTGCGCTGCCACCTCGCAGCCCATCTTGTATATCAGGCTGTCGTGCTCGGGCGGCAAAGCCCCCATAAGCATCTGCCGCGGGAAAGAGTAGCAGTCCGTAAGGCGCATACCCAACCCCCACTCGCCGTCAATGCACACCAGCAACGGCACATCGGCCATCTGCTGGTAACGGCGCGTCTGGCTCAGCTGGTCGCCGCTCGTGCCCGCAAAAAAACACACACCGCCTATAGAGTGGTGCGACACCAAGTGCTCAAACTCGCGCTGCTGCTTCTTGTTCATGTTGCGCGGCACGCGCACCACCATCAGCTGCGCAACCTGCTCCTTGAGAGACAAGGTGGCAAGCACCGAATCCGCCCAGCGGTCGGCAAGCGCGGCATTGCTCGCCGGCGGCGACTGGCACCAAGCACCGGCTGCAACACCCAAAAACAAAAGAAACAAAGCAATCCTCAAATTACCCATAACAGTTATTCGCTATCCTTGTTTTTATTTCATAGGTGCTCATGACCTCAGTTGCTCACTGTCCATATTTTAATTTCATAGGTGTTCGCAGCCTGCGGCAATTCGCTATCCTTGTTTTTATTTCATAGGTGCTGCTCATTTCATTATTTTGATTTCAAGGTATTCGCAGGCTCGCCACATGACCTACGGTTGCTCACTGTCCTTGTTTTTATTTCTATTTGTGTTCGCAGCCTTCGGCAGCCTATTGTTACTCCCCCACCATCCTTTAAACCCTTAAACCTTTCATCCTTCCATCCTTTCTCCTCAGCATCTCGTCCACCGCAGCCACCTGGCGCGAGCGTGGATTACCCTCGTAGTTAAGTATCACATAATCCGCACGCATCATCTTCTGCTCGGAAGGCAGCTGGCTGGCGATACGCGCCAGCAGCTGTTCGCGGGGGCCGCCGTCGCGCAACAGCAGACGCCGCAGCCGCTCCTCAAGGTCGAGGTGTACGCACACCACCTTGTCGAAGCACCTCTCCAATCCGTACTCGTAAAGCACCGCCACCTCGCACAACACATAACTGTATTCACTCTCATGCCGCCGCGCCCACCCGTCGAACTCTCCCATCACACGCGGATGAACCAAAGAACTCAGCGCCGCCAACTTGGCACTGTCGGCAAACACATCGCCAGCCACCGCCTTCTTGTCTATACGTCCGTCGGCGCACAAAACCCCTCTGCCCAGCAGATTGACCACCTCGTCGCAAAAAGCGGGGTTGTCGTAAAGCTTCGCAGCCTCCCTGTCGGCCTCAAAACACGGCACACCCAGCCTCTTAAACTCCCCAAGCACCACGCTCTTGCCGCAACCTATGCCACCCGTCAACGCTACTCTCATAATTTTCAATTACAATTATAAATACTTTATTCGCTGTCCATGTTTTTATTTCATAAGTGCTGCTCATTTATTCGCTGTCCTTGTTTTTATTTCATAGGTGCTATTCGCTGTCCATGTTTTTATTTTTACGGGTGCTCATGACCTCAGTTCATGACCTTTGGTTCATTATTTTGATTTCAACCTTGGTTTCTTCGCAACCCTCGTTTTCTGGCTGCGGCAATGTGAGCAAGCCCCCATTGCTATTCGCTGTCCATGTTTTTTATTTTTACGGGTGCTCATGACCTCAGTTATTCGCTATCCTTGTTTTTATTTCATAGGTGCTCATGACCTCAGTTATTCGCTATCCTTGTTTTTATTTTTACGGGTGCTCATGACCTCAGTTCTTGCTTATCTAAAACGTTCCTTCCTTGAAACGGCCAGCCTTAAAATAACATACTGCAGCTCAGCAGGCTCCACCTGCTTAATCCTCACACCTACAGGAAACGACACCACCTGCGGCACCATCCTCTCCTCCTGGAGGCGAGCCTCCACTTCTATGTCGTCAGCCTCCACTTCGCCGTAAAGCTCCGTGGGCACCCAGCAGTGAACCTTCACGTGGTCGGGATAAAGCCGCACACTGTCACTGCCGCCGCACCGCACTTTGGCAACAAAAGTCCGCTCAACAAAACGTTTCACCGGAAGCGCCAGCTCCACCTCGGCACAGTCGCAGCACATGCCACTGTATGCCTCCCACACAGGCTGCAACGGGACCTCCATGCGCTGACTCATGTCCACCCCCTTCAGTCTCACCCCTACCGTAGGCACCTCGCTGAAGTGCTCCAACGCTGCCGCCGAGCCGTACAGCGTCACACTGTCCGGCTCAACCACCGGCTCGCCGCCAAGACCATACTGGCTTGCAAACGTGCACTCTATATTGCGCACCGCCACAGGCACCCTCTTGCTCTGCCTCGCCGCCACTCCCATACGGATGCCCGAACCCGCAAACGTCACCTTCGCCACACGCTGAGACTCAAACACACTGTCCAGCTCCCTGTGGAGAGCCTCCTCGGGGATAAACGCATCCATGCCTGTGAGGTATGGCGCCACATTGACAGTCAGCACCGGAGGCTCCGCCTGCGACAGCGATCGCCTCAACGCACGAAACCCCGTGCTCCTCTCAACCGTTACAAGCACACTGTCGCCGTACGTGCGCACATAACTCAACGTGTCGTAACCCTCGTAACGCAGCGGATAGCGATAAGTGTAATCCGACTCGTCGCTCATCGCGGCAAGCATCCATACTACAAAAGTGCCTACCGCGAAAACCAACAACACTATGGGTGAACGCCGACTCACTTACACACCTGCTTTTTCCGTTATGGTAACATCCAAGAAACGTTATTCGCTATCCTTGTTTTTATTTCATAGGTGCTCATGACCTACGGTTGTTCTCTTCGAAAACCTCGTTTTCTCGCCTCGGCATAGTGCAAACACTGCGTGATTTGCCCCCTGCGCTCGGCTTACGAAAACGTTGGTTTCTTCGCAACCTTCGTTTTCTCGCCTCGGCATAGTGCAAACACTGCGTGATTTGACCTCTGCGCTCGGCTTACGAAAACGTTGGTTTCTTCGCAACCTTCGTTTTCTCGCCTCGGCATAGTGCAAACACTGCGTGATTTGACCTCTGCGCTCGGCTTACGAAAACGTTCCAAATATTCCGATTACTCTGATTTTTCTATGGTTTTAGGGCTGGGTGTCAACTCTGTCCCCACATCCAGATCCATCCTATTTCTCCCCTCCATCCCCTGTTTCGGGTGCCGCTGTCACCGCGCTCTTCTCTACGGTCACCACAACACCTCCCGCAAGTTCTACGTTGACAGTAGTGTCGTTAACCTCATGCACCTTGCCGTAGAGAGACCCTCCGCAAAGAACCCTGTCGCCTTTTTTCATCTGGCTGCGGAACTGCTGCTCCTTCTTGGCCTGCTTGCGGCTGCTGCCGCCCATAAGCCAGATAATGAGTATCATAGCAATAAGCAGCCACAACATGCCGCCCATGCCGCCGCTGTTGTTTGCGGCTCCGTCGAGTAAAATATAGAGAATTGTCATGCTATTTAAAAATATTCAACATTCTTTACGATTGTCACATAGTTGTTATTATGGTTGACAATCTTTGAAATCTTGTGAGGATATACACGATAGGCTCTTTTCTTTAAAGCAAGACCGCCTTCGTAGCTGTAATTGTAGCGCACTTGCTTCTGCGTGCTGTAGTCACACTCTAAGGGGTTGTTCTCGCTGCAGTATGAGACAAAGCCATCGTTCTCAATGGAGAAAGCGGCGGCCAAGCCTGCGAAGTCGTGGAACGGGTTGCCTTCTTCGTCGTAGGATGCATAGTGCAGCTTGTCGGTAGAGTTACCCGCGTAATTGACAGTGACCTCGGTGATGTTTTTGCCTTCTTTGTCCCATACAAAGGAAACACTGGCAATGTCGGCAATCCGGGACTTGGCACCTTGGGCAAGTTGCTGACTGCGACGAGTCTGAATAATCTGGACGGCTTCCTCCGGCAACACCATGCGCATGGCACGATAACAGGCGGAGGCTATGGCACCTGTGTCGGCGCCATCGTCGCTTGCCGCAATTTCTATCTTTACCTCTTTGAGTTTCTTGGGATCTCCTTCGTAGGTAAACTTTATGGTGGAGACTTTCACGTTGTCGTTAGAGAGGGTGTCGTATTGATAGGCGTTGATAGCACTTATCTGTTGCTGCCCGTCATATTCGACAGCATAGGTCTCGCGGAGGCTCTCGTCTTCCACCGTTTCAGAGACGACACGGCTGTTTCTGTAGTTTCTCTTGACTATCTCCGTGAGCCTGCTTTCATTGTTATAGGTGTATTCATATTTGCAGAAAACCTTGTTGAAAGTGTGCCTGCGGTGCTTGATCAATATAGTGACACCATTCTCATACTTGATAGAGTCAATGTTGGTCCTGTTAGGTATGGTCTGCCCTGTGCGGATGGTGTCGACACTCCTGAGCGTGGTGTCATACTTGTAGCAGCAGGTCACGACACGCGGAAGGACTGTATCTGGTAAGAGCGGGAACTTGGCCTTAAGGGTGTCCCATGTCCATGTCTCGACAATGGTCGTGTCTGTTTCGCTGCTGCTGATGGTTATCTTATGGATTCTCTTGCCTGGTCTGTATATACCATCATAGTCTTTCTGGCACGAGGCCAGAAAGACTATGATGGTTACAGCCATGAGCAGTGAAAAGTATTTTTTCATCGCTGTCTGTGTTTTTTTGGTGGTTCTCCGCTCAAACCTGTTTAGAGGTATTCAATAACTTGTACGGTGTTGTCGCTGGCGGTAACCTTGGAGGGATACTTGCCGGTGTACTCGTAGGTGTAGGTGGTCTTCTCCTGCATGATGGGGATGGAGCACTCGGTGGGGTTGTTGACGCTGCAGTAGGTGGCGAAACCGTCATAGCTGAGGGCCAAACCCACAAAGTCGTGATAGGGGTTGGACTTGTCGTCGTAAGTGTAGTTCATGTTGACATCGACGCCCATGTAGGGGATTACGACGGAAGCGAGGTTCTTGCCATCCCAAGTAAGGGAGACAGTGAAGGTCTGGGCACCTTTGGCACCGCTGGTGAGCTGTTTGCAGATAAGGTCGACGGCCTCGCGAGGCAAGACGGTGCACATGGCACGATAGCTGATGGAGCGCTTGGCAACATCGCCTTCTTCGTAGCTAACCTTGATCTCCTTGATTTGTTTGCCATCGTAGCCCAGTTCCATGGACATTTCCTGTCGACCGTCGTTAAAGGCGGCAATCTTGCTGATTTTCTTGCCTTCATAGCTAATGGCATAGTAGGCATCGCCTGTTGAGTAGGAGGCCTTGGTCAGTTTCTTGCCGTCGTATTCGTAAAGGATGGAGCCGTCGGACTGGCCGTTGTAGGTGCCGTCGACACTTTTGAGGAGGCCGCCGTCCCAGTTCCATGTCTGTACGGAGACATCGCCTTCACCTTCGGTAATGGTGATTTTGGCGATCTTCTTGCCGGGTTTGTAGATGCCGTCGTTGTCTTTTTGGCAGGAGGTGATCAGTGCGACAATGGCCACCGCCATGAAGAGTGATGTGATTTTTTTCATAGTTTGCTTTTTTTGTTGGTTAATATTAATTTGTTTCTGTTAATCTTTCAACCTTCAAACCCTTTAGCCCTTAAATAACCTTGGCTTGTATTTTGAGTTTGGTACGCGAGGGCTGGGCGTTGGTGCAGACCGTGACCTCCTTGTACTGCTGGCCGCTCATGCCTGCGGACTTGAAGGAAACTGTTACATAGCCGTCGCGTCCCGGGGCTATGGGGTCGCGTGGGAAGTCGGCCACGGTGCAGCCGCAGGAGGCGTCGCAGGCGGAGATGACGAGGTTGGCGTGGCCACTGTTGACGAAGTGGAAGCTGTAGCTTATGTTCTCGCCAGCCTGCAGGCGTCCGAAGTCGTGCATGTCGGTATCGAATGTTATTACAGGCAACTTGGCGTCACTGTCAGAGCCATCGGCGCTGTTGGGGTTGTTGATAAGGCTTGTGTCGTATTGAGCGGCAGGGTCGCCTCCACACGACACAAGCAGCAATGAAATAATGATTATATATAACGCCGTTGTTCTCAATTCTTTATACATTATAGGACACAGATAACACGAATTTTACCAATTTGAACGTTTTCGATAAGCAAGAGCAGTGGAAGCTTGCTTACACTGCCGCAGCCAGAAAACGACTCATGAAATGGAACGTTTTCGTTAAGCAAGAGCAGTGGAAGCTTGCTTACACTGCCGCAGCCAGAAAACGACTCATGAAATGGAACGTTTTCGTGTGTATTTGTGCTATTCGTGGTCATTTTGTTATATCGTTGGTTTCTTCGAAAACCTCGTTTTCTCGCCTCGGCATAGTGCAAACACTGCGTGATTTGCCCTCTGCGCTCGGCTTACGAAAACGTTCAATCCTTTTCAATTAAGTGTTGGTTGCGGAGGTCTGCAACTATATGGTCGATTATTCCGTTGACAAAGAGGCGGCTTTTGTCGGAGGAGAATTCCTTGGCGAGTTCCACGTATTCGTCGATGGTGACGAGAGCGGGTATGGTTGGGCAGGTGGTGAGCTCGACGATGGCCATGTTGATGATGATGAGGTCGAGCAGGCTTATGCGCTCGTACTCCCAGCGGTGAAGGTGTTTCTCGATGAGTTGGCGGTGACTGTCGAACTGGTGGACTGTCTCGAGCATGAGCTGACGGCCAAAGAGGTAGTCGTCACGCTCTTTGGGCACACGCTGGTCGTAGACCGGAGGCATGGGGAGGTCTTGGGGGCTGTCTTCGTTGACGGTGCGCAGCAGTGCATAACCCTGCTGCGCCACCTGGTGGTAGTCGCCTTCCCATAGGAGGCTGCGAGAGGCGAAGAGGTATGTGAGCGGCTCATTGTTCATGAGGAACTTGTAGAGGCAGAGTGTCTGCTCCTTGTCGTCGGCGAAGGTAGGCTTGGGGAGTGCTGCATACTGCTTGTAGAGGGTGGTCTCGCGGTAGTCGCGCGAGGCTTTGCGGAGTATGGCGTCCACTCCAGGGACGGGAACGACGGCCTCGAGGCGCGAAGAGAGCTCGTAGTTGGCTTGGAGGCGGGCTATGAAAGCGTTGCGGGAGAGGTTGGGCGACGGGTTGAGCTCGTCGGGGGTGGGCATGAACTTGCTTTTGGCCTCAAGCTGCATGGTGGCGGTGATGGAGACGAAACGCAGGAGTGCGTCGAGCTGGAGGGTGGCAAGGAGGTTGAGGTGGTTGATATGGTAGGTATAGCTTTTGTCGAGGGCGGCGGTGTCGACGCTGCCTGAGGTGCGGAAAGCGTAGACGGCCTGCAGGGCTTTGGCTCTATAGAAATGGCGGCTTAACATGGCGAGGTGGGGTCTATTCTTCATTTACAGAACACAAATAACACGAATTTTACCAATTTGAACGTTTTCGTAAGCCGAGCGCAGAGGGCAAATCACGCAGTGTTTGCACTATGCCGAGGCGAGAAAACGAGGGTTTCGAAGAAACCAACGTTTTCGATAAGCAAGAGCAGTGGAAGCTTGCTTACATTGCCGCAGCCAGAAAACGAGGGTTGCGAAGAAACCAATGATTATTCGTGTGTATTTGTGCTATTCGTGGTCATTTTGTTAGGACGATGTTGATGATTTTGCGGGGGACGAATATGAGTTTATTTATGCTTTTGCCTTCAATGTAACGCTGGGTTTCCGGGGCTTGCTGGACGGCGAGCATGGCGTCGTCGTTGGTTGCGGTGAACGGCAGGCGCAGCTTGAAGCGCATTTTGCCGTTGAAGGAGACGGGGTATTCAAAGCTGTCTTCCTCGAGGTAGCGCTCGTCGTGTGCGGGCCACGCCGCGTCGAGGACGGAGGTGGCGTTGGGGTGGAGTTTGTGCCAAAGTTCCTCGGCGAGATGAGGCGCAAAGGGGGCTATGAGCACAAGCAACGGCTTAAGGGTTGCGGCGGAATGGGGGCCGAGGGCCTGGAGCTCGTTGGTGCATATCATGAAGTTGCTGACCGCGGTGTTGAGGGAGAAGCGCTCTATGTCGGAGGTGACGCGCTTTATGGTGCGGTGTATTGTCTTGAAGACCTCTGGAGTTGGCTGCGCGGAGTCCTGTGCCTCGTCGAAAAGGCGCCAGAACTTCTTGAGGAAGCGCGAGACGCCCTCTATGCCGCCGGTGTCCCAGGGCTTGGACTGCTCTATGGGGCCGAGGAACATCTCGTACATGCGCAACGTGTCGGCGCCGTAGCGTTCCACGAGGTCGTCGGGGTTCTGGACGTTGTACATGGACTTGGACATTTTCTCTATTTCCCAGCCGCAGATGTACTTGCCCTCTTCGAGCTCGAAGCGGGCATGGGCGAACTCGGGGCGCCAGGCGCGGAACCGCTCAATGTCGAGCACATCGTTGTCGACGATATTGATATCGACATGGATGGGCACGGTGTTGCCCTGGCGGAGGGCTATGTTTTTGGAGAGGAAGAGGTTGTTGTCGGTGCGCGAACGGTAGACAAAGTTGGACCGTCCTTGTATCATGCCTTGGTTGACGAGTTTGCGGAAAGGTTCCTGCTCCACGGCGAGGCCTATGTCGAAGAGGAATTTGTTCCAGAAGCGGGCATAGACAAGATGGCCTGTGGCATGTTCCGAGCCGCCCACGTAGAAGTCGACGTTGCGCCAGTATTGCACAGCCTCGCGGGAGAAGTAGGCGTGGTTGTTGGCGGGGTCCATGTAGCGGAGGTAGTAGCCGCTGGAGCCCGCGAAGCCCGGCATGGTGCTGAGCTCGAGTGGAAACACCGTGACATTGTCGACAAGAAGATTGTCGACCACTTGCCGCTTCTGCTCGTCCCATGCCCAGCGCAGGGCATGTGCGAGCGGGGGCTGGCCCGTGGCAGTGGGCTTGAAGTCGGAGACTTCGGGCAGGCGCAAGGGCAGGCATTCGTCGGGCAGGCAGTGGGGTATTGGGCGGCCGCCCACGGTCTTGAAGTAGACGGGGATGGGCTCGCCCCAATAGCGCTGGCGGCTGAAGGTGGCGTCGCGGAGGCGGAAGTTGACGGTGCGGTGGCCTATGCCTTTTTCCTCGAGGTGGCTGATGACGGCGGCGATGGCGTCCTTGACTTTCATGCCTGTGATGAAACCGCTGTTGACGCTGGTGCCGCTCTTGCTGTCGATGGACTCCGACCAGGTGTCGGTGGGTGTCATGTCGGCTTGGGACTGACCGTCTGGCAGGACGACCTGGCGTATGGGGAGTCCGAAATGGCGGGCGAAGGCGAAGTCGCGGCTATCGTGGGCAGGCACAGCCATGATGGCACCAGTGCCATAGCCCGCCAAGACGTACTCGCTGACCCATATAGGTATCTGCTCGCCGGTGAGTGGGTTGAGAGCGTATGCGCCAGTGAAGACGCCGGAGACTTTGCCGACCTCGGCCTGCCGCTCGCGCTCGGAGCGGTTTTTGGCCCACGAGAGATACTGTTCCACCTCGGCACGCTGGGCAGGGGTGGTGATCTGTGCTATCATGTCGTGCTCCGGGCAGAGCACCATGAAGGTGACGCCGAAGATGGTGTCGGGGCGTGTGGTGAATATCTCGAAGCTGCTTTGAGGGTTGGAGGCGAGAGGGAACCAGGCCGCAGCGCCTTCGCTGCGGCCTATCCAGTTGCGCTGGACCTCCTTGAGGCTGTCGGAGAAGTCGACGGTGTCGAGGCCGTCGAGGAGACGCTGCGCATAGGCAGTGATACGCAGCGACCATTGGCGCATAAGCTTGCGTTCCACGGGGTAACCGCCCCTGACGCTGAGGCCGCCCACCACCTCGTCGTTGGCGAGGACGGTGCCGAGCTCGGGACACCAGTTGACAGCGGTGTCGGCGAGGTAGGCGAGACGGTAGTTCATGAGGAGCTCGTCGCGCCGGGCCTCATCCATGGCGTTCCAGTCGTAGGGCGTGCCTTGTGGGTCGAGGACTTCGCCGCGCTGGAGCTTTGCGACGAGTTCGGAGATGGGGCGGGCCTTGTCCTGCTCGGTGTCGTAGTAGTGGTTAAAGAGCTGGATGAAGGTCCACTGGGTCCAACGGTAGTAGTCGGGGTCGCAGGTGCGCACCTCGCGGCTCCAGTCAAAGCCGAGCCCCAGCTTGTCGAGCTGGCCGCGGTAGCGTGCAATGTTGCGCTCGGTGGTGATCTGCGGGTGCTGGCCGGTTTGTATGGCATACTGCTCGGCTGGCAGGCCGTAGGCGTCGTAGCCCATGGGGTGGAGCACGTTGTAGCCGCAGAGGCGTTTGTAGCGCGCCACGATGTCGCTGGCTATGTAGCCCAGGGGGTGGCCCACGTGGAGCCCCGCGCCCGAGGGATAGGGGAACATGTCAAGGACATAGTAGTGAGGCTTGTCGGCGCCGTTGGTGACGTTGTAGGTGCCGTGTTCTTGCCAGTATTGTTGCCACTTGGGCTCGATTTCTTTATGGTTGTATTGGCTCATTGTTTTGTCAGGGGGTGAAGGGAATAAGGGGTTAAAGGTTTAAGGGGTTAAGGGGTTTATCCTTTTCAAATTTTCTGCCTTTTTAACCTTGCTTATTCCTTGAACTTGCGGCGGTCGTTGAGTTGCTGGCGCTGCCATTTTGACGGGGGACGGTTGGCCTGCTCGGGATGGTCTTTCTCATACTGCTCGATGAACGGCAGTATGTTGGCTGTAGGCAGGGTTTT
This sequence comes from Bacteroidales bacterium, assembly GCA_017454015.1. GTDB lineage: Bacteria > Bacteroidota > Bacteroidia > Bacteroidales > P3 > Colimorpha. The sequence continues at coordinate 49,272 of JAFTDW010000042.1, read as the reverse complement.
GTTCATGATTATTTCGCGGTCGGCGTTGAGGAGTATCATTGTTGGGGCGCCATGGACGTTGTAGGCGGCCTGGTAGTCGATGTTGACATTCATGCCGCCGACATTGACAAAGGGAAGCTCGTGCTTGATGACGTAGTTCTTCCATTTTTTCACGTCGCTCTCGTAGCCCACGGCGTAGACCTCGAAAGGCATGGGCTTGCCGGTGGCCTGAAGCGAGTCGTAGAGAGCCTTGAGTTCGGCGGTTTGTTTTTGGCAGTGGTGGCAGTCGGGGTCCCAAATCCAGAGTATCACGTACTTTTCGGGGAAATAGTGCGACGAAACCCAGTCATCGGGGTTTGGCGACTGAGCCGTATCGGCCATGCGCAGTTCCTGTCCGAAAGCGCCAATCAGCGAAGCCGAGAGGTACTCGATGGTCTGTTTTTTGTTGTAAACCTCGGCGGGTGTTGCCCAGGTGCATTTGCCCTTGAGGTAGTATTCCTGGACGAGGTGCACGAAGACCTGGTCCCAGCCAATGTGCTTGGTGCCTTTCTCGTAGCGCGGCGCGATGAACTCAATGAAGTAGCGCAGCATGGTGCTGTCGTTCTCCACGCGGTGGAGAATCATGTCTGCATAGCGTATGATAGTGTCGCAAGGCTGGTTGTAGAGGATGCCGAAGAAGTAGTAGTTCATTTTGTCGAACAGGTGCGGCGTGTAGATGAGGTTGGGGTCGGAGAGGTCGGCGCCGTCCCAGTAGTGAGTGCGGTAGTAGATGTATTTCTGGTCCTGCGGCACCTCGTCGGGCACATCGCCGTTGTCGCTGAGTTGGAGGAGTTTGGTAAATTTGTAGTTGGCGTTGGCCTTCATGTAGTTTTTCTGGTACTTTTCCATACGGTCGCCCAGAGCCTCCATCTCGGCCTTGGCCAGGGAGACCTCGGCGGTGTCCTTGCTGCGCATGCGGTCGTTGAGCCGGCGGGAGTCGGCGCGTGTCTGCTCGAGGGTTGCCATATACTCATACATCAGCGTGTTGGCCTTGGACTTGGAGACTTTCATGTTGGCATTGCGGCAGTTGGTGTCGAAAGCTATCTCGAACTGGCGGCTGTCGTCAACAATAAAGTCGAAGAGCCGTTTCTGCTTGGAGTCGAGCAGAGTGTATACGCCAGTTGGGAGCTTGGACTTGCCGGCGAAGACTATGGTGCCGTCGGGACGCAGACGGGTGGAGTCGCGCAGGACATACTTGTCGCGGAAATGCTGGCCCATGTAGTAGAGAGAGTCCTTGGCGACTTGGGGGCGCAAGGTGATTTTGTAATTCTGAGCCACCACAGCACCGCCGCAGAGAGCGGCCAGGAGCATCGTCACAACTATTTTTTTCATAGTTTTCTATATTGTAAAACTAATCTATACGTACATTTAACGAGTATAAAACGGATATATTGTCAAAAAATTGTACAATGTTGTTTTTTTCTGTTTTTTTGTGATTATAGGCCAGCACGACACCGGCGTCGAGTATTTTCCAGCGCAGCAGGCCGTCGAGGCCTATGGCCGGTTCGGCGAGGACGCCGCGGGGTGCGTGCGGCAATATGGGTGTCACTGCGGAACCGGCATGGACACTGTGGAGCGAGGCGGCCATTGCGGTGGCCTGGACGAAGAGGAATGGGCGCGAATAGAGAGCGGCCCACCACTGGCGCGTGTTCCAAAGCGGACGCTCGAAGACAAAGCTGACGCTGCCCTGCACAAAGGCCGTCGCGAGGAAGGCTCCGGCAGGAAGAGTGAGGAAACTGTTGCGGTAGTAATAGCGGCTCGCCGCCGTGCCTCCGAGCAAGAAGAGGCGGGTGGCCGGCGTTGACGGGGTTGCCACGCCGCCATGGAGGTGGACTATCAGGTCGCCACGCCGCGGCAGACGCAGGTTTGCGTCGTACTGCGCAAGCAGGCGGAGGTAAGGCACATGGTATGAGGCCCCCGCCATGCCGTGAGGCTCCACCCTGTCGGGGCACAGTCCTGCCAGCAGCTGCACGTCGGCACTGGCACGGCTGGGGCGCTGTGTGAGGCTCAGGCTGCCCACCCCCTCCCCTCCCAGCGTGAGCTTGCTGATGCCGTCCTGCCAGTGTATGGCCAACAGCCCTTCGCGATAGAGGACGTTTTTCCAGATGTCGACACCCGACGGCATGTAATGGGCAAACAGGCAATCCTCGCTCGACACGCGCAGCCCCACAAGCATGTCCCAGCGGCGCCACTGCCGCCATCCGAGCGAGAAGCCGGCCCGCCGCACCTGCATCATGTCGGTGTAGCAATAGTTGGCGTTGTTGCTTATGTCTATCAACTCATAGGGCGTGAGCGAGGAGTTGGCAAACGGCTCCACGGTGTTGTCGGCATAGAGCGACGCCGACAGGCGATGTCCTTTGGTCGATGCGGCACCCAGCGCTACGCCCTCTTTCCAACGACGGTCGGCGAGGCCATAGGCGCCCCATGCCAAGAGGGCAAGCTTCACGTCGCGTCCGTTGAGGTAGCGGTAGAGCTCCCCACCCAGGCCAAGCCTGGCGCCCTCGTAGTTGTTGCGGTTGTAAAGCCTGTTGATGTCGATGTTGACCCCCACGGGCCTGCCCTCCGACTGCCACAGGGGTATATAGCCGTCGGCCAACGCTTCCACAAAGCCGAGCATGTTATCCAACGACACTGACGCGTCGAGCCTTGTCTCCAGCGAGTCGTAGAGGTCGTAGCACCTCTCCCTGCGCCGCGAAACGCTGTCGTCGGCAGCACTGCGGTAGGCCTGCCAGAAAGCGGTGTCGCGATACTCCGAACGGGCATCGACCTCCACGTCGTCGGCATTGCGGAAATCCTTCATTGTCAGCGGCTCATTTGCCTTGAAGTCGACAAAATCATTAACAGCCGTCAGCACTATCGTCTCCTCGTGCGGCATGTCCTTTTGCGGCGGCACGGTTATCTCGAAAGAGGTTACATAACGGCGTGGCAGCCAAAGGCCGGCGCTGTCGCACCCAAACTGATGGCAGAAGCTCATGGCGGTGGTTACGCCGCTGGCGACGGAGCCGAACAGGTTGCTGTAGCGGCCCGCTGGCCGGGCCTCGATACGGCTCAGAGCATAGCCACGAGAGCTTATAGTCATTCGGCCTGTAAGCCCGACAAAGGTCTGCCCCTGTCGGGGACGGAAGAAGATGACGTACGACGTGTCGCCGGAGGTGTACAGCGTGTCGTCCATCATAAAGAAATAGCGGGACAACGTTCCCTCGGACAGAGGGTTGACAAACTTCATGTCGAGGAAGTCTATCTCTTTGCCGTAAAACGAGGCCGACTGGAGCTGCGTGAGCATGGAGGCGAATATTTTCTTGCGGGTCCCGGTGGTGCGCGTGGCAAGCACCACCTCGCGCTCATGGTCGGGTGCAAGATACAAATGGCGGCCGGCACTCTCGGAGAAAAAGAGGAAGCTGGTGTCGCCCTTGCGCTGCATATAGGCCTGACTGTAAAAGTCATAGGCGAAACTCGGCAGGTTGTGGTAATTGTGGCGTTCCATGTTGGCCAACGCCCTGAGCACCACAGTGTCGGCCATATTAGGGCCGGGCCTCACCACTACAGTGTGCAACATCCTGACATTCTGCGCCATGCCCAACATAGACGCCGACACCAAAACAACCACTGCAAAGGCCTTGATTTTAGACACTGCCACTCTTTTTTTTACTTTGCAAAATTACATTTTTTTGTTCAATTGACGAAAAAATTGTAACTTTGCACTTTGCAAGTCCGCTACCGCGGAGACCTATTTTAATGATTAAAAAATAAATATAAATTATGCAATACGACCTCATTGTTATCGGCAGCGGCCCCGGAGGCTATGTGGCTGCCGTGAAAGGCTCCCAGATGGGAATGAAAACCGCCGTTGTAGAACGTGAAAATCTCGGAGGCATTTGCCTGAACTGGGGCTGCATTCCCACCAAGGCCCTCCTCAAGAGCGCCCAGGTATACAACTACCTCAACCACGCCGCCAACTACGGCGTGGCCTGCGGCGAAGCGCCGCAGGCCGACATAGCGGCCATGGTGGCACGCAGCCGCGGCGTGGCCGAGACCATGAGCAAGGGCGTGCAGTTCCTGCTCAGGAAAAACAATGTCGACGTCATCATGGGCACCGCCCGCGTAATGCCCGGCCACAAGGTGGAGGTCACCAGCGCCGACGGCAAGACAGAGCAGCACGAAGCCACCCATATCATCATTGCCACGGGAGCACGCAGCAAAGTCATGCCCTCCATGCCACAGGACGGCACCCACATCATAGGCTACCGCCAAGCCATGACCCTCCAACAAAAACCAGAGCGCATGGTGGTATGCGGCAGCGGCGCCATAGGCAGCGAGTTTGCATACTTCTATCAAAGCATAGGCACACAGGTGACGCTCGTGGAGTTCATGCCACAGATTCTGCCCAACGAGGACGAGGACTCCGCAAGCCAGATAAGCCGCAGCTTCCGCAAAATGGGCATGAAAATCATGACCTCGGCAAGCGTTGAGAAAGTCGACATAGATGGCGACGTGTGCCACGTACACATCAAGGATTTGAAGAAAGAGAGCGAGACGGTTGTCGACTGCGACGTGGTGCTCAGCGCCGTGGGAGTGGTGACCAACCTCGAAGGCATAGGCCTCGAAGAGACCGGCATAGCCACCGAGCGCGGCAAGATAGTTGTGGACGACTACTACCACACCAACGTCGACGGCTACTATGCCATAGGCGACGTGGTACACGGCCCGGCACTCGCCCATGTGGCAAGCGCAGAAGCCATCTGCTGCGTGGAGAAGATAGCAGGCCAAACCCCGCAACCCGTACGCTACGACAACATACCGGGCTGCACATACACCACCCCGGAGGTGGCCAGCGTGGGCCTCAGCGAGAAAAAAGCCATCGAAGCCGGGCACGAGATACTTGTTGGCAAGTCGTTCTTCAAAGCCAGCGGCAAAGCCACCGCGGCAGGCAACACCGACGGCTTCATCAAGGTGGTCGTTGACAAGAACAACGACCAAATACTCGGCTGCCACATGTGCGGCGACAACGTCACCGAGATGATCGCCTCCATAGTGGTGGCACGCCAAAACGGCCTCTCCGCCAAGCAGGTCGCCTCGGCCATCCACCCTCACCCCACCATGAGCGAGGCAGTGATGGAAGCCATCGAAGCCGCCTACGGCTGCGCCATCCACGCCTAACCCCTAAAACCTTGTAACCTTAAAAACCTAAAACCCTCCCCCCCTCCTTCCATGCGCCTTCTACCACACCGAGCCCGCGTCTCCGACGAGATGACCGTATGGATCTCGCCGCACTACTGCCACACCCTCTTCGGCGTGCGCGGACGCTACGAAGCAGCCGAACACACACTGCCCTATGTGGAAACCGACGACATAGGGTGCGGATTCTTCGTGCGCGACAGCCAGAGCCATGCCTACCGCCACTTTGTGGACGACAAGAAACAACGAAACAAGACCTCGCTCCTCAAGCTGCTTCTGGGCATGGAGTTTGACTTCAACAGACAGATACGACGCTGCCAAAAAGCCCTCAATGCCACCACCTACCGCGACAAACAGGTGCTGCTGGAGACCTACCTCAACTGCCTCTACCTCGCACGCAACGCCGAATACCTGCAACGCTGCGCCGACGCCATACGCCAACGCATGGGCATAGGACACAAAAAAAAATACATGGTCAGCGCCCTCAGCCACACCAAGTCGCGCATCGGACTTCTCGAACACGACATTAGAAGCACTCAGACCAATATAGCCAAAATCTGCGACGAAACCACCCTGAACGCCTACTCCGAACTGGTCCGCATATTCACTCATGTGGCTGTGTGCCACCGTATATGGCACGTTGCCGACGAGGGCAGCAATGCCAAATACCAAATAGTATACTTCTACCTCGGCATCTTCGACTTCATCCAGACCCCATGGGACACCCCATTGATGCGCGACTCCTTCGGACAGCAAATCCTGTTCTATCCTGACAAAATTATCGTTGCCCGCTCGGCCTACGACTTCGACATAATCCCCATCAACGATGTCACCGTCACCGCCTCCGCTGTCGACGTCAACACCCTCGCAGTCCGCCCGCCCATCCACCTCTCCCACCACCACTCCTCCAGCGGCCTCGCCGAAGAAGACGACACATCGCACCACCATCCTGTGTACATCGGACGCATACATATAGACCCTATCGACACCACCTTCTACCTCCTCGACGACTACGCCGCCCGCGAGTTCGCCGACGCATTCAACACCCTGAAAAAAATCCACCAATAACCCATGGCAAAACGCCACACATACCGCTTCAACCCCCACACCCTCTCCTACGAGAAAGTGGTGGTGGGTATATGGGAACGTGTGAAAAAAATCTCCTTCACCGTACTCTTCGGCTTAGTGCTCGGCGTACTGTTCATGATCATAGGCTACCAAATTGTCGACTCTCCCAAGGAACGCTCGCTCAAACGCGAGATACAACAGTACAAGCGCCAGCTGTCGGCAATGAACCAGCGCATCACTCGCGCCGAGAAAGTGCTCGAGGACATAGAAAACCGCGACGACAACATCTACCGCACCATCTTCGAAGTGGAACCCGTCTCGCCAAGCATCCGCCACTCCGGCATCGGCGGCGTGGAACGCTACAGCAACCTGCAGGGCTACAACTGCTCCGACGAAATCATCAACACCACCAAACGCATCGACGACCTCTCCAAACGACTCTACATCCAGTCGCTCTCTCTCGACGAGGTCTACAACATGGCCAAGACCAAGACCGAGCGCATGGCAACCATGCCCGCCATCATGCCCATTGCTAAAAACCAGTGCCGCCTCGTCTCCGGCTTCGGCGTCCGCTACCACCCCATACTCAAATACCGTCGCCAGCACACCGGCGTCGACCTCGCCGCTCGCAAAGGCACCCCAATCTATGCCACCGGCGACGGCGTGGTGACCTCGGCAGGACGCAACATATCGGGACTCTCTGGCTACGGCAACGTATGCATCATCAAACACGGCTACGGATACCAAAGCCTCTACGCCCACCTCGAAAGCGTCAAAGTCAAACCAGGACAAAAAATCAAACGCGGACAACTCATAGGCACCGTGGGAAGCACCGGCCTGTCTCAAGGCGCACACCTACACTACGAGGTGATACTCAACGGTAAACGCGTCGACCCCGTATACTACTTCTTCAACGACCTCACCCCGGAAGAATACGAACAAGTAATCGAGGCCGCAAGCCAAGAAGGCCAGTGCCTGTCATAAAAGGATAATATGCTGGTAACTATCGACGGCAACGCCGGCTTCTGCTTTGGCGTCGTCAATGCCATACAAACCGCCGAACAGGAGCTGCAACACCACGGCTCCCTCTTCTGCCTCGGCGACATAGTGCACAACAACGCCGAGGTGCAACGCCTCGCCACGCTCGGACTTAAAGTCATAGACTACCACACCTTCGCCACACTCCCACCAGGCTCTCGCGTCCTCATACGCGCCCACGGCGAGCCACCCTCCACTTACCTCACCGCCAGGCAACGCAACATCACCCTCGTCGATGCCACCTGCCCCATAGTGCTCGCACTGCAGAAAAAAATCCGACAAGGATACCTCGAAATGCAACAACGCGGCGGACAAGTGGTTATCTTTGGCAAGCCGGGGCACGCCGAAGTGGTCGGACTCTGCGGTCAGGCCGAAGGCAACGCCATCGTAGTGGACCACCCCGACCACTTGGACGGCATCACCCCCCAACGCCCTATTCGACTCTACTCACAAACCACCAAAAGCAAAGACGAATACAACCATCTGATACAAAACCTACAGCTGCACATCAAAAACTCCGCCGGCACCCCCGACTTCATTGCCCACGACACCCTCTGCCGACGCGTGGCAAACCGCGCAAGCCAGCTCAAAAAATTCGCCACCTCGGTCGACGTGCTGCTGTTCGTATGCGGCGAGGGCAGCTCCAACGGACACTACCTGTACGAATACTGCAAAAAAGTGCAGCCCCGCACCTATCTCATAGCCGGAACCGCCGACTACCAACCGGCATGGACCAAAGGAGCAAGCCACGTAGGCATATCCGGCGCCACTTCAACACCCATGTGGCTCATGCAGCAAGTGAAAAACCTGATAAACTAAAAACACCGGCATATCTTAGCCAATAACCTACACATAAACATCATGCACCTCGAAAACCTTAAACTCACCAACTTCAAAAACTACGCCGACCTCGATGTCGACTTCTGCCCAAACATCAACTGCTTCGTCGGCAACAACGGCGTGGGAAAAACCAACCTGCTCGACGCCATATATTACCTCTCGTTCTGCAAAAGCTTCTTCAACCCCATCGACACCCAAAACATACGCATCGGACAGGAGTTCTTCGCCATCCACGGACGCTACGCCACCTTCGACGCGGCTCAAAACGGGCAGCAGGCCACCGTGAGCTGCATTCAAAAACGCAACACGTCAAAACAGATACGCTGGAACAAAGCCGCCTGCAAATCCATCTCCGAACACATAGGGCGCATACCCCTCGTCATGGTCTCGCCAGCCGACCAGTCTATAATAACCGGAGGCAGCGAGATACGCCGCAAATTCATAGACGGGGTGCTCTCCCAAACCAACACCGAATACCTGAAGAACCTCCTCACCTACATCCGCATCCTCGACCAACGCAACCACCTGCTCAAAAAATTCTTCGATAACCGCTACTTCGACGAGAAAGAAATCAGCCTGTGGGACGAACAACTCGCACACTACGGCGAACAACTGCTCACCGCGCGCAAAAACTTCCTCAACGAATTTGCCCCCCTATTCATATATTATTATAAGATGATCGCAGGCGACAGCGAGTCGCCCTCCATTAAATACGCGCCGACAACCGACGACGACACTCCCCTGCTGCCGCAAATCACCCTCAACCACCAAAGAGACGCCACGGCACTCTACACAACCATCGGGCCGCACCGCGACGACCTCATACTATACATCGGCCAGTTCAACGCCAAGAAATTCGCCTCCCAAGGCCAGCAGAAAACCTTCGTGCTCTCCCTCAAACTCGCACAGTTTGAATACATAAAACAGCTCTGCGGTACAGCTCCTATACTGCTGCTCGACGACATATTCGACAAACTCGACATGCAGCGCGTGAAACAACTGCTGCTGCTCGTAGGTAGCGACCACTTCGGACAAGTGTTTATCACCGACACACAGCCCGGACGCGTGGAAGCCATCTTCGGAGAAGCACCTCACCTGCAGCACCTAATCTTCTCCGTTGAAAACAACACCCTAAATTAAGTCGACATGGGCTATTCCAACGAACATACACTCAACGACCTGCTACGCCGCGTCTTGCAAAACCTCGACATGACCGAACAAGCCGACGCCCTGGAAGTAAAACAAGCCTATCAAAACATTGTAGGCGACATGATTAACAAACTCACACTCTCTATCGAATTCCACGACAGCACCCTCTATCTGAAAATAGCATCCCCTGCCATGAAAAACGAACTCTCCTATAAAAAAAACAGCCTCGCGGAAAAAATAAACCAACAAATCAAACATGGCTCTGTGAAAAAAATCATCTTTCTATAGCGATGCTCCACAAAACAATGAAACAACGTTCCTTACAAAAAATAGACATCCATTAGTATCAGATTGACAATACTTTACACAACATCATAAACATCAACATAATAGAAAAGCACTACCAATACAACCAAAATACAATCAGTATTTTGCCAATTTTCACTCAAAAAAAATCAAAAAAAAGCACTTTTTGAACTTTAGATTTGCAAAAAACAAAAAAAAATAATATATTCCGCTCCAAAAGACGCCAAACAACTCAAAAAACTATTTTACAAACCGTTGTAAGAATACGCCATTACCAACCACCCGCAAGTCGCTATAGCTTTACAAAAAAAAACGCAAACCACCAAATTTTTTTTTTCACCTCCCTCTGTTATATTATTTGCACTTTTGCATAGTCGAAAACAAAACACAATACATTACATAAACTCTAATAAATCAAGCACAAATTGGTAATGGCGACAGCAAAAGACTACAAAACAGTGTGGGCAAATTGCCTTAAAACTATCAAAGAGACCTTAGGCAAAAGCAACGAACAAATATATAAAGAATGGTTTGAGCCCATCGTACCCATCCAACTTGAAGACAACACCCTTATCATCCAAGTCCCCAGCGAGTTTTTCTATGAGTGGCTCGAAGAACACTATGTAAACCTCCTCAGACGCACTATCCGCTACGAACTAGGCCCCAAAGGCATGCTGCGCTACAGCATAGTGGTCGACGGCGGCGGCATAAGCGACAAACCCATCACAACAACCCTGCCGTGGGGCTCCAAACAACCAACCGACAACAAGCCCAAAGAGATGCCGTTCAACATCAACAACGACAACGACAAGCACATTCCCAACCCACTTATCATCCCGGGCATCCAGAAAGTCAAGATAGAGTCGCAGCTCAACAGCGCATACACCCTTGACAACTTCGTGGAAGGTGAGTGCAACCGCTTGGCGCGCTCCGCCGGCTTTGCCGTGGCCAAAGACCCGGGCCGAACCGCGTTCAACCCCCTCATGCTCTACGGCGGCGTAGGACTTGGCAAAACCCACCTTGCCAACGCCATTGGCATGAAGACCAAAGAGATCCACCCCAAACTCACAGTACTATATGTAACCTCCGAGCGATTCCTGCAACAGTACATGGAGGCAGGACGCACCGGCTCCACCAACGACTTTATCAACTACTACACCCTCGTGGATGTGCTTATCGTCGACGACATCCAGTTCTGGGCCAACAAGGCATCCAAAACCCAAGAAGCCTTCTTCCAGATATTCAACCACCTCCACCAGCAAAAGAAACAAATAATAATAACCAGCGACAAAGCCCCGTCGGAACTCAGCGGACTGGAACCGCGCCTTATCTCCCGCCTCAAATGGGGTCTCGCCGCCGACCTCCAGGTGCCCGATGTCGACACCCGCATGGCCATCCTCAAACAAAAACTGGCCAGCGACGGTATCGAGATGCCCGAGAACGTCATAGAATACATAGCCTACAACATCAACACCAATGTGCGCGAACTCGAAGGAGCACTGGTCTCGCTAATTGCCCAGTCGTCGCTCAACCGCAAACAGATAACCCTCGACCTCGCAAAGCAGATGGTCGACAAGTTTGTCAAAAGCACCTCGCGCGAAATCACCATCGATTATATCCAGAAAGTGGTGTGCGACTACTTCAACCTGCCCGTCGACAGCATCCAGTCGCGTACCCGCAAGCGCGAAATAGTCCAGGCCCGCCAGCTTACCATGTACTTCGCCAAGAAGATGACCAAGGCCTCGCTTGCCGTCATCGGACTCCAGTGCGGCAACAAGGACCACGCAACAGTGCTCCATGCCTGCAAGACGGTGAGCAACCTCGCCGAGACCGACAAGCAATTCCGCTATTGGGTGGACGACCTTGAGAAACGCTTTAAAGAATAGTGGCAACAAAAGTAGCTTTCAAACCTGGCAACCTGCTTTACCCGCTGCCCGCCGTTATGGTAAGCTGCGGCGACAACCCCAACAATTACAATATTATCACAGTGGCGTGGACGGGAACTCTGTGTTCCGACCCGCCAATGTGCTATATATCCATACGCAAACAGCGCCACTCATACCGCTTGATAGCCGACAGCGGCGAGTTCGTCATCAACCTAACCACTCACGCCCTGGCCTACGCCACCGACTGGTGCGGCGTGAAATCCGGACGCGACGTGAACAAATTCGCCGCACTCCACCTCACACCCGCTCCGGCTCAAATGCTTAAAGCGCCCCTCATAGCCGAATCGCCCCTCAACATCGAGTGCAAAGTGTGCGAAGTGAAAGAGCTCGGCTCTCACGACATGTTTATCGCCAATGTAGTGGCTATCAACGCCGACGAGAAATACATCGACCACACTACAGGCGCCTTCCAGCTCAACCACACCGAACCCATAGCCTACTCCCACGGCAAATACTACACCCTCGGCGAAAAACTCGGGGGCTTTGGATTTTCTGTAAAAAAGAGACGCTAACAAAACCCTACGGTCACTATGGCGAGACTCCCGATGTGTTAATTACAATTAAACAAATACACGGAATACAATTAAACATACAACATCCGCGTTATTGTTTTCCTTATGAAGATAGCAGTAGTAGAACCCCTTGGCATTAGCGAAAGCACTTTTGCCAGCCTCAAATCGGAATTTGAGGCCTCCGGTCATAACTTCACTTTCCATACCGACCGCAACGAAGACCCACAAGTATTGGCGGAGCGGATGCGGGATGCCGACATCGTCGTTGTATCCAACATCAAACTGTCCGCCGACACCCTCTCCCAATGCCGCAACCTCAAAATGCTCAGCATCGCCTTTACCGGCCTTGACCACGTTGACCTTGACTACTGCCAACGCAATGGCATTGTGGTGAAAAACGCCGCAGGATACTCCACCACAGCCGTCAGCGAACTCACCGTGGCTCTCATGCTCGACCTTCTGCGGCAGGTCACCCCATTCAACAGCGTCACCCGCCAAAGTGGCAGCCGCGGCACCTATGCAGGCAGCGAGCTGCGCGGCAAGACGGTAGGCATTGTAGGCACCGGCGCCATAGGCTGCGCCACGGCACGGCTGCTCAAGGCTTTCGGCTGCAACCTGATAGCCTACAGTCGCACGCAGCGCACTGAAGCCACAGCCCTCGGCATAAAATACATGCCGCTCGACACCATGCTGCCCCTCTGCGACATACTGACACTCCACCTGCCCCTCAACCAAGAGACACACCACCTCATAGACAGCCACCGCCTGTCGCTGCTCAAACCAACGGCTCTGCTTGTCAATACGGCCCGCGGCAACGTGGTGGACATACCCGCTCTCGCCGAAGCACTGAAAAACAGAAAGCTCGCAGGCGCCGCTGTCGACGTGTACGAGCAGGAGCCACCTCTCCCACCCTCTCACCCTCTCTTCAACGCACCCAACTGCATAATGCTGCCGCACATAGGATATGCCACAACAGAGGCTTTCGCAGCACGTGCAGACATTGTAATGAATAATGTAAGACAATTTATAGATAACTCAAAACAACAATAAACCTATGAAACTCAAAAAAGTACTACTTCTTAGCGCCCTGCTGCTTGGCATTGGCGCTGTCTCGGCCAAGAGTGTAACCCCGACACAGGCTCAGAAAGCAGCCCGCAACCACCTGATTGGCCTTTACGACCGCAACGCAGACTGCCAGCTCACTCTCGTGCAGACCGCTGTGGCCGCCAACGGCATAACCAGCTACTACATCTTCAACGTCGACAACAACTCATTCGTCATCGCCACCGCCGACGACCGCTGCATACCCGTCATAGCCTACAGCCCCAACGGTGCCTTCGACCCCGCCGATGTGCCGCCCGCAGTACAGATGTGGCTCGACTGGATGCGCCAAGACCTCAGCGTAATCATCGAGAAAAACCTCTGGGGCAACAACTACTGGGATGTCAACGGAGCCATGGAACAATGGGACGCCCTGCTCAACGACGACCTCAAATACTACGAGCCCCTCAAGGCCAAAGCCTACACCGACTCCCTCTGCACCACCAAGTGGGGACAAGGCCAAGGCTACAACGACATGTGTCCCACCTACAACGGCTCTGCAACAACGAACACCGCAGAGTGTTCTGGCGGCCACGCCGTGGTTGGCTGCGTCTCCACTGCCCTCTCGCAGATAATACGCTACCACGAATACCCCTCCCGCGGCTTCGGTTACTTCCAGTACAACGAGCGCAGCTACGGCAACCTGCGTGTATCGTACGACAGCGCCTCCTACATCTACAGCCAGATGCCCGCCGAAGTGACCCAGTCAACTCGCTCACAGATTTCTCGCCTCTGCTACCATGTCAGCGTGCTCTGCCAGATGAACTTCGCCGGACGTAACTACAGCGGCGGCAGCGGTGCCCACCTCAACAACGCAGCACAGGGTCTCATCCACATGGGATACTTCCGCGCCAAATTCAAACAAGTAGGCCTAGACTCCACCACCACCGCCGGCTGGGACAAATGGAAATCGTGGGTGCGCCGCGAGATCACCAACCGCCGCCCCATACTCTACGCAGGCTATAACGCAGCCTACACCGAAGGCCATGCCTACGTAGTCGACGGCTTCAAGATGAACTCCACCTACGGCCTTGTGTGGCACATCAACTGGGGCTGGAACGGACGCTCCAACGGCAACTACTGGATTATGTCGGGTGTCACACCCCCGCTTGGCGGCTTTGGATACCGTCAGGAATGCGTCTACAACATAGAGCCCTCATACCTGTCCAACACTATCAACGGACCTGAACGCTACTACATCTCCTCGTCGGCCTCCAGCGGCAGGAACTACGACGGCTCCACATGGGCCAAGGGCAGTCCCAACCTCTCCGACGCCATACAAGCCTGCTGCATGTACTCCAAAGGTGAAATATGGGTGAAGAAAGGCTTCTACTATGGCGACACCAACGTGTGGCTCGGCGTAACATCGGCATTCAGCACCATTGAGAACGGCTCAACCCAAACCGGCAACGGCGTCAAGGTATACGGTGGTTTCCTGGGAAATGAGAGCGACCTCGACAGCCGCAACCCCGAACAGAACTCCACTTACCTCGACGGCAGCAACAAGTTGCGTGTATTCTACGCTTACAAACTCTCCAAACCCATCACCCTCGACGGCTTCACCATCCGCAACGGCAAACTGACCTCAGGCTACGGCGCCGGCGCATACCTTAAAGGCGGCTCCACACTCAGCAACTGCGTGGTCACCAACTGCACTGGCACCTCGTCGGGCGGCGCAGGTGTGTATCTCGACGAGTCCAACATGCTCAACGTCAGAGTGAGCAACACGACAGGTGGCAGCGCCCTCTACGCCAAGAACGGCACAGCGGAGAACTGCATCATCAACAACAACGACGGCAAGGGCGTGCAGTGCACCTCGGGTGGCACATACACGGGCTGCAACATAGTGTGCAACAACGGCACCGGCATAACCCTCACCTCCGGCACCACCCTTCGCAACTGCATCATCTGGAACAACACCACCCAAACTTCCGGCAACGGAACCATTAGCTATTGCGCCGTGATGGGCAGCGCCCCGTCGGGCACCGGCAACGTAGCCCTCGCCTCCGGCAACATGGATGCCACAGGTCCGCACTTCATGCAGCCCACCACCACACAGGGCATTGACTACTCCGACGCCAACTGGCAGCTTGCCGACGCCCAGTCGCCCTGCTACAACACCGGCGACCCCTCGGTGACCGGAATCTCCACCACCGACTTTGCTGGCAACGACCGCGTGCAAAACGGACGCATAGAGATAGGCGCCTACGAGTTCAAGAACCTCGGCATAGAACAGCCTGCAACCGCAGCGTTGGCCACCTATCCCAACCCCGCCAGCGACATCATACATATCAGCGGTGTCACCACCGACGTGACTATCTACGACATGAACGGCCATGCCATGCTCACCATCGCCTCTGTCAACGGCGAAGCCACTGCCAACCTCTCGCATCTCGCTTCCGGCGTCTACTTCGCCCGCTCCGGCAACACCATAGCCAAGATTGTCGTCAAACGCTAACCATTAAACCAACCTACACCCAGACAACTAACATACAGTTAGTTAATAACAATTGAGCAAACAAAAAACGCAAAAAAATTGTTAGTCTGAAAAAAAAGTCGTAACTTTGCAAACCCTTTTCGAGAAGGGCAAAATACAATAACCAACATTAAAACAAACAATTATGCCTGCAAGAATTAGATTACAGCGTCATGGTAAAAAGAATCAACCCTTCTACCATATCGTTGTTGCGGATGGTCGTGCACCACGAGACGGAAGGTTCATCGAGAAGCTTGGCACCTACAATCCCATGACCAATCCTGCCGAAATCAACCTCAACCTCGACAAAGCAGTGGAATGGCTTGGCAACGGAGCACAGCCCAGCACCACAGCACGTAGGATACTCTCCTACAAGGGTGCCATGCTGAAACATCACCTCCAGATAGGTGTTACCAAAGGCGCGTTGAGCCAGGAACAGGCCGATGTGAAGTTCGACGAATGGCTCAAGGCCAAAGAGGCCAAGATAGCCAACAAGAAGAGCGAGAAAGAGAACGAACAGCGCAATGAGCGCAAAGCCCGCCTCGAGGCCGAGAAGAAGGTCAACGAGACCAAGGCCGCCGCTCTCGCCGCCAAACGTCAGGCTGCCGCCGAAGCAGCTGCCGCCGCCAACACCGAGGCTACTGCCGAAGCACCGGCCGCAGAAGCCACTGAAGCCGCCGAAGCTCCCGCTGCAGAGTAAACACTATCAACTACTAACCAAAGGTCATGAGCACCTTTGATTTTCAAAAAAAATAGACAGCGAATAACGGGCACCACTGCCCTCACTCGTCAAAACACTCACACCACAAAGAAACAGAAAGTTCTATTCATAACTAATATTTTTTGTGGATTGGGGAACAGGCACAAAACACCTGTTCCCCATTTTACATACACTGTATATGACAACAGACGAATGCTACCGCCTCGGTCAAATCACCAAGCCTTTCGGACTCAAAGGCGAAGTGATATTTTTCCTTGATGTCGACGACCCCATGAGATACGCCGGGTTAGAGTCGGTCTTTGTCAAACTCAAAGGGCAACTCATACCCTATTTCATCAAAAACATCAGCATCAACGGCAACAAGGCCACAGTCTCCTTCGACGACCTCCCCCCCGAAGAGTCTCTCAAGCTTGTCGGCAACGACCTTTACCTGCCACTCCAAATGCTGCCCAAACTCACTGGCAACCAGTTCTATTTCCACGAAGTGAAAGGCTTCGCCGCAGTCGACTCCGAAAAGGGCCATATAGGCATAATCAACGACATAATAGAATATCCGGCCCAACCCATCTTCCAAATCCTCAACGGCGACACCGAGATACTAATCCCGCTGGTAGACCCTGTGATAAAAAAAGTAGACCGCAAAGAAAAAGTTATTTACATTGAAGCTCCTAACGGACTGATTGATTTGTACATGAATATCAACAATTCCGACAAGGGAGAAAAACAAGCCGCCAGTTAACTTTTTTTTTGTACCTTTGCAACAACAATCAAACAGAACAAACGCACATAGCGATATGGAAAACAAGAAGGTACAGTCCAAAACACCCGAAAAGACCCGCTATTCAGCCGAAGAATTACAGGAATTCAAGACTCTCATCCTTGAGAAACTGGAGAAAGCCAAACAAGACCTCGCCCTGTTGCAGGCCGCAGTAGCCGGCAGCGAGAACGACGTGAACGATACCGCTCCTACATTCAAGACCCTCGAAGAGGGCAGCAATGTGCTCTCGAAAGAGGAGAACTCCAAACTGGCCGCCCGCCAGCAGAAGTTCATCAAAGACCTCGAAGCAGCCCTTATCCGCATTGAGAACAACACCTACGGTATCTGCAAGGTCACTGGCAAACTCATACCCAAGGAGCGCCTCCGCATAGTGCCCCATACCACTATGACTATCGAGGCCAAAGAGATGCAAAGCCGCAGAAAGTAACCCTCCTGCCCTCAAAACGACACCGGCCATGAAGCTGCGACAATGCGAAGCAGCCTACAGCCGCGGTATCGCGTCGAGCAGACTGCGTGTGTATTCCTCTTGCGGATGAGCGTATAGCTCGTCGGACTCTCCCTGCTCCACTATCCGCCCTTGGCGCATCACCATGATCCTATCGGAGATGAACTTCACCACCGACAGGTCGTGTGTGATGAACAGGCATGTAAAACCATACTGCTCCTTCAAATCACTTAGCAAGTTGAGCACTTGCGCCTGGACACTCACGTCGAGTGCCGACACACTCTCGTCGCACACTACCAACTCGGGTTTCAGCACCAAGGCTCGCGCAATACACACCCTCTGCCGCTGCCCGCCCGAGAACTCATGTGGATAGCGGTTGAAGCTGTCTGCCGGTAGCCCCACCTGCTCCATCAGCGTTTTCACCTGCATTATACGCTCGGACGCATCATTGCCTATGTTGTGTATGCGCAGAGGCTCAAGTATCGCCTCACCCACCGTTATGCGTGGATTGAGTGACGAATAAGGGTCTTGGAATATTATCTGCAACTTGGTGCGTAGCTGCCTCATCTGGCGCACTGTCATCGTGTCGAGCCTTACACCGTTGTATTCTATCGTGCCGTCGGCGGTATCTATAAGTCGCAGCAAAGCCCTACCGAGGGTGCTCTTGCCACATCCCGACTCACCCACCAAACCCAGCGTCTCTCCCTTGAAGATATCAAACGAGATGCCGTCGACAGCGTTGAGGCTTTTCTTAACACGCCCCGTGAGACTGCGTTCCAAGGCATACTCAACCCTCAGGTTGCGCACACGCAACAGCGGCTGCGCATCCTCGCCGACATGGCTGATTCTGGCATCATGTGACACCTCGGGCTGCGACGTTTCACCGTCGAGAAACGACGCCACTGTGGGCAACCTGCGTGGACGGCTGTCGAGTGGCGGACGGCAGGCAAGCAAACCCTTGGTGTAGGGGTGCTGCGGATGGTACAGCACCTCGGAAGCCAGCCCCTCCTCCACCATGTGGCCTTTGTACATCACAGCCACACGGTGTGCCAGCTGCGCTATGACGCCAAGGTCGTGGGTGATGAATATCACAGCCATCCCCCTGCGTTGCTGCAATGTGCGCAACAGGTCGAGTATGGCTTTCTGCACCGTGACGTCGAGCGCCGTGGTTGGCTCGTCGGCAATTATTATGTCGGGGCTGCATATAAGCGCCATGGCAATCATCACGCGCTGCTTTTGTCCCCCGCTTATCTCGTGTGGATAGCTGTTGTAGATATTCTCCGGGCGCGGCAGCATCACCTCGTTGAACAGCTGCAGCACACGCTCTTTGGCCTCACTGCGCGACACCTGCTCATGCAGGAGCAGCATTTCCTCAACCTGTTGGCCGCATCGCTTCGAGGGGTTGAGGCTCGTCATAGGCTCTTGGAAAATCATCGAGATGCGCTGCCCCCTTATCCGCCGCAGCTCTTCCTCGCCGAGCGACAGCAGGTCTACCGGAGGTTCTTCTTTTCCTTTGCCGGCAAGCCATGCGTGTCCCGACACTGTGGCCGTGGCAGGAAGAAGCCCCATCAGCGACAATGACGAGACCGACTTGCCGCTGCCCGACTCGCCCACAATGCCCAGAGTCTCGCCGCGGCGCAGCGACAGGCTGAGGCCTTCTACGACATGCCTGCCGCCAAACCCTACCGAGAGGTTTTCTATTTCGAGAATATTGTCGCTTTGCATAACTTTAGAAAGAATAGACTGCCGACAGGATTATGCGGTTGTTGGCCACGGCCTCGTTTTCGCTCGAAACATAACGGGTACTGCCGAGGTTGGTCTGTTTACTGCCATAGTGTACACAGGTATACTCCCACTCAGCGAAGAGGGTGAGCCCGTTGCCTGCGGCATAGGCAAGACGCGGCTGGAAACGGTACAGGTACTCTATGTCAATGCCGCGACCGTAACTCTCAAGAGCGCCGTTCACGTTGGGGTACCACTCGCCGAACTGGTTGTTCGCGGCACAGCCCGCGAAGAAGCCCGGGCGCAATTTGCCTCCGGTGCGCCCAAAGTCGAGCCACAGCGTGGTGAAAGTATACGGCGAATATGCCGTGTATTCAACGCCTGCGGGGACATTGGCTCCGTTGACCACATAGCCGCCCAGCGAGCTCGCCTCGTAGATGTTGCTGTTCAGCAGGCTCTGCGAGCGCAAGCTCCACCCCGTCCAGTTGTACTGCACAAAGAGGCTGTAGCTGATGTGCGCGTTGTAGTCCTGCCGCTGCAGGTCGCGGTAATAGGGACGGGTGGCAAGCAGGTTGGCGGCGCCTCCGGCAAAAAGATGCTCGCCGACATAGCGCAGCTGCATGTTGAGCTCCGGCACCATGCTGTGTTTCAGGTACTCTGTCGAAGCGCCGTAAGGTCCCTGGCTTTTGTTGTCGGTCTGGAAAGCTGCCACGGCCAGCAACTCGGCTTTCCCGAGACGCGCACTGTAGCGCAGCTGGTTGAAGCGACCGTAGGGATGGAACGGGGCACCCATGTTGAGCGGACGCGTCGCAGGCATGATTTCGTGAACCACCATGGGGTGCCAGTACTGCCCTGCAAGCAACTGCTGGTGTTCCCATTTCAGGTTGATATAGCCGTGGCGCAGACGCAGCATGTTGAGTCCTTCGTTGGTCGAGCCGGTAAAGTCCACCTCAATATATCCGCCCATGTCGGCGCCCAGCACCTGAGGACCTTTAATGGTGAGTCCCAGCCTGTTGGTAATGCTCAGCATATTGAGCGACGGAACGGCATTGATGTCGTTGCCCTGTGCATCCAGCAGGCGCGGCTTGGGGTAGAAATCCATCATATCCTCGCGCCCCGACACCACTTGGCGGCTGTCGGCCCATATCTGCGGATTGATCATGCCCGACCACTTGAATTGCCACCCGTCTTTCTGCGCATGGGCCTGCGCCACACACAGAGCAAGCCCCGCAACGAATGCGAGGCTGCTGCCAAAATGTCTCATCTGTCTTCTCATAGCGCACCACTACTTACGGCCACTGGCCAAGGCGAGAATAAGTCCGAGAGCCACACCCAGCAAGGCGGCAAAGAGCACCTGCATGTTCGGCGGCAGGATAAAGGTGATGGTGTGAGCCGGGAACCAGAAGAGCGGTATGGTCTTCTTGAACACAAAACCCCACATCTGCCCCCAGTCAATCTTGTGTGCCATGATGTCGCGCATCGGCATGGGGCGCAGCAAGCCGCGCACCGTGCCGCCGTTGTCGGTGATATGTATGTCGGTGCATTTGTGGAACGTCATCATCACAGGGGCGAAGATGGTGTTCATCAGGACGCTCACCGCGAAAGCCACGCCGAGTTTGCCCCACGAGAAGTGCTCTGCTGCGAGCAGCGCGGCCATCGTGCCTTTGCCGCAGCCCGAAACTGCCTCAAGAAACGCTGGCACACCTGTCTTGAAAATCACCATGGCCATGGCTATGGCCATGCCCAGAAAGCCCCACACTATCATGCGCGGCAACACCCCGAAGCCTTTCTCGCAATAAACCCCTTTGCGTATGCGCAAAGCCAGCATCTCGCCAAGGGTGGCGAGTATGGCAAACTTGAAGAACGCCATGATAAACGGATGGTTCGAGGTGGCGCTGTTGAACCATGCAAAGAAACCTGTAGCGGGGATAAAGAACGGTGTAAGCACCACCACCACACAAAGTATCAGTAACCAGTCTGCTTTTTTCATTAGCTGTTTTGATTTTATTTCTTTTATCGTAATAACGTAATAACGTGATAACGTATTATCGCGATGACGTAATCAGCCGTTACGCTGTCACAATTCGCTACTCAATGATGTCCACGCTGCGTTTTATGAAGTTGGTCAAAGCCTCGCCTTTTAGCAGTCCGTTGGAGAGCAGGGCGAGGTCGGTGAGCTGGTGTACCAGCTTCGACTGCTTCTCGGTGTCGGTCTCCTCCAATATCTTGGCTATGAGCGGATGGTTGACGTTCACGGCAAGGTTGTAGCTCTCCGGCATGTCGCCATAGAAAGCCATTCCGCCTGCCGCGCTCATCTCTTTGTAGCGGCGCATGAACTCGCTGCGCGTTATTATCATGGGCTGCTCGTCGCTCTCAAGGCTCTCCATAACCACGGTGAACTTCTGCTTGTCGACGGCACCTTCAATGATGGGCTTGAGCTTCTCCTGTTCCTCCTTGGAGAGCTTCTCGGGGATAGAGTCCTCGTGCTGCACCAGCTTCTCCACCACGTCGCTGTCCACGCGCACATAGCGTGTGTTCTCCTGTTTCTGCTCCAGCAGGTTGACGAAGTGGGCGTTGAGCACACTGTCCATTATCAGCACGTTGTAGCCTTTCTCCTTTGCCGCCGCAATGTAGGCGTGCTGCTCCTCGGCGTCGGTGGCGTAGAGGTATATCACGTTCTTGTCCTTGTCGGTCTGCAGCGGGGCTATCATCTTGCGGTAGTCCTCAAGGGTGTGGTACTTGCCTTCGGTGTCTTTCAGCAGGGTGAACTTCAGAGCCCTCTCGCAGAACTTCTCCTCGGTGAGCATGCCGTACTCTATGAAGATCTTTATGTCGTCCCACTTCTTCTCAAAGTCCTCGCGGTCGTTTTTGAACATCTCCTCAAGCTTGTCGGCCACTTTCTTGCTTATGTGTCCCGATATCTTCTTCACGTTGGCATCGCTCTGCAAGTAGCTACGCGACACATTGAGGGGTATGTCGGGCGAGTCGAGCACGCCGTGCAGCAGCATCAGGTACTCCGGCACCACGCCCTCCACGCTGTCGGTGACAAACACCTGGTTGCAGTAAAGCTGTATCTTGTTGCGGTTGGGGTCGATGGTCTTGCGCACCTTGGGGAAGTAGAGTATGCCGGTGAGGTTGAACGGGTAGTCGACATTGAGGTGTATCTGGAACAGGGGGTCTTCGAAGTTCATGGGATACAGCTCGTGGTAGAACTTGCGGTAGTCGTCGTCGGTGAGGCTCGACGGGGTTTTCTTCCAAGCCGGCTCGGTGTTGTTGACTATACGGGGGCGTTTCTTCTCCACCCGTTTGGGGCGTTTCTCCTTGCCGCCCTTGCCGTCGTCCACCTCGTCGAACTCGGTGTCGCTGTCCTCCCAGTAGCTCTCCTCGCCGCAGCGTATGGCTACGGGCATGAAGCGGCAGTACTTGCCCAGCAGGTCGAGGATGCGCCCCTCTTCGTCAAACTCCTGGCAGTCGTCGGCAAGATGCAGTATTATGTCGGTGCCGCGCTCCGTGCGGCTGTCCTCCTCCATGGTGAAGTTGGGCGAGCCGTCGCACACCCACCGCATTGCCGGAGCATCACTGTACGACTTGGTGACTATCTCAACCTTGTCGGCCACCATGAAAGCCGAGTAGAACCCCAGCCCGAAGTGACCTATAAGGTTTTCGCTCACGTCTTTGTACTTGGCCATAAAATCCTCGGCGCCGCTGAAGGCTATCTGGTTGATATATTTCTCTATCTCTTCGGCGGTCATGCCTATGCCGCGGTCGCTGATAGTGAGGGTGTGCTTCTTATGGTTGGGCACCACATCGATGGTTATGTCGCCCATCTCACCCTTAAACTCGCCGCGCGAGGCAAGAGTGCGCAGTTTCTGCGTGGCATCCACGGCGTTGCTCACCAGCTCACGAAGGAAGATTTCGTGGTCGGAGTAGAGAAATTTCTTGATAACGGGAAAGATGTTCTCCGTTTGGATATTAAGATTTCCTTTCATCGTATGTATATGTTTTTATTATTATCTTTTTCAAAAAGCGGCAACAAATATACCAATCAATGGCAGAATGACAAAATGTCACACATGTCAGACAACAACGTCACCCATCGAATACTCTGAATATTCCGGATACTCCGATTATTCTGAATACCATAAAGCAATGCAATTATGTTTCCTATTGTCAAAAAAAATGCGTACCTTTGCAAAATAATTGAACATATTCATAACAAAAAACAAAAAAGCATAACAATGACAAAATCAGAGCAATTCATGGAAATGGAGGCTCGCTACGGAGCCCATAACTACCACCCGCTGCCAGTAGTCCTCGCCAAAGGCGAAGGCGCTTTTGTATGGGACTGCGAGGGTAAGAAATACTACGACTTCCTCTCGGCCTACAGTGCCGTGAACCAAGGTCACTGCCACCCCAAGATTGTCAAGGCCATGTGCGACCAGGCCCACGAGCTTACACTCTCGAGCCGCGCCTTCTACAACAACTGCCTAGGCGAGTGGGAGAAATACGTCACCGAGTATTTTGGCTATGACAAGGTGCTGCCCATGAACACCGGCGCCGAAGCCGACGAGACAGCCCTCAAGCTGGCCCGCCGCTGGGGTGTGGTGAAGAAAGGCATACCCAACGACGAAGTCATGATAGTGTGCTGCGAAGGCAACTTCCACGGCCGCACCATCACCATCATCACCATGAGCAACGACCCCGAGAGCTATGCCAACTACGGCCCCATGACCCCGGGATTCCTGCGCATACCATACAACGACCCCGACGCCCTCGAGAAATGCCTCGCAGAGCATGGCAGCAAGGTGGCCGGATTCCTCGTGGAGCCCATACAGGGCGAGGCGGGCGTCTACGTCCCCGACGAGGGCTACCTCAAAAAATGCTATGACATCTGCAAGAAATACAACGTGCTCTTCATGGCCGACGAGGTGCAGTGCGGCATAGCCCGCACCGGCAAGATGCTTGCCTGCGACCACGAGAATGTGCGTCCCGACCTGCTCATACTGGGCAAAGCCCTCGGCGGCGGCGTGATGCCCGTGAGCGCCGTGTTGGCCGACGACGACATCATGCTCAACATCAAGCCCGGCGAGCACGGTTCCACCTTCGGCGGCAACCCCATCGCCGCAAAGGTCTCCATAGCAGCCCTTCAGGTCATCAAGGACGAGCACCTCATGGAGAACGCCGAGCGCCTCGGCAAGATCTTCCGCGACGAGATGTCGGCCTTTGAGAGCCCGATGATCGAGAAAGTTC
This sequence comes from Bacteroidales bacterium, assembly GCA_017454015.1. GTDB lineage: Bacteria > Bacteroidota > Bacteroidia > Bacteroidales > P3 > Colimorpha. The sequence continues at coordinate 24,727 of JAFTDW010000042.1, read as the reverse complement.
GCGGCAAAGGCCTCCTCAACGCCATCATCATCCGTCCGCGCAACGGCAAAGAGGCTTGGGACGTGTGCCTCAAGATGCGCGACCTCGGCGTGCTTGCCAAGCCCACCCACCAGCACATCATCCGCTTCGCACCGCCGCTCGTCATCACCGAGGAGCAGCTCCGCGACGCCATGCGCCTCATCAAGGAAGCCATCAAGTCGTTTGAATAATCAACAACAAAACAGGCGTTATACACCAAAGTATAACGCCTGTTTTCATTGAAACAAAAAAAAGCTGACAATATGGAAGAGCCGTTCAGAAAAGACGACCTCGGACAAGACAACGCCGCGCCGTTCCCACACATCCCGTGCAACAGCACCCTGAGAGCCACTGCAAGGAAGAGGCTGGATGGCAACTGGTTCTATGCCGCGCTTACCACTTTGGTGTACTATCTTGTTGGGTGCGCCACAGGATGCATACCCTTTGCCGGCCTTCTCGTAACACTGCCGCTGAGCTTTGGCTTCAACCTGACGTTCCTCAAGCTGCGCCGCGGCGAGTTGGACAACGAGGAGATGCCGGTGGTGATGTTCGACGTGTTCCATAAATACGGGCGCTATCTCGGCACCGGACTGCTGAGGGCTGTCTACATACTGTTGTGGACGATGCTGCTCATCGTGCCCGGCATCATCATGTCCTACGCCTATGCCATGACACCCTACATAGCGCACGACAACCCCGAGCTGAGCGCCGACGAATGCATAGACTACAGCCAACAAATGATGAAAGGCCACAAATGGCAGCTGTTCTGCCTCGACCTCAGTTTCATAGGCTGGGCTTTCCTCTGCATCTTTACCATGGGCATTGGGCTACTGTGGCTGGTGCCCTACATCCAAAGCTCCCACGCCGAGTTCTACGAGAACCTCAAAAGCCTCAACGAATAGGTCGTTTCTCCCGTACGCTGCCATGCGACAATACGGCATGGCTTCATGGATGCATTACAGGCGTGGCGGCGTATAGGAGAGGTCTATGGACTGTATACCTTTGCCGTCGACACGCAGCAGTATAGACTGCGTGGGGTTGAAATCGAGCGTATAGGGCTCGCTCTTGCCGTGGTGGTTGACGGTTATCTTGCGCACCGCGCCGCGGTCGGTGAAAGCATAGCAGTATTCAAGCGGATACTCTATGGTCTGCGACAAGGGGTTGGCAAAGAAGATATAGTACACGCCCCCATCCTCGCGACACCAGAAGTCGGGCAGGTTGTTGCCTTCCACCAACGGTGTGCAGTGGAGTGCCGACAGGCTGCGCCCTACAGTGGGCAGGGCGAGCAGCGAATCGAGCAGCTGGGAGTATCCTTTGTGAGTCACTTTGCCCGGCTCCTGCGGAACTTGGGCCATACATATTGGCAAGCCCTGCCCGGCAAGCCTCATCAGCTGCCTCAACGCACTGTACTCCATATACTGCACGTCGCAGTAAAGGCTTCTGAAAGCGGCCTCGCCGCAATGCAGTACCCTGCCGTCGTAACTGGCCGACGAGAGGAAATGCTCGTTGACCCACAGCGGCTGGCAGCCCTTGAGTTGCACGGGGGTGTTGACATAGCGCATCTCGTACTGCCCCCAAAAGAAAACCTTGACTTTGCGCAGCGAGTCGGGATAGAAGCCACCCATCCACGAGTCTTCGAGAGGTATGTACACCGCCACGTCGCTGTAGTTGCGACCCTGACGCATATATTTAGAGACGCGCGCCATGTAGTTGTTGAAGTCCTTGAGCACATTGCCGGTAAGTGAGTGGTATGGCGAGGTACTTATCTGGCATGTGGTGTAAAAGAAGTTGGAGGTGTCGCCTATCTTGTTGTATGGGAAGCCGTGCCATATAATCTGGTTGACGCCGTTGGCGAAGAGGGCGTCGCATATCAGCTTGAGGTCGGCGGGCTGCTCTTTGCCCTGGTGGGGGCTGTGGCCGCGACCGCCCATGTAGCGGAGACTCGTCCAGCCATAGGCACATGTGAAGGTCTCTGCAGTCACCACGTCGCGCCCTGCAAGGGTGGCGGCCGAGGCCACTATCTTACTGTAGGGCGGTTCGTAGAGTATCGCCTCGCTCTCGGGCACATCAACGAGACTGAAAGCCGTGAGCAGGTCGGTGGGAGCCCCTCCGCACTGAGCCCGCGAGAAAGCCCCCTGCACAGTGGCATTGGCAGCAAAGGGCTCGTAGAACTCACGCAACACAAAGCCCGAGAGGGTGTGCATATAGTCGTAGAAAACGCGGCGGTTGGCGGGGTTGAGCAGGGTGCGACGCTTCATGTATGGCTGTATGTCGTAGCCATGCTGCAGGAGGAAGGTGTCGCCGAAACCCGAAGTCCACAGGTATTGCGTCTCCACCTCCCACGAGTCGACAAACAGCCCCGACTTGCTTCCTTTGCAGGCCTCTGCAAGAGCGGCGTTGAGTTTGGCGGCGTAACGGGCAAAGGCGTGGCGGTCAAGATGGTTGAGGATGCGGGCCTCGCGAGGGAAGTCCCACGTGTATGGGCGGCGGGCAGGCTCCACGGTGTCGAAGTAGTCGCGTGTCTGGTCGCCGTAAGGGAGGTTCACGTCGCTGAAAGGCCATAGGGTGCCATAGGTGAAATCACAGCCCAGTCCGAGCGAGTCGGCCACACGCTTGGCGTAGACCACACCGTCGGCCCACTCGGGCGACAGGAAAGCGGGATGTACAGTGTTTGAGTCGAGCCCCATAGGGTAGATCCACGCTATCTCCACACCGCCGAAACCATGGTCGCGGAGCCACACAAGCTGGTCGCGCACGTCGTCTTTCTCAATCTGCGAGGCAAACCACCACCAGCGGGTGTATGGCCGCGAAGAGGCATAGAGGCTGTCGGGGACACTTTGCCGCCCACCACCGCAGCCACAGAGCATAAAGGCAACCGTGGCTGCACAAAAAAACATCAACTTTCTCATTCTGCTTGGTATTTGCACAAATCCTTGTGTGTTTTCAAAAAGTAAAGACGTTAAAGGCGTTGCGGATATGGTCTATGTCGACTGTGGCACCGTCGGATAGCACGGTGATAATGTCGAACCGTACATTCTCGTTGCGGTTGTGGCTCTTCACATATTCGTTGGCGAGTTTTATCATGTTGTGTCGCTTGCGATGTCCTACCGCGTCGACAGGCATCTGCAGGTAGTCGACGTTGCGGGTCTTCACCTCCACCAAGACCAAGTCGGCACCGTCGAGCGCTATGATGTCGGCCTCAAGATGCCCTTTGCGATAGTTGCGCTCAAGTATCGTATAGCCCTTGTCGACAAGCATCTGCACGGCGGCCTCCTCCCCTGCCATGCCAAGCTCGTAATGCTCCGAATGCCGTTGCTGCTCTTTTATCATAGGTGAATTTATTATATACGCGCAGACCAGAAAAAAACATCGAGGGTTATGCACTATATACACACGACCCTCGACGCAATGGTGTTATCGACAAAGACTACTCGTAGCTGACGCAGCACACCTTGAACTGAAGGGTGCGTTCTTTCTGCTGTATGAACTGAACAGAGTTGTAGGTGCCAAAGTCTGAGTCTTCAATGATGAAGCGTATGCGTCCTTCCTTGACATCGAAACGTATATTTTCCATGTAATAGGCATCCTGATCTTCATCGTAATAAGGCAGCACGTAGGGCAACTGGTTGTCGCGGCCGGCGCCATCGACATAGTATACCAGCACATAGCCGTTCTCGACAACCTCGGGAGTGATGTCCTCGTTGGTCCACTCCGAGTAGTAGTAGTCGGGCGTGAAAGTGCCGTCGCCGTTGTCATTGAGGTGAGCATCCCACTGGTTAGGACCCACATTGTAGTAGGAAGTAATCACACGCGTCTTGTTGGAGCAGCCTGCCAACAAGACCACCGCAGCGGCCAAGAGGGGTAACAGATACTTTTTCATAATTTTAGATTTTCGTTTATTGTTACTGAATTTATTTGCAAAGATACGAAAAAAAATTTATTAATTCTTGATGAAAAGTGTTAAGCAAGAGAGCAGAGCGACACAGTGCCATGTTTTTTTTTATTGTTGTTGTGATTTGACAATGCAAAAATACACACTTCCTGTGGGGAAAAACCCGAAAAGCCAACCTATTTTCCCGAAGCAACAGCCCCAAAACAGCAACAAGGACATATTACATTCATTATCAGCATAGTTCAATCATCGCAACTGACCACTGTGGCGCTTGCGCCACAGTGTATAGAGGCTACTGTCTCCTGTATTTTCGCCAGATGCCGAGCAGTTCGAGGGGGGCTTTGAGGAAGTCACGGCCTTTGAGGCGCGAGCCCGCCACGTCAATCCATTGGTAGAGAGGGTATTCGTACACCTTGTCCTTGGCCCGTTCACTGCCATATTCGCGGCAGTAGCGTGCCAACAACTCCACGTCGAAGAGCCACCGCGTGATAAATTTCTCAGTGAAAAGGGCTGGCACCGTCTCGGCGCGGTAGAGCTTGGCTCCGCACTGGGTGTCGTAGACTGGCAGGTTGAGCACGAGGGAGGCGCAGGTGGCAAAGACACGCCCAAGGTAGTGGCGGCTGGTCTTGCGGCGCACCTGTGCGCCGAGGCGCATGAGGCGCAGCCCTGTAACCATGTCGTAGCCCTTGCCCATCCACTCCACAAACAGTGGTATCTCGTTGAGCGGAGTGGCAAGGTCGGCGTCCCAAAAGCCTATGTACTGGGGCTTGTATGCCGACACGCCTTCGAGCATGGCACGGCGCACCGCCTCGGCTTTGCCTCCGTTGGGTTGCAGGTCGAGGTAATGCAGGTTGCCGTGTCCGTCGCAGAGGGCGCGCAACACCTCAAGGGTGTTGTCGGTGCTCCCGTCGTTGGCAAAGAGGAACTCTATGTCGGGGTGCTCGGTGGCAAAGCTCGCGAACTCCTCCCGCGGCAGACGCTGGGACTCGTTGTAGCACGGCACTATTATCAGGGTTTTCATTTTCGTAGTGTTTATATAAAGTCGCCTCTCACAAGGTTAACATTAATTGTCATTAGGTGGGGCCTATTTTTTCATTGAGAGAGCACATTCTCCGCTACGCTATCGAAATGCCACTGGCATTTCTTCACTCCGAGACGCATGTCGTTTTTTATCTTGTTGCCCCACACTGCGCTTTCATGGGGGTTGCTCCCTTCGGTCGCGCCCCCTCGCTTGTGCGGGGTTGCTCACTGTCCTTGTTTTTATTTCTATTTGTGTTATTCGCTGTCCATGTTTTTTATTTTTACGGGTGCTCATGACCTCAGTTCGCAGCCTTCGGCAATTCGCTATCCGTGTTTTTATTTCATAGGTGCTCATGGCCTCAGTTCAGGGCTCATATACATTGATGCCGTTTATATCCTGGGCTGTTGGATCTACGCCTTACAGGGCTTTTATTCGCTATCCATGTTTTTAATTTGTGCTCATGGCCTCAATTCTTTTGCGGTAGGCTTGCATGGTGTTCTGCAACAGCGACACTATGGTGAGCGGTCCCACGCCGCCTGGTACGGGGGTGACCCAGCTGCAGAGCGGGTCGACCTCGCTGTGCTTCACGTCGCCTATGAGCCTGTAGCCACTCTTTTTGCTGCTGTCGGGCACGCGGTGTATGCCCACGTCGACCACCACGGCACCTGGCTTCACCATGTCGGCCGTGACAAACTCTGGCTTGCCTATGGCAACCACAAGGATGTCGGCCTGGCGCGTGAGCTCCGCCAGCGAGCGCGTCTTGCTATGGCACAGCGTCACGGTGCAGTTGGCACCGGCAGCGTTGCGCGACATAAGGTTGGCCAGTGGGGTGCCCACTATGTTGCTGCGACCCACAACCACACAGTGCTGCCCCACGGTGTCGATGCCATAGCGTTGGAGCAGCGTGACTATACCCTTGGGGGTAGCCGGCAGAAACGACTCCTGCCCCGTCACCATGCGACCCACATTGACGGCCGTGAAGCCGTCGACATCCTTGTCGGGGTGTATGGCGTCGATAATATGGCTCTCGTCTATCTGCTTGGGCAGCGGCAGCTGCACTATGTAGCCGTCGGTCTCGTCGTCGGCATTGAGGAAGTTGACAACCTCCAGAAGGTCGGCCTCGCTGGTGTTGGCGGGGAGCCTGTAGACCGACGAGGTGAAGCCAACCTCGTGCGACGATTTCTCTTTGGAGGCCACGTAGGTCTGGCTGGCGCCGTCGTCGCCCACCAGTATTGCGGCGAGGTGGGGCGGACGCAGCCCTCGCTGCGTGAGCTGGCGCACCTCGTTTGCTATCTCCTCTTTAATACGGATCGACAGCTCCTTGCCGTCGAGTATCTGAGTCTTTGTCTCTTCCATGTTGAGTTCTATAAATTGTTTGTTTCCGCTGCGCTATCGGGCCTTAGGTTCTTCACTACCTGCGGCGCATGGGCATCCGTCCCTTGTTGGTGCTCATCATCTTCATTATCTTGCGCATGTCGTCGAACTGCTTTATGAGGCGGTTGACCTCTTGTATGGTGCGGCCGCTGCCTGCGGCGATACGCTGCTTACGGCTGCCGCTGAGGCACGACGGGTTGCGCCGCTCGTAGGGCGTCATGGAGCCTATGATTGCCTCGATGGGGATATATGCGTCGTCGTTGACGTCGATGTTCTGCGCCAACTTGCCCATACCCGGTATCATGCCCATGAGGTCCTTCATGCTGCCCATCTTCTTCACCTGCTTGATTTGCGACAGGAAGTCCTCGAAGTTGTATTCGTTCTTGGCGAGGCGTTTCTGTATCTTGCGGGCTTCCTCCTCGTCGAGCTGTTCCTGCGCACGCTCCACAAACGACACCACGTCGCCCATGCCCAGTATGCGGTTGGCCATACGCTCGGGATAGAACACGTCGAGAGCGTCCATCTTCTCGCCTGTACCGACAAACTTGATAGGCTTGTTGACGGTGTAGCGTATCGAGAGTGCGGCACCGCCGCGGGTGTCGCCGTCGAGCTTGGTGAGCACCACGCCGTCGTAGTCTCTGCGGTCGTTGAAAGCCGTGGCGGTGTTGACGGCATCCTGCCCTGTCATGGAATCGACCACGACGAGGGTCTCCTGCGGCTGCAACTCGCTCTTGAGAGCAGCTATCTCGTCCATCATCTGCTCGTCGATGGCGAGACGGCCGGCGGTATCGACAATCACCACGTCGCAACCCTTGAGCTTGGCGTCGGCTATTGCCGTCTTGGCAATAGCCACGGGATTGGGGTTGCCCGGCTCAAAATAGACGGGCACGCCTATCTGCTGGCCGAGGGTCTGCAGCTGCTGTATGGCAGCCGGACGGTACACGTCGCCAGCCACAAGCATGACGTTCTTGGCCTGCTTGCTCTTGAGCTTGTGAGCAAGCTTGGCGCAGAAGGTGGTCTTACCCGAGCCCTGCAGACCTGCCACAAGGACTATGGCCGGCGAGCCTTTGATGTTGATGTCGACGGCTCCGGTACCCATGAGCTTCACAAGCTCGTCGTGCACCACCTTGACCATCATCTGACCCGGCTCCACCGACTGTATGACGTTCATGCCCAGCGCCTCGGCCTTAACCTTGTCGGTGAACTCCTTGGCTATGGGGTAGCTCACGTCGGCATCGAGCAACGCCCTACGGACCTCCTTGACGGTCTCGGCAATATTGATATCGGATATAGAGCCCTTGCCGCGCAGCGTCTGCAACGCTTTCTCTATCTTGCTACTCAGGTTTTCAAACATAGTGATATGTATATTTAAGAATAGGAAACCAGTTTACCAAACCAACCTACCATTTCAACCTTTTAAGGTGGGTTCTATTTTTTCATTGAGAGCGCGTCTCTCCGAGACGCATGTCGTTTTTATCTTGTGACCCCACACTGCGTTCCTTGTGCGGGGTTATTGAGAGTTAGCCTCTCCGAGACTATTTTTAGAGGTTACCTTAACCCTTTAACCCTTTAAAACATATACCCCATCTTTATGTAAAGGTTGCTGGCCTTGTTGTTGTCTTGCTCGTCGATGGCACGCGCCCAGTCGACGCTCAGCACGAAGTTGTCGTTCATAGCCACCTTGAGGCCGCAGCCTGCTGATAGGTGCGGGTCGTAGAGACGGCTGTCGTCCGCGGCGGAGCCCATGTCATAGGGCTGCGCCACCATACCGGCGTCCATGAAGGGGTTGAGGCCTATGTAGAAATTCTCCTTGCCAACCTTGAACTTCACCACCTGCACACGGAACTCGGCATTGGCAAAGGCCACGCCGCGGGCCAGTATGCGGTTGCGCATGATGCCTCGTATGGAGTTGGCTCCGCCAAGCCCTTCGTAGATGACGCGCTGCATGTAGAGCTGGTTGAGGTAGGTGTTGAGGTAGAAGGGGCTGTTGCCTGCCACGTCGAGCTGCGTGCCCACGCGGTAGGCAAAAGTCAGACGGTTGGCGACAAGCGGCAGGTACTGACGCCAGCAGGCATTGAATTTCAGATTATTGTAGTCCGACATGCCGCCCAGACCTGCATAGTAGGTGAGGAACGCGTCGGCATGGATGCCACGGTGCGGGTTCTGCTGACGGTCGCGTGTGTCGAAGGTCACACCGCCGTGAAGGTAGGGATGGGTGCCGCCGCTTGCCTCGGCGGGGCTTATGTATCCCGCCAGCACATAGAAATCGTAGAGTGTGGGGGCGCCTACCGGCAACTTGTCCTCCTCGTTCTTGGTGTATTTGTTGAGGCGGTCTGCATCGACAGAGCCCACATCATAGTGCAGCAGGCCTATGCCGGCATTCCAGTACCACGGCTTGGAGATGGTGCCCTGCAGGTCGGCGCTGAAGCGGAACAGGTCGCGCTTGAACTTGTAGTAGGCCCTCGTCACGTACAACGGGCTGTCCTGGTCGGCAAACTCGGGGTAGTAGGATGTCATGTAACCGTTGAAGCCGTAGAAGTCGCACATCTGGTCGGGCAGATAGGTAAGGTCGACACTCAGGCGGTGGTTGGGTATGAGATACTTGGAGTCGTAGGAGAGGCGGAAGAGGCCGTAGTGCTTGGAGGTGGTGGCTGCCTCAGCATAGAAAGAGTGGTAGTAGTCGGGATAAATTGCACCGTCGCCAAAGTAGTAGATGTTGGTGAGTGCGCCGAGCTGCAAGCCGAGGTCGGCATCGTAGGCAAAGCTGGGCAGCACGCCGAAAGTCCAGCCGCTGCGCACGTTGTCGGATTCCTGGGCTGCTGCCTGGAATGCAAGTATCGTTGCGGCAAAAAGGAATAGTAGATGTTTTTTCATTTTTTTGTTTCGGGATTTCGTTGTTTCGTTATTATGTTATCGCGGCATTTTGCCATTACTGTTTGGCGGTTTTTCGCTTGAACAGTCGCTTCCTGAAGATAAACACCGCAAACACCACAAAAGCCACGGCGAGAATGGCCAGCGTTATCAGGCAGCTCCGCAGGCTCTGCGGCCCCAGGCCCATGAGCAGCAGCACCGGGAAGCCGAAAGCTATGGCCGGTATGGTCTGCAGCACGAGGTTGTTGGCGGCGGGAGTCTCGAATTTGGGATCTATCTCGCGCAGCAGTATCATGCCGTTGCTGGCAGTGCCCGTGAGCATGCCAAACATGGAGAAAAATCCCTCGTAAGGATAATCGGGATAGAGGTGTTTGGAGCAGACACGCACATATACAAACGTCACCACGGCGCCGAGGGTGCATATCAGCAGCAGGGGCATCCAGATACCGCGCAGGTTGTTGAAGTCGATGGCGGCGGTGCCAGCCACTATCATGAAGTCGAAGCAGGTGCCCGCTATGCGGTCGAGGGTGTAGTTGTTGATGTACTCGCGCTGCATGATGTTGCGCTTGCGCAGGCGGGTCACCACAGCCTTGACAAGCACGCCGAGCAGCGTACCCCACAGGAAGTTGAACCCCCACACCATAGGCTTGAGGGTGTTGGTGCCAAAGTTGCCGAGGTCGAGCTGCTGCACACCGTACATGAGCAGGAACACCATGAAGTAGACCAGCAGCACCAGGCTTATCTGCACCGTGAGCTTGTCGATGGACTCAGCGTGCGGTATCTCGTTGTCCGACTGATAGTCGGCGAGAGTGTACTCCTCCTTGTAGTCGCCATCCTTGCGCTTCAGCCGGCCCTTCTTGCGCAGTATGTTCATGTAGACCACACCCACCACGCTACCCACTATGAAGCCCGCGGCGGCAATGCTGAGGCCGAAGTCGGACCCCGCAAAGCTTATGCCTTGCTGCGAGGCCCAGCCGGAGTAGGTGACGCCGAAGTTGAGAGCCTGTCCGGGTCCCTGGCCATAGCCCATGGGCAACAACAGACCCGACGCATAGAAGAAATTGGTGCGGTTCCACAGCAGAAAGAGGGGTATGCTGACAAGCAGCCCCACCATGCCCTGCGCTATATAGGTGCTCGCTGTCACGGCACCCGTCTCCACCACCTTCATCGTTGTGGTGGCACTGCGGATTTTCTTGTTTTTCAGAGCCATGGCAACAAAGCCAAGACCCAAGGCATGATAGGTTATTATCTCCATCGACGACTTGTTGACAATGTCGGAGAAGAAGCCAAAGGGCTTTAGGCACAGAATGATGAGACCGGCAACAAGAGCCGACGGCAACAGGCTGCGCTTAAGCAGCGGCACATTGCAGCGCACAAGGTTGGCCAACAGCAGGGCAAGGATGATGATAAAAAACTGAATAAGCCATCCCCAAGCCGAAAGTGAAGCAAATGAGGTCATAAGATTTTTCTTTTAGCGATTAGTTTTGGGCGATTAGCGATTAGCACTGCCAGCAGACGCATTATCTAACCACTTTTCACTCATTGTTTTTCAATATTTTATTTGAATACATATAAATATGCAAAGGTAACAAAAAATAGCGACACTTGCAAAAAAATTTAACACAGCTGCTGCGCTTGGGTTCAACATGTGAATGTTATGCCTCAATGTAAAACATAAAAATAGCTTGCCATATCAAAAAAAATGATTAATTTTGCATTTGCAAAATACAAAGCAGAAACTGTATGTCGGTATTGCCCTGACGCAGCGTACAACGCCAATGTCATTCTCTTGCAATAAAACAAAATAGACAATTCATGAAACATTTATTACGATTTTTTGCTACTCTAACAGCAATAGCGCTGCTGCCCGAATCAGCAATGGCCATCTACGATTTTTCTGCCGTTGCACCTACAGGGCAAACTCTCTATTACGCAATTAACGGTCAAACTGTGGAAGTAACATATCCAGGAAATTCAAGCAGCAACGCATGGTCAGGATTTTCAAAACCGACAGGGGCACTGATTATTCCCGACAGCGTAGCCTACAACTCCGCCACCTACAGAATAACTGCCATAGGAAATCATGCTTTTTACCAATGTTATGATTTAACTTCCATTAGTATACCCACCACGGTAATCTCCATAGGTGATTATAGTTTTAACAGTTGCAGAGGTCTTTCCGGCCGGCTCGTCTTGCCTAACTCCGTAACAACAATAGGCAATAGCGCTTTCAGAAGCTGCATCAACATTTCCGACGCTCTCATTATCCCAGACTCTGTAACTTCTATTGGAGACTATGCTTTTTCTGGCTGCAACGGACTAACGTCAATCTCATTGGGAAACAACGTTGCATCCATAGGCAATTATGCTTTTGAGGCATGTTCCTTGGTTGGAGAGAGCCTGATAATACCAAACTCAGTAACATCCATCGGAAACAACGCTTTCTATTATTGCAACCAACTATTATCTATCTTTCTCGGAAATTCTGTTGCATCCATTGGCAGTTATGCTTTTTCTGGTTGTCCTATTAAATGTTTATCATCGTCTGCGACAACGCCGCCAACACTCGGAAGCAGTGCATTTTCTAATACAACAACAACACTTTATATTCCATGCGCCACTGCTTCATCATACCGCTCAACATGGGGATGGAATAGATTTACCGATGCACACGAATACAACACGGTGTTTCTCCAGACCTGCGCTTCCGGCCACGAGCTGTTATTTGGTGTCAATTGCAATGATACAACAAGTGTAACGCTGATATACTATAAAGACGACTATTGGGGCACAATTATTATACCCGACACCGTTACACACAATGGCTTGTCATACGCAGTAACCCAAATAGGCTACCATGCCTTTTATAATTGCCGAAACCTCAGCTCCGTAACCATACCATGTACCATTACCAACATTGGCGATGATGCATTCTATGGATGCACCAGCATCACACACATAACCTCTTTGTGCGCAACACCGCCGACGATTAGTAGCCGTGTGTTTAACGCCATGATAACAAAACCCTTCTTCATCCCTTGTGGGTCGCTTTCGGCATACCGTGATTCCACAGGATGGAGCAGCCTAAGAAAACTGCAAGAGTATAATAATGTATTTAGCCATCAATGCAATTCTGGTCAACAGCTATTATACGGTGTAAACTGCAATACATCAAGTGCCTCTTTGATAAGTCATCTTGACAGCTGCACCGGCTTACTTACTATACCTGACACCGTAACACACAATGGCGTAGCCTATCCTGTAACAAATATATGCACCGAGGCTTTCAATAATTGCAACCTGCTAACTTCAGTATATATACCTAACACCGTTACATCCATAGACAATTACGCTTTCTATGGCTGCAGCAACCTCGCCCTTGTCACGTTAGACAACACCGTACCGCCGACTCTTGGCAACAGGGTACTACCAAATCCCTCTTTATTACCAATTATTGTCCCTTGCGGGGCGGAAGCAGCCTACCGAGCCAACAATAGCTGGCGTAGTTATAGTAATCTACGCGAACATGCCAATACCTTCTGCCAGATATGCAGTTCGGGCCAAGAGTTGCTATACGGCATCAACTGCAATATGAATAGTGTTACGTTGATCAAGCACAACGACAGCTGCTCTGGCACACTTGTAATACCAGATTCTGTAACACACAATGGCACTCAATACAGAGTAACTCATATCGCCACCGGTGCATTCTATAATTGCAGAGACATAACATCAGCAACCCTACCTCAAACCATAACATTCATAGGAGACTCTGCATTCTATGGCTGTGACAATCTAAACACCGTCACAATGCAAGGAGCCGCACCACCAACCATTGGATTAGGCGTAAACGCCGATCCTTCTCGATTACTATTATTTGTTCCTTGCGGCTCGGCGACTGCCTATCGTGCCGATAGTATATGGAACACCTACAATAATATAACAGAACAGTTCTCCGTGTTCAGCCACCATTGCAGTTCTGGTCAGGATCTGCGATATATGATCAACTGCGATACAATTAGTGTTACGGTAACAGGGTACAACAACAGTTGTACCGATACTCTAACAATACCTGACACCGTAACACACAATGGAAGAACATACAACGTAACGCATATCGGCCCCAACGCCTTCTACAATTGTAGTAACCTCACATCGTTATCTATTCCAAGCTCCGTTACAACCATAGATGCCTACGCTTTCTGTGGTTGCAGCGGCATAGCAGAGCCGCTCTCTTTACCCAGCACCACTACTGCTATAGGCGATTACGCATTCTGGAACTGCAGAGGAATATCTTATGTTATGTCGCCCGCAACAGTGCCCCCGACTCTTGGCATTAATGTTTTTTATGATAGCACTATACCCATACGGATTCCCTGCGGAGCCGAAACCGCATATCGGTCAACCAGCGGATGGAGCTCCTATAGCAATCTTATTCCGGGACATAATGCAAGTTTCAGACAAAGATGCAGTTCTGGACAGGAATTGACATATGCCATCAATTGCAATGCGACAAGCGTAACTGTAACAGGATACAACGACAGCTGTACCGGCAGTTTGACAATTCCAAGCATTGTAACATACAATGGTACCCAATATAACGTAACACATATTGGTGTACGCGCATTCTATAATTGCAGTGGACTCACCTCGGTAACCCTTCCTAATTCCATCACAGTCATAGAGGACTACGCTTTTGGTAGTTGCAGCAATATCACTAATAGAATAAACCTACCAGATTCTTTGTCATCAATAAGCAATGGTGCTTTCTATTATTGCTCTCGCATCTCAGGAGCCATTAATATTCCTAACTCAACTACTTATGTAGGCAAAAAAGCTTTCTATCACTGCGACAATATTTCCATCGTAATCTTTCCCGATTCGAGTATATATGTAGGCGACTCTGCTTTTTTCAATTGCAGCAATCTCTCTTATATAATGTCGACTGCCACAACACCTGCAACACTCGGCCATAATGTATTTGAGTATTATGCCACACCCATTTATGTCCCTTGCGGATCGGTGGCAACATATCGTGCCGCCAATAACTGGAGCCAGTATCGCTGGTATATTAAAGGATTTCTTGCCATCACTAATCAAACATGTAGCTTGGGACAGAGCCTTACCTATTGCATAAAATGCGACTCAGCAACTGCCACTGTGATTGGACATGGCGATAGCTGCACAGGCAATCTTATTATACCTGACAATATAATATACAACGGTCTCCGTTACGATGTAACTTCCATTGGATATGGCGCATTTAGGGCTTGCACTGGCATTGAACGTGTAACAATACCAAACTCTGTCGATACAATATGGCAACATGCCTTTAGCAAATGCCGTAGTATCCGGTCGATAATTATCGGCAATTCTGTTGAATTCATTAGCTCAATGGCGTTCTATTATTGCGACAGTCTCAGATCAATCACCTCGCTGAACACCACCCCGCCCGTACTTAATGGCACCCCATTCAGTGCCTCAAGTTACACACCGGTATATGTGCCATGCAACTCGGTATCGGCTTATCGCAGAGCATCAGGTTGGCAAAGATTCAATAACATACAAGCATCAGCTGGATTAGACACCACAGCTACAACATGTGGAAGCTTCACATGGAACAACCACGGTAACAGCAACACTTACAACACTTCTGGCACTTACTACAGTACCTACACAACTACTGGATGTACAGCCACCGACACTCTCCACCTTACTATATATAACGACAGCAGCACATCTTTTACCGTTACCGACACTAACAGCTACACGTGGAACAACCACGGCAACAACAACACTTATACAAACAGCGGAACCTATTATAGCAGCTATCTCACTGCCGACGGCTGCGCAAGCACCGACACACTATACCTCACCATTATTTCAGTTCAGGTACCTACTGTGGTAGTTGTCGCATTGCCTTCGTCAAGCACTATGGGTAGTGTAAGCGGCGGTGGCACCTACAACATCAACAGTAGCGTAACACTCACGGCTTCTGCAAATACCGGCTACCACTTCGTTAACTGGAGTACAGGTTCAACAGCTAACCCTCTAACCTTTACAGCTACTTGCGACACCACTATCACTGCCTTTTTTGAAACTGATAGTGTGTTGATTAACGTGCATCCTAACTATGGGCAAATGGGCACGGTGAGTGGAGGCGGCACATATCAAGTAGGCTCCACTGTTACTCTAACCGCAACTCCTAACAACGGCTACCACTTCGTTAACTGGAGTACCGGTTCACAAGCCAACCCTCTAACCTTCACTGCTACTTGCGACACCACTATAACTGCATTTTTCGATGCTGATAGTGTGTTGATTAATGTGCACCCTAACTATGGGCAAATGGGCACGGTGAGTGGAGGCGGCACATATCAAGTAGGCTCCACTGTTACTCTAACCGCAACTCCTAACAACGGCTACCACTTCGTCAACTGGAGCACAGGTTCACAAGCCAACCCTCTAACCTTCACTGCTACGTGCGACACCACTATCACTGCCTTTTTTGAGGCTGATAGTGTGTTGATTAACGTGCATCCTAACTATGAGCGAATGGGCACGGTGAGTGGAGGCGGATACTACCAGGTGGGCTCCACTGCCACTATAACAGCAACTCCTAACAATGGCTACCACTTCGTTAACTGGAGCACCGGCGATACCAACAATCCGCTTAGCTTCACGGTAAGTCAAGCAGCCACTTACGTTGCTATCTTTGCCGAGGAAACGCAAAATATTGACTGCTATGAGAGTGAGAATCTACGTATATGGAGCGACAGGCTGACAATATACGTGGCAAACCTTAACGGCGAACCCGTGAGAGTATACGACATTACTGGCAGACTTGTTGCAAAAACGCCTAACATAAAAGGCAATATAACAATACAGCTGACTGCACCGGGCGTATACATAGTAAAGACCCTGAAAGAGACCTCTAAGCTTATCGCAAGATAGCACACACACACTGTAATAGAAACAACAATCACTATAAAACTCGCCTTCTGCTATAACTACAGGGTGCGTGTTTTGTATTTTAAACTATTTCGGGACAATGAACTCGGTTTTTACATTATTTGCAAAAAAAAATTCACCTCTCATGCAACTTTTTTTCTATCTCTGCGTTTAAGTGTTGTATAATTTTTCGAGACCATACTATGCGGCAACTAAAAATTACTCATTCGATAACCAACCGCGACATCAAGTCGCTCGACAAGTACCTGCAGGACATCTGCAGCGAAGACCTGCTCACTCCCGAAGAAGAAGTGACTCTGGCTCAGCGCATAAAGGCCGGCGACCAAGAGGCATTGGACAAACTCACCAAATCGAACCTGCGTTTCGTGGTGTCGGTGGCCAAGCAATACCAAAACCAAGGGCTGAGCCTCCCCGACCTTATCAACGAAGGCAACGTGGGACTTATCAAGGCCGCCAAACGCTTCGACGAGACCCGCGGCTTCAAGTTCATCAGCTACGCCGTGTGGTGGATACGCCAGTCAATACTGCAGGCCATTGCCGAGGACTCGCGCATTGTGCGCCTGCCATCCAACCAGCTGGGAGCCCTCAACAAACTCAAGAAAGAAATATCGCGCCTCGAACAGCAACTCGAGCGCCCGCCCTCAGAGGAGGAGCTCGCCGACCTGCTCGACATTCCCGAGGACAAGGTGAAGAGCATACTCGGCATATCGAGCCGCCACGTCTCCATCGACGCTCCGCTGGTGGCCGACGAGGATGTGAACTACGTCGACGTGCTGCCCAACGAGGACACCCCGCCAACTGACGACACCCTCATGCGCGAATCACTCTCCCTGGAGATAGAACGCTCCCTCAGCACCCTCACGGAGTATGAACGCGGCATTATCAAGATGTTCTTCGGCATAGGCTACCCCCACGCTCTGAGCCTCGACGAGATAGCCATAAAGTACGGACTGACACGCGAACGCGTGCGCCAGATAAAAGAGAAAGGCATCAAACGTCTCAAGACAAGCTCCAAGAGCAAACACCTTATGGCCTACCTGTAAACAGCATCTGTTAGCATGGACTTGCTTACATTGAATTTTCCGGATTTGACAGAGCGGCAGAAAGAACAATTTGCCGCTCTGTTGCCATTATATGAGGAGTGGAACGCCAAAATCAACGTGGTGTCGCGCAAAGACATGGCCAACTTCTACGAACACCACGTGCTGCACAGCCTTGCCATAGCCAAGGTTATCAGCTTCAAGCCTATGGCCGACATCCTCGACCTCGGCACCGGCGGCGGCTTCCCCGGCATACCTCTGGCTATAATGTTTCCGGAGACCAACTTCCTGCTGGTGGACTCCATAGGCAAGAAAATCACCGTGGCGGCAAACGTGGCGCAACAGCTGCAACTCACCAACTGCCACACCCAAAACGTGAGAGCCGAGCAGCTACAGCAACAGTTCGACTTCGTGGTGTCGCGCGCCGTGGCCTCGACAGCCCAACTGCTGCAATGGACAAAAGGGCTTGTCTCGAAAAACCACTACCACTCACTGCCCAACGGCCTGCTGCTCCTGAAAGGCGGCGACCTGAGCGAAGAACTCGCCGGACTGAGGCAGAAAGCAACGGTGTGGGATCTCGGCACTATATTCAAAGAGCCGTTCTTCGAAACCAAGAAACTGGTACACCTGCCTGTAAGATAGGCAGCACAGCCACAGGCTTCCACCAATGGACACCTGCAACGGTGCCCCACTCCCCTACTTAAGGAAAGCGAAGAACACCGCCCCTATTATGCAGCCAAAAGCCACTATGTGGTTCCAGCGTATGGGCTCGCCCTTGAACACAAGGGCCACTATCACAGTGAAGACAACCAACGAGACACACTCCTGGATTATCTTGAGCTGCATGAGCGAGAAAGGACCGCCGTTGATCTGCGACCCTATGCGGTTGGCCGGTATCAGAAAGCAATACTCAAACAAAGCCAGACCCCACGACGACAATATAATGAGCACCAACGGCCAGTCGGTGTTGATCTTCATCTGCTGCAATTTGAGGTTGCCGTACCACGCAAAAGTCATGAAGACATTGGAGCATATAAGCATGAGTACGGTGATAAGTCCTTTGGGCATTGGGAAAAAGGGGGTTAAAGGGTTGGAGGATTTTAAGATTATAAGGTTTTAGGGGGTATGCTATATTATAGCCAAGAACTGATTACAACAGTCTCGGAGAGACTGACTCTCAATAACCCCAGACTGCACTTTGTTTGTCTGGGGTTGAAACGGAACCCATAAATGGCGTTTCGGAGAAACGCGCTCTCGAAATATATCTGTCATAAAATAAACACAGGCGATTGAATTTTGACAGTTTATGAACTGCCACGGCTATTGGGTATTAATTATCTTTGCTGTTTTCTGACGGTCCGCACCAGCGTGGCGAGGACTTCGTTGCAGGTGCGCGCTATGTTCTGTTCGCGACGGTCGCCGTAGCGCACCAGCTTGGCCTCGGTGCCATGCGCCGAGGCGATGCCTATCCATACGGTGCCCACAGGCTTTTCGGCAGTGCCGCCGCCGGGACCGGCAACGCCCGTCGTGGCAACGGCGTAGTCGCTGCCCGTGAGCCGCCGCACCCCTTCGGCCATCTGGCGCACCGTCTCCTCGCTCACCGCCCCGTGCTGCTCCAGCGTCTCGCGACGCACCCCAAGCACAGACTCCTTCACCTCGTTGCTGTAGGCCACCACGCCGCCCTTGAAATAATCCGACGCACCGGCCATGGCGGTGAGCAGCGACGCTATGCGGCCACCCGTGCAACTCTCGGCGGTGGAGAGCGACAAACCTCGCTCTTTCATGACCCGCGCCGCCACCTCGGCAACGCTCTCGGCATCGGCGCCAACAATGTAGTCGGCGGCCAACTCATAGAGCCCCGCCACGGCTTTGTCCATCATTGCCGCCCCGCCGCCACGCATGGTGAGCCGCAGCTTGACCATGCCGGCCTCGGGCAGATAGGCCACCTTGATGTCGGCAGGCAAGGAGAGCTCCCACGGCTTTATCATGTCGCTCAGAAACGACTCGCCGATGCCCTGCACTATGACGTTTTTGCACACTATGGAGCCTACGGCGAAATGCTCGGCGAGCCGCGGCACCACCCTGTGCGCCATGAGGTAGCGCATCTCGAAAGGCACGCCGGGCATGGCCGCCACGACCTTGCCGTCGCCAGTGTCGAACCACATGCAGGGGGCCGTGCCCAGGTCGTTGTTGAGCACGGTGCAGCACTCGGGCACCCACGCCTGCTGGCGGTTGACCTCGGTAAGCGGATAGCCCTTGGCGGCAAAGAGCCGCGACACGTTGGCCAGCGCCTCGGCATCCTCGCGCATGCCGCAGCCAAAATGGTCGCAAAGCACCGACTTGGTTATGTCGTCGCGCGTGGGCCCCAGCCCGCCGGTCAGCAGAACGGCGCCGGAGATGGCAAGGCAACGCTCAAGAGCCTTATGGATGTCGGCGGCGTTGTCGCCAACAACAGTGGTCTCACACACCTCCATGCCCGCAGCGGTGAGCATACGCGACATCTCGGCGGCATTGCCGTTGACCACCTGCCCTATCAGCAGCTCGTCACCTATATTAATTATACTGACTTTCATCTGTTTTTTGTGGTTTGCTGTTGGGTTTATCAAGAGTGCAAAAATACCACTTTTTTTATACATAATCATTTTTTTTGCAACACGTAAAAAAAAAATCGTACTTTTGCATATTTTATGACAACACAAAAACAGGTCAAAACAATAGTACACGGGGACTTCAACAACTGCGCCAGCCAAGGGCAAAACCATAGAATTTTAAAGCATTAGCAAACCCACTATAACAACTCAAGTCCATGACCGAATTTACAGGCTTAGACCATCTTATAGACATAGCACTGCGCGAAGACGTGGGCGACGGCGACCACTCCACCCTCGCCTGCATTCCCGACACAGCACTGGGCAACGCCAAAATGGTGGCAAAACAGGACGGCATACTCTGCGGCATCGACGTTGCCGCCACGGTATTCAAAAAGGTTGACCCGAAACTGGAAGTGGACACCATAAAGCACGACGGCGACAGCATAGCCCGCGGCGACGTGCTGCTGACAGTGAGCGGCTCGTCGGCCTCCATACTCACCGCCGAGCGCACCGCCCTCAACTTCATACAACGCATGAGCGGCATCGCCACGCAGACCAACACCATGGTGCGCCTGCTCGACGGACTCCACACACGGCTGCTCGACACCCGCAAGACCACCCCGGGGATGCGCCTGCTTGAGAAATATGCCGTACACTGCGGCGGCGGCACCAACCACCGCATAGGCCTCTACGACATGATAATGCTAAAGGACAACCACATAGACTTCTCAGGAGGCATCACACAAGCCATAGACCGCACCCACGAATACCTCTCGCACACAGGCCGCAACCTCAAGATAGAGATAGAGGTGCGCAACCTCGACGAGCTGCAGCAGGTGCTGCAACACGGCGGCGTGGACCGCATCATGCTCGACAACTTCGACATACCCACCCTCGCCCAGGCCGTGGCTTTGATAGGCCGCCGCTACGAGACAGAGGCAAGCGGAGGCATCACCCGCGACACCCTGCGCCAATACGCCGAGACCGGCGTGGACTTCATATCGGTAGGAGCACTCACACACCACATACAAAGCCTCGACATCTCGCTGTTAACCATATAAAGCCCTACGACAGTGCGCATCAGGAAAATAGTATACAAACGCTCCATAAGGTCGGTCATCTACTGGCTAAAGACCGCGTCGCTCCCGGGACTCAAAAAAGTGCCGGTATACGACGTGCTCAGCCTCTTTGTGCAGGGCGCCGCCAACGGCAAGATATGGCAACGCGCCAAGGGCCTGGCATACTCCATGCTCATGGCTCTGCCGCCGCTGCTCATATTCATGTTCACCCTGATAGCCTATTTCCCCGTGGACGGACTGCAGGACGAGATGCTCTTCCAACTCCACGACATAGTGCCCGAAAAGGTGTACGACCGCATATCATCCACCGTCAACGACGTCATGGGACACCGCCACAGCAACCTGCTCTCCATAGGCTTTGCCGTATCTATAATCCTCGCAGCCAACGGCATTTACGGCTGCTACCGTTCCATGAACTACGCCAACGACAAGGTGGAGCGCCGCCCCTTCCTGCCAGTCTATGCCGTGAGCGTGCTGCTCGTATTCGCACTCTACCTGCTCGTAGTCGCCGTGGTGGTGCTCCTTGTGGGCTACCGCTTCTGCATTGGATGGCTCATCTCGGCAGGCGTCATGCAACACACAAAAACCAACCTCATACTCGTAAGCACCGGACGCTGGATCATACTCATCTTCCTTGCCCTGCTGGTGCTCTCGGTGGTCTACTACTTTGCACAAGGCAAGAGCCTCAAAGCCATTTTCAAGCCTAACAAAGAGCAGCCCTCGTTCGGCTTCTTCGCTCCCGGCTCACTTATAGCCACCACACTCCTCTTCCTGCTCTCGTGGCTCATGCAGATCTACCTCTCCAGCATCAACCGCTTCAACCTGCTCTACGGCTCCATAGGCACACTGCTCATGATTATGCTGTGGATATTCATGAACTGCTGGGTGATGCTGATAGGCTACGAGATAAACTGCAGCATACTGGCCGGCGCAGCCAAATACAACAAGATAAAAGGCACCCCTTTTCCAACACATCTATCGCCCCTTATCAAAACAAACAACCATGATAATCCAAAAACAAAACGGCAAGACCATCCCCACCGAACCCACTGTCAAGCAACGCTTCAAGATGATAGCCAAGACCATGTACGGCCTTGAGGCAATACTCGCCGACGAGCTGCAGCAGTGCGGCGCCACCGACATCGAACAACTCACTCGCGCCGTGGCGTTCACGGGAACCATGGAAACCCTCTACCGCGCCAACTACACCTGCCGCACAGCCCTCGCCATACTCAAACCCTTTGCCGAGTTCGACGCCAACAACGACCAAGAGCTTTACGACAACGTAAGCCAGATAAAATGGGAGAAGATACTCGACGTCGACGGCACCTTCATGATCGACAGCACCACTTCGGGCACCATATTCACCCACTCCTACTACGCCGCTCTCAAAACCAAAGACGCCATTGTCGACCGCTTCCGCCGCATGTTCGGTCGCCGCCCCACCATCAACACCGAAAACGCCGACTACAAACTCAACCTGCACATCACCGACAACCACGTGACCCTGCTGATGAACAGCTCCGGCGAGTCGCTCCACAAACGCGGCTACCGCCAGGCCGTGGGCCTCGCTCCTATCAACGAGGTGCTCGCCGCCGGCATGCTCAAACTCGCAGGCTGGAAGTGCGACCGCAACTTCTTCGACCCCATGTGCGGCTCCGGCACACTGCTCATCGAGGCCGCCATGATGGCCAACAGCATTCCTGCTCAGTACTACCGCGGCGACAACTTCGGCTTCTGCCGCTGGAAAGAGTTCAACAGAGCCGAGTGGCGCAACATTAAACAACAGGAAAACAAAAAAATAGGCTCACTGGATTTCGACCACGAGATATGGGGCAACGACATTGACATGGATGTGCTTGGCGGCGCCGAGGAGAACCTGCAATACACCAAACTCCACAAAGACGTGATGCTCTACTGCAACTCCTTTGAGGACCAAGACCCGCCCGAAGGCCCTACCCTCATTGTCACCAACCCTCCCTACGGCGAACGCATCAAGGTGGACGACCTCAACGACCTCTACACCAAACTCGGCAACACCTTCAAACAACGCTACGGCTCCGACTGCGAGGCGTGGCTCATCACATCCGACTTCGACGCCATGAAGCACATTGGCCTCCACCCGTCGCGCAAGATACAGCTCTTCAACGGCTCCCTCGACTGCCGCCTGCTCAAATTCGAGCTCTACGACGGCAGCAAGAAAAACCCTTCGGCACAAAATCTGTAACCCCCTCACAGCCTATCGCCTCCACACCCTCTATCCAGACCGCACCCCACGCGCCAGCCTTAGAAGCACAGCTGATAAAACAACTTGCGGCACAGGCTGGCTTCCACGCCTGCGGCATAGCCAAGGCCAACCTCGACAACTCGTTTGCACAACACCTCGACAACTGGCTGCACGCCGGATGCCAGGCCGACATGCACTATATGGAACGCAACCGCGAGAAACGCGCCGACCCTACACTGCTATACCCGGGCGCGCGGAGCGTTATATGCCTACTGCTGGGCTACAAGCCGTCACGCACCATGTCGGGACAACACCTCATAGCCCAGTTCGCCTACTTCGACGACTACCACACCCGCATCAAGCCGATGCTCCACAACCTCTCGGCACTCATCGCCGACCACTACCCCGAATTCTCGGCCAAGCCGTGCGTCGACACAGTGCCTATCTGCGAAAAACACTGGGCAGCTAACGCCGGCCTCGGATGGATAGGCCGCAACACACTGCTTATCAACCCCCTATACGGCTCTTACGTATTCCTCGCCGAGCTTGTAACCACCTCGCCTGCCGACCACTACGACAGCCCCATGCCAAACCGGTGCCCGCCACACTGCAACATCTGCCGCAACGCCTGCCCCAACCAGGCACTCTCCGACATAGGCCTCGACGCCAACCGCTGCACCGCCTACCAGACCATCGAATGCCGCGACAACTGCACCGTCGACAACCCTTCCTACGCCTTCGGCTGCGACCTCTGCCAAACTCAATGCCCTTTCAATATCAACGCCCCCGCAACACGCCCTACCGACGACCTCACACTGCAACGACTGCAAAGCCTACCCTACCTGTCCGAAGACGAATACAACCACTCCACCAACAACACACCCCTGCAGCGAATAACTTTTGAAAAATGGCAGAAAAACCTGCTGCATAAGTAGCGTATCTCTCAACACATCAAGCAGTAGCAGAGTTATCAACAACCTACCGATGAAAAACAGTGCCAAAACAGCGAAAACGATGCTCTGACGCAACAAAAAACACCCCTTCCACACCACTTCAAAACACTCTCCGAAAAAATTAACATACGCACAACTCTTTTATAATCAACATACGGCAATTAATCATCATTTTTTTTTGAAAAAAGATTTTGCCATTAGGAAAAAAGGTTGTATCTTTGCATTCGCTTTTCGCCTAAAAACGGGCACATCTTCCAAAAGACACCCAAAGGCAAGGGCGTGAGTTCATTGAAACAATTGAAACAAGAGATAGCGTGTGTCAGATGCGCATCCCGACGAGGGATGTGGCAAGACACTCAGACGAGTCAAGAGAGGTAAGGCGTGGTGAGGTTGAAAACAATTCTTACAATGAAGAGTTTGATCCTGGCTCAGGATGAACGCTAGCGGCAGGCTTAACACATGCAAGTCGAGGGGCAGCAGGAGGTAGCAATACCTTGCTGGCGACCGGCGCACGGGTGCGTAACGCGTATGCAACCTGCCCCTGACAGGGGGATAACCCGGTGAAAACCGGACTAATACCCCGTAACGCCGCGGGGCCGCATGGTCCTGCAGCCAAAGATGCATCGGTCAGGGATGGGCATGCGTGGCATGCGGTAGTTGGCGGGGCTCCGGCCCACCACGCCGTCGAT
>JAFTDW010000041.1 GCA_017454015.1 Bacteroidales bacterium | reverse complement strand
TGGTGGTGCATTTGACTATTATGAGCTTGGGAAGCCATTGTTTCAAAGGGATGGGAATTTAAATGAGAACGTTGGAATTGATAAAATACGCGAATACATCTATTACACAGAAACACATGAGTATCTGACACGCAAGCAAGACACAAATCATCCTTATCTGTTGGACTATTTTAACGGTACAGGTTATTTCTTCTATTATAAACCAAATGCGATAACAACATTGTCGCACGATACGCTGAATATTGTTCCCAAGAAGGCTGACCATTATGTGATTTATGCCGACGTATGTACCATCAGCAATGAGCAATTGGCGCAGATGAATATTACGTTCAAAAAGATTCCTCGCGACATTAACAGGTTTTGAAGTATGCAGCTAAAAGAATATCAACGCCAGACGCTCCGTGATTTGGAGCTATATATTGAAACATTGAACAACAGCAATAGTCTCTCTGTTGCCTATTCTCAATATTGGGCAGACAAGGGTGTTTCTGTCAATGGTCTCACCAACAACTTTCTGCATCCCTATATCAATAGTGTGAACGGGGTGCCGCGTGTTACGTTGAAAGTGCCGACAGCGGGAGGCAAGACCTTCATTGCCTGTAATGCAATCAAGCGTATTATGGATAAGTTGCATACAGGCGCACCCAACCAGGTCGTGGCGTGGTTTGTCCCCAGTGATACCATCTTAAAACAAACATTGGAGAAGCTGCAAGACGTATCCCATCCATATAGGCAGACAATCGACGCGCTGTTCGCTCATCGTGTTGTGGTGGTTGATAAAGAAGCCGCTTTAATGGGACAGGGTATCAGCCCTGTTCAGATGCACGACAACTTAACGATATTCGTTTTGAGTGCCCAGTCTTTCATCGAAACAATTCGTGTTAAGAAAGACAAGGGGGAAGAGCAATTAAAACCACGGGCTTTCCGTGAGAACGGAAACTTTTTGGAACACACCCAACATTACACCCATCCAGAGCAGTTGATTAGCGGTGCTGACCCCACAGCATTGATTCAAGTGATTGCACAGCAAAACCCTGTGGTGATTGTGGATGAAAGCCATAACTTCAAAGCCGATTTAAGGGTAGAACTGCTTAACAATCTCAGTCCTCGTTTTATTCTAGAACTGACGGCAACGCCTCGCGACAACAGTAACATTATTTCTTTCGTCGATGCCATGCAACTGAAGCGTGAAAATATGGTAAAGTTGCCTGTTATTGTGGAAAACCGTAATACGCCAAAGGATGTGCTTGTGAATGCCATTCGAATGCGTAACAGCTTGGAGCAACATGCCATTGAAATGGAGAAGCAGGGAGGTCGATATATCCGACCAATTGTATTGTTCCAAGCGCAACCTAAAACTGACAATGACAATATCACATTTGACAAGATAAAAGCCAACCTTATTAGCTTTGGTATCCCCGAAACTCAAATTAAAATCAAGACGGCTAATAAAGATGAGTTGAAAGGTATTGATTTGATGAGCCGAAGTTGTGAGGTACGGTATATTATAACCGTGAATGCTTTGAAAGAGGGATGGGATTGTCCGTTCGCTTACATATTGGCCACCTTGGCCAACAAAACAAGCCGTGTGGATGTGGAGCAGATATTAGGACGCATTCTTCGCCAGCCTTACACCACCCAACACAAAAACCCACTGCTGAATCTTTCTTACGTGTTTACAAGCAGCAACGACTTTCGGGATACAGTTGAGAAAATCATATTGTCATTACAAAAGGCTGGTTTTAGCAAAAAAGATTTTCGGGAAGCAAGCCCTGTCGCCCCACAAGAGACAGCCAAAACTCCAGTAACCATTCCAGGGTTGTTCGATGCCCCTGAACAGGCAACTGAAGAAGAATTGTCGGATAACGGCATTGACTTGACAATAGAGGAGGCGTCTGCAATCAAGGAGCAATTAGAAAGTACTTCCCAGAGCGAGGATATTCAAAACTTGCAGAAACAGGCAGAGCAGATGAGCGAGGAGTATAACAAACAAATTGAGGAACAAACCAATGGTGGAGAACTTGATCCGCTTGCGGCAATAACACCGAAAGAAATGTACTACCCAATCAACGAAGATTACAAAGAGGTTGCAGCAGGAATAAACCTCCCTATCTTTTATACAAAGACAGCAGCATCTATATTCTCTGATGATGAATGGATACCATTGGAAAAATCAATGCTCACACAGGGCTTTGATTTGCCGACAAAAGATGCCACAATAGATTTTACCATTGTCCGTCCACAAGGCGTAACTATTGATGTCGCCGCTTCGGGTGATGACTATGTCCCTGTCCGTAAAAGCAACCAACAGGCAATTGACTTTATCCGGCAACAATATATGGACAAGTCGGCGACAGTTCAGAAAGATATGCTAAGCGGACAGATTGCAAGCATGATAAAAATGGACAATATTGCGGAACCGGCCATTAAGAAGTATGTTGACAAGGCGATTGCAAATCTTGACGCGGACGAAATATCAAGTCTTATCGACAATATCTATCTGACACGAGATACAATACAGGATAAGATAGAGGAATTGATGAAAGACTATCAAAAACAGGTGTTCCAACAGTGGTTGAATACAGGGAGGATAATCCTTGACAACCATTACACTTTTTCGTATGCAATTGCTTTGACGAAAGGGGAATTGGTCGGAATTGACAAAGGACTATATGCTGCCGAAGAGACTGTCAATGATTTTGAGTATGATGTTATCTCAGCTATTGCAGACAATCCCAATGTTCTTTTCTGGCATCGTAACCGAGAGAAGAAAGAGTTTTGCATCAATGGATTCATCAACCATTACCCGGACTTTATCGTTAGCATGAAGTCGGGCAACATTATTTTGGTTGAGACAAAGGGCGACCATTTGGTTAACGAAGACTCAAAAAACAAAATCTGGCTTGGCAACAAATGGGCCGACCTTGCCGGAAAGAGATATCACTATTTTATGGTATTCCAAACAAAAGAGGTCGAAGGTGCCATCACCGTGAAGCAATTGCTGCAATATCTAAATGAGTTATAAAAACAATATGAATGCTAATTTTGTACCGATTTGGAGTTCGACTCCAAATCGGTACAAAATTACAGAAAATAATTGATACACACAAAAATATTATGCGGCTGGCGGGGCGCGAGGTCTGTTTTTGGGGCTGTTTTTGGGGCTGTTTTGGGGCCGATTGGGGCCTGGCGCGCTATATGAACAGGCGTTCTTCGAAGTTTATCAGGTATATGCGCTGGGTGGCACGGGTGAAGGCGGTGTAGAGCCACCTCAGGAACTCACGGTCCATCATCTCGTCGGTGACATATCCGAGGTCGAGGAACACCACGGGCCACTGCCCGCCCTGCGTCTTGTGGCAGGTGAGGGAGTAGGCAAACTTCACCTGCAGGGCGTTGTAGTAGGGGTCGGATTTCACGGCCTTCATGCGGTCGGCTTTGTGGGTGAGGTGCTGGTAGTCTTCGGAGACGGCGTCGAAGAGCCTGCGCACATCGTCGCCGGGCAGCGAGGCGGCATCGCAATGGAGGGTCTCCAGCAGCACCTTGCAGTCGCAGGTGACATCGTCGCCGTAGTCAAAGAAACGCAGCGTGGCGTCGGCGAAGTGGAAGCCATAGAGCTCCCTGAAGTTGCGTGCGCTCATCACCTCGGCAATGTCGCCGTTGGCCAGAAAGCCCATGGCGGAGTCGGGGCCTGTCCAGTGGTAGTTGTTGCGCACCACCATGAGGTAGTCGCCGGCGTTGACCTCTTCCTCGCGGAAGAGCACGCGGTTGCGTATGGCCTGGTTGTAGAGGTTGGCGCGTTTGTTGCTGCGAGTTATCATGACAACATTCTCCACCCCCACCTCGGAGTATTCGCGCTGTAGCGTCTCTTCCAGCTCGCCACCGGCGAGGCGTATGACGTCGGGCAGCGTCGCGTCGGTCCTGAGCAGCGGCAGCGTCACCATGGAGCCGCTTACGGCCTCGGCGATACGCTCACGCAACATGGTGGCGTTTAGCAGTATGCCCGACGCGTCGCGCTGGCGTACCACCTCGCGCAGCTCGTAGTCGAAGATGGTGAAGCCCGACAGGGCGCCGACATACTCGGCATCGAGCGCCGGACTCTCCGGTGAGCCTACCGGGGGCAGCTGCGCCACGTCGCCCATAAGCAGCAGGCGGCAGTGGTGGCCGTCGGCAACGTAGTCTATGAGGTCTTCCAGAAGGCTCCGCGAAGGGGCCTGCCCATCGACAGGGTCGAGGCCTATCATAGAGGCTTCGTCGACGATGAACAGCGTGTAGCGGTACTTGTTGGGTGCCCTTACGGTGCGCAGCCTGCCGGTGGCATCGGTGCCCGTGATGTATATGGATTTGTGGATAGTGTAGGCCGGGCGTCCCGAATAGTTGGCCAGCACCTTGGCGGCGCGCCCCGTGGGAGCCAGCAGGCGGGTGTTGATGTGCAGGCGCGGCGCGGTGCGTATGAGCGCGCTGACGAGCGAGGTCTTGCCGGTGCCTGCATAGCCGCGCAGTATGAAGGCCACATGACTGTCGGACTCGAAGAGGAAGTCGACCAGACGCGAGCAGGCCTCGCGCTGTCCGTCGGTGGGGTCGTGGCCGAACTGCGAGAAGATGAGGTTTTCGACAGACGGATGGGTACTCATAACATACAAACAAGCAGGGCAGTGGCATGAGCCTCTCCCCTGCTGTGTAGGTTTAGCGGGTCTGTGACTGGCTTTGGTTAGTTGGCCGGAGCCTTTGCCGGAGCTGCCTCAGAAGCTACGGGAGCCGCTGTCTGGCTCATAGGTGCCGCGACGGGTTCGGTGGCGGTCACCTCGGTGGTCTCGACGTTGCTCTTTTGGCCTGCATGTATGGTGGCGGTGGCTGCCAGACTCAGCACCATGAGCGCTATGGCGAGTCCCCACGTGGCTTTCTCGAGGAAGTCGGTAGTCTTGCGCACTCCCATGATCTGGTTGGGAGCCGAGAAGTTGGCGGCGAGGCCGCCTCCCTTGGAGTTCTGAACCAGCACCACAAGTGCCAGCAACACACACACTATAAGGATTAATACCACTAAAAAAATGTACAAACCACTCATGATTGATTATGAATTTGGTGAAAGATATTGTATTTACATTGTTATTTCTTCTTGTTTGCCAGCATGTCGAGCAGGTTGTCTATGCGTTTGGCAAACTCGTCGTGTTTCTCGGGATGGCGCTCCATAAGGCGCTCGTAGGCTGCTATGGCTCGTTCAAACTTGCCTTGTTTCTCGTATATCTGGGCGAGGGTCTCTGTCTCCACCGTGCCGCCGTCGGCTATGCTTTTCTTGGCCAGGACATCCACGGGTGGCACATCCTCTTGCTCCTCCTCCTCGACGTTGATGCTGCCAACTTCGAGGAACTTGGACAATATCTCGCTCTTGGGGGCCGTCTTGAACGACACCTCTTCGTAGTCGTTTATTTCGCGCATGACATCAACCTGGTCGCCAGCGGCGGCAGGCTCTGCAGCGGCGGGCTCGGCGGGTGCCGTGGGCTCGGCTTCGGCAACATCGGCCTTGGCATGTGAGGCGTACTCGGCCTTGAGCTTGGCTATCTGCTCAAAGAGTTGCTTGTCGCTGGCACTGTCGACAGCGGTGGGTTTAACCTGCTCCAGCAGGGTCTCCACAACCTGCGGCTCTGGCACATGCAGCATCACGCCGGGCTTGTAGACATCCTCCCAGTGGTAGAGGGCGACAGCCTTGTCGGATAATAGGTCGAGCATCTGCAAAGGAGCACAGTAGGGATAGCGGTTTTTCTCGGCCATTATCTCTAATTTGTCCTCCAGAGAAAACTCTCCAATATGGGCTAAGTTGTTGGAAAAGGAAGACTTGTCCATTGCTTAAATGCTTTTTGTTCCTTCTAATTGGCTTGCAAATTTACGATTTTTTTTTCATTTATCAACAAATAACACGTTGATAACACAAAATAAAATGAAAAATGAAAAAAAATTTGTTTGTTAAAAAAAATGTTCGTAACTTTGCAAACTCTTAGCGTAGTGTCCAAAGGTGTAGTTAATTACCCGTTCACACCTGACAGCCATTGCGTTAGGAAGTTGGTGAAGTAGTGCCACCTGTTGGGGCGAAAAGCCTGCGGTCTTATCCGTCAAGTCCGTTTTGGCTCTGGCAACCGGCAGCAAACACCCTCCACCGCACAATAATTTTTAAACAGAAAAATTATAGTATCAAAACAATGAATACGCTCAGCTACAAGACCATCTCGGCCAACAGCAAGACCGTTCAGAAAGAGTGGCTGCTGGTTGATGCAGAGAATCAGACCCTTGGCCGTCTCGCTACGCGTGTGGCCAACATTCTGCGCGGCAAGACAAAGCCTTATTACACACCGCACGTCGACTGCGGCGACAACGTCATCATTATCAATGCCGAGAAGATTGTCCTCACCGGCAACAAGATGACCGACAAGATTTACCAGCGTTACACCGGCTACCCCGGCGGCCAGCGCGAGACCACTCCCGCCAAACTGCTCGCCACCCATCCCGAGCGCGTGATTGAGCACGCAGTGCGCGGCATGCTCCCCAAGAACCGTCTGGGCGCCGCTCTCTACCGCAACCTCAAGGTCTATGCCGGACCCGAGCACCCGCACCAGGGTCAGAACCCCCGCAAGATTGACATCAACGATGTGCGTTAACAATAAAGGATAGAAACAAATGGAAACCATCAATACTATAGGTAGAAGAAAGACCGCCGTGGCCCGTATATATATGACTCCGGGCAGTGGCAAGATTACCGTTAACAACAGGGACTATAAAGAGTATTTCCCCACCGGTCCGCTACAGTTCATCGTCAACCAGGCTTTTCAGGTGGCTGGCGCCGAGGGTAAGTGGGATGTGAAGGCCAACCTCGACGGCGGCGGCTTCAGCGGCCAGGCCGAGGCCCTCCGTATGGCTATCGCCCGCGCACTCTGCGAGAACAACGCCGAGGACCGTCCGGCTCTCAAGGCCAAAGGTCTTCTCATGCGCGACCCCCGTATGGTTGAGCGTAAGAAATCCGGTCAGCCCAAAGCCCGCAAACGCTTCCAGTTCAGCAAGCGTTAGTATTGGTTTTAAGCTACTGGCTTCGAGTTTCAACTGGCCTGCAGTGTCTATAGTCTGCGCGACGCTTGCAACTCGAGACCGGTCTCTTGGAATTGATATTGGTTTAGTATCCAAACCGCGCCGTTGTTCTGCCCCATTGCCAATGCGGCATGGCCAAAATGCCGTAAAATAGGGCCACCATGAAGGGCGCGTCCCCGAGTAAAGACCTCGCCGCGGTTGTTACTAACAGTAAATAAAGGAAAGTAAACAAAACAAACAAAAAAGAAATGACAGAACTTAAGTTCGAAGACCTCCTCGAGGCAGGTTGCCACTTTGGCCACCTTAAACGCAAATGGAATCCCAAAATGGCTCCTTATATCTTCAAGGAGCAGAACGGCACACACGTCATCGACCTCCAGAAGACCATTGTCAAGGCCGAAGAGGCTGGCAAGGCTCTGAAACAGATAGCCCGCTCCGGCAAGCAGATACTCTTCGTGGCTACCAAGAAACAGGCCAAGGAAGTTGTCGCCGAGATAGTGAAGCCCGTAGGTATGCCCTATGTCACCGAGCGTTGGCCTGGCGGCATGCTCACCAACTTCACCACCATCCGCAAGGCTGTGAAGAAGATGAACAACCTCGACGCCTTGATGAAGGACAAAGACTTCAACAACATCTCTAAGCGTGAGCGTCTGCAGGTGCAGCGCGAGCGTGCCAAGCTCGACAAGAACCTTGGCAGCATCGCCGACCTTACCCGTCTGCCGAGCGCCATCTTCATCATCGACATCAACAAGGAGCATATAGCCGTTGCCGAGGCACGCCGCCTCAACATACCCACTTTCGCACTTGTCGACACCAACACCAACCCCGACCTTATCGACTATCCTATCCCCGCCAACGACGACGCTTCGAAGTCGATAGCCGCCATACTGAAATATATGGTTGAGGCTATCCAGGAAGGTCTCAACGAGCGCATGCTCGACAAGGAGAGCCAGGCTGAGGCCGAAGAGGCCGCCGAGGCTCCCCGCGAAGAGGGTGCAGCACCCGAAGGCGGCCGTGGCCGCCGCCCGCGCCGTCAGCCCTCCCGTCGCACCGAAGAGGCTCCCGCAGCTTCGGCAAGCCCCGAGCAGGAAGAGAGCGCTCCCGCCGCTGAATAAGTAGCAGGAGAGTATTGTCAGGAAGTTCGATAAACTTAGAAAAACACACATTATGGCCAATATAACCGCAAAACAAGTCAATGAACTCCGTCAGCTCACCGGTGTGGGTATGATGGATTGCAAGAAAGCCCTCGTGGAATGCGACGGCGATTTCGAGAAAGCTATCGACCTCCTTCGTCAGAAAGGTCAGAAGATGGCCGCCAAACGTGCCGACCGCGACGCCAACGAGGGTTGCGTGCTCGCCAAGGCACAGGGTAACTACGGCGCCGTCATAATGGTGAGCTGCGAGACCGACTTCGTTGCTACCAACGCCGGCTTCGTGGAGTTCACCACCTCTATACTCGACGCCGCCATGCAGCACCGCTTCACCACCAAGGAACAGGTGCTCGACATGGAGCTCAACGGCTCCAAGGTCGCCGACGCCATCACCGACCAGATCGCCAAGATAGGTGAGAAGATCGAGCTGGCTCACTTCGAGACCATCGAGGCCGACAAGGTCTACTCCTATATCCACCCGGGTAACCGCATGGCCTCTATAGTGGGCCTCAGCAAAGAGGGATTCGACGAGGTTGGTCACGACCTCGCCATGCAGGTGGTCGCTATGCGCCCCGTGGCCCTCGATGCCGCCAGCGTGCCGCAAGAGGTGAAGGACAAAGAATTCCGCGTGGCTGTCGAGAAGACCAAAGAGGAACTCGTGGGCAAGGCCGTCGACGCAGCTCTGCGCAAGGCCGGCATCAACCCCGCTCACGTCGACTCCGAGGAGCATATAGCCTCCAACATGGGCAAGGGCTGGATCACCGAAGAGCAGGCCAACCAGGCTCGCGAAATCAAAGAGCGCGTGGCTGCCGAGAAAGCCGCCCAACTCAACGAAAACCAAATCAACCAGATTGCTAACGGACGTCTCAACAAGTACTTCCAGGAGAACACCCTCATGGAGCAGGAGTACATCATGGACTCCAAGGTCAAGGTCAAAGATTTTGTGGCCAAGGCCGACAAAGACCTCCGCTGCACTGGGTTCAAGCGCCTCGAGCTTGGCGCTTAACAGCGTGGACGTTTCTTTTCATAATGGTGCGGCCTGTCCCTCTTTTTGTGGACGGGCCGCTTTTTTTATCCGTTCTGCATTTATGCCCAAGTTCGTTTGTTTTGTCGGGTTGCTGTTGTTGATTTCTTGCTGCAAGGAGCACGAGGCGGTCAAACCTGTGGTTATTGGCGGCGCACAGGGCGGCGCGGGCATCCCCGAGGGGGCTGTCAATGGACTTTTCAGTGTCAGCGAAGGCCGCGTAGTCTGTTTCTCGCGTGGCAACTTACAGTACCAGGCTTCTACAGGCACGTGGCGTTTCGCCGAGCAGCAGCACCAGTACATAGGCTACTCCAACTCGGACATTGCTGTCGACTACAATGGCTGGATAGACCTTCTGGGCTGGGGCACCAGCGGATGGGACGGCGCAGGCGCCTCTCGTCAGCCGTGGTCGTCAAGCGATGACTATTCCACCTACGGGCCTGTGGGAGAGTTCAACCTCACGGGTGATTACTCCAATGCCGACTGGGGCGTGTACTGCGCCATAGCCAACGGTGGCGGCAAGGCGGGCCTCTGGCGCACGCTCTCGCGCGAGGAGTGGGACTATCTGTTCTTCTCGCGTGCCGAGGCTGCGGGCAAGTGGGGCTATGCCACGGTGGCGGGCACGCACGGCATCATAGTGTTGCCCGACAGGTTCACCGACCCCAAGTCGGGTGCTGACGGTGCGGCATTTGTGAATGGCAGCGTCGCGCGAGGGTGGCAAGCCAACAGCTACGAGGGAAACGGCTGGGCGTCGATGGAGGCTGCGGGGGCTCTGTTCCTGCCTGCGGCAGGCGACCGCAACGGGACCAATGTAGCCGACTATGACAACTGCGGCGACTACTGGTCGTCGACGTGTAGAGGCGAGAGCGGAGCCTGTATACTCTATTTCAGCGGCAACGACCTATACACCTACAGCTGCGGTCGCGGCTGCGGCTTCTCCGTGCGTCTGGTGTGCGACATCCACTGAAAAAAGGATACCTCAAAAAAACGAAATTATTAATTCCGTTTGTCTAATTTTCGTTATATTTGCAAAAGAAAGTGACATTGATGTAATAGCGTAAAACTAATAAAACCAAAGAGATAGTAGAAATAATAACATAAAGGCGCAATAGACAGCCTTGCACAATAGTTAGAAGCTGGTCCAGAATCCGGAAAATTCTAAAGCACAGCAGGAATCTAACAAGGTGCTCACGCAAAAAACGTGGGCCTTGTATTCTTGCTTAGGTACTTTCCGGAACCGTGGACCAGATACAAGGTCTACGTTTTTTATTGCTGTTTCACAAACGTCACCAGCAGCCAATAATTGCGCCAAACCGAAATAGGACCTTATTTGAACCAACAAGTACAAATAATAAACACTAATTTTGCAAAAAAATGAAAACAACAAAGAAAAATGACCTATAGGTCAAATAATGTTACTTGGATTTTGGGTGGCATCTGTGCCGTGGTGGGCATTGTTATTGGCTTTACAGGATGGGCTGAAGATGTTCCACCACGATTTTTCTGGGTGAGTAGCAACGTTGACATCCTTGACAATCAAATAGGATATGCGTTGAAATTAGGTATTCAGTTTTTCTTCCTCCCGGCAGCAATTGCCTTGATTGTTATGCTCTCTGGTGCATAATGGTTGGTTTCTTCGCAACCCTCGTTTTCTCGCCTCGGCATAGTGCAAACACTGCGTGATTTGCCCTCTGCGCTCGGCTTATCGAAAACGTTGTATTTGTAGCGTCTGCAACTGGATGTTATCTGATACCCCATTTGCGGGCTATAAGTGGTAAAATAATCGAGTTATAGCCCGCACGTGGGGTGGTTCTTGTG
Source organism: Bacteroidales bacterium (assembly GCA_017454015.1). Taxonomy (GTDB): domain Bacteria; phylum Bacteroidota; class Bacteroidia; order Bacteroidales; family P3; genus Colimorpha. The sequence continues at coordinate 18,561 of JAFTDW010000041.1, read as the reverse complement.
CTGGTGTTAATGCTGTGGCGGCCTTGGTGCGGTACGCCCTACTACCTTCACTAACCTCACTAATGGATGGTTGTGTGTGGGTAGGGCGGGTTTTGTTATGCCGTCTGCGGGGATGGGGTTATGCTGTCAAGTATGAGGGTGACCACCTGCTGTGGGTCGTCGGCGTCGGCGTCGACGGTTATCTGGGCTTGCAGGTAGAAGGGCAGGCGCTTTTCGAGTTGCCGCTCTATGTGGGTGCGGCGCTCACTGGGCTCCATGTTCGTAATCAGGGGGCGCTCCTTGTGTGAGGTGGCGGCGCGTTGCAGCAGGCTGTCGAGGGGTATGCGGAGGAATATTGTGGTGCCGTTGCCGTTCATGAACTCCATGTTGCCAGGCTGGCAGGCGGTGCCGCCGCCGGTGGAGACAACCACATTGTCAATAGCCGCCGTGGCCTGCAGCAGCTGCCGTTCGAGGGTGCGGAAAGCCTCTTCGCCGTAGCGGGCAAAGAAGTCGGGTACCGTTATGCGGTAGCGTTGCTCAAAAGCTTGGTCGAGGTCGACGAACTTAAGCCCCAGTTGCCGTGCAAGACGCAGCCCCACGGTGGTCTTGCCGCTGTACATATAGCCTACGAGGTAGTATTTCATTGCTTGCTGGCGTGGCGGCTCAGTAGCTGAAACTGCTGCCGCCGAGGAATTCGCGCATGATGGATGCCGGATGGATGATGCTGGGCTTGATGGGGCATATAAGTTCGAGGAAGTTGAGCAGGCGGTGTGCCACGGCGTATTCGGGTACATCCTCGGTGACGTCTTTGAGCAGCGGCTCGGCGTAGTGCTTGAGGATGCCGAGCTCGTAGAGCAGGGCCGAGTTGAACATTATGTCGGCGTTTTCCTGATAGGGGAATATGTGCAGCTGTTCGCCCGCCGTTACGCTGTCCCAGCGGCGCAGGGTGTTGAGCGCCGAGTAGTTGCGGAAGTTGTTGTCGCGCACTATGCGGCGCAGCAGGCGTGTGTCGGAGGTGTGTATGATGTTGAGGTCGTCGATGGCGAGCTGTGTGAGTGCCGACACGTAGATCTTGAATTTTAGTTTATCCTCTATATACGGTGTGAGCTTGGGGTTGAGGCAGTGTATGCCCTCCATCACCAGTATGCTGTTAGGGCCGAGCTGGAGGGAGCGTCCGTCGTAGAACGGTGTGCCGCGCTTGAAGTCGTAGGTGGGTATCTCTACGCGTTCGCCGCGGAAGAGGCGCAGCAGGTGGTCGTTGAGGAGCTCCACGTTGACGGCTTCGAGAGCCTCGAAGTCGTAGTCGCCGTTGGGCTGGCGCGGTGTCTGCTCGCGGTCGACAAAGTAGTCGTCGACGGAGAGTTGCTGCACGTCGAACCCCATGACGGAGAGCTGCACGCTGAGGCGTCGGCACGACGTGGTCTTGCCCGACGACGAAGGGCCGGCGATGAGCACCACCTTGACCTCGCTGCGGCGACGGTAGATGGCGTCGGCTATGGTGGCGAATTTCTTCTCCTGAAGGGCTTCGCTCACATGTATGAGGTGCGACTCGTTGCCATCCATCACTATGCGGTTGAGGTCGGCTATGGTGGGCACCTTGAGCAGGTTGCACCAGTCCTGGTACTCTTTGAAGATGCTGAACAGTTTGGGAGTCTCTTTCTGTGGCAGCAGTTGCGTGGGATTGTTGCGGTTGGGTGTGGCAAGGAGCATACCTTCGTGGTACACGTGGAGATCCCAGCAGGTGAGCAGTCCGGTGGAGAGCACAGGCCAGGAGGCCAGTTTGTGGGTGGTGCCGTCGAGCTGCTGTATGGTTATGTAGAGTTGGCGCAGACCTCTGAACACGGCGTTTGTGGCCGGTATGTCGGCATCGGCGATAAGCTTGCGGGCGTCTCCGAGCAGCATGGTGAGGTTGCGGAACGGCAGGTCGGCTTTCTGCAACTCCTGCATGCGCTTCTTCACGTCTTGGCACACGGAGTTGAGCCTGCACTCCTGGGCGTTGTTCACAAGGGGCTTGTCACCGTCGAACAGGCGGCAGTAGAAACCGCCCGGCATGGAGTGCTCCACGCGGAGCGTGAGGGTGGGGTAGAGGTCGCGCACAGCCTTGAAGAGCATAAGGGTCAGCGAGTCGGTGTACATACGGTAGCCAAACTTGCTGGAGAGGTCGAAGAAACGGATGCTCTTGGGGGTGTATATTGTGTATCCAAGGTGTTGCACTACGTTGTTGACGGTGGCTCCAAGAATGGGGTATTGGCAGCACTCGCTGTAGCGCGGCGCTATCTCTTTCAGGTCGGTGCCGCAGTCCACTTTTATGCGCTCGTTGGTGTTCTCTATAACGATTTCTATCTGTTTCATTGGGGACAATATTTTTTGCAAAGTTACAAAAAAAGATGTTAATTGACAAAAAAATCGTATCTTTGCAACATTATATGAAGTTAAAAAAACAATCCCCAAGAGATGAGTACAAAGACTAAATCGCGGATATTTATTTTGTTGATGACGGTATGGTGTGGCGGTGTTTTTGCGCAACAGGAGCCTGCCGGCGAGGCTATTTACAGGCACGGAGTGGCGTTGGCCGACGAGGGCAACGTGAAAGGGGCTCTCAAGGAGTTCCGCAAGGCTGCCAAGATGGGCCATGCCCAGGCAATATGCGATTTGGGCTATTGCTATGACTATGCGTTAGGCGTGAAGCACAACGTGAAGAAGGCCGCGCAGCTCTACCGCAAGAGCAACATTGGCGAGGGCTGGTACCGCCTGGCGGTGTGCTACCTTGGCGGCGAACTCTCGCCCAAGGGCGAGCTGACGCTCAGCGACTCCCTGGAGGGCATGGCCTGTATGCGGCGGGCCATGGCAGTGGGCGAGCCGAGGGCCTATTTCGCCATGGGTCGCTATTACTTCAAGAAAGCCGACGAGAGCCGCCAAAACTTCGACAGCGCAGTGTACTATTTCACCTGCATCGCCGACTCGCAGAACACCGACGTGTGGACGCACTTGGCGGTGCTTTACGAGAATGGCTGCCTCGGCGAGGGCATAGACTCCAACCTTGCCGTGTACTACTACCGCCGTGCTGCCGGCGACGGCGACGCCCATGCCATGATGAGCCTCGGCAACCTCTATGTCGCGGGGCGTTTTGTGCCTGCCGACAGTGCCATGGCCTACGACTACTACCGCCGTGCCGCCGAGCTGGGCAGCGAGAAGGCGTTTATGAAGGTTGCCCAGTGCCAGTACCTCGGCATAGGCACCAAGGCCGACACGTTGGCGGCCATAGAGTCCCTCAAGGCGGCGGCGCGCATGGGCAGCGGACAGGCCGCACTGCAGATGGGCACGTGGTACCAGTACGGGGCGCCATACGTGGAGCACGACATGGACAGCGCCGCAGTGTACTACTACATCGGTGCCAGAGGCGACGACGCAGAGTGCTGCGACCGTCTGGGCGACTACTACGCCGCAAGCGGCGAGACCGAGATGGCCGCATCGGCCTATGCCCGCTCGGCCTATCTAGGCTCCTATCAGGGCCTCTTCGACTTGGCTCTGCTTACCCTAAAGAGCATCGACGCCAAGCCCGACGACCTCGCACAGGCCTATAACTACATACGCGTGGCAGCCCTCGAGGGCGAGATTCCCTCGGCGGTCATGCAGCTCGGCGTGTGCCATATCTACGGCACAGGCTGCGAGCAGGACTACGACGCCGCCTTCGGCTACTTCAAGCAGGCCGCCTCGATGGGCAACGGCCGCGCCATGTTCAACCTCGCCATGTGCTACGAGGACGGGCTGGGCTGCAAGGCCGACACCGCCGCCATGCTGCAATGGCTCGACAGCGCAGTGGCACACAACAACATACAGGCGGTCAACAAACTCGGCGATTTCTACGAGGCAGGCACCTACGTGAAGCAGGACTACGAGCGTGCCGTGGAGCTCTACACCTACGGTGTGGAGCAGCTTGGCAGCTATGAGAGCTACTGCAATCTTGGCTATTGCTATGAGTCGGGGCAGGGCGTCATTCTCAACTCCGCCAAGGCTTTCAGGCTCTACAAGGAGGCTGCCGACGGCGGCTACCCGCGCGGCCTCTTCTGCACGGCCAACTGCTACGCCGAAGGCATCGGCGTGGAGCGCGACGAGGCTACGGCATTCAACTACTACAAAGCCGCCGCCGACGCGGGCCACCGCGTGGCGCAGTACATAGTCGGCGAGGTATACAGCACGGGTACAGCCTACGCCGGCAAGGACAAGAAAAAGGCAAAGCAGTACTTCGGCCTCTCCGCCGCACAGGGCTACGAACCCGCCGAGGCAGCCCTCAAAAGGCTCTGACACAAGCCGAGGCGCGACTTCGCGACTTATTGAGTATTTAACGTTACTTTGCAAGCATAATCAATAACATACAATGCAGTTCAAGGATATCATAGGGCAGAGGTTTCTCATCAACCAACTCACCGAGATTATCGACTCGGGACGTGTGAGCCATGCGCAGCTTTTTCTTGGCAAGAACGGCTACGGCAGCCTGGCGCTGGCCATAGCCTACGCACAGTATCTCTCGTGCAGCAACAGGCAGCACTACGCCGAGGGCGACCTCCGCGCCGACAGCTGCGGCGAGTGCCCCAACTGTCGCAAGTTTGCAGAGCTGGCGCACCCCGACTTGCACCTGTATTTTCCCACTGCCAACGTTGGCAACTCCGCGGACAAAGTGACCTCCAACACGTTCTACCCCGACTTTGTCAAGTACTTGGCGGAGTGCCGCCACTATCCCACTCCCGAGGGTTGGATGTCGTACATAGGCGCCGAGGCCAAGAAGGGCAGCATCAACGTCAACGATGCCGCCGAGTTCATAAGGCTGCTAAGCCTAAAGCCCTACGAGGCCGGATACAAGATGTTTGTGATATGGATGGCGGAGTTTATGAAGGAGGATGCCAACGGAGCCGCCCAGCGGCTGCTCAAGGCCATAGAGGAGCCGCCCGAGAACACGCTCATACTCCTCGTTGCCGAGAGTGGTGAGCGCATACCCGCCACAATCCTCTCGCGAGTGCAGGCCATCAGGGTGGGCCGGATAGACCCTCTGTCGCTTGGCAACGCGCTGCGACAGTGCTGCGGGCAGGCCTCCGACAGCGACATAGAGCGTGCCGTGGATGCCTCCGAGGGCAGCTACACGGCGGCCGTGGAAAGCCTCTTCTCGAATGAGACTCAAAGGCAGTGCCAGGGACTTTTCGTCGAGTGGATGCGCATGCTGGCGCGTCTCAACATGAAGCAGCTGGCCGCATGGGTCGAGACGGTCTGCGAGCTCGGTCGCGAGCAGCAGCGCCAGTTCCTCCTCTACGCTCAGGACGCGCTGCGTGCCTGTTACCTGCGCAGCGCGGCAGGCTACACGGTGCCCGGCGGACTGGACTTCGGCGACGAGCGTTTCACGGCAGCCTTCCCGGCTATGGTGACAACTCGTAACATAGAGGCTTTCGACAAGGCTTTCAGCGATGCCATCTATGCCATCGACCGCAACGCCTACGGCAAGATAACCTTCATGCAACTCTCCTTCACCGTAAGCTCCCTGCTCAGAAAAAGATGATGCAGAGCGAAAGGACTGCTCAACACCATAACTACATGGATCATACCCGCAACTTCGACTATATCATTGTCCGCGACGCTACCGAGAACAACCTTAAACATGTCACCGTCAGGATTCCCAAAGGGCAGATCACCGTGGTGACGGGAGTGTCGGGTTCGGGCAAGTCGTCGCTGGTACTGGACACCATCGCCGCCAAGTCGCGCAGGGAACTCAACGACACCTTCCCCTCCTTCACGCAGCAGTATCTGCCCAAGTACGGGCGGCCGCACGTGGGCGACATAGAGAACCTGCCCATAGCCATCGTCATAGAGCAACGCAAACCCGCCTCCAATTCGCGCTCCACAGTGGGCACCTACACCGACATATACGCACTGTTGCGACTGCTGTTCTCGCGCATCGGGCAGCCTTTTGTGGGCTATTCCGACGCATTCTCGTTCAACCACCCGTCAGGGAGCTGTCCGCGCTGCGGTGGACTGGGCGAAATACGCGAACTGGACATACACAAGCTGGTCGACTTCGACAAGTCGCTCAACGACGAGGACACTATCCACTACATTGCCTTTGGCAAGGGCGGCTGGCGCTGGATACGCTACGCCCACAGCGGACTGTTCGACTTGGATAAGAAAATCAAGGACTACACGCCCGAAGAGCTCGACCTTTTCCTTTATTCCCCGCAAATCAAACTCAAGAACCCACCGAGCAACTGGCCCAAGAGTGCAAAATACGAAGGGCTTGTCCCGCGGATGTATCGCAGCATCATCAACTCCGAGGAGGGCCTGCTCCACGCAGCGGCTCTCAACCCCATGCTGACAATGGGCACCTGCCCCGACTGCGGCGGCACTCGCCTCAACGAGAAGATACGCTCCTGCAAGATCAACGGCCTCAACATTGCCGAGGTTACGGCCATGTGTATCAGCGACTGCCGTATATGGATGGAGACCGTCGACAACCCCCTGGCGGAGGACATCAGGCGAGCCACCACCGAGCGTTTGGCAGCACTGGAGGAGATAGGCCTCGGCTACCTCACCCTCGACCGCGCCATAGGTACACTCTCCGGCGGCGAGGCGCAACGTTGCAAGATTGCCAAATACATCAATTCGCCCCTCTCCGATGTGATGTATATCCTCGACGAGCCCAGCGTGGGCCTGCACAACCACGACATACTGCTTATGCAGCAGTCGGTGCAGAAGCTTAAGAACCACGGCAATACCGTCATCCTCGTGGAGCACCACAAGGCTATGATTGAGATTGCCGACCACATCATCGACATGGGTCCCGGGGCCGGCATGAACGGCGGCGAGGTCATCTTTGAAGGCAGCTACGAGGAGTTGTTGCACAGCCACACCCTCACAGGTACCATGCTCAGCACCTCCAACGCCATGAAGGAGCAGGTGCGCCAGCCCAAGGGCTTCTTTCCGGTGAGAAACGCCAGCCTGCACAACTTGAAGAACCTTAGCGTCGACCTGCCTTTGGGCGTTTTGTGCGGCATTGCCGGCGTGGCGGGCTCGGGAAAAAGCTCGCTGATGGAGTGTCTACGCAACGACTATCCGCACCCCGGGGAGATAGTGTATATAAGTCAGAAGAACATAGGCATCAGCCTGCGTTCCACCCCCGCCACCTACATGGAAGTGGCCGACGATATACGCAAGCTGTTTGCCAAGACCAACAAGACCAAGACAGACCTCTTCTCCTTCAACGGCAAGGGCGGCTGTCCCGTATGCCAAGGCAAAGGGGTCATCGTCAACGACATGGCCTTTATGGATGCCATAGAGACCACCTGCGAGGCCTGCGGCGGGCTGCGCTACTCGCCCGAGGTGTTATCGTACAAGGTGAAGGGGTTGAACATCGCCGAGGTGATGGATCTCACTGCCAACAAGGCCGCCGAGCTGTTTGCCGGCAGCGTGATTGCCGCCAAGCTGGAGCCGCTGCGCAAGGTCGGCTTGGGATACCTGCATCTCAACCAGTCGCTCTCGACCCTCTCTGGCGGTGAGTTGCAGCGCATAAAGCTGGCCTCCTACCTCAACGACGCTGGCAGGGTGTTCATCATGGACGAGCCCTCCGACGGCCTGCACATGAACGACGTCAAGCGCATCACCGACCTTTTCGGCACCATGGTCGATGCCGGCAACACCATATTCCTCATAGAACACAACATTGAGATGCTCAAAGCTTGCGACTACCTCGTTGAGTTGGGCCCCGGCGGCGGCGCAATGGGCGGCAAGGTCATCTTCACGGGAACTCCCAAAGAAATGTCCCACTGCCGAGAATCGGTGACAGCACCCTACCTGAGGAGTGAAGAAATGCCAGTGGCATTTCAATAGCGAGCAAGGCATTGTAGGTTCGTGGTTGAATCTCCACAAAACTAAATTTAGCGCTTGTCGCAATTTTCGCAGGAGAGTGGCGTTATTATAATTTTAGAATTATCAGAGTACTCGGAATACTCAGAATATTAATGAAACTGACACCCACCATAGACAACTAAACCATGCAAGATGATATACAAAAACAGCCGCAGGCTGTACCGCCAGCCCCTGCTGTAGAATATGACGACGATATAGCAACTCCCGAAGACATTGCCGCCGAGAAGGAACGCCGCGCCAAGCTGCGCGCCGAACGCAAGGCGCGCCCGGTAGAGGAGGAGAAACCCAGTGAGTATGGCGAGTACAACCCCGAGGAGAATGCCGTTGACCCCTACCTCGACCCCGACCCCACCATACCTCTGGTGCCCTTCAAAGAGACGCCGTTCCTCAGCCGCGGCTGCCGCGAGTGCCCCACGTCCTACGTGCCCATCAGCGGCACCGAGACGCGAGAGTGCGGCAAGATGACGGTCTGCAACTGGCTGAGCAACATCCACAAGCCGGGAGGCTCTATCTATGGTGTCGTGGAAGTGCGCTTCAAGAACAACCGCAAGGATTTCTTCTCGCTCCCCGACGGGCTCGAAGTCACCGAGGGCGACGTGGTGGCCGTTGAGGGCGCCCCGGGCCACGACATAGGCATTGTGAGCCTTACCGGCGAGCTTTGCCGTATTCAGATGCGCAACAAAAAAATCAAGCCCGACAGCGTCAAGCGTCTTTTCCGCCGCGCCAAGCCCGCCGACATAGAACGGTGGGCCGAGACCATCGCCGAGGAGAAGGCGGCACTTGTCCGCACTCGCCAGATAACCGACGAGATGGGGCTGGTGATGAAAATCAACGACGTGGAGTTCCAAGGCGACCACAGCAAGGCCATCTTCTACTACACCGCCGACGACCGCGTGGATTTCCGCGCCCTCATACGCGTGCTTGCCGAGGAGTTCAAGGTGCGTGTGGAGATGCGCCAGATAGGTGTGCGCCAGGAAGCAGGCAAGGTGGGCGGCATAGGCACCTGCGGGCGCGAGCTCTGCTGCTGCACCTGGCTCACCAACTTCCAGTCGGTGACCACCAATGCCGCCAAGATGCAGCAGATACTGCCCAACCCGCAGAAGCTCGCAGGACAGTGCGGCAAGCTCAAGTGCTGCCTTAACTTCGAGTACGAGGTGTATGCCGACGCCATGAAGCAGTTCCCACAGCAGCACACGCCCATACGTTTCAAGAAAGGGCTTGCGCTGTACAAGAAGATCGATGTGCTGCGCGGCCTTATGTGGTATGCCTACGAGGGCGAGAACCAGCTCTACGCCCTGACTGCCGATAGCGTGAAGGAGATTATGGAGATGAACAAGCGTCAGGAGTACCCGGAGCGTCTGGAGGACTATCAGGTGGAGCTTATGTCGACCTCGGCTCTTGAACAGGAGAGCAATGCCGACGAGTTTGAGCAGGAGCTGCGCCGCATGGCGGAGAGCGGCAGTGGCGTGGTAGGCGACGATGCGCCGCCGGCCCGCGACCAGAAAGGCGACCAGAAAGGCGGCCGCCGCGACAACCGCGACAACCGCGACAACCGGCAGGGCAAGCCGGCGCAGAGAGAGCAGCGGGGCGAGCAGCGCACAGAGCAGCGCCGCCAAGACCACCCCGACCGCAACCAGCAAAAAAACAACCGCCAAGAGCGCGTGCAGCCTCCCAAGAATGCAGCCCCCAACAAACACGCCGACAACCAGCCGCGTCCTGCGGGCAACCAGCAGAAAAACCGTCCCCCCGACAACAACAACCGCCGCCGCAGCGACACACGCGGAGGCCGCGACAGAGGTTGACAATTACCTGCCAACAGCATTACTCAGAGTCCCCGGAACACCAAGAAAAAAATAACCACCCCCAGCCCCAATGTCCAAGCTACGTTTTCTCCTTTTGACATGCGCCTTGTTGCTCTTGGTTGGCTGCAACAGCAATGTGTTCTATAGCCACAGCGAGCCCGTAAGCGAGCGCGGGTGGTCCGTGGATCAGCAGCTGCTCTACAGCATGAATATAGTTGACACCATGCAGTTCTACAATTTCTATGTGGATCTGCGTATCACCGACGACTACCCATATTCAAACTTTTTCTTCTTCATCAACACGCGCCATCCCGACGGAGCCACCTCGCGCGACACGCTGGAGTGCTCCCTCGCCAATCCCGACGGCAGTTGGCTCGGACGCTCCACGGGGCGTTTTGTGAGCAGCCGCTATTTCCTGCGCAAAAATGTGCGTTTCCCGCAGCAAGGCGTCTACCGTTTCAGCGTAGAGCACGGCATGCGCGACTCGGTGGTCGTGGGGATACACGACGTGGGCCTACATGTCGAGAAAGTCGGGCAGTGACGGCAGCTGTGTGAGCCGTTGTTCGTCGAGGTCTGCTTTTAGAAACAGGTGGTGGGTTCCGTTGGTGAGGTACAGGTAAGGCACCCGCAGGGCTATGTTGTAGCGGCAGGCTTGGTCGACCACTTTCTGGTTGATGGTTACCTGTGGTTTCTTGCACTCCACAATGATGTAGGGCTTGGTGCTGCGGTTGTACACCACTATGTCGCAGCGTTTGGTCAGCGTGGCCACTGTTATGGCGCATTCCACGCTCATAAGCTCCAGCGGGTAGTGCAGGCTCTCGTGCAGGTAGCGGATAACGGCTTGCCGTACCTCCTCCTCGGGGGTGTGGGCCACGGGACGGCGGCGCACAAGGCAGAATAGCTGTGAGGTTTTAGTATTCTGAGTCGGCGCCATTGTCGTCGTCGTTGGTGTCGCGGAACGGGTTGTCGGGTTTGCGCGACTTGGGGTTGTCGGGCTGCTTGTATCTGCCTTTGGGGGCAATCTTGCAGCTGAGGCCGAGGGTTATGGTGGGCGAGAGGCGCCGCATGTGGAACTCGCGGTAAAGCTGCGGGCTCTCCGTGAGGTGCCCGAAGCCTCCGGTGGCAAACATGTCGGCAATGCGCAGCGTGAGAGTGGCGCGTTTCTCCCAGAGGTCTTTCTTCACTGCCAGGTCCACCCAGTAGGAGGCGAACATGTTGGTCTGGAGGTCGAAGAACGGAGCCCTGTACTGGCCTGAGAGTTGCACTGTCCAGTCGTGCGGCAGTGTGAGGTAGCTGCTCAGCTTTCCGCTGGCGCGGAACGCCGAGGTGTCGCCGCCGCCAAGCAACTCGGTACCCTCTATCATGCTCTTGTAGAGGTTCACGCTTACGTTGACGCGCCAGTTGGGTGTCAGCTGCTGGTCTACGATGGCTTCCACGCCGTAGTTGCGTCCTTTGTTGAGGTTCTGCCATGTGGAGGCCCAGTAGCCTTCGTACTCGGGGTTGTAGTTCATCCACGGCGAGTAGTAGGCCGCCGTGGTGGCGTCCCACACAAAGCCGTAGCGCGTCATCATGCTGTCGGTCTGCCGGTAGTAGGCCGACAGGAATATGTTGGTCTTTTCGAGTGCTATGTTGTAGGAGAGCTCAAAGGCGTTGGTAAACTCCGGAGCGAGGCCAGGGTTGCCAAAGCTCATCTCCATGCCTTGACGCACGTCTATGTAGGGGTTGATGTCCCACATGTGGGGCCGCCGCACGCGGCGGCTGTAGCTCAGCTGAGTGCTCTGCCTGCTGTCAATCTGGTAGGAGAGGTGCAGGGTGGGGTATAGTTGGTAGTAGCTCTTGTCGACCTCCTGCGCCGCAGGGTGGTTAAGGTCGCGCCCGCCAATGTGCGAGTATTCGGCACGCAGGCCTGCCTGCGCCGAGAGGCTCTTGGTGAGCTGCCCTCCGAGGGTCAGGTACACGGCGTGTATCTGCTGTTCGGAGATGAAATGGGTCAACGAGGCTTGGTCCAGCACCCGCTGCAGCGCCAGCGAACTGTCGTAGGTGGTGTAGTAGTAGGTGTAGTCCTGGTCGGTGGAGACTATCTGCCCTTCGTAGCCTGTTTCGAGGTGCAGGTTTGTGTCGAAGGGGTGGGTGTAGTTGAGTTTTATGTTTGTAGTGGGGTGGAACCGTTCGGATTGTGAGTTGCGGAGGTAGTAATGCTGGTAGTTGGCGTCGCCGTTGTAGGTTTGTTGCTGCATGCCGTCGCTGGTTGCGTGGCGCCGCGAGTGCGCTATGTCGAGGGTCAGCAGCTGGTCTTTGCGGTCGAACTTGTGGGTGTACAGCAGGTTAAAGGCGTGGTTTGTGCGGCGGTTGTCGTTGGTGTCGGCCTGGGTGTAGTCCAGCAGGTGGTTCGTGAGCAGGTCGGAGGCGTAGGTGACGCCCTCGCGGTGTCTGTTGCCGAGGCGTAGCTGGTAGGAGGCGAGGAGCGAGTTTTTCTTGTTGAAGAAGTACTCGCCGCCAAACTTGATGTTGGCCATGTAGTTGGTGTGTATGGAGCCCGAGGTGAGGCTGTCGTCGCTCACCACCGTCCCCGAGGGGCTGCGCCGCACGCGGCTCTCCGAGGTGTTGGCGCGGCTGCGTATGCCGCCGTCGGCGTTGAGGAACAGGTTGAAGTGCTCGGCGTTGTAGTTGAGGTTGAGCGACGCCATGGTGGTGGGTATGAATTGCGGCATGTAGTCGGGTATCAGTAGCGGCAGGGGGCAGCCCCCGTTGAGGCTTGCCATGCCGGAAAGGCCGGTGGCTCCCTGGGTGCGCTCCTTGAGCTTGATGTTGATGATGCCGCTCATGCCCTCGGGGTCGTACTTCGCCGAAGGGTTGGTAATGACTTCTATGTTCTCCACGCTGGAGGCGGGTATCTGCTCGAGTATCGTCTCCAGCTCGCTGCCAAGCAGCTCGTAGGGGCGTCCGTCTATAAGCACCTTGACATTGGTGGAGCCGCGCAGCGTCACGTTGCCGTCGTTGTCTATGGCCACGCTGGGCACGTTCTCCAGTATGTCGGTGGCTGTGCCGCCGCCGCTCACTATGTTCTTGTCAACGTTCACCACACGCTTGTCCAGATGGTACTCCACCATGGAGCGTTGAGCAGTGACCACGGCGGAGCGCAGCAGGGTGGCCTTCTGCTCCAGCCGCAGTGTGCCCAGTTTCAGCGTGGGCCTGTTTTGGCCCAGCGTCACGGGTGTGGGGTGCTGGTAGGTGGCGTAGCCCATGAAAGAGACACGCAGCACATAGCTGCCGTAAGGCACCTTAAGGGTAAAACTGCCGGTTTCATCGCTCAGGGCGCCGCCTGCGAGTGAGCTGTCGCTTGTGCGCAGAGCCGTCACCGTGGCATACTCCACAGGTTGGCCGCCGGCGGCGTCCACCACCTTGCCGCTCAGCGTGCCTTGGGCGGAGGCAAGGTGGCAAAGGGCCAGAAACATTATGAAGAAAGTCCAGTGGACTTTCGATAGCGAAGCGGAGAACAAACAGAAAGTCCAGTGGACTTTCGATAGCGGAGCGGAGAACAAACAGAAAGTCCGGTGGACTTTCGATAGCGGAGCGGAGAACAAAAACAATGCTTGTCTCATCTTTGTATATGGGCTTTGTGCTTTCCCTGTAGCAGGGCCACTCGCCTAACTCTCTTTAGGCTTCCGCACATAGTGCGGCATGTTGTCGGGCAGCTCTATGGAGAGCTCCACCAGTCCGCCAAACTCGCCGTGGTCGTACCACGGAGTCTGGTAGATGAGCTTGCGCACACCATTCTTCTCTATGGTATAGGCGTTGGTGCGGTGCGACTGCATCATCTCGCGTATTATCGCCGCGGCATGCGGCGGGTGGCAGTTGTAGAGGTTGTTGCCAATAATCTTCTCGCCGTGGCTGTTCACGTCGGCGGAACGCTGGTTCATATCAAGAATATTGCCTTCGGCATCACTTATGGTGATAGCCAAAGGCAATTCTTCAAAGTATCTGTCCATCTTGTTGGAAACGGTTTCTTAGCGTGCGTTGAGTGCTGCGAGGGCAATGCTGTAGAGCTTGGTGTTCACGCTGTCGCCGCGGCTGGTGAGCACGCAGGGTACCTTGGCGCCTACCACCATGCAGGCCAGCTCGGCGCCGGCAAACTTGGTGCAGGTCTTGTAGAACACGTTGCCGCTCTCTATGTTGGGGAACAGCAGGCAGTCGGCGTCGCCGGCCACCTCGCCGGCCACCTTCTTGGTCTGTGCGCTCTCTTTGTCGATAGCCACGTCGAGGGCGAGGGGGCCGTCTATAGCGGCACCCTTAATCTGGCCGCGGTCGCCCATCTTGCTGATGATGGCGGCCTCCACGCAGGCGTTCATGCCCGTCGACACCTGCTCGGTGGCGGCGATGAGGGCTACCTTGGGCTTTGCTATCTCCAGACTCTTGGCGGTGGTGATGAGGTACTGCAGTATCTGCTGTTTCTGCTTCATGTCGGGAGCAGGCACTATGGCCACGTCGCTGCACACAAGCAGTTTGTGGTACTGCGGCACCTGGAACACTGCCATGTGGGTCAGCATGTCGTTCTTCTTGCCAGGCATCAGGCCTTTTTCTTTGTTGAGTATGGCACGCATGTACTTGTCGGTGGAGAGCAGACCTTTCATCAGCACGTCGCCGCGGCCCTCGTTGATAAGCTCCACGGCACGCACGCCGGCCTTCGTCTCGTCGGCTTCCTGCACTATCTCGAACTTGTTGGGATCTATTTTTTCTTCCGCGCATACCTTCTTGATAGTGTCGGTGTCGCCCACCAGTATGGCGTCGACAATGCCTTTGTCAATGGCGAGACTAACTGCGCCGATGGTGTGGGAGTCGTTGGCATAGGCTGCCACAAGTCTTTTCTTGCCTTTGGTTTTTACGGCCTCCAAAAGGTCGTCGAGTTTTGTAATCATTTTATAATGTTGTTTTTATGAATTGTTTTGAAATATGAAAACTATGCAAATTTACAAAAAAAAAGCGAGATATGCGTATAATTTCGTATCTTTGCAGTTAAAATCAACCGTAGGTTATGAGCACCTTTGAGATTAAAAACATGGGCAGCGAATAACCGCCAACATTATATATCGTGCCGTTTGTAGAAGCAATAACCAAGAGGCGAAGCCTTTCGATAGTGGGGTTGGAGAAAAACACCGGCAAGACGGTGTGTCTCAACTATATATTGCGTCGTCTCGACGAGATGGCCAAGGTGAGCGTGTCGGTGACGTCGATAGGTGTCGACGGGGAGCAGGTGGACAGCGTCTTTGCCACTGCCAAGCCCGAAGTGCGCATCTACCGCGGTATGCGCTTTGTCACCTCCGAGGGGCATTATGTTGGGCGTCGCTTGCTGTCGTGTCTTGTCGACGTCGACAGCAACCGCACGGCTATGGGGCGTCTGGTAACCGCCGAGGCACTCAGCTCCGGCGAGGTTATCCTGTCGGGTCCCTCGTCTAACATAGGCCTGCAGCGGCTGCTGGCGCGTGAACGCGCCAACGGAGTGGGTCTCACCATCGTCGATGGCGCCCTGTCGCGCCTCAGCCTCGCCTCGCCGGCAGTGACCGAGGCTATGGTGTTGGCCACCGGCGCCGCAGTGTCGCCCAGCATCAACGAGCTGGTGCGCAAGACGGTGTTTGTCAAACGACTTGTCGACCTCCCGCAGCCCGAGCCATCCCTGCGCAACGCCCTCTCGGCAGAAAGCCGCCGAGGCCTCTGGGCGGTGGACGCCGACGGGTTGCCCCGCGACCTCGGCATCCAGTCGGCTCTGCTCATCAACGCCGACACCGACCTGCTGCGCTACGGCAAGACACTGTACGTGGGAGGCGCAGTGAGCGGCACGCTGCTCTCGCGGCTCTCCACGCTGGGCAGGGGCATAGCCTTGGTGGTCGACGATTTCACCAAGCTTTTCATAACCCCCGAGGCCTTGTTGTCGTTTGAGCGTGCCGGTGGCCGCCTCTTCGCCTTGCAGAAGAGCAACCTTGTGGCGCTGACCGTCAACCCTACATCGCCGCAAGGCTACCTGCTCGACAGCCACCGCCTCTGCGACGCACTGTCCGAGGCAACAGGCATACCGGCTTACGACGTGATGAAAATAGAACGTTTTGGCAATCATCTAACTTAGAATCAACAACTACCCTATATGCTTCTTAAAGACTGGACCAAAGAGATGGCGTCGCTTGCCTATGTCGTCGACGCACTGGAGCTGCTCACCTCGGCAGGGCGGCGCGTGCTGCTGGCGCAGCAGCTGACAACCAATGTGAGCGACCTCGAGCGCGAATACGACAACGTGGCGGTGGCAGTGTCTGTTTGCAAAGCCGCCGACAAGCGTCGGCATAACGAGCCGGACAACGCCGCCCAATGTGAATGCTGCGACACTCCGCAGCACGAACGCAAGGAGCGCGGCGACGGCATTGGGGAGGCGTTTGTCGACCTGCGTCACTGCCTCATGGAGTTGCACGACCTCCACGGCACCCTGCAGCTCTTGAAGTCGCACACAGTGCTCAGCGAGGTCGACCTCTTCGAGGTCAAGCGGCTGGCCCATATCAACGCCAGGGCGCGTGTCGCCGCCGCCGCACTGGGAGAGTCTCTGAGCTCCATAATGGCACTGCCCGACCTGGGAGAGGTCTTCGCCCTCCTCGACCCCGACGGCACGGGAGTGGCCCATTTCTATATCTACGACAGCTACGACAGCCGTCTGGCCGACCTGCGCAAGCAGCTGCGTGCAACAGACGATGCCGCCGTGAAGACCGACCTCATGGCGCAGCACGACGCCCTGCAGCAACAGGTGATGGAAAGCCTCTCGGCGCAGCTCCATCCCTACAGCAACAGCCTTATGCAGAGCCTGGAACGCCTCGCCTATACCGACATACTGCTTGCCAAAGCCAAGCTGGCCATCGACTGGGAGCTGGTGCGGCCCGTCCTGGCCTGCGACGCAGCCACATGCTACGAGCAACTTTGGGAACCGCGCCTGAGGCACCACAACGAGCAGCAGGGGTTGCGCTACCAACCCATAGATGTGGAGCTGCGCAGCGGACTAACACTCGTAAGCGGCGCCAACATGTCGGGCAAGACCGTGATGCTCAAGACCGTGGCACTGGCACAACTCATGGCGCAGCATGGCTTCTACGTGCCTGCCGCCAAAGCCACGGTGTCGCCGGTGGCCGCCGTGGAACTCTGCATAGGCGATGGGCAGGACGAGATGAGCGGCCTCAGCTCCTTTGCATGGGAGATAGGGCGCATAAGCCACATACTGAGCCGCTCGCGCAGCGAGCGGCTGCTGATACTCGTCGACGAACCGGCGCGCACCACCAACCCCGTGGAGGGACGTGCCATAGTGCAGGCGTTGTGCACCCTGCTGTCGCAGGGCCACGGCTTGGCCGTTGTTACCACGCACTACAGCGGCATAGTGGTGCAGTGCCACAGGCTCAGGGTGCGAGGCTTTGTTGAAGACATGGCCACTGTGCCGCTCACGCCGCAGAGCATCAACAGGTTCATCGACTACTCGCTCCTCGAAGACAGCGACACCTCGGTGCCGCAGGAGGCGCTGCGCATCGCCGCGCTCCTTGGCGCCGACAGCGACCTGCTGGCAATAGCCAACAGCCAGCTCGGAGTCGGTTAGCCGTAATTATCAGCCCTCACCTCGCAAAAGGTGAGTTTACTGCCCCGTCGAATAAAAAAATGTTTATGTCGACGGAATGGTTGCCTTTGCTCAGGTTTTGTCCAATTGGGAGCATTGAATTGAATCGCACATCGAATTTTCTTTTGTGCGGCTTCCGTCCGCATAAGTTATTAAATGGTCCAATTATCAAGGAACTCTTTATTAAGGCATAATAGTTAACCGTTTTCTAACTAACTAATGAATGTTTTCTTTTCCGTATAAATCATAATACAATCGCCTATACCGAAGTAGTTTGTACATGGCTATCTGTTTTTTTGACATAAGCAAGTCTTTTGAATATCCGCTAAAGAAAGGTTGAAAACAGAAGACTGTGCTTGAAGAATCAGAACCGGAATCATCAACACTTCTTAACAGGACCTCTTTTGCGCAGTCAATGGCTTCTTCTATCATCATCATTTCCTGTTTTGTTATCAATATGCAAACATATCTCTTTTGTAAAACCGTGTCGTTCAGTTCGCTTTGTAGTCGTTTATAATATTGGAAGCCCATCTCGGTATCATACTTTATATCTTCAGGGATAGGGGAATAATATATTTCTTTATTATATGGAGATGAGAATTGCTCTACATTGTCCAACTTCGCATACACATATATAATGGAATCGTCAACTGTTTTGTCAAACGGGGATTTTGCTGTTATTGAATCAATCGCAATAAGTCTACCACAGTAATATTCACCTAATAAGTATTGACTAAATGGTTGCCTATTAAATACTCTAAAAGTATCCATATAAGTGTATGTGTTATTAAAAATAGGAATCCCGCATCCATCTCTAAATGACCAGAACGTATCAAAATCCGAAGGTACCAAGTCTCGTAAATTAATCTCGGAAGATTTTATGTTCATATCATATTGTCCATAAGAGTAACATGATAAGAACAATGATACAATAAATACAATAACTCTTTTCATAACAAAATTAGTTTTTTGGTTTTCTCATTGTCCGGAACATCCCATCTTTATAAACGCCACTTGCATGGCTTTGATGCTTGACACGAAACGCCCACGCAGCACATTGTGTCCTGCAATATGCCGCAAAGGTATCTGGAAAGCATCTTTAAGTTCATCGTGTATGTTATGCTGTTGTTACTTTATTAATCTGTGACAGGAGCCCTCCCCTCCCCCGATTTATAGCCCGGCGGGATAATCCCTCACTCCTTGATGGCGAAAGCTGAACAACAGAATAAGAATTAATAC
>JAFTDW010000040.1 GCA_017454015.1 Bacteroidales bacterium | reverse complement strand
TCTCTAACCGACAAAACATCTCTGAAAGATTTGCTTGAAAAGACTAATTTCAACGATGTCAAAGAACTCGATAATCCCCTCCTACCGGGGTTATTTGATTAATTATTAAATCGTCCCAATTTTAACGGGACACTAATGACATTGGACCATTATAATACATCACCAATATCGACCACTCTTACACTTTCATCAAATAGTTCCACACATTCTTCAAGCAAAAACATAAGATTATACATGCCATTTATATACGAAATGAGTAGTCCGTATTACAACTCAAAATAATATAACATAAACATTTATGAAAAGATTCTTTTTTATTGTGATATTAACAGCAGTTTCACTGTCCTGCTTTTTATGGTATAGCTGCACAAAAAAAGAGATTAATGGCAGCATCTACGGCATTGTTACAGATTTTGCCACGGGAGAGCCTGTTGGAAATGTCAATGTCAAACTTCGTCCCAGCGGCGAAACCACGCTTACGGGCAGCGACGGGACATACGAGTTCAGCGATTTGGGTGCAGACAAGTATTCACTGTTTCTCTCCAAAGCCGAATACGGCGACATTGATGATGACTATGTCATTGATTTGGAGGCGGGCAAGACTTTCAGGCGTGATGTGCAGATGCGCAAAAGGATAGCCTCACTACAAATCACGGACATGGCCGGCAATCCGCTAGACACGCTGGATTTCGGCAGCGAGGAGTCGGTGACAGTCAAGACATTCAACCTGTTCAACGACGGCACAGAGAGTCTGTCATGTACTGCAACCCACGACTGCGAGTGGATCGGCAACGTGTCGGGTTTGGAAAATCAAATACAGCCAGGACAAACTGTTCCAGTGACCGTAAGAATCAATCGTGCAGCAATGGATGACGGTGTCAACACCACGTTCCTTTATATAACTTCCGGCAATGGAAGCAACGAGATTGTCGTTAAGGCAACCTTCCTCGGCACCGCAGCAATAACCACACAGAATGCAAGCAATGTGACAGCCAACACAGCCACATTAGGAGGTATAATAACAGATGATGGAGGTCGCCAGGTCTTGGAACGAGGCATATGCTATGGCACCTCGCAGACTCCCGACATCAATGGCGACCATACGCAGGACGGCTCGGGTACTGGTGAATTCAGCCACAACATCACCGGACTGTCGTCAGCCACAACATATTATGCCCGAGCCTATGCCACCAACCGCAACGGGACATACTATGCCTCGAATATTGTCAGTTTTACAACTACCGACGGTCTGCCCACGGTGACCACAGCGACGATTACGGCTGTTACCGCCACGACAGCCAGAAGTGGCGGCAATGTCACTAACAGCGGTGGTTTTAATGTCACCGAGCGTGGCATATGCTGGAACTTGATAGGCAGTCCAGATATAAGTGACTATCACACCACCAACGGCAACGGTAACGGCAGCTTTGTAAGTAATATGACAGGTCTTTCAGTTGGCACGACCTATCATGTTCGTGCCTATGCCACCAACAGCCATGGGACAAGCTACGGAAATGAAGTGACATTCAGCACCTCTGATGGATCGGTTACAATGAGCATCGCCGCAGCCACAAACATCACGTCCTCATCAGCCTCGTGCAGTGTCACAATCAATAATGACGGAGGCTCAACCATCACAGAACGGGGCATTTGCTGGGGTACCGCCCAATACCCAACCACAGCAGGTTCCAAATCTGCTGCAGGTACGGGCACAGGCACTTTTACTGCATATATGAGCAGTCTGTCACCGTCAACAACATATTATGTTCGCGGTTATGCCGTCAATGCTGTGGGCACATCGTACTCCAACCAAATAAGCTTTACAACAAACGATGGATTGCCCGCAGTTACCACAGGCAGTGTTAGCAGTGTGACGGCGAACAGCGCTGTGTGTAGCGGCAATGTCAATTCGGATGGCGGTTATGCTGTTACAGCCAAAGGCTTTTGCTGGAGCACATCGCAATATCCAACAGTTACTGATGCACATAGCAACAATGGCAGTGGCATTGGATCGTTCAATGGTGGCTTGTCCAATTTGCGAGTAAGTACTACATATTATGTTCGTTCATACGCCACGAACAATGTTGGCACGGCATATGGCGCAGAAGTCTGTTTTACCACAGATAACGGTTTACCAACAGTAACAACAACATCTGTCACAAAGAACGGAAATAATATAGTATCAGGTGGTAATATAACCAGTGATGGTGGCTTTACCATCACTGCTCGTGGTGTGTGCTACGGACAATACCCCCAACCTGATCTCAGTGCGACATATTCACACACCAGAGATGGTATTAATTCCGGTTATTACTCATCCATTATTAGCGGCACCTTTACTGGAACCCTATATGTTCGTGCCTATGCCACTAATGCCAACGGAACCTCATACGGCAATGAAATTGTTGTAGACGTGGACTATTTGAACCTACCTACATTCATATTCGGTGGTCGGACATACAAAGTACTTCCTGCACCGAGTGGTACTGTTAGTGACATTTCTTCTGCTCGTTTATATTGCAACACACTTACTAATTATGGTCATTCTGATTGGCGGATGCCAACAATAGATGAATTATACCAAATGTACCTTGACAGAAACAATATAGGAGGATTCGGAACAAGCACTTATTGGAGTACAACTCGAGATGAAACCCGTTCGAGTTCCTCTAATTATTATTATACGGTTGATTTTAGGACTGGAGTAATTGGGAGTAGTAGTCCTCTTAATGGTCAATTGTATATTCGCCCTATTCGCGTAGATCAATAACTATATAGTGATATGTATAGTTTGGTATACAATACAGTATGCCACTTGTTGATCCAACAATACAAATCAGTTTTACTGTGGCGTTGGCTTGTCCGACAACCGTCCCCAATCTATCAACCAAATTCAGTGAAAGTCAGTGTAAACCGAATCCGTGAAAGCCAAAATCCATAAAATTGCTTAATCCATTAAGCATATCCTCTGCTCCGCCTATAAAAAAATCTTCACCCACATCGCCCACCGTCTGCAAGAAAACGGAATAACAATTGGATAAAAATAACCCGCCACGCTTGTGTATTGAAAATAATGCGTATTTTTGCCATGGGAGTTGTTGTTTTTGTGCATTCACTAAACGAATTAATTTCATTTAGTTATATACAACTCCCTTTTTCTTTTTTTACACCGAGTTTTCCATAAAACGTTTAGGACACTATTGGATTACAAGGGCAAAATCCCTCCTTATTACATTATGAGAAAGACATTTCTATTTCTATTCGCGCTTGCGCTGGCGGGGCACGCCGTGGCGCAGGTGGACAGCGACGAGTATCAGAAGCAGCTGCAGCGGATGCGCGAGCAGTATGCGCAGCAGCGCGACAAGGCGCGGCAGCAGTACGACGCGGCGCGGAGCAAGGCGGAAGCCGACTATGCGGCGTTTCGCAAGAAGGCCAACGCGGATTATGCCGAGGCGGTGCAACGTGCGTGGCAGCAGATGGGGGTGCAGCCCGCCGTGCCGAAGCCCGCAGAGCCCAAGCCGCCACAGCCCGCCAAGCCCGACCCCGCCAAGACTCCCACCACCAAACCTCTGCCACAGGCTGAGACGGTGCCACCGCCTGTCGTGAAGCCCGCAGTGCCGACACCGGCAATCCCCGCGGCAGTCCCCGAAGCACCGACGATGCAGTTTGAGATGTACGGCGCTGCCTGCAGCGTGCATACCGACATCAGCGGCTTGCGTTTCAGCCTCCCCTCGGTGGACGAGCAAAGCGTGGCCGCCGCATGGCAGCAGCTGTCGCAGGAGAGGTACAACGGACTGCTGCACGACTGCCTGGCTGAGCGCGACGCCCTCGGCCTCGCCGACTGGGGCTACCTACAGCTGCTCGGCAACATGAGCGAGAGGCTGCTCGGCAAGGGCAGCAACGAGGCGGTGCTGCTGCAGATGTACCTCCTCGCACAGTCGGGCTACCGCGTGCGCATGGCACGCGTGGACACCAGGCTGGTGCTGCTGATGCCGTTTAACCGTACGGTGTATGGCTACTCCTACCTGACCATTGACGGCATAAACCACTACCTCATAACACGCGAGAAGATAAAGAGTGTGGAGGTGTGTTCTGTGGCGTTCCCTCGCGAACAGGTGGCTAACATACTGATGAGCCGTATGCCCGACCTCGGCGACGGCAAGAGGCGCAGCCGCACAGTGCAAGCTGAACGGTTCGGCACGATGAAGGCCACGGTGAGCGTGGACGAGCGGCTGATGGATTTCCTGCGCGACTACCCGCTGAGCGACGCATGGGACTACTACGCCTTGGCAGGCCTTAGCGACAGCGTGAAGTCGACACTATACCCCGCACTGCGCAGCCAATTGGCTGGCATGAGCAATAAGAAGGCCGCCCTGATGCTGCTCGACTTCGTGCAGACAGGCTTCGACTACGCCACCGACCAAGACCAGTTCGGCTATGAACGGCCGCTCTTCGGCGACGAGAGCTTCTTCTACCCCAAGAACGACTGCGAGGACCGCTCCATACTTTACTGCATATTGGTGCGCGACCTGCTGGGGCTCGACGTGGTGCTGGTGAACTGGCCGGGGCACATAGCCACAGCCGTGGCGTTCCCCGAAGCGGTGGAGGGCGACTATTTCACTATCGACGGCCGTCGCTACACTATATGCGACCCTACCTATATAGGTGCCAACGTGGGCATGACGATGCCGCAGTTCCAAGGTGTGGGGGCTAAACTGATAAAGCTATGAGATGGTGGTGTATAATGGTTATGGCTATGCTGCTGCTTGCTGCCTGCCACAGTGGCGACAGGCAGCAGGGCGACCACGGGGCGGCGGCCCCGTCAGCGTCTGTCCCCGCCGACACGGCAGCCATAAAAGCACCCGATACCGCACGGCAGACGGCACGACAACCAGAGAGCTACCTGTTGCAGCAGGACAGCGCAGAGGTGGTGAACCTCAGGATTATTGCACGGAGGCAGCGCGTCATCTACAGCGCGGAGGCGCTTGAGGGTGAGTGGTTGCGCGGCACTGAGCATGAGATATATCTGGCCGACGGGCACGGCAGGATGTGGGACGACTCGGAGGATGTGACACGCGAGGAGGCCCAGCATTTTGAGTGGAGCCTCGACAGCAACATGCTGTCCATCATGTGCTACCTGAAACTGGGCGGCGTGGTGCCCAAACGCTATGTGGTGACCTATGTGGACGACGAGACACTGGTGTACCGCGATGTCTTCGGAACTTCCTACATGTTGGAAAAAGCCATCACCTCACGCCAGCACCCCACCAAGGACACGGCAACGGCTATTTGAAGCTGCGGCAAGGCGGACGCGGAAGGGCGGGGGAGGCGGTTTGCCGAGGGTTTTTTATTAGGATTGATAGAAGTTATACCTAAGTAACGTTTAAAAAATAAGTTGGGACAGAATTGCCCCGGAGGGGCAAACTCTCAATTGCAGAGGCCATGAGCACCTATTAAGCAAAACATGGACAGAAAACAACATGCGTCCCGGAGTGAAGAAATGCCAGTGGCATTTCGATAGCGCAGCGGAGAACTGGCGCTCTCAATTTCCCAAGTTATTATTTGCATATCACTAAAATTGATTTTGCCCTTGCAGGGCGCAGGTGCTTTGATGACGTTTATACCCAGGGCGGTGCCCAGGGCTGTTGGATTTACGCCCTTACAGGGCTTTTATTCGCTGTCTGTGTTTTATTTTTACGGGTGCTGCTCATTTTATTATTTTGATTTCATTTTTAATTTTGTATAAAGATTGTGTGGGACAAATCACTATTCGCTTAAAATTTCGTATATTTGCAACTACGAAACGGCTGGCAGTGTTGTTGCATAAGTGTAAGACATTGCGGCTGTTACGGTGATAAACAATATCTTCAAACAATAATAAAAAGCAAAATAAAATGAAGAGAATCCTTATCGTAGGTGCCGGCGGCCAGATTGGCTCGGAGCTGACACGCAATCTTCGCGATGTTTATGGCGACAGCAATGTCGTATGTAGCGACCTCCGTCCGCTGAAAGGCGACCCGTACGAGCGCGGCCCCGTGGAGCGCATCGACTCCACGCAGATCATGCAGATAGCCACGGCCGTGAAGCAGTACCAGATAGACACTATCTACAACCTCGCCGCCATACTGAGCGCTACGGCGGAGCTCAACCCCATGCTGGGCTGGAACGTGGGTATCGGCAGCCTCGTCAACTGCCTCGAGGTGGCACGCCTCTTTGGCTGCGCCGTTTTCACCCCCTCGTCGATAGGTGCCTTCGGCCCCTCCACCCCGCACGACAACACCCCGCAGGACACCATACAGCGTCCCAACACCATCTACGGTGTCACCAAGGTCACCGGCGAGCTGCTTAGCGACTACTACTTCACCCGCTTCGGCGTCGACACCCGCAGCGTGCGTTTCCCCGGCCTCATCAGCTACCAGACCCTGCCGGGCGGAGGCACCACAGACTATGCCGTGGAGATTTACTACGCCGCAGTGAAGGGCGAGAAGTTCACCTGCCCTCTCAAGAAAGGCACCTACATGGATATGATGTATATGCCCGACGCACAGAAGGCTATGATTGACATCATGGAAGCCGACCCCTCAAAGCTGGTGCACCGCAACTCGTTTAACGTCACCGCTATGAGCTTCGACCCCGAGATTATCTACAACGCTATCAAGAAACGTTGCCCCGGGTTCGAGATGGTCTATGAGCCGGAACCTATCAAGCAGGCTATCGCCGACAGCTGGCCCGACAAGATGGACGACAGCTGCGCCCGCAACGAATGGGGTTGGAGCCCGCAGTACGACCTCGACCGTATGACCGACGACATGCTGGCCAACCTCCGCAAGAAACTGTTGTAAGAGAATTGGCTACGTATAACCACAAGTCCTTAGGCTCCTGACAGGGATGTCTAAGGCCTTTTCATATACTCCTCCAGCAGACGCTGCACGTACTTGCCGAAGACGTCGAACTCAATGTTGACCACGGTGCCTACTGCGAAGTTGTGGAAGTTGGTCACCTTGTAGGTGTATGGTATTATAGCCACGCTGAAGCTCCCCTTGGCGCTGTCGACCACCGTGAGGCTCACCCCGTTGATGGAGATGCTGCCCTTGGGCACCGTGATGTTGGAGCCTTCGGCGGCGGGGTCGTACTCAAAATAGAAACGCCAGCTGCCGTCCTCGTCGACAACCTTGACGCAGCGGGCAGTCTGGTCGACATGGCCCTGCACTATATGGCCGTCGAAACGTCCGTCGAGGCGCATGCTGCGCTCCACGTTGACCTCGGTGCCTACAGCCCATGTGGAGAGGTTGGTGCGGAGCATGGTCTCGTCCATGGCGGTGACTACATAGCGGCGCCGCTCTTTGTCGACCTTCACAATGGTGAGGCAGCAGCCGTCGTGCGCCATGCTCTGGTCTATCGAGAGCTCGTCGGCAAAGGGTACTTCGAGGGTGAAATGGTAGTTGGTGCCCTCTTTCTGGATGTCAACCACACGCGCGGTGGTCTCTATAATTCCTGTGAACATATTGGTTGTTAGTGATTGATGTTTAATTACATTTTAAAAGTCGGTTTCATGCTGCGGCATGGCCTATTCATTTTTTTGCAAAGATACACAAATAATTTCAATTAG
The DNA here is from genome assembly GCA_017454015.1 of Bacteroidales bacterium. Taxonomy (GTDB): domain Bacteria; phylum Bacteroidota; class Bacteroidia; order Bacteroidales; family P3; genus Colimorpha. Next base: position 12,132 of record JAFTDW010000040.1, on the reverse strand, counting down.
CCCAAAATATTCTTATGCACTGGAGCTGGGAAAGTCAAAGGCAAGCGTTATTCGTCAAAAAAAATGTAAAAATTAGTGTATATTCGTCAAAAAAAGTGTATCTTTGCACTGATTATTCGTCAAAAAAAATGTATAAGCAATGAAAAGAACACTTTATAACCAGTTGGTTGCGTGGAAGAACAAGCCTATACGAAAGCCACTTATATTGGAAGGTGCTCGTCAGGTGGGGAAGACATGGCTCATGAAGGAGTTTGGCAATAAAGAGTTTGAAAACATGGTTTATGTAAACTGTGCAGATGAAGAATTCGCCAAATCATTGTTTTTGCGTAATCTTAAGCCCGACCGCATAGTTCGTGATATTGTTGCCAACACAAGGCAACGAATTGAGGCATGGAAGACATTGCTTGTCTTTGACGAGATACAAGAAGCACCAAACGGCATCACTTCGCTCAAATATTTCTGCGAGAATATGCCAGAGTTGCATGTTATAGCAGCCGGTTCACTATTGGGGGTAGTGCATCATCCTGGCGAGTCATATCCTGTGGGCAAGGTAGATACCATAAGACTCTATCCCATGTCGTTCGAAGAGTTTCTGTGGGCAAAAGGGTACGATAAACTCGCGGAAGTACTGAATGAATGCGAATGGGAGTCGATAACAACACTTGGAGACACACTTGAGGATCTGCTTCGCCAATATTTCTTTGTCGGTGGAATGCCTGAGGTCGTTCTCAATTGGGTCACCAAGGAAGATGTTTTGAATATCCGTGAAATACAAAGTAAAATAATTGCTTCGTATTCCAATGACATTTCGAAGCATGCAGGTGCTGAAACGGAACGTATCAGAATGGTATGGAACAGCATACCCGCCCAATTGGCAAAAGAGAACAAGAAATTTATCTATGGTGCGGTCAAGAAAGGTGGACGTGCCAAGGATTTCGAGGTGGCCATACAATGGTTGGTCGATGCGGGTCTTGTACATAAAATATATCGAAGCAAAACACCAGAAGTGCCTTTGAAAATCTATGAAGATTTCAATGCTTTCAAACTGTTCTTGCTGGATATTGGTTTGCTTGGTGCACTGGCAGGTACAGGTCTGGCACAAATGATAGCCAACAATGAAGTATTCAAGGAATTCAAAGGTGCATTCACGGAGAACTATGTGTTACAACAGCTTATTCCAGAACATTTATTGCATATCAGTTACTTTAGCAAAGAGAATTCGCAAGTGGAGATTGATTTCCTGGTTCAGACACACAGTAGAATAATACCAATAGAGGTAAAAGCCGAGGAGAATGTTAAAAGCAAATCGCTGCGACAGTTCATCACCATTGACCAAGGTGACAAAAAGCTGAAAGGTCTGCGCTGTTCCATGAAGCCATATATTGACCAAGGTTGGATGGAAAACATTCCACTATGCAGTGTGATGAATTATTTTAGGCAACAAACAAAGAACGAGACAACCGGACTAAGAAACTAAAGGCAACCTCTAAAAATTGCCCTGAACCGAGGTCATGAGCACTTTTGAAATTAATAACATGGATAGCGAATAAGGTGCATAAATCAATCAGCCCAATTGGCAGCGCCTTGAGTAAATCAGTAAGTTACAATTGCGTCCTGCAAGGGCAAAATCATTAAAGACGAATTAATAGGACTCTCCTAAAATCAAAACAGTTTCTAAACTGGAAAAAGGAAGAATAACCACGTTGTCTCCCAGCTCAATAGCGGTTACATCGATATGCTTTTCAGTAATATGCGGCGGGATTGGAATATGCCTGTTATATATTCCAGTCGATTTGTTTGAAGGGGTCGGTGGGGTAGTTGTCGTCGCCCCATAGGTTGCTGCCGCCGTAGCTGTCGTCGTCGTTGGTCTGCTGCTTCGACAGTTGCTGCAGTTCCCGCATGCGCCGCATGCCTATCTTCCATAGTTTTATGTCGAACCATATAAAAGCGGCAAAAAGCACCACGGCAACAATGGATTGCAGCTCTCCGCTCATGCTCTCGGGTATCATAAGCAGTGCGTCGAAGGTGCCGTGCAGTGCCAGCGGATAGAGCAGCGCCTTGGTGAGGTTCCTCTCGCGCCTGGCGGGTTCGAAGCGTGCCAGCCCGAAATAGTAGCCCATCACCACGCCGAAGAGGAAGTGCCCCGGCACCGACAGCAAAGCCCGCATCACACCCGTGGAGAGGGCTGCGGCAAGGTCGCCGGTGGAGAAGACATAGCCTATGTTCTCCAGACTGGCGAAGCCGAGACTCACGAAGGTGGCATAGACTATGCCGTCGAAGTACTCGTTGAACTCGCGGCTGCGCCACACGGCAAGGGAGAGCAACAGCAGCTTGCAGAGCTCCTCGCTGAAGCCCGCCACCACAAAGCCGTTCCACAGGCCGCTGAGCACCGGCGCCTGCGGGTCGAAGGTCGACAACAGCATCTCCAGCAGTATTGCCGGAACACACGACATCATTCCAAAGAGGAAAGCCTTGAAGAGCATGCCGACAGGCTCTTTCTCCACCGTGTCTTTCCTATAGATGTACACGGAGAGAACCAATGCCGGCAACACGGCAAGCGCCAACATGATAACGGACACTGTCATGCCCTAATTAACGCAAAATGACAATAAATATTGCAAAATTGGTTAAAAAACAATATCTTTGCAAAGAGGTTTGGCAAGGCCTCATGCAGTCGGACTTTCTGATTATCAAACAATCATGGACAGCAATAAACTTACAGTGGGAGTCTTCATACCCTGTTGCATAGACCAGTACTCGCCCAACACGGCGGCGCGGATGACCCAGTTGCTGGCGCGTCATGGCGTGGACTGCAACTATCCCGAGAAGCTCACCTGCTGCGGGCGTCTGCTCCACGAGTGCGGCGACACCAAGGGGGCGCGCAAGCTGGGGGAGCGTATGATGGATGCTTTCAGGCACGAGCGCTACGTGGTGAGTTGCGGCAGCGGCTGCGCGGCGTATGTCAAGACCCGCTTTGGGCAGCTGTTTGCCGACAGCGACCGCTGGCAGGAGTGCCGCCAGTTGGCCGACAAGATGTACGACATCTCGGACTTCCTGTGCCATGTGGTGCCTTATATGCCGTCGGACAAGGGCTACAACCACACCGTGGCCTATGTGGACCACAGTCCTACGCTGCGCGACTACAAACTAAAGGAGGAGCCGCGGCAGCTGCTGGGGCAAGTCAAAGGCCTGCGGCTTGTCGACCTCGGCGAGCCTGCACTGACATGCGGTGACAACGAATTGTTTAACAACTATTTTGAGGCTATCGGTTCGGAGCTGGGGCGGCAAGTGCTTGCCTCGGCCATCGGCGCGGGTGCCGACACCATAACCAGCAGCGACCCAGCCTGTGTGCTCCATCTGCGCGCCTGCGCCAGGAAGCACGGCCTCGCCATCAAGTGCCGCCACTTGGTGGATCTGCTATAACTCCAGCAGGGCGTCGACCACTTTCTTGACGCCGGTGCTGGCTTTCTCCTGTATCACTGTAACGTCGCGGTACACCGCCACGGCCTTGGGGTCGACGAGGTAGCAGGGCACGCCGGCCGGCACATAGTGGATAAGCCCCGCGGCAGGGTAGACATTCATAGAGGTGCCCACGACAATGAAATAGTCGGCTTTACGGCACAGCTCGGCGGCGGGCTCTATGTTGGGCACTGCCTCGCCAAACCACACTATATGGGGGCGCAGCTGCGCCCCGTCGGGCGCGAGGTCGCCAAGGTGTATGTCGCGGCTGCCTATCTCGACAATGAGGTCGTCGTTGCGGTCGCTGCGAGCCTGCGTGAGCAGTCCGTGGAGGTGCAGCACATTGGTGGAGCCGGCCTGCTCGTGCAGGTTGTCGATGTTCTGCGTCACTACCACCACGTTGTAGCGCTCCTCAAGGCGCACAAGCTGGCGGTGCCCTTCGTTGGGCTTCACCTTGAAGAGCTGGCGGCGCCGCTCGTTGTAGAAGTTGAGCACCAGCTCGGGGTTGCGCAGGTAGGCGTCGTAGGTCGCCACATCCTCCACGCGGTAGTTCTCCCACAGGCCGTCGGCGTCGCGGAAGGTGGGGATGCCGCTCTCGGCGCTGATGCCAGCGCCGGTCAATACCACTACGTTTTTCTTTTCCATAATATTATGAGGAGGCTTTTTTTTCGTAATATCGTTATCGCGTTATTGCGAGATCACGTGTCTGAGCAAAGACTATTTGTTGACTATGGTGAACACCGTGCGGCGGTTCTGTGCGCGCCCCTCTTCGGTGCTGTTGTCGGCTATGGGCTTGGTCTCGCCGAAGCCTTTGTAGGCCACTCGGTCGGCCTTGATGCCCTGCTTCACGAGGTAGTCGTATACGGCCTTGGCCCTGTTCTCGGAGAGTTTCTGGTTGTCCTCGGGTTTGCCCACGTTGTCGGTGTGGCCTGCGAGGAGTATCTTGAGCGAGGGGTTGTTGGTGAGCAGCTCCACCACTTTGTTGAGCTCCACAAGCGACTGGTCGAGGAGCTCGTAACGGCCCGACTCGAAGAAGACGTTGCGCAGGGTTATGCTGCGGCCCACCTCGACGGGTTCGAGGGCCACGTTGAGAAGAAATGGCTTCTCCGGTGTGCCGTGGGTGAGCTCGAAGTTCTCGGAGTGGAAGAGGTAGCCGTCCATGGTGACAATAAGGGCGTAGTTGTGTTTGCCGGGCAGGCTTATGATGAAGCTGCCGCTGACAGGGTCGGCCTGTGCCTCGGCCACGGTGCGTCCGCTGGCAAGGTCGGTAACCTTGAAGTTGGCCGCCAGCGGCTTGGAGGTCTTGGCGTCGGTGACCACACCTTTCATATAGGTCACCGCCTGTGGGCGTGCCACTGCCGGGAGCGCGAAGGCGTAGAGGTCCTGCCGCCCGAAGCCGCCGAGCTTGTCGGACGAGAAGAGCGCCAAGTCGCCCGAGGCGTTGACGATGAGGTTCACCTCGTCGCCGCCGGTGTTGATGGGGTAGCCGAGGTTGACGGGCTTGCCCCAGGTGCTGTCGGCCTGGCGCCGCGAGAAGAAGAGGTCTTGCCCGCCCATGCCTATGTGGCCGTTGCTGGAGAAATAAAGCGTCTGGTCGTCGTAGTGTATGAAAGGACTCATCTCGTTGCCCGAGGTGTTGATGTTGGGGCCGAGGTTGACGGGCTTGCTCCAGCCCGTGGCGGTCATGCGGCTCACCCAGATGTCCATGCCGCCGTGCCCTCCCTTGCGGTCGCTGACAAAATAGAGCGTCTTGCCGTCGATGGAGAGGCTTGGCTGCGACTCCCACGCCGAGGTGTTGACGCTGGGGCCGAGGTTGCGGGGCTTGGACCAGCTGTTGCCTTTGCGCACGCACATGTAGAGGTCGCAGCGGCCAAAGCCGTCGTTGCGGCCGCAGGCGGTGAATATCATGACGCGGCCGTCCTGCGAGATGCACTGGGCGCCCTCGTTGTCGGTGCTGTTGACAGGCTCGCCCATGCGGCGGGCCTTGCTCCATGCGTTGTTCTCGCCAAGGGTGGAGATATAGAAGTCCTCCTCCTCGGCGGAGTTGGCCGTGGTGGCGGCGGTGCGCGGGAAGCGCCGCGTGAAGATGAGCGTCTGCCCGTCGGCGGTGAGTGCCGGCAGGTACTCGTCGTCCTCGCTGTTGATGGCGCCGCCGAGGTTCTGCGGGGTGAAAGGCACGGGGTTGGCAAGGGCCTGTATGCGGAAGTTGGCACAGTCGAGGCCCAGCTGCGCCGTGGCGCGCTTGTCGGCATTCTTCTTGTCGAGTTTCAGGAAGGTCTCGAAGCATTTCTTGGCCTGCGCGTAGTCGCCCGTCTTGAGTTCGAGCTGTCCAAGCTGCAGCCATGCCGGGGTGTGGAACGCCGGTTTCTTCTTCACTGCGGCATAGTAGTATTTGCGGGCCTGGTCGTTCAGCCCCTCGTCGAGGCTGAGGTCGGCCATGATAAGGTTGACCTCCACAAACTCGGGTTCGAGTTTCAGTGCCTGCTCAAAGCAGCGCACCGCCTCGGGCATGTTGGAGAGGTATAGGTGGTTGCGGCCTTTCTCGTAGAGCTTGATGGCTTTGGCGTTGGTCACCGAGTACATGGGCTGCTGCGCCATGGCGTGCGGAGCGGCAAAGCATAGCAGGAACACGATGGACAGGATGGCCGCTATTCTTGTTTCTTTCACTTATGTATAGAATAATCAGAGTACTCTGAACAGTTACAATCAGAGTACTCCGAATTGAAAATTTATTTTGATTACTTGGTTACGAGGCTGTAGGTGTCGCTGGCAATGACATACTCCTCGTCGGTGGTGACAACAACGACAGCCATCTTCGAGTCGGGAGTGCTGATGACGCAGTCCTCGCCCATAATCTTGTCGTTGAGCTCCATGTTGACCTTTAAGCCGAGGCACTCCAGACCATCGAGGATGGGGTGACGCATGAACCAGGCGTTCTCGCCTATGCCGCCGGTGAAGAGCAGCAGGTCGCAGCCGCCCATCTCGGCCATGTAGCCGCCGATGTAGCGTTTCACGCGCTGGGCGAACATGTCGAAAGCGTAGGTGCAGCGCTCGTCGCCGGCGTCGCGCCCGGCGCGTATGTCGCGCATGTCCTGCTTGCCGCCGCTGATGCCCACGAGGCCGCTCTGCTTGTTAAGTATCTTGGTTATGTCTTTCCAGTCCTTGCCGTTATCGACAATCTCTTTCTTGATGATGAACTCTATGACGCCAGGGTCGACATCGCCTGGGCGCGAACCCATAAGCAGACCCTCGAGGGGAGTCATGCCCATGGTGGTGTCGAAGCTCTTGCCGTGGTCTATGGCGCAGATGGAGGCGCCGCTGCCGAGGTGGCAGGAGACAATCTTGAGCTCTTTCCAGTCGCGGCCAATCATCTTGGCGGCCTTCTCGGCAACGAACTTGTGGCTGGTGCCGTGGAAGCCGTAGCGGCGGACGCCGTATTTCTCATAGTACTCGTAGGGGACGCCGTAGAGGAAACTCTTGGGCGGCAGGGTGGTGTGGAAGGCGGTGTCGAAGACCACGGCCTGCGGCACGTTGGGCAGCACCTCGCGCATGGCGTAGATGCCGGCGAGGTTGCCGGGGGTGTGGAGCGGTGCAAGGTGGGTGAGGGCTTTGATTTTTTCTATGACCTCGTCGGTCACCAGCACGCTGCGGTCGAAGCTCTCGCCACCGTGGGCCACGCGGTTGCCAACGGCGCCAATCTCATTGAAGTCCTTGATGACACCCATGTTGGGGTCGATAAGTGCGTTGAGGACAATCTTTATACCGGCGGTGTGGTCGGGAATAGGCACCTGCTCGTAGTGCTTCTGGCCATTCCACTTGTGGGTGAACTCACCCATTTCCAGACCAATGCGCTCCAGCAGACCTTTGGCCATCACCTGGGCGTTGTTTGCCATGTCGACAAGCTGATACTTGATAGAAGAGCTGCCACAATTCAAAACCAATATTTTCATTTGTCGCTTAATTATTTGATTATTATTAAAGTTAGTTAATTTTGATGTTTCCGTATTGGTTTTCAAAGATACGAAAAAAAAATCAAAACGCAGCTGTTTACACTATTTATTCTTTGTCTTAGCTGCTCGCGACAGCGACAAACAAGAGTTTGCCACATCGAGGCATTACTTCCGCAACTTGTTTCCTACACGTCACTTACGCACCTGCCCCAAACGCGAAATCACGAGTTAAAACAAGGTTGACAAAAAAATAAATACAACGACCTCAGAATTTACTCTCGGTAAACTCATAAAAAAATAGTATCTTTGCAAATAGCTTTGTTGGTGGCAAATTCTCAGGCCATCATTGTAAACACTTTGAAATACAGATATATGATTAGCGAAGAACTGACTATATACAACACCCTTTCGCGCAACAAGGAAATCTTCAAGCCCACCACGGAGGGTCGTGTGGGCATGTATGTGTGCGGTCCCACTGTGTACGGCGACCCGCACCTTGGCCATGCGCGTCCCGCCATAACCTTCGACCTGCTGTACCGCTACCTCACCCATATAGGCTACAAGGTGCGCTATGTGCGCAACATCACCGATGTGGGACACCTTGAGAACGATGCCGACGAGGGTGAGGACAAGATAGCCAAGAAGGCGCGTCTGGAGCAGCTGGAGCCTATGGAGGTGGCGCAGTACTACACCAACCGCTACCACAGCGCCATGGAACGCCTCGGCGTGCTGCCTCCAAGCATAGAGCCCCACGCCAGCGGCCACATCCCCGAGCAGATAGAGCTCGTGGAGAAGATACTGGCCAACGGCTACGCCTACGAGTCGCAGGGCAGCGTGTACTTCGACCTGCACAAATACGCCGCCGACCACAAGAGCTACGGGCAGCTGAGCGGACGCGTGCTCGACGAGATGCTCTCCACCACCCGCGAGCTGGACGGGCAGGACGAGAAACGCGACACCGCCGACTTCGCCCTCTGGAAGAAAGCCCAGCCCGAACATATCATGCGCTGGCGCTCGCCCTGGAGCGACGGCTTCCCCGGATGGCACACCGAGTGCACCGCCATGGGCTGCAAGTACCTCGGCGAGACTTTCGACATACACGGCGGCGGCATGGACCTCATGTTCCCCCACCACGAAAGCGAGATAGCGCAGGCCACGGCAGTGACAGGCCACGGCCCTTGCCGCTACTGGATGCACAACAACATGATAACCATCAACGGCAAGAAGATGGGCAAGTCGCTGGGCAACTTCATAACCCTTGAAGAGTTCTTTAAAGGCAGCCACAAGGACAAGGACGGCAACGAGATGCTGTCGCAGCCCTACAGCCCCATGACCATACGTTTCTTCATACTCACGGCGCACTACCGCGGCACCGTGGACTTCAGCAACGAAGCCCTCATAGCCGCTGAGAAGGGCTACCGCCGCCTTATGCAGTCCTACCGCACACTCAAAGGCATTGAGCCCTCCAAGAACTCGTCCGTCGACGTGAGCGGCTACCGCCGTAAGTGCTACGACGCCATGAACGACGACCTCAACACACCGGTGGTGATAAGCCACCTCTTCGACGCCTCGAAAATCGTCAACACCGTGGCCGACCACAAAGCCACCCTCTCGCAGGCCGACAAAGAGGAGCTGCTCAAGGTGTTCGAGACTTTCCTCTTTGAGGTGATGGGCCTGCGCGACGAGACCGCCACCGACAACACGGCGCTGATAGACGGCTTGATGGGTATGATACTCGACATCCGCGCCACCGCCAAGGCCAACAAGGACTGGGCCACCAGCGACAAGATACGCGACAGCCTCGGCTCACTCGGCATTGCCGTGAAAGACGGCAAAGACGGCGCAACCTGGGAAATAAAATAGATTGCATAATCCAGTAATCCCGGTATAACGAAAAAAACGTAACCCCACAACCCCGCAAAAAAACAACAATAAAACCATAAACACCATGAAACTAAAACGTATCGCAGCAGCGTGCGCGCTGGCCATCGCCATCCTGCTGGGTGTCAAGGCCGAGGCCTGCACCAATTTTCTCTTCACCAAAGGTGCCACCAAGGACGGCAGCACCATGATAACCTACGCCGCCGACAGCCATGTGCTCTACGGCGAGCTCTACTACCGTCGCGTTGCCGACTACCCCGAGGGCACCATGTTCATGCTCTACGACTGGGACAGCGGCCGCAAGCTCTTCGAGATACCGCAGGTGGCACACACCTACAACGTGGTAGGCAACATGAACGAGCACCAGCTCGCCATAGGCGAGACCACCTACGGCGGACGCGAGGAGTGCTGGAAAGGCGAGATACGCGGCATCGACTACGGCAGCCTTATCTACGTAACCCTGCAGCGTGCCAAGAACGCTCGCGAGGCTATCTACTGGATGACCAAGCTGGTGGCAGACTACGGCTACTGCAGCGAAGGCGAGAGCTTCAGCATCTGCGACCCCAACGAGGTGTGGATTCTCGAGATGCAGGCCAAACGCAGCGAGCCAGTGAAGGCCGACCTGGCAAAGAAACTCAAATACCAGTACAAGGACGGTGCCGTATGGGTGGCACGCCGCATCCCCGACGGCTACGTGAGCGGCCACGCCAACCAGGCACGTATCACCACTTTCCCGCAAGAGGTGAAGAAATCGTTCAAGGCTATCAGCAGCAACAACATAGCCAAGCATATCAACGACAAAGAGCTTGAGTGCGTCTACGCTGCCGACGTCATCACCTACGCCCGTGCCTGCGGCTGGTACGAAGGCACCGACGCCGACTTTGACTTCAGCGCCGCCTACTGCCCCCTCACCTTCAGCGGCATACGTGCCTGCGACGCCCGCGTCTATGCCATGTTCAACCGCGTTAACGGCAGCATGAAACAGTATGAGAAATACGCCATGGGCGACCCCTCGGCCGAGCGTATGCCCCTCTGGATAGTGCCCGACCATAAAGTGGACCTCCGCGAAGCCATGAGCCTCATGCGCGACCACTATGAGGGCACCGCCATGGACATGACACGCGACCCGGGAGCAGGCCCCTTCGCCTGCCCCTACCGCTGGCGCCCCATGAGCTGGGAAATTGACGGCAAGAAATACATTCACGAGCGCGCCACCTCCACACAGCAGACTGGCTTCAGCTTTGTGGCTCAATGCCGCAGCTGGATGCCCGACAAGGTGGGCGGCATACTCTGGTTTGGCGTCGACGACACCTACAGCACCTGCTACTGCCCCATGTACTGCGGCATCACCGACATACCCCTCTGCTTCCGCGAGGGTAACGGCTCCATGACCCAATACTCGGAGACTGCAGCCTTCTGGCTCTTCAACCGCGTGAGCAACTTCGTGTACAGCCGTTATAAAGACATGATTGTCGACCTGCAGAAAGTGCAGAGCAACCTTGAGAAAGGCTTCATCGACGAGGTGGCCAAGATGGACAACAAAGCCAAGAGCCTCACCGACGACAAAGCCCTAACTGCTGAGCTCAACCGTTTCTGCGGCCGCCAGGCAAGCCACATGATGCAGCAGTGGAACGAGCTCGACCGTTACCTGCTGGTGAAATACATGGACGGCAACATCAAGAAAGAGGAGGACGGCCACTTCAAGACCACAGCCACCGGCGGCTGCGCCTCGCCCGACATGCCGCGCTACCCCGACAGCTTCTATCGCCAGATAGTGCGCGAGCACGGCAACGTGATACGTGAGAGATAGCCATGCAGCCAGGCATAAAAGGCCACATAGAGCAGACAGTAACCACGGCAATGACCGCCGCCAGGATAGGCAGCGGTCTTGCCGAGGTTTTTGCCACCCCCATGATGGTGGCACTCATGGAGCAGACCTGCAGCGAGAGCGTGGCACCCCTGATGCAGGAAGGACAGTCGACCGTTGGCACACGCCTCGACATCTCGCACACTGCCGCCACGCCGGTAGGCTTGCGCGTGTGGTGCGACAGCGAGCTGGTGGAGGTGGACCGCCGCAGGCTGGTCTTCGACGTAAAGGCCTACGACGAGTGCGGACTAATAGGCGAGGGACGCCACGAGCGTTTCATTGTCGAGAATGCCAAGTTCCAAGCCAAGGCCGACAGCAAGACCCGCACCGCGGGATCAGATACTCATAATTCGTAAACCGGCATACCGCATGGCCTCGCTATTGATAACCCTGCTTGCCGCTGTGGCGGCGCTGGCGCTGCTTATGGCAGGTCTTGGCATCAAGATGCTCTGCGGCCGCAGCCGTGAGTTTAAGCGCCCCTGCGAGAGCCACGATGCAACGCGGCACAAATGCCAGCGGGGCGACGGCCACTGCGACCACTGCACCTGCAGAGCGTAAGCCAATCCTTATGTAGCTCGGGCGTCCCGCCCGCATGTGCGCCCGAAAGGTGCATTTCGATAATTATATCTTTGGATTTTCTCCGATTTTAACCCCAAATCGGTCAATGGGTTTATGTCAGAGCGGTGTTAGTTTCGAGTAGATTGCTGTCAAATACAGTGAAGGCATGAACATGTCCAGTGGACATGTAAGCCGAGCCCTGAAAAGTCCCCCACTTTTCAGAAAAGGCAAGGGTTGCGAAGAAACCAATGAATTTCTGATAGATAATTATTGCTATCCGGCCTAATGACCAATTTGGGATAATCAATATCCATAGGTAAAATCCCTCTCAGAGGATAAATTTGCAGAAATCGTCTCTCTGAGAGGGATTTCCCACCTGGCGGCACTTCAATTTGCTATTGTTTCCTGCCAGTTGTA
>JAFTDW010000039.1 GCA_017454015.1 Bacteroidales bacterium | reverse complement strand
GAGTCTGTGGTCTTTGCCCCCGGCAACCTGCAGTACATCGGCTCCGCCGCCACCCCGTACTGGAAGTTTGCGGATAGGCAGTACGACTACTTCGGCACCACAACCAGCCAGAACTCCACCGCTACAAACGTCGACCGCGACCTGTTCGGATGGGGCACCAGTGGATGGAACAACGGCAATATGCGTTATATGCCGTATAATACTGACTATCCTGGTAATTCAAGCAATGGTTACGGTTACGGCCCCACTTACGGTTCGTCGTACACCTACAATCTCACCGACTACCCCGGCCACCCCTTCTCCAACGCCGACTGGGGTGTATTCAACGCCATCCGCAACGGCGGCAACGCCGCTGGTCAGTGGCACACACCTTCGCACGATGCCCAGGGTTATATCTTCAACACGCGCACATCGTCGACTGTCAACGGCACAGCCAACGCCCGTTACGTCAAGGCAGAGGTAGGCGGCAAGAACGGCTTGATAGTGTTTCCCGACAGTTACACACACCCTGCCGGTGTCACATTGCCAGCCAGCATCAACACATACAATGTCAGCTTCACCACCAACCGTTACACCGTAGCCGACTGGCTGCAGATGGAGGCGGCGGGTGCGGTGTTTCTGCCGGCCTCCGGTTACCGCAGCGGCACGAGCGTCTCCAACGTCGGGTCCTACGGCAGCTACTGGTCGTCCACGTACAGCAGCAGCTACGACGCGTGGAGCGTGTACTTCAACGTCGGCAACTTCCGCACGAACGGCAGCAACTACCGGTACTACGGACGCGCTGTCCGGCTCGTCCGGGGCTAAAAACACCTTTGGCACGTTTCGCACCACGCAGTGGAGTTCTTTCACCATAAAATAGCAAGAACGGCTCGGGAACAAGATTTTCCGAGCCGTTCTTGTCTCTTCTAACCCTATTTCGCTGATTTGTAATCCGCTTTAGAACCTTGTGATTTACTTTCTGTTAGTGTTGTGCCGGAGGATGTTTTCCAGTTCTCCTACCAGATAGAACGGTATGTTGTAAAGCCGGAAAAGCTTGCCGCCATTCACAGTTTTGACATCATCGACGCTGAACGGTCCCGACCACACCCTTACAGCCACATCCCCGGGGGTGTCGTCCATAAAGCTGTGCAATGAGCGCAGATGAGTGTTGTGGCCGTTCTTGACTTCTATGGGTATCAACTGGGAGTCAACAACCCATGTCAGGTCTACTTCCGCCCCGCTCGTGCCTTTGCCGCGGGTCCAGAAGCTGCGTTGTTGGTTGATGTCGTCGTTGAGTGTCAGCAATTCCTGAGCCACAATCTGCTCGCCTATGCGTCCTTTCCACACATCGAGAATGTCGGTGGCGGCTATTATCTCTTTGCGCACCTTTGCAACATAATTGACCATCCCGGTATCCATCCAGAACAGTTTGGGAGCACGCTTGAGTTCGGGCAGGGCTGGCAGCATAGCCGATGTCGAAGGGTAGACCAGTTCCAGCAACATGGCTTTCTGCAGCAGGCGAAAGGCTTCGCTCACCTCACGGGAGCGGTACTGCGAGCCGGCTAAGTTGCCAAGGGTGACGATGCTCCCCGCGAAGCTCCAGCCGTGTTGTATGACAAAGCGCACAGTCTCTGTTGTCTTGTCTCCCCGGGTGTATTTCTCAACGTCGTCCATATATCCGCGGAGCAGCCGCCGGTACACGGTGTCCACTGCTATCAGGTCGCCATGCACGGCATAATGCTGTACAGCCTCGGGCATACCGCCAACAAGGCAGTACTGGTTGAAAAGCGACATGTATTCGCTGTGGAAAGGTCTTGTCATCTCGGGCTGCCTCATTATGTCGAGCTGGCTCTCTTTGTCTATGGCACCCATAAACTCGCGGAAAGAGCAGGGGCGGATAGGCAGGTAGTCGACCCTCCCCACAGGAAACGACGCCTTCACATCAACAGTATTCTCAAGCAACGAGCCTGCCGCCACCACGTGTATCTCCGGCAGTTCTTCGTAGAAATAGCGCAACTTGGCTATTGCTTTAGGCGAGTTTTGTATCTCGTCGATGAAAATCAGCGTAGCCCCTTCGTTTTGCGATTTCCCGCTACGTGCAAAAAGCAGTGGCAGAAGCTGGCTCAACGGTATGTCCATCTCCAACAACTCTCGGTCGCTGGTGAGCTCCATATTGAGGTAAATGTAATTGTCGAAGGTGGCTCCCAATATGTTAATTATTGTTGTTTTTCCGACCTGCCGTGGACCCCTTATGACTAAAGGACGGTGGTCTATGCTGTTGCACCATTCATTTAAATATCTTATTGCCTGCCTGTTAAACATAGTTTTGTTTTATTTATTCTGAATGCAAATATACAATTTTTGGCGCAAAATTCGGGGTAAAACGCTAATTTTTTGGCGTAAAATTCGGGGTCAAATGTTAAAATTTTGGCGTAAAATCCGGGGTAAGGCGTTCCGAGGTGCTTCTGCTTGCACCAGCCTGAAAAAGTGGACTGCCGTCAGCAGAGGAGGCTGCCAATCTGGTAGAAGAGGGTGGCTGCTATCCAAGCGAGGCTTATGGTGTAGGCTATAGTGAAGAAAGCCCAACGCCATTTGCCGCTCTCGTTCTTGATGGCCACCACGGTGCTTATGCAAGGCATGTAGAGCAGTATGAAGAGAAGCATGGAGAGCGCCGACAGCGGCGTCATGTTGTCGCGTATCAGTCGTTGTATGCGGCTTTTGTTGTCGTTCTCCTCGTATCCGGCTTCCAGTGTGGCGGCCTCTTCGTCGGATGTGGCATAGACCACCGCCATAGTGCTGGCAACGACCTCTTTGGCGCCTATGCCGGCAAGGAGCGACACGCTCTGCCGCCAGTCGAACCCGCAAGGGCGCATGGCAGGCTCTATGGTTTTGCCTATGCGCGCCATGTAGCTGTTCTCAACCTGCTGCTGACGGCTGTCGGCAGTGGGGTAGTAGCTCAGCGCCCATACTATTATGCTGGCTCCCAGTATTATGGTTGCCATCTTCTTGAGGTACTCTTTGCCTTTCTCCCACGTGTGGCGCATCACCGCCTTGGCGGTGGGCATGCGGTAGGGTGGCAGCTCCATGACGAAGGGAAGGCTCTCGCCCTTGACAAAGAAGCGGCTGAACACCTTGGCCATGACCACCGACATCACCATGCCGCTCATGTAAAGGCCCATCATGATGCAGGCGGCTTTGAAGCCGCCGAAAAAGGCGCCTGTGAGTATCACGTAGACCGGTATGCGTGCCGAGCAGCTCATCATGGGTATTATGAGCATGGTGAGCAGGCGGCTGCGGCGGTCTTCTATGGTGCGTGTGGCCATGATTGCCGGCACGTTGCAGCCAAAGCCCATAATCATGGGTATGAAACTCTTGCCGTGCAGCCCCATGCGGTGCATCATCTTGTCCATGATAAAGGCAGCGCGCGACATGTAGCCGCTGTCTTCCATCACGGAGATGAAGAGATAGAGTATAAGTATCTGAGGCAGAAAGACTATGACCGAGCCTACGCCGCTTATGATGCCGTCGACCAGCAGGCTGCGCAGCGGGCCGGGGCTCATGGCGTCTTCTATCAGGCTGCCAAACCAGCCGAAGAGGGCTTCTATCCAGTCCATGGGGAACTGGCCGAGGAAGAAAGTGCTGAAAAACATCACGAAGAGTATGACGATAAACAGCGGATAACCTATCCAGCGGTGGGTTACTATGGCGTCGAGTCGTTCGGTGGTGTGGTGTAGCGTGCTCTGTTCGTTGCGGCGGTAGCACTCGGCGAGGGCACCGCGAACAAAGGCATACTTGGCATCGGTAATAGCGTTCTCTATGTCGTCGGCCTCTTTGGGCGCCACAGTCTCTGAGCCGCGCCCCGCCGATTTCACAGTGCGGTAAAGGTTCGCCTTGTTGTATGCCGCTGCAATCTCGTCTCGCATGCGCAGCACGCTGCCGTCGGGGTCGTGAGCGGCGGCGTATTGCTCCATCTGCTTGTCGTTTTCAAGCAGCTTGATGGAGAGAAAGCGTGTAGAGAGCTTGTCGCTGAAGCCATGCTCGTAGAGCTCGGTGCGCAGGCGGCTTATGCAGTCTTCCAGCTCGCGTCCGTGGTTGACGTGAATGTGGCGCACGGTGCGCTCCTTGCCCTCGAACACCTCTATGATCTTGTCGAAGAGTTCGTCGACGCCTTTGCCGCTGCGTCCTGTGGTGGGCATGACGGGCATGCCCAGCAGGGTGCTGAGCTGTGCCATGTCGAGCTTGTCGCCGCTGCGCTCCAGCTCATCGTACATGTTGACGGCCATAACCATAGTTATATCCATGTCGATAAGCTGCGTGGTGAGGTATAGGTTGCGCTCAAGGTTGCTGCCGTCGACCACGTTGAGTATTATGTCGGGGTTTTTCTCTATGATGTGCTTGCGCACATAGAGCTCTTCGGGCGAGTAGGCGCTGAGCGAGTAGGTGCCCGGCAGGTCGATGAGGTTGAATGTGTAGCCGCCGTGTTGGAAAGTCCCCACTTTCTCGTCGACGGTAACGCCGCTGTAGTTGCCCACGCGCTCGTGGGCGTGAGCCGCTATGTTAAACAGGCTGGTTTTGCCGCAGTTAGGGTTGCCTACAAGGGCTACGTTGATGGTGTGGCTGCGCTCGCGTGCTATATGCTCCAGTGCGGTGCAGTCGTCGGCCTCTATGCCGCGGTAGTCGTCGTGGTTCACTATCTCGCGCTCGGCCTCCTCCTCGGTAACAATCTCCACCTTCTGGGCATCGCCGCGGCGCAGCGACACCTCGAAGTTCATGATACGGTATTTTATAGGGTCTTTTAAAGGGGCGTTGAGCACAGCCTCGACGCGAGTGCCTTTGATAAAGCCCATCTCGATAATGCGTTTGCGGAAAGCCCCGTGGCCTGCCACGCGCACCACCACGCCGCTCTTACCAGTCTGTAAATCCGACAGTAGCATTCTTTACTATGAGTTGAAATGAGTTTGCAAAGATACGCATTTTATCGCACACCCGCCATCACCATTATGGTGATTTATAGCTCTAAGTTTATAGTTTATAGTTTTAAGTGGCTGGCGCATTTTTCAATTTTCAATTTTTATTTTTCACCTTTATTGTGGCGTAGGTCGTGCAGGCGGCGGCGCGCCACGATGTAGGCGGTGTGCCTGTCGGTTATGGCGTTCTGTGCCTGAAGCAGTAGGGCATGAGCCTGCAGCAGCTCTGAGAGTGTCGTTAGTCCGGCGCTATAGTTGAGATTAGCCAGCCGATAGTTCTCTTTGGCCACGCTGAGCGCCGTTGAGTCGGATTTGAGCAGCATGTAGGCGTCGACCATGTCGCTGTAGGCCTTCTCTTCCTCAAGAGCCATCATATGGTTGTAGTGCTCTTGTTTTAAGCGAGCCTCGGCTATGCGTATGTTGTGTTGTTTTAGTTTATGCGATGTCTCGCCCCATGCCGACAAAGGAACTGAGAGTGAGAGCAGTGCCACGGCGTTGCCCGAGAGGTCTGTACGTATCATGTTGCCGTAATAGGCTGAGCTTATGAGGCTGAGTTGCGGCAGCGCCTCGCCGATGGTGAGCCGTCTCTGAAGTTGTTCGGCGTCGACGCCGAGTTGCAGCAGGCGCACCTCGGGGCGCAGGGCGTCGTTGTCAGCCTGGCTTGCGAGGGAGAGCAGTGGTGGCATGTCGAACTGCGGGTCGACAAAGACCACGGCATCGCTGTAGTCAATGCCTATCTGGCAGCAAAGCAACCGTTTTGACAGCTTTATACCGCTGGCAAGCTGTTGCTGGTTGGCTAACATCTCGTTGCGTTTCAACTGCACCTGTAGTGCATCGGCCCGTGTTACGAGGCCATTGGCCATGGCGGTCTGCACCACACGGTCAATGGAGTCGATAAGAGCCAAGGCTGCATTGACAGTGGCCACTTTTTGTTGCAGGCCCACCACAAGGAGGTATGTCGATTCAACGCCCTCCATAATGTCGCGCATCTTTATCTCGGCTTGCAGTTCTGAGGCTGTGATGCCCATGCGTGCCAGCTTGTTGCCAGTGGCTATGCGACCGCCGGTATAGAGCGGCTGGGCTGCCATGACTGAGCCCGTAACGCCTTTCTTCATAAGCGAGAGCTCGTTCTTGACATCGCTGCCGGTGCTCGACACGAGGTCGTATAAAGCCTGAATGAGCTCGCGCATGTCTGACGACTGTATGTCGTCGATGCCAAAATGCACAAGCGGGGTTGCGGCGTAGTAGCCCAAGCCGCCCAGGCTCACCTGCGGGAAGTATTTGTTGAACACCTGACGCTTCACCTCGCGGGCATGCTCTATCTCCATCAGGGAGGTGCGTATCTCTGCATTGTTGCGCCGCGCCAGTGCCATGCAGCTGTCGAGGGTGAGCGTCTGGCAGTGTGCGCCGCATAAAAGCGAGGAGAGGGCAAGTAAGGTGCACAAGGCAGTGGTTCGAAGCTGCCGATTGCCGACAGCCTGCTTGCGGAGCAAAATTGTGAAATATCTCTTTTGTTTCATTGTAGAGCGATAGATGCGTCAGCCACAAAAAGTTGAAAGTTGAAAAATGAAAAATGCGTCAGCCACTTAAAACTAATAACTAACAACTTAAAACTATTTTCTCCCTACCTTTACGGGGCGGAAGTTTTTACGTTTTTTGTTCTCGAATGCCACGCAATAGGTAACAGGCAGTATGGTTATGGTGAGGGGCAGTGTGAAGAGTGTGCCGAAGCATATCACGACACCCATGGGCATCCACAGCATGGTGCCCGCCAAAATCATGGGCACCACGCCTATGGCCGTAGTTGCCGAGGTGAGGAATATGGGGCGCAGGCGGCGCAGGCCGGCCTGATAGGCGGCTTCGGTTACCGAGAGCAGCTCCTTGCTGCGCAGCTCGGCAACATAGTCGTACATGATGATGGCGTTGCGTACAATGATGCCGACAAGAGAAATGATACCGAGCACGGCGGTGATGGAGAAGTCGAGCCCGAAGAGCCAGAGCCCGAAGGTGGCGCCAAATATGCAGAGCACCGACATGGAGATGGCCAGCAGCGATATGTCGAGTTTGCCATAGTGTATGAGGAGCACAAGGAACATCACACAGATGGCGGCTATTATCGACATAATGATGCTGGGCATCAGAGCCGCCGACGAGGCGTAAGAGCCGCCGTGCTCCACAGTGATGCCTCCCAGCGAACTGTTGGCATTGTAAACAGAGGCGTATTTTATGGTTGCCGACTGCGATGTCTGCTCCGAGTAGGTCTTGAGCATATCGTCGAGTTGCTGTTTTATCTTATAGTGTTCGCGCACCTGCGATGCGCCCGGCATCACGTCGGCAGAGACGGTAACACACCGCACCCCGTTGCGATGCGGCATGATGTTGTGGTGAAACCGTGGCACTATGTCGGCAACTTGACGCAGCGGCACCCATGCCCCGGGCTGCACACACGGCACCAGCAGGTCGCCCAGCGAGCTGTAGTCGACATGGCTGCCCAGCTCCGAATAGATGGCTATAGGTATGCTGTAGTTACCCTCCCACATGGTGGAGAGCGTCGTCCCCGACAATGCCCCGCTGAGAAACACCGACAGCCCCGACTGAGTGATGCCCAGCCTGTTGGCCTCGTCGGTCTTCAGCACCACATCGACCATCTCCTCGGTCTCGCCATAGTCGGAGTGCACATAGAAGAGGTTGGGGTTGCATCGCATGATGCGTATAAGCGAGTCTCTGATGGCTTCGAGGTCGCTGTAGTTGTCGCCCTTTATATGAAACTCTATCTGCGACTGCACAGGCTCGTAGTCCATCTGCTTGAAGCGTATCTGCGCTTCGGGAAACAGGTGTTCGTAGCGTTGTGCGTATTCTGCCACGAGCTCTTTGGTGGCGTTGTCGCTTGTGGTGTTCACTATGAGCTGGGCATAGTTGTCAGAGGGTAGCTGTGGCGCGTAGGTCAGGTGAAAACGCGGCGACGACATGCCGACGAACGAGGTAACGCACTTCACCCGTGGGTCTTTCAGCAGAAGGGCAGCTACCGAATCGGTTACTTTGCCTGTCTTTTCTATACTCGAATTTGCCGACAGATGCAGCTCTACGGCCAGACAGTCGCGCTCGGCTTTGGGCAGCACCTGTATGTTGACTTGCGTAAACAGGAATATACCAATCAGCACACACATCACCCCGCTGGCAATGGTGAGCGCTTTGTGTTTGAAACAGAACGTGAGTAGCTTTGCATATCTGTTCTGTATCCAGTCGAAGAAGCTGTTCTGTATACGGCTGATCAGAGAGGGACTCTTGTCTGCTGTTTTTTTGATAAGGTGCGAGGAGAGGAATGGTATCACCAGCACCGCATAGAGGAAGCTACAGGCAAGGGCTATCGTGATAGTCCAGGGGAAAAGCCCCACAAAATCGCCCATCATATTGTTTTTCATCAGCTCCAGAGCAGGGAAAAACATCATGGCTATAGAGGCTGTGGCGAAAAGCATGGAGGTGGCCAGCTTGCTTGTCGACACTGCTGCCGCATACCATCGTGAATGGCCCTTGTTCAACAGGTCGGTGTAGCCGTCTATAACCACCACCGAGTCGTCCACTATCATGCCCAACACGGCAATGAGCGCCGCCAGCGTTACCGTGTTCAGCTCGAACCCGATAAAATACATCACGCTAAGAGTGGCGGCAATGCAGATGGGCACCGAGGTGGAGCTCACCAGCGCGGTGCGCAGCGGGAAAAGCAGCAGCATCACAACAACCACTATGATGATGGCCTCAAGCAGGTCTTTGAGAAACGAGCGTACAGAACTGTCCACAACCTTGGGCTGGTCCGTGATGCGGTGAATGTGTATGTCGGGCGTTAAGCTCTGCTCGAAGTCGGCTATGATTGTCTCTACTTTCTTGCCAAAGTCAACCACATTGTTGCCGGGGCGCATCTCAATAGAGAGCATAATACAACGGTGCGTTTTAGTCAGATGAGCAGAGTGAGCTTGCTCGCTCTGCCATGACGTAGCACTGTCTTGCGAAGCAAAACGGTTGTCTGCAATATCGTTGTCGCTGTATTTGATGTGCGGCGCCGACTTTTTGTAATGCGACTCTATGGTGGCCACGTCGCGCAGCCGCAGGGTCTGACCTGTGGCGGGGTCGGAAAACACCACCATCTCGCTCAGCTCATATATGTCGCCGAAGGGTATTGTTACATGAACGAGGGCGCTGCCGTCGGCATTGGTTATCTTGCCCGATATGGTACGGAAACCATGCGCTGCCAGCTCCGCTGACACGATGGATGGAGTGATGGCATATTGCGTCAACTTTGCAGGGTCCATGCGCACGGCTATCTCCTCTTTCTGGTCGCCTACAATGCTGATGCGACCCATCTGCGGTATGCTGCGCAGCCGTGCCGAAAGCTGCTTCGCCGCCGTCTCCAGCTCGCGGGGCGACCGCTCTGCGCTTTCTATTGCCAGCAACAGCGACGATGCATTGCCGAAGTCGTCAATCACTGCCGTGGCCACCACGCCTTGCGGCAAGTCGGTCAGCCTGAAAAGTGAGAGTCCCTCCCTGATGCGCGACCATGTGAATTTTGGGTCGTCGTCCGAATGCACCAGCGTTACAAAGACGTAGAGCATGCCGTTCTTGCTGTATGAGTAGGTACGGGTCTTGTCGACATCGGTAAACGTGAACAAGTACTCTTCTACCTTGCCGGCCACCTGCTCCTCTATCTCTTCGGCGGTGGCACCAGGGTATACAACGGCCACTACGCCCTGCTTTATCTTTATGTTTGGAAACTCGTTCTTGTTCAGATGAGGCAGAGCATAGATGCCCACAGCAATAATGATGACAAGAGAGAACGCCAATATAGGAAAGCTCCGCATTGCGCCCTCTATCATGTTTACTCTCCGTGCCATTATATGCGGAAGTTGTTAAAAGGTAGTTGTTATTGGTTCTAAGTTTTTAAGCGGCTGACGCAGTTGTTAGTTATAAGTTTTGAGTTTTAAGTTTTAAGTAGCTACGCAGTTATCACTCTCAACTAATAACTTATAACTCATTATCCCCTCTATCCAGCCTTTCACCTTTCACCATTCATGTCGTTGGCCGCTTTTATCTTGGCGCCGGTATAAAGTTTCTCTTGGCCGGCTATCACAACGGTGTCGCCTGCGGCGAGTCCCGCGGTTACGCTCACGCCGTTTCTTACAAAGTCGCCGGTGCTTATCAGGCGGTGCTCGGCTCTGCCATTGCGCACAGCCCACACTATCGAGCCTTCAGGCATTGTCTGCACGCAGCTCGCAGGCACCACTATGCCTCCTGTGGCATTCAGCTTGATGTGCACCTTTGCCACCATGTCAGGCAGCATGTCCCTCGTTTCGCCCGTTTCTATTGTGGCGTATACTTTGTAGGTGTGCCCAAGAGGGTTGGCCACAAGGCTTTTGTTGTTTATGCACACTTTTATTGTGCCATCGCCAATGGCGGGCACCACGGCGGTGGCGGTGTCGCCTACGCTTATCATCGATATGTCCTGCTCGGGTACCGAGAATTCAACACGCAGGCGGTTCAGGTCGAGCACCCGGCAGAAAGGCTCGCCGGGCTTCAGCTCTTGCCCTGTCTCAATAGTTCCGCACGACAACACCCCGCCAAAAGGGGCTCTTATCAAGCAGTCGTTCACCTGCTTGCGGGTGCTTACCTCTGTCTGGCGGGCTTTCTCGAGGTTGGTCTCCATCTCAATCCACTTCACGTCGCTGATGCCGCCCTCCTGGTAGATGGCTCTCAAACGGCGGTGCGCGTCTTCGGCCTGTTTCAGTGTGGCAAGGGCTGTGGCATGCATGCTGCTGGCAGTGGTGGTGTCAAACACAAACAGCAGCTGACCTCGCGAAACTTGTTGGCCGTTTCTGGCCAGCACTTTGGTAAGCTTCCCCGCCAAAGGGGCTGACAAACTAATGGTTTGCTCCGACCCTATGGCTCCTACATAGTTGCGTTCAGCGGGAGTCGTCCCGTCGCTAATCACCATGGTCTCTACCGCTATAGAGTCGCTCCATCCCGTATTGACCTGGCCTCTATTGTTGCAGCCGTATAGCAGCAAGATGGTGGAAATGAAGAAACATCCAGTGGATGTTTTGGTAGCGCAGCGGAGAATAGATGCTAATCTATCCAGTCCTCCCAGTGGTACCAGTCTATATAGTCTACCCGGTCTATCCGTAAATCTCATAATTTTCATTTTTCAAAGGCCTCTTTTAGGCGGTCTACAAAAAGTAGCTCATAATAGATAGATTTACCCCAATAACGGGGCTTGGTTGTATTTTATAGTATCTTTTATGTAAAACGCTGAATTCCATAATATATTATAGGTAACGTTTAATTTGATGTAAAATAGCATAGATTCGTGGCCAGCCACGCGTACCACCACACCGCTCTTACCAGTCTGTAAATCCGATAGTAGCATCTTTTCAAAGGGTTATTTTGAATTTGCAAAGATACACATTATATATCATACAGACAATCACCAATAGTAGTGATTTGCAAGGCAAGGCAAATTTCCTTGTCCATTAGTGCGCGGCTTTCCAAGCCGCGCACTATATGGTATCCAATTTTATCACAGGCCAGAGTGATTTTTATTGCTGCCATGTCGCAGCTTTTTCATAACTTTGCATAATACTTTGTTGCGACAGTTGATTGTATAGACACTGATAGATAGCACAATAAACGTTACGCAGGGAATTTGCAGACAGTCACAATAGGCGTGGTTATGAGAAAAACAGGCTTATATATAGCGTTGGTTTCTTCGAAACCTTCGTTTTCTCGCCTCGGCATAGCGCAAACACTGCGTGATTTGCCCTCTGCACTCGGCTTAACGATAGCGTTGTTGTTGCTTTTGTTTTCCAATGTTGTCAATGCAAATCCTGTAACCAGGCAGGAGGCCTCACGTATAGCCACAACGTTCTGGCAGCATCACTATGGCACCCCTGCAGCCATGGTCGAGGCAGCAAGCTCGGAGGAATACGACGGACTTTATATCTTTAACAATATCAAAGCCGCAGGCTTTGTGGTTGTGGCAGCCGACGACCGTGTGACACCAATCCTTGGATACTCCAACAGGCAGCAGGCCGACGACGCCGTGCCGTCGACTGTCGACGCATGGCTGCGCGACTACTCCGACGCGGTGCTTTACTGCGTGGACAACGCCATCGTCGCCACCGACGAGATTTCTGCGCAGTGGCGGCGGCTGCGCGAGAACGCACCTCTCGACGACCCCGACGAACCCCACAACGCAGTGGCAGCCTTGCTGTCGACCACATGGAACCAGTCGTCGTTATACAATAGCCTATGTCCCTACGACTCCACCGCCGGTGAGTATACCGTCACCGGCTGCGTGGCCACCGCCATGGCTCAGGTCATGAAGTATTGGGAGCGTCCCGTTGTGGGCCGCTCGTCCCACAGCTACACCCACAGCACCTACGGGCGGCTCAGCGCCGACTTCGCCGCCACCTGCTACGCATGGTCGCAGATGCCCAACGCACTCACTGCATCCTCATCGCAAGCCCAGATAACAGCCGTGGCCACGCTGATGTACCACTGCGGCGTGGCGGTACGCATGAACTACGGCATCTCCGCCAACGGCGGCAGCAATGCACAGACCATAGCCTACAACAACTCCACCGCCGTATGCGCGGAAAATGCCCTGAAGAATTATTTCGACTACAAGTCGACCCTCCGAGGCTATGAACGCTCCAACTTCACCGACGGGGCATGGACGG
The DNA here is from genome assembly GCA_017454015.1 of Bacteroidales bacterium. Classification (GTDB taxonomy): domain Bacteria; phylum Bacteroidota; class Bacteroidia; order Bacteroidales; family P3; genus Colimorpha. The sequence continues at coordinate 50,232 of JAFTDW010000039.1, read as the reverse complement.
CTATGGTTGCCGGCGAGCTCGACGCCGGACGCCCCGTCATATACACGGGCCGCGACCCATTGGGCGGCCACGCCTTTGTGTGCGACGGCTACGACAGCCGCAACCACTTCCACATGAACTGGGGCTGGGGCGGCTCATACGACGGTTACTACGCCCTCAACGCCCTCAACCCCGGAGGCGGCGGCGCAGGCGGCAACGCCACCTATACCTTCAACAGCAGCCAGACTATGATAATAGGCATTGAGCCAAACAGCAGCGCGTTGCGCGTGACTCCGTCGCAGCTCACCCTCTCCGGGCTCGGCGCCACCGACAGCGTGTATGTGCGCAGCAGCAATACCAGCAGCAGCGGCTGGACAGCCTCGTGCAGCGCGGAGTGGCTCACGGCAAGCCCCCTGTCGGGAGCTGGCTCGGGGCAGCAGACACTCATGCATATATCCGCGCCGCAAAACACCACGGAGTACCCGCGCACAGCGCGCGTGGTCATCACGCAGGGCACCGCCACGGACACCCTCGTGGTATACCAGCCGTCGGGCTCCACCAGCCCCACGGGATGGTACGGGCAGACCGGAGGCAATATGTATAGGACCTTCCATGCCGGACAAGAATTTATAGTGCGCCCCGAGGCGATAGGCAATTTCCCTGTTGGCACCGTGCTCTCGCAGGTGCGGTTCTCAACCTGCGAGGCGCAGGGCTGCACCAACAACAACTTCACTATAAAAGTCTACGAAGGGTCGTCGCTCAATGCCGAGTTTCTCAGCCGTGGATACACCTCGCAGGTCGGTGCCTGCCTCGGCACCCTCGTGCGCAGCCAGCAGTATACCCAGAGCGCATGCGGCGAGCAGACAGTGCCTCTCGCCCTGCCGTATGTGGTGGGCAGCCGCCCTTTCTGGGTCGCCGTAGAGACGGCTGGGCCAAGTGCCATACTCTTCGAACGCCGCATTGTCAACTGCACTGTCAGCGTGAACGCCATACCCTATCTTGACTCCCTCGACGCCCGCTACCTTTACACCGACACGTCGGGCGGGGTGAACTTCCTGGTGGTCTCCTACGGAGCGTTTTACACCGACAACGAGCAGACGATGGCGCAGGAATACAACAGGGACTACGCGCTCTCGTTCTACACCACTGCGCCGCCGTCGTGCGCTGCTCCCTCGAGTCCCGCACTGGTATCGGTCACCAACACCGCCGCCGTCATTGGCTGGAGTGCCGGGGGCGACGAGACGTCGTGGGTGCTTCACACCTTCACTTTGGGCGGCAGCCACCGCTACGACACTGTCACGGCCAATCCCGCCGTGATCACCAGACTGCTGTCGGGCACCACCTACAGCGTGGCTGTGGCGGCGCTCTGCGCCGCCAACGAAGTCAGCGGCTGGAGCGACACGCTCTCGTTCACCACCCCACTCTGCGACGCGCCGACACCGTCGGCAGCTTTGGCCAATGGCAACACGGTGACGTTCTCGTGGACTTCGCCTGCCTCGGTGGAGCTCTGGGAGACAGAGTACGGCCCCCGTGGCTTTGCCCACGGGCAGGGCACTGTTGTCGTTGCCAATTCGCCCGCCGCAACCATAGCGGGACTTGAACCCGGCAATGTATATGATTTCTACGTGCGCTCACAGTGCCACGACGACGTTTTCAGCGAATGGTCGGAGCCTCTGACGGTCACCATTGGCAGCTGTGGTCTCACCGACTGCGACATGGCATCGGGCATTGCCGTCACCATACACCCCAACCCCGCCAGCCGACACACAGGCGCCGTCGTAGCCATTGAGAGCAGAGGAGGTGCGCAGCAGGTGGAGATAACGGTGGCCGACATAATGGGGCGCATAGTGTGGCGCCAAAAGATTCCATGCCACGGCAACCACCGCCAGCACTTGCCACTCTCGGGGCTTTCCTCCGGCTCCTATTTTGTGCGTGTAGCCTCCCAAAACTTTTCCGAAACCCTCCGCCTCGTGGTGCAAATTTAGCCTTGGCCTATTCGCAACCCTTGGGCTACTGTTTTGGGGTTGTGCCCACCGAGAGAGAGAGTTTTACACGGTCCTTGTCTTTGGGGGCTTTCTTGCCGTAGCGATCGTTGTCGTAGATGAGGGTTATCATGCGAGTGCCGTCCTCGCTCTTCCAGCTCTCGTAGATCATGCTCACCATCTCCGCCTCGACACCCTCCAGCACGGCACGCAGCTCTTCAGGCTTGGTGGCGACCTTCTTCACCTTGCCTTTTACCGAGCCCACATATTTTGTGCACCCCAGCTGGGACGCCAGCTGGGCTTGCATCTCCGACGCCTTGGCAACAAGGGGGAAGACACGTCCCGCGTCGAGGCTGGTGAAGACACCGCCCACGGTATAGACCTTGTCGTCGAAGACCGACAGCATACAACCCACCGAGTCATGCCCTTCGGCACGGTAGAAGGGGTGCATCCTTACAGTGAATATGTCGATGGCGTTGTTGGCATTGTATACAAAGCCGTACTGCTCCAGCTGCGAACGGCACGCGTCAAATGAGGGCGGCTGCGCCCCGTTGCACATGCTTACCATCTGGCGGTATTGCTTGACGGTCTCAGGGCTCACAGTCTGCGCCATAAGCGACCACGGCAGCAAGCCGGCAAAGGCGACCAAAAACAGGGCTGTCATGACGGATTTCTTGCAGAAAGCTTCGGATTTCATATATATTTGTTTTGTGGGTATTATGAGAGAATATCTCTTTTACTATAAATGGGCGGTGCCTCATTGTACGCCTGCGCCAAACACCTGCACCAGTCGCACAGCGCGACCCTGGCAACGGTCGCCGGTGGCTTGCGGGTTGACAGTAGCATTACCAAAGGTCAGACGATGCGACTGCGGACTACTATAGTACGACGACGACCAGTAATGGCCGTAGGTGTTAAGGTGCTCCACCGTGGTGCCGTTGCGATAACCCGCGATAGGCAGAAAGGCAGCTCCTGCGGCCTCCATCTGCTGCCACTGCCCGTCGGTATAGACATTGCTCTCAAACGCGGCACCTGGGGTGTTGACACCCGAAGGTAGCGACACTCCGGAGGGATGGCTGTACCTGTCGGGAAACACTATCAAGCCCATCACTCCTGCCACTTTGGCCTTGGCATAACGTGCGTTGGCCGAGTCGCCCAACGCCGACGCCTGACGGGTGTTAAGCAGATACACCCACTCATCCTTGGACAAAACGCGCCACAACCCTGCGCTGCCACCTCCGTTGGAGATGGCATTATTCACACCCCAGTCATAGCCCGCGCTGCCGCCGGTAAGATTATTGCTGCTCATGTTGACAGACGGGCCGTAGCCGAACTTGTTGTACGAGGCGTTAACTACAGTATTCGACGATGAGTAGGGCATATAGTTGGTGTTGTACTGGTCCGCCGCATCGTGATAGCCGCTCGTGCCCCATCCAAAGAGGTCTATCCACCCGTTATAGGTACTTGATATGTATTTGTTTGCCGTGCCAATGTAATCATATTGGTGCGCGGCGAACTGCCATGTGCCGCTGGATGGCTGGTACTGCAGGTTGCCCTGCGAGAAGAATACCTTTGTGCCCGGACCCACACTGAAAAGACCCTTCACGGCTCCCTCGGGCACCGGCAACGCAAAGGATAGGTCGGTGAGCGTCACAGGGGTGCGCTCGCCGCGGTGAATGGCAATGTTCCTGTTGGCTCTCATGTTGCATACTTCACCTCCAACCGCCGTCATGGTGATGTCGAAACGGCTGTATGTACCTTCGGGAAGATAGATGTAGAAGTGTTTGGGCGTTGATATGTCCTGCGGGGTGCCAACTACGAGAGTGGTGGAGCACGAGTTTGAGGGGGTGGCGAGAGTTATGCCTCTACCCGAGCCGCTGATGGATGCCACTCCGTTGATGGTGGTGTTTGTTGTTATCTTGACGGTGCTGAGGCTCACCTGCTCCACTGCCGTGAGACATAGATCCAGAACACCGCAGAGGTTATAGAAAGAGAGCCTGCTGTTGCTGCTCACAGCATACAGGGGCAGTCGCTGAAGCTCGCCTGTTGGCGAATGCTGACATTCAGGCAACGTCACCTGGGCGGCGCCACTATGTGCCGAGGCTGGATAGAGAGCCCTGTACGGACCTGCTCCGAGCTCCGCACCCGAGAGAAAGACGAAACTGCCATACGATGTGCCTGCTCCATTGTCAAGCACATAGTTGGCTTCACTGTTCGATGCATCGAAAACGCTTATGGTGTCATTGGCTGTCCAGTATAAGTGGCTGCCACTGAGCTGCAACTTGGCACCGGTCTCCTGCACCATTGTCGCTCTGAAGTATTGGACACCACCGCCTTTGTTGCACGACACAAAGAGAAACGCCAAGGCCACTCCGAGTGCCCTGCAATACATCTTCATAGTTCCCAACACGCCGTTAGTTACCATAACGTCTCAACGCCTCTTGATAGCAACTACATCAAATCCAATTATATACAAAACAATTATACTATTGCGTACAAAATGCAAAGATAGCAAATAATCGATAAACTGAAACAAAAAAGATACGACGGATGCCTTGGCTCCTATGGTTATTGGCGATGGAACAGCCATGTGTCGGAGTGGCCGTCGGGATAGACAAAACTCCACTGCATCAGTGCCGTCGTCAGCGTGTCGAGGTGGAACGTGTACTCATAGTCTATGCTGCCGCCCACCACGCTTATGATGTCCTGCGCCAGCAGCGCGGCCTGCTCCATGGTGCAGCCCACGGTGTCGGTGGACAGCAGCTCCATGCGGAAGCTCTCTTTGATGCCTGCAAAGTGGAACTCCTCGCCGTTGAGGTGCCAGCGGCTGGGACTTACATAGTTGAACACATAGGTTGCCGTGCCACCTTCCGCTAACGTGGCGGTATATACCTGACAGGCCGAGTCGAGGGCGCTGCCGTCGGAGAGAAAATCCATCGTGCCGGTCTCCTGCACGCCGAGGCGGTTGCCGTGGAGGGTGTAGTCAAAGGCGTGCTCATAGGTGTAGTGTCCCTCGGCACGCGGCTCGCCGCCACGAGGGCTGCAGGCCGCCGCAACGAGTACCGACAAGACGAGCACTGCCGACAATTGTTTGGAAAAGGTTGTCATCTGTGTCATGTTTATGTATTGATTTATATCTCGTCATGCCTTCTGCCACGCTCCCTGGCGTTGGCGAGTGCCTTGCGGCCTGCCTCGGTCATCAATCCTCGTGTCTCGAGCTCGGCGCATCGCTGGCGGTTGAGATCCGTCCACATGCTTCCTTTACGCCGCGGCGATAGGCGTTGGGCCAGCCGCCCGTCGGGCATACGCTTGCAGGTGGAGTCTATCCAGCCAAAACAAAGGGCCTCCTCCACCACGTCGAGATAGGGTATGGCGTCGGCACGCGGAGCCTTGCCACGGTTGCAGGTCACCCAGCAGTGCCCCGCCACTGCGTGGTGCTCCTCCAGCCACTCACGCAGCTGCGCCCGGTCACTGTATGCCAGCAGTAGGTCTATCTCCATTGACTTTTGTTTTCGCGGTGCAAAGATACAACTTTTTTCGCGGACAGAGACAATCGGCGCGTTTTTTTTCGTACAATGAGTTGCTAAACAGGAATTCCATCCGCCTCATTTATTAGATTTAGAAACTGTTTAAATTCAATTCAATGTTTTTCTTAATGATAACAGACAATAAATAAACATTCTGTTACGTTAAAATAATAGCACCTACAGCTGATACAGGACAATGAAAAAAGCCATCAAGATAGCATTCCTGCTGCTCAACCTGCTGATAATATCGCTCTTCCTGTTGTCGACCATGGCCGGCCACTGGCAGCCCGTGGGCAAACTCTCGGTGGGCGTGTCGCTGCTTGGATACGGCTTTGTGATACTATGGGGACTCAACATGGCATGCTGCATCGTTTGGCTTGTCTTTGGCAGCCGCTGGTTCCTGCTGTCGCTCGGCGCCATGCTGCTGCGTATGTCGTACATACCTCTGTATATGCAAGTTGGAAACACCGTCAAGGAGGCCGGCGAACGCAACACCATCACAGTGCTCGACTTCAACCTGCACGGCTACAAAGGTCCCGAAACCAATTTCGACCTAAGTGACACCAACGCCAGGCTGTTCCTGCAACTTGTAGACTCACTGCAACCCGATGTGATATGCCTACAGGAGTTCACACGCAAAACCAAGAATGTTAACGTGGTAGACAGTATGCGCAACAAAGGCTACCGCCACTGCGCCAACGCCGAAAGCACCAATACCGACCGTCCGGGGCAGGAAGCCTTCTTCAGTCGCCTGCCCGTCGTGGCAACGCACAAGATAGGAGAGCGCAGCAAATTCTATGCAGACATCATAGCCCATGGCGACACAGTGCGTGTGTTCTGCATGCACCTGGGCTCCTACTCGCTAAACGACAGCGACATGGAAGAACTCAACAACATCTCGCACGGCGACATCGAAGCCTCCAACTCCGCCACCCTGCGCAAGTTTGTATCCACCATACGCAAGCACGGCCAAGAATGGCAGATGGTGGAGCCTCTCGTCACCTCTACCCCCTACCCCACCCTCTACTGCGGCGACTGGAACGACACTCCGGCCTCCTACTTCTACCAAAACCTCACGCGGCACGCCACCGACGCCTACCGCGAGTGCGGCTCGGGCACCGGCACCACCTACCACGGACCATTCCCAGCCTTCCGCATAGACTATATATGCCACTCCAACGACATAGAGACAATCTCATACCGCCGCATAAAGAGCGACATATCAGACCACTACCCCATAGTAGCAACCCTTGCTCTACCCTCAAAGCCATGACCACAAACGCCCGCTACCAAGCTGTCATTGAATACTTCAGCGCCAACATGCCGCACCCAGAGTCGGAGCTGGAATACAGCAACGCTTACCAGCTACTCGTTGCCGTGATGTTGTCGGCGCAATGCACCGACAAGCGCGTCAACATGGTCACCCCGCGCCTCTTCAAGGCCTACCCCACGCCGCAAGCCATGGCGCAGGCTTCGCCGGAAAAAATACTGGACTATGTCTCCTCGGTGTCGTACCCCAATGCCAAGAGCAGCCACCTTGCCGCCATGGCCCGGCAGCTCGTGGCCAACCACGGCGGCAACGTGCCGCAGAGCATCGACGAGCTGATGAAGCTGCCCGGCGTGGGCCGCAAGACAGCCAACGTGGTGGCCGCCGTGCTCTGGAATGCGCCGGTGATGCCCGTCGACACCCATGTGTTCCGTGTGGCAAACCGCATAGGACTTACCACCAACTCGCCCTCGCCGGAGGCCACCGAGGCAGTGCTCGAACAACACTTCCCCCCTGAGCTGATGCCCAAAGCCCACCACTGGCTGCTGCTCCACGGCCGCTACGTGTGCACGGCACGCAACCCGCACTGCACCTCCTGCGGCCTCTCTCACTGCTGCCGCGACTACGCTAAGCAGAAGTCCTGCTCACCGAGAAAAAAACAAACAAACACTAAACCGAAAACGCCATGACCTTTGCGAACCCCTTGATGCTCTTAGGCCTGCTGGCGATAGCCATACCCATAGCGGTACACCTGTTCAATTTCCGCCGTTACCGCAAGGTGTACTTCAGCAACACACGCTACCTCACGATGTTGCAGAGCGAGACACGTCGCCAGTCGAAACTCCGCCGACGCCTGCTCCTCGCCTGCCGCATCATAGCCATAGCGATGATAGCCCTTACCTTCGCCCAACCCACCATAACACCCAAGGAGCAGAAGGTGAGCACAGGAATGTCGGCCGTCACGGTGTACGTTGACAACTCCTACAGCATGCAGGGCAACTCCACGGAGGGACAGCTGCTCGAAACCGCCCGCGACAAGGCCCGCGAGATTGCGGCAGCCTACAAACCCGACGACAACTTCCAGCTACTGCTCAGCGACTGCCAAGGCAACCAGTTCCGCTGGCTCTCGCGCGATGAGTTTCTCGCCTACATCGACCAGATAGAGCCCACCGCCAAGGGACACTCCTTACACAACGCCGCACGGCGTGCCGCCGACTTCCTCAGCCACAGCGGGGCCCACAACCGCGAGCTTTATATCATCTCAGACTTCCAACAGTCGGCATTCCAGCCCGAAGCCATGCCGACAGACAACACCATAAGCATCACCCTTGTGCCACTCCAGGCAGCCTCCGCCGACAACATATACATCGACACAGTGACCCTCAGTGCACCGGTGGTGCAGAAAGGGTCGCATCTCACAGCCTCGGCGCGTATCGTCAACGCAGGCAACTCCACCATCGAGAAAGCGCCGCTGCGCCTCTTTGTCAACGGCACCCAGCAGGCTGTGGCCTCCGTCGACCTGCCTCCGCACAGCGACGCCACCGTCGACCTCCATTTCGTGGCAACCTGCGACTCGGCTCTCCACTGCCGTGTGGAAACCACTGACTACCCCATCTCCTTCGACGACCGCTACTACTTCTCCGTCGACATACAGCCGCCGGTTAACCTTACAACCATTGAGGGCTCTAAAAACGCCAACACGGCGCTGCAAAGACTCTTCGACGGCGACAGCGCCATAGCCTACACCACTCAGCAAGCCAACAACATAGACTTCTCGCGCCTTGCCAACGCCAACGCCATCATTCTCGACGAACTCGGAGAGATACCCTCGGGGCTCGCCCAGACCCTCTCGACCTTTGTGCGCAACGGCGGCACACTCGTGGTGGTGCCCGCCGCCAATGCCAACATCCAGTCGTACAACGCTCTGCTTGCCAGCCTCTCGGCACCCACTCTCGACCCTATGGCCAACAACAAACTGAAAGCTTCGCAGGTCAACCTCGAAAACCGCCTCTACAGCCAGGTCTTCTCCGGCAAAACCGCCGACATGGAGATGCCCACCGTGACAGCACGCTACCCAATGAACACCACTGGCAACACGGTACGCGAAGTCATCATACAACTTGCCGACGGCACACCGGCACTCACCGCCACCCCCTGCGACGGCGGACTGCTCTACCTCTGGGCCATGCCGCTGCGCCCGGAATACACCGACTTCACCTCGCAAGCCCTCTTTGTACCAACCCTCTTCAACATGGCGCTATACAGCCGCATACTGCCACATGCAGCCTTCACCATAGGAGCACCGGAGCCCATACCCGTCAACTACCCCGTGGGCGACGCCGACAGGCTCACCCCGCGCCTTGCGGCTCTCGACACCACCTACCAGACCATCCCCACCCTGCACCACTCCGGTTCGCAGACTATCATGCTGCCACCTGAGCTCCCGTCCGACGGCAACTACAACCTCACTATGGCCGGCTCCACGCTGCAGGCACTGGCTTTCAACTACTCGCGCTCCGAGTCGCTCATGCAGTTCCACTCACGCTCCGACCTCGCCAAACTCATTGCCAACTACAACCTCACCAACTGCTCGGTAGTGTCCAATGCCTCCGCGCCGCTCGACCATTACATACGCCAAAAACGCCAGGGACGCCCGCTGTGGATGTGGTGCCTGGCTCTGGCTCTGCTCGCCCTCGCCGCGGAGACGGCACTAACCATCATACCACCCTCGAAAAAATGATACAGGCCACCGGCATACACAAACAATATGGGCAGCACAAGGTTCTCGACAATGTAAGCCTCCATGTGCCGCGCGGAAGCACTTTCGGACTGCTCGGGCTCAACGGAGCAGGCAAGACCACGCTGCTGCGCATACTCAACCGCATCATAGAACCCGACGCCGGAACCCTGCATATCGACGGCACACCCCTCGGCCAGTACTCCACCAACCAGATAGGCTACCTGCCAGAGGAACGCGGACTCTATCCGCGCATGACAGTCACAGACCAGCTGCACTACTTCGCCCGACTCAAAGGCATGAGCCGAGCAGCAGCCACAACGGCCATCGACCACTGGCTGCAACACTTCTCGCTCACCGACACACGGGCAAAAACCGTGGGTCAGCTCTCCAAGGGAACACAGCAGAAGCTGCAGCTCATAACCGCATTGCTCCACAACCCGACACTGCTTGTGCTCGACGAGCCTTTCTCCGGACTCGACCCTATGGGCGCCCAACTACTCAGAGAGACAATGGCGCAGCTGCACACACAGGGCACTACCATGATACTCTCCACCCACAACATGTACCAAGCCCAGGACCTCTGCTCGCATATAGCCATCCTTGCCAACTCGCACATAACAGTGCAAGGCGAGACCGCGCAGCTGATACCCCAAGGCCAGTCGCTACAAGACTACTTTATCACAACGTTTTCGATAAGCAAGAGCAGTGTAAGCAAGCTTCCACTGCCGCAGCCAGAAAACGACTCATGAAATGGAACACATACACCCCACCAATACCAATGAGCAATAAAACCCTGCTGGTGATGTGCCGCGAATATGTGGCGCAGGTACGCGGCAAAGCATTCTGGCTGCTGGCCGTGGTAGTGCCCTTGCTCCTTGTGGTGTGCTACACCATCCCTGTAGTCACCGCCACACACCCACAGCCACACGCCACCGTGCTGGTCGTCGACGAGACAGGCCTCTTCCTCAACCGGCTGCACAACAGCGATCATATAAACTACCAATACGCAGGCAGCCTCGCCTACGCCCGCGAACGACTGCTCCTAAAGACCGACAGCACCGCAGCAGTGCTCCACATACTGCGACGCGAAACCACCATACCAACCGACGCCCACCTCTACTACCGCCCAGGCACCGACGACCCTGCCCTGCGGAGCGACGCATACACACAGCTCAACCGCATCCTCGCCAGCGAAATACTGCTCGACGTGGTGGGCGTCTCGCAACAGGACTACAACACCATAGCCAAAAGCAGGATAAGCCTACACATACGCGACATCAACACAGGGCAAGACCCTGACCTCCCGCTCCGCAAGACACTCGCCATAGTACTCGCCACACTCATGATACTCTCATTGGTGATATTCAGCACACTGATAACAACCTCGGTCTACGAGGAAAAAAACAGCCGCATTGCCGAGGTGCTGCTCTCCTCTGTCAAGCCGTTCCAACTGCTGCTCGGCAAGATAACGGGCACCGCCCTCGTGGCTCTCACCCTGCTGACGCTGTGGACCGCCATTACTGCAGGTGGCATTGCCTTGGTGCAACACCGCTACAACGACCTCTTCGAGCAAGCCCACACCGAGAACCACACCCTCGACAACCCACTGCAAACCAAAGGCTCTCAATCCACGGTGCAGATGCACGAGCTCGAAAATACCACCTTCGCCCCTCTGAGCATACGCTACCTCGACCGCATCCATTTCGCCACCATAGTGCCAGTGATGCTGCTCTTCTTCCTCCTCGGATACCTCTTCTACGCCGGACTGATAGCATCGTTGGCCTCCCTGCGGGCCAACAGGACTTTGGGCAGCCTGCACACCCTGCCTCTGCTGCTAATACTCGCTCTACCTCTTATATTTATGGGGCCTATCCTTGCCAACACCACGGGCACACTCGCCACAGTGTTCTCTCTCATCCCCTTCACTGCCCCCGTGACCGTGGCAATGCTGCTGCCCTTCGGCATACCCACAGGACAGGCATCGCTGAGCATGGCTATACTCCTATTCACCACCCCCCTCTGCACCCTACTCTCGGCAACCATCTACCGCCACACCATAATACCCTCTTCCAAGGCATAAAAATGCTACAAAAACCTGTGAAAAAGGCTGCAAATTTTGGAAAACAGCCCCAAAAAACGACCATAAAAACTACCTGACAAAAGAATTTTACGAAAAAATATAGCACTGATAAACAGCGTATTACAAAATAATTTCGGTCAAAACACGTACATTCAAAAAAAAAATCGTAATATTGCCATTTGATTTTGGGCATATTCTATAAGGGCGTATTGTATCAAAATCACACGTTCAAAGCTTGTAAAATTAAAGGTTTTTAAGATTTGGACGCAGATATAAAAAAACGAAAGTGAATCTTATATCCAAAGTTATGATAAAAAGATTACATAAGTTGCTGGTAGCCATAGCACTGACTGTGCTCGTAGCAAGTGGGGCAAGTGCCCAGGACGTAGTATTCTCGCAGTTCTATGCCAACCCGCTGTATATGAACCCTGCCTTCGCCGGCTCCAAAGTGTGTCCCCGCATCTCGCTGAGTTACCGCAACCAGTGGCCTGCGTTGGTGAGCTCGTTCTCCACCATCTCCCTCTCTTACGACCAGTATATCAATGGTCTGCATGGTGGTATCGGTTTTCAGGTATTGGCCGACCGCCAAGGCGACCACGGTGCCCTCACCACCAGCGAGGCTTCGCTGATGTATGCCTTCCGCTTCCAGATTACGCGCGAAGTCTTTATCAACGCCGCCCTGCAAGCCGCTATAGTGAACACCAACCTCGACTGGGACGGGCTGCGTTTCCCCGACATGATTGACCGCGTGTACGGTTTCACCGGCATGACGTCGGCTCAGATGCCCGACAAGACCAACGTGTGGTTTGCCGACTTCGCCGCCGGTATGCTTGCATACGGTGATTCGTGGTACGCCGGATTCTCCGCCACCCACCTCACCCAGCCCAGCAACGGCTTCTATGGCGTGGCCAAACTGCCCGTCAAATACACTGCCAACCTCGGCGGACTGATAAACCTCGCCGAAGACCGCCGCCGTACCTCGTCGCTCGGCCTCGGCACTCCGGTCATCTCCCCCAACTTCGTTTATCAATATTGGGCGGGCATGCACTACTTTAACTACGGTATATACCTCGACTGGATGCCCTTCCTTGTGGGTCTCTGGTACCGCAACGGCATAGAGAACGCCGATGCATTCATATTTATGGTAGGCGTGCAGCAAGACTACTTCAAGGTGGGCTACAGCTATGACGTAACAATCTCTAAGCTTGCCAACAACACCGGCGGCGCCCACGAGCTCAGCCTCGGTGTGCTGCTGCCTTGCCCCGAGCAGAAACACAAGATGAAAGCCATTCGCTGTCCCTCCTTCTAACGGGATAGAGGGAAACCTTTTGGCTGACTATTACGTATAATTACATAAACAAAATCAGACTCTAACAAAACACACATACTATGAAGAGTGTACGAATGACGCTGGCGATGGCCCTGGCCATTGTTACCTTGGCAGGATGCGGCCATCAAAAGTCGAGCACCACAGGATGGGACTACAACAACCCAGACTGGGGCGGTTTTGAGATTGCCGACGAAAAATACCACGAGCAGGAAACCCAGCCCGGACTGGTATTTGTGGAGGGCGGCTCCTTCACCATGGGACGCATGGGCGACGACTCCCGCTTTGAATGGAACAACATGGCTCACACCGTTACCGTCTCGTCTTTCTATATGGACGAGTGCGAGGTGGCCAACCGCGACTACCGCGAGTATACTTACTGGATGTCGCGCGCCTATGGCGAGGAGTATCCCGAGCGTGCTCTCGCAGCCTATCCCGACACCAATGCATGGCGCGACAAGCTGGCATGGCGCGAAGGCTTTGTCGACTTCTACTTCCAGAGCCCCATTTACGACGACTACCCCGTAGTCGGCGTGTCATGGGAACAAGCCATGAACTACTGCAAATGGAGAACCGACCGCGTCAATGAACGCATACTTATCGAGGCCGGTGTCATACAGCTCGAACTGGCCGACCTCTCGGCTGCCACCGCCTTCCAGACCGACGTCTATCTCGCCGGACAATATCAAGGCACAACAAAGAAAGAACTCGAAGACCTCAACCCCAGCGCCGGTGGCGAACCCCGCAAGGTACGTATCGCCGATGGTATCCTTAGCCCCAGCTACCGCCTGCCAACAGAGGCTGAATGGGAGTATGCAGCCCTCGGCCTTATCGGTCGCCTCATCGACGGCGAACGCCTCGTGGAACACCGCTCCTATCCATGGTCCGGCCAAAGCCTACGCTCCGCCAACTCCAAATACTACGGACAGTTCCTTGCCAACTTCAAGCGTTCGCGCGGCGACGCCATGGGCGTGGCAGGCAACCTCAACGACGGCTGGGACTACACCGCTCCCGTCAAATGGTACTTCCCCAACGACTACGGCCTCTACCACATGGCGGGCAATGTCAGCGAATGGTGCATGGATGTCTATCGTAAGGATGCCAACCCCTCCGGCGGCGAGGACATGAACCCATTCCGTGGTAACGTCTACAAACAGAAACTTATCGTCGACGAAGAGGTGCAAATCAACGACACCACTGGCGAACTATACTACGTCAATGTCGACGACGACCTCAACCGTCGCAACTACCGTCAGGCCGACAACATCAACTACCTCGACGGTGACTACACCTCCAACATCTACGACTACACAAGCAAAGAAAACATCAGCCAATGGATTAGCGAAGAGTCTGGCGATGAAGAGGATGGTGGCGGCGAAGAGGAGAGCAGCATCCTCAACAATCAGGACAGCCTTACCAACATGATGTATCACCGCAACCTTGGCGGCGAGAGCGGCGAACAGGTCGCCTCGCTCATCAGCAACAAGGTGCGCGTGGTGAAAGGTGGCTCGTGGGCCGACCGCGCCTACTGGATGCAGGCAGGCACCCGCCGCTTCTACGACCAAGACAAGGCCACCGCATGGATTGGCTTCCGTTGCGCTATGGACCGCCTCGGCTCCCGCAGGGAATAGCTGTCCACTCCGTGATTGGCAATTCATAATGAGCAGTTAGCAGTTAGCGGTTAACTGCTCATTTTTTCATTAAGAGGAAAACAACAGCGCCACGTATCGACGCACTCTCGACAATCAAAAGCCACACCCCCACATTGAAACGCATAATACCACTTATCATCCTGCTCGCGCTATGTAGCAGCCTATGTGCGCAAAAACTCATAACCTATGAGTCGGGCATGGGCACACGCGACAAGGACAATCCGCAAGTGTGGATACTCTACCAGAAAGTGCGCGCCGAGCATGAGGGCATGGTGCTCTATGCCGACTCCGCAATACTCAACAACGAACGCAACGATTTCACCGCTTTCCGGAACATAAAGATTATTCTCACCGACACCACGGTGGTCTACGGCAACCGCCTATACTACGACGGCGAGACACGCGTGCTGCGCATCTGGGCCGACACTGTGGTGCTTATCGACGGACACACCACCCTTAAAAGCGACAATCTGCAGTACAACCGCAAGACAGAGACAGGCACCTACACCAACTGGGGGCACGCCACCAACGGATACCGCACCCTCGACAGCCGCGAAGGCAACTACAACTCGGCTTTCGACGAGTTCTACATTTACGACAATGTGATACTGCGAGACACCGGCTCCACACTCTATACCGATACACTTATCTACAACACACAGACCGAACGTGCCGACTTTATAAGTCCCACCCGCATATATAGCGACAGCACTGTAATATACAGCAGCGAAGGCACCTACTACTCTGGCAGCCGCTACGCCGTGTCGCGCCGCGACTCAAGGGTGGTGAGCGGTGCCAAGGAGCTTATCTGCGACACCCTGCACCACTCCGAACAGACCAACCACTCGCGGGCCATAGGCAATGTACGCATCACCGACAGCCTCAACAATATAGTATGCCTCGGAGGCTACGGCGAGAGCAACCAGGAGAGCCGCTTATCACTCGTTACCGACAGCGCACTTGTGCGACAGGTCGACAAAGGCGACACCATGTATGTCCACGCCGACACCATCTTTGTCTACACCGACGAGGAGCAGCAGTTCAGCGCCATGAGGGCGAGCCACCATGCCAAACTCTTCCGCCGCGACATGCAGGCTATGAGCGACTCTGTATACTACTCCGCAACAGACTCTCTCATAAGCCTCTACTACAACCCCGTGCTGTGGCATGACAGCCAACAGTCGACTGCCGACTCTATAAAGGTGTACCTCGACAGCAACCGCATCAAGCTCGCCAAACTCCAAGGAGCAAGCCTCTCGGCAGAGAGAGTAGACTCCCTCAAGTTCAACCAACTGGCAGGCGACTCCACCCTTGTCTATTTCGAACAGGGCAAAGCCCGCTACGCCGATGTCATGAGCAACGCCCGCATGGTGTACTATGTCACAGAGCAAGCCGAAAACAATATACAGATGCTCATAGGCGTCAACGTTGGGCAAGGCGACCGCATACGCATCTACTTCGACAATGAAGGTGCCGACAAGGTGGTGACCTACGGCAAACCCGACATGTACACCTACCCTCTCGCCAAGCTGCCCGACGACAAACGCCACCTGAAAGGTTTCCAATGGTACAGCCAACAACGGCCACTAAAATGGCAGGATGTGTACAAATGGTGACAAATTGGCATAAAGCAATACTTTGGCGTGGATTTAGACACTATATAGATAAAAACAGAACGTTTTCGACAAGCAACAGCAGTGAGATCTTGCTCACACTGCCGCAGTCAGAAAACGACTCATGAAATGGAACTGAAATGGAAGAAAACAAAGACTACATCAACACCAACAACACCAATCCCGACGAACAGCCAACGACACCGGCTCCCGAAGAGACCGCCGACAGTGCCGTGGACAATGCGGCAGAGACCTCTGCCAACACTGACAATACGACCGACAGCCGCCACAGCAGGAGGAGAGACCGCCGCCACCGCCACGACAACGACGACAAAGAGACAGCCGAGAAACTACAGCAGCTGGGCGAGAAGCTTGCCGAACTCAACGACAAGTATATGCGCACCGTGGCGGAGTACGAGAACCACCGCCGCCGCACACAGAAAGAAAAAGCCGAGCTAATACTCAACGGCGGGAAAGATGTCATAAAAGCCATCCTGCCCATTGTTGACGACATGGAGCGTGCTCTCGCCTCGATACCCGAGGACAACACCGCACGCGAAGGCGTACAGCTGATATACAACAAGCTGATGAACACCCTGCGCAGCAAGGGACTGAAACCCATGGAGGCAAAAGGGGAACGTTTCGACGAGAACCTCCACGAGGCCGTGACACAGCTTCCCGCCCCCGACGAGAGCCAGAAAGGCACTGTGATGGACGTGGTGGAGAAAGGCTACTACCTCAACGACAGCGTGCTGCGTTACGCAAAGGTAGTAGTGGCAGTTTAACAATACGACACAATGGCAAAGAGAGATTACTATGAGGTATTGGGCGTTGGCAAGAACGCCACGCCCGAAGAGTTGAAGAAAGCTTACCGCAAGCTGGCTCTGCAATATCACCCCGACCGCAACCCTGGCGACAAGGAGGCCGAGGAGAAGTTCAAGGAGGCTGCCGAAGCCTACGATGTGCTGAGCAACCCCGACAAGAAAGCCCGCTACGACCAGTTTGGCCATGCCGGACTCGACGGCAACGGCTTCGGTGCTGGCGGCGGCATGAACATCAACGATATCTTCTCGCAGTTTGGCGACATCTTCGGCGACATGTTTGGCAGCGGACGCGGATTCAGCGGCTTTGGCGGTTTTGGCGGCGGCGGACAGAGCCGCGGTCGTACCGTGATGCGCGGCAGCAACCTGCGTGTCAAAGTCAAGCTCACCCTCGAGGAGATTGACAAGGGGGTGGAGAAAAAACTCAAAGTCAACAAATATGTAACCTGCCGCACCTGCGGCGGCAGCGGCGCCAAAGACAACTCCTACGACACCTGCAGCCACTGCCACGGCACCGGCGTCATCACCGAGGTGCGCCGCACCCTGCTCGGCCAGATGCAGACCCAGTCGGTATGTCCCTACTGCTCCGGCGCCGGACGCACCATAAAACACAAATGTCCCGACTGCAACGGCGAGGGCATAGTGAAGTCCGACGAAGTCATCAAAGTCAACATACCGGCAGGCGTGAGCGACGGCATGCAGCTCTCAAAGAGCGGCAGCGGCAACGCCGGCCCGCGCGGCGGCGTGCCAGGCGACCTTATCATAGTGGTCGAAGAGCTGCCTCACGACAACTTCGAACGGCAGGAAGAGAACCTCTTCTACAACGCCTTCATCACCTTCCCCGAAGCGGCCCTCGGCACCACCCTCGAAGTGCCCACACTCAGCGGCAAGGTAAAGGTGAAGATAGAGCAAGGCACCCCGTCAGGCAAGGTGCTGAGGCTCAAAGGCAAGGGCTTGCCCGCCCTCAACTCCTACGGACGCGGAGACCTACTGGTGTGCGTCAACGTATGGGTGCCGAAGAGCGTCAACCGCGAGGAGCGCGAGATGCTGCAGAAGCTACAGCAGTCAGAGAACCTCAAACCCAACCCCACCAAACAGGAACGAGGATTCTTCGACAAGATGAAAGACCTCTTTAATTAAGAAACCAAACAGTTTCTAAATGCGACCGTGAACGAGGCCTTTCTGCAATATATATGGCAACACAGCCTGCTGGAGGGAGACCTGCGCACCCTTGACGGCCAGGAAGTGCAGATAGTGCGCAGCGGCACCATCAACCTCAATGCAGGCCCCGACTTCCTCAACGCCCAAGTGACCATAGGCGGCATAGCGTGGGTGGGCAACATAGAGCTGCACGTACGAAGCACCGACTGGAACAGGCACGGCCACAGCAACGACCGCCAGTACGACAACGTGATACTCCACGCCGTATACACCTACGACGGCGACATAGACCGCACCGCCGACAAGCCACAGGTGCCAACCCTTGTGCTCAAAGACTACATACCAGCCCACGTGATGGCCCACTACGAGGTTCTGATGAACCCGCCCAAGTCAACAGAGATACCATGCGGTCACTGGCTCAAACAGATGCCCACGCCATTGGTCAACAGCTGGCTCGAACGGCTGGCCGTAGAGCGTATAGAGAAAAAGACCGAGGTGGTGGGGCGTCTGCTCGACGACTCCCAAAACAGCTGGGCCGACTGCTGCTACTGGCTCATAGCCCACTACTTCGGGGGCAAAGTCAACGCCTTTGCCTTCGAGATGACCGCCAAAGCCACACCGCTTACCGTGCTTGCCAAGATAAAGGACGACCCCATGCGCGTGGAGGCGCTGCTCTTCGGACAGGCAGGCATGCTTGACGGCGACTTCGACGACGACTACCCACGACAGCTCCAGACAGAGTATCGCTATATGCGCAAAGCCTGGCAGCTCACACCTGTCAACGGCTGGTGGTGGAAGTTCTTCAGGCTCCGCCCCTCGGGGTTCCCCACCCTCAGGCTCTCGCAGTTTGCCAGCTTGGTGAGCGGCGCTCACAGCCTTTTCAGCGAGTTTCTCGCAGCGGACAATGCACGGCAGCTTGCACGGTACTTCCAGCTGGAGGCCAGCGAATACTGGCGCACACATTACCGGTTCGACAAGCCCTCGCCACACCCCCACTCCGTACAGACAGGCGACGACATGGCCGAGAACATCATAGTCAACGCATGGGTGCCACTGCTCTTCAGGTACGGCGTGCAGCACGGTGACCAAAAGTTGCAAGAGCGGGCCTACGACCTGCTGTGCCAGATGCCCGCCGAACACAACAACATAGTGAAACGCTGGAAAACCCTTGGCATTGCCGCCGAGAATGCGGCACAGAGCCAAGCCCTTGTCCAGCTCTACAACAACTACTGCTCGGAACGCAACTGCCTGCGCTGCCACATGGGTAGCCGCGTGCTGAGAATAATTGACACGATATGACCGCACGCGACATTAGCTCCATCATTGACTGCAAAAGCCTGTCGGTGAATGAACCGGAGGCCGCCATCCTGCACCTGCTCACCGACAGCCGGAGGCTGCTTGATGCCGAAGGCACAATATTCTTCGCCATCCCGACAAGCCGCAACAGCGGTCTGCGCTATGTGGCGGAGCTATACGACAAAGGGGTGCGCAACTTCGTGATACCCAGCAATGCCGACCTCGACATAGAGGCCAACCTGTGGCGCGTCGACGATGTGGTGCTTGCACTGCAGCGTCTGGCAGCCTACAAACGAGGCCTCTACAACATCCCTGTCGTCGGCATCACGGGAAGCAACGGCAAGACAATAGTCAAGGACTGGATTGTACAGCTTCTGAGTCCCGACATGAACATAGTGAGCAGCCCCAAGAGCTTCAACTCGCAGATAGGGGTGCCCCTGTCTGTGTGGCACATGAATGACAAGGCCGCGTTGGGCGTGTTCGAAGCCGGTATCAGCAAGATTGGCGAGATGCAACGGCTGCGCCCCGTCATCAACCCTACGGTTGGTATCTTCACCAATATCGGGCAGGCACACGACGAGAATTTCACGTCGCGGCGACAGAAAATCGACGAGAAGCTGCAACTGTTCACACACTGCAAGACCCTTGTCTACTGTGCCGACGACTCCGACATTGCCACCGCCATAGAGCAGAGC
Organism: Bacteroidales bacterium; assembly: GCA_017454015.1. Lineage (GTDB taxonomy): Bacteria > Bacteroidota > Bacteroidia > Bacteroidales > P3 > Colimorpha. Next base: position 30,092 of record JAFTDW010000039.1, on the reverse strand, counting down.
GAGGCGCTCCGGCAGGTCACCCGCCTGTCGTGGGGCCACTCCGACCACTGCTACCTCCAGCTTGCCAACGTAGCCACGAGCGGCGACACATCGACCCTACATATACGCTGCGCAACCTCATGCCAGACGGAATCCGTCACTATTCCTTTTGTCGACCGCGCCAGCATCCAAAACGCCATGCACTGCATCACGCTGATGATGCACATGGGCTACCCCGCGGCCACTATCGCCGAACGCTGCGCACACCTGCAGCCTGTAGAGATGAGACTCCAGATGCTCGAAGGCGCCGACGGCTGCTCCATAGTCAACGACGGATACAGCCTCGACCTCAACTCGCTTGAGATTGCCCTCGAATTTGTACAGCACGAAGGGCGCAACAGCAAGAAAACACTTATCGTGAGCGACATCATGCAGACCGGCATGACGGGCAACGAGCTGTACGGCCGCGTTGCCGAGCTGGCTCGTGGCACAGGAGTCTCGCGCATCATAGGCATCGGCGAAGAGATAGGACGATGCGCCGCGGCATTCACAGGCCTCGACGCCCGTTTCTACCCCACCACCGAGGATTTTCTCAAGGCTGGCGAGCGTTTCTCAAAAGAGATAATACTGCTCAAAGGAGCCCGCAAGTACCGTTTTGAGCGTGTTGCAAAGGCTTTGCAACGCCACTCGCACGAGACGGTGATGGAGGTGAGCATGGACGCTCTTGTCTCCAACCTCAACTACTACCGCTCCCTCATAAAGCCCACCACCAAGGTCATGGGCATGGTCAAAGCCTCGGCCTACGGCGCCGGCAAGGTGGAGGTGGCCAGTGCCCTGCAATACAACGGGGTGGACTATCTCACCGTGGCCTACAGCGACGAGGGTGTGGAGCTGCGCCGCGCAGGCATCTCGCTGCCTATCATGGTCATGAACCCCGAGGAGGAGTGCTTTGAGGACATGATACGCAACAAACTGGAACCCGACATCTACAGCTTCCGCATCATGGATTCTTTCGCCGAGGCTGTGGCGGTATACGGCGAAGAGGGGCAACGGGTGGACATCCATGTGGAGTTCGACACCGGCATGCACCGCCTTGGCTTTGTGGGCGACGACATACAGCGGCTGTGCGACACGCTGAAACGCGAGGAGTGCCCGCTGCGCGTGGTGTCGGTGTTCTCGCATCTGGCATGCAGCGACGACCCCGAGAAAGACTACTTCACCCACCGCCAGATAAACCTCTTTAAAGGCTGGAGCGACGAGTTCATGCAACGGCTCGGACGCAAGGACATCTGCCGCCATATACTCAACTCAAGCGGCATAGCACGCTTTGGAGAGGCGCAGATGGACATGGTGCGGCTGGGCATAGGACTTTACGGTTACGCCCCCGAGCCCGAGGTGCAAAAACACCTGCGCCCCGTGAGCCGACTCACCTCGCGCATCTCGCAGCTCAAAGACATACCCGCCGGCGACAGCGTGGGCTACGGACGCCGCTGGGTTGCCGAGAAACCTTCGCGCATAGCCATCATCCCCATAGGCTATGCCGACGGCCTCAACCGCAGGCTCGGCTACGGGCACGGCTGTATGCTCGTGGCAGGCCACGAGGTGCCTATCATAGGCAGTATATGCATGGATATGTGCTTCCTCGACGTGACGGGTATCGAATGCCGAGAGGGCGACGAGGTGGTGATCTTCGGCGACACCACATTGATGCAGCACCTCGCCAAAGCCGCCAACACCATCTCCTACGAAATCCTCACCTCCGTAGCCCCTCGTGTAAAACGAGTATACACCTTCAGCTAAACCCATTGCTGCCACCGCGAGGAGGCATTGAAAGAATGCCTGCCAGCGCAAAAAAGGTGCTAGTTTCGCTTGTTTCAAATCGCCAACCAATGAGTATGGCAAGCAGATAGTGAGCAAACTCACTATTCAGAGTCTGAATAGTCTTTGCCCTGTCATTAGCAACTGATAGCGCCCTGCGAGGCGTTCAGGGTATGCGACGAAGGGGGTTCTACTTGATAAGGAACGAGAAGTCGTTGAAGTTCTTGAGCGCTATGCCAGTGCCACGGGCCACAGCGCGCAGCGGGTCGTTGGCAATGTGCACGTCGAGGTGGGTCTTGGCGCTGATACGTTTGTCGAGACCGCGCAGCAACGAGCCGCCACCGGCAAGGTAGATACCGTTCTTGTAGATATCGGCAGCCAGCTCGGGAGGCGTGTCGTTGAGGGTCTCAAGGATAGCTGTCTCTATGCTTCCTATCGACTTGTCGAGGGCATGGGCGACCTCTTTGTAGTTGACCATAATCTCCTTGGGCAAGCCGGTGAGTATGTCGCGGCCCAGGGTGGCGTGGTCCTCGGGGGCCTCGGTAAGTTCGGAGATAGCCGCACCAACCTCTATCTTCACACGCTCTGCGGTACGCTCGCCAATCACTATGTTGTGCTGGCGTTTCATATAGTCTACGATGTTGTAGTTGAACTCGTCGCCGGCAATTTTTATCGACTTGTTGCACACTATACCGCCCAACGATATGACGGCAATCTCGGCGGTGCCGCCTCCGATGTCGACAATCATGTGGCCGCAAGGCTCTAGCACGTCGATACCAATACCAATGGCGGCGGCCATAGGCTCATGTATCATCCTGATTTCCTTGGCACCGGCCTGCTCAGCGGCCTCTCGCACGGCACGCTCCTCAACGTTGGTGATACCCGAGGGTATGCATATAACCATGCGCAATGCCGGCGGCATGAAGCTGCGCGAGATATTGGTCATGCGTATGAGCTCACGGATCAGGTGCTGTGCCATCTCGTAGTCGGCAATAACACCGCCTTTGAGGGGGTGTATGGTGTCAATGAGTTTCTTCTCGGTCTTGCCTTCCATCTGCTGGGCTTTCTTGCCCACGGCGGCAATCTTGCCGGTGGTGTTGTCGATAGCGACAACCGAGGGTTCGTCGATTACTACTTGGTCGTTATATATTACTATGGAGTTGGCGGTGCCAAGGTCCATTGCTATTTCCTTGTTGAAGAGAGAAAAGAGTCCCATATATCTGTTCTGTTTTTAATTCTGTGTTCTTTGTTTTATTCGGCCACGCAGCCATATTGTCTGCACCGCACTTGTAACTTACGTCTTTATGCTGTTAATGTTTGAAATGGCGGAAACCTGTTATTGCCATACCCATGTGGTTTTTCTCGCAGTAGTCTATGGAGTCTTGGTCGTGTATGGAGCCACCAGGGTGAGCCACTGCCGCAATGCCTGCGTCGTGGGCTATCTCCACACAGTCGGGGAATGGGAAGAAGGCGTCGCTTGCCATGACGGCACCCTTAAGGTCGAAGCCGAACGACTGTGCCTTGGCAATGGCTTGCTTGAGGGCGTCCACGCGCGAAGTCTGGCCTGTGCCACTGGCAAGCAGCTGGCGGTTCTTGGCAAGCACTATGGCGTTGGACTTGGTGTGCTTGACCAGTATGGTGGCGAAGGCGAGGTCGTCGGCCTGCGCCGCCGTGATAGGCGTGGAGGTGACGCTCTGCTTCATCTGCTCCGCGGTAGGCACCACGCTGTCGCGGTCCTGCACGAGCACACCGTCGAGCACACTGCGGAACATCTGCTGGTGCATGGCAAAGGTGTTGCGCTTGAGTATTATGCGGTTTTTCTTTTGGCGCAGTATAGAGAGAGCCTCTTCGCTATAGTCGGGAGCGATGCAGACCTCGAAGAATATCTTGTGCATCTCCTCGGCCACCTCGGCGGTTATGGCGGCATTGCTTATGAGTATGCCGCCGAAAGCGCTCACGGGGTCGCCGGCGAGAGCGTCGCGCCATGCGTCGAGCAGGCTGCCGCGCGTGGCAATGCCACAGGCGTTGTTGTGCTTGAGGATGGCGAAGGTGGTGTTCGAGCCGAAGTCGTCGATAAGTGCGCAGGCGGCATCGATGTCGCCAAGGTTGTTGTAGGAAATCTCCTTGCCGTTAAGCTTGGTGAAGCAGGCATCGAGGTCGCCATAGTAGGTACCCTTCTGATGGGGGTTCTCGCCATAGCGCAGAGGAGTGGCGCAGAGGCTGTTGCGGGCAAACACCGGCAACTGCTCCGCCTGGTTGAAGTGGTTGAAGATGGCGGTGTCATAGTGCGACGACACTGCGAAAGCGTAACTGGCAAAGCGGTGGCGCTGTTCGAGGGTGGTGGTGCCTTCGCCTTCGGTATAAACCTGCAGGAACTCGTCGTAGTGATCCATTGAAGGCACTATCACAACATCCTTGTAGTTCTTTGCAGCAGCGCGAATTAGCGAGATGCCGCCAATGTCTATCTTTTCTATGATGTCGGCTTCAGGTGCACCCGAAGCCACGGTCTGCTCAAAGGGATAGAGGTCGACAACCACAAGGTCGAACTCGGGTATGGCATATTCTGCCAGCTGCTCGCCGTCGCTATAGATGTCGCGGCGACTCAGTATGCCACCAAACACCTTGGGGTGCAACGTTTTGACACGTCCGCCAAGTATTGAGGGATATCCGGTGAGCGACTCCACCGTCTCGGCTTCCACGCCAAGGTCTCGGATAAAAGTGTAGGTGCCACCTGTTGAAAAAATTGTCACGCCACGCTCCACAAGAGCTCTTACTATTGGTTCCAGTCCCTGCTTTGAAAAGACCGATATGAGGGCATTTTTTATTTTCTTGTCTTCCATAACTATTCGTTCATTACTGAATCACAATATTATACACGCTATCAAATATAGCTAAATGAACTACAAAGATAGCTTTTTTTATTGGTTTTATCGAAGTAAAAAATAAAAAAAGCGTACCTTTGCAAATAATTAGCAAATGGCAATAGTCAATTAATTATTGGCTGCCAGTAATTTACACAACATAAACATTGTTCCGGCAATGAAAATAGAATTTTTGGGAGCCACTCGCGAGGTTACAGGGAGCAAACACCTCATCACAACCCGGAAAGGGTTGAAGATACTGCTCGACTGCGGCATGTACCAGGGCAAAGGCCTTGAGACCGACAGCATGAACCGCGACTTGGGCTTTGACCCCACCGAAATCGACTACCTCATCCTGTCGCATGCGCACATCGACCATTCGGGTCTGATACCCTACATTCACAAGCTCGGCTTTAACGGCACCATACTGTGCACCCCGGCAACACGAGACCTCTGCGCCATCATGCTTGCCGACGCCGGCCGCATACAGGAAGCCGACACACGCACTTTCAACAAGAAACGCCAGCTTCAGGGCCTTCCGCCCGTGGAACCCATATACACACAGGCCGACGCCCAAGCCTGCATGGGTTGCTTTATCAGCGTGCCCTATCACAAGAAGTTCAACATCGAAGGGGAGGTTACCGTGGAGTTCTTCGATGCCGGCCATATCCTGGGCAGCAGCTGCGTGCTGCTCGAAGTGAAGGATGGACGCCGCACAGTGAAGATTGGCTTCACCGGCGACGTGGGCCGCTACGACAAGAAGATCCTGCGCGACCCGGAGCCATTCCCTCAGGTGGAATACCTTATCATGGAGTCGACCTACGGCGACCGCCTGCACACCACCCTCGACACCGCCGAACAAGAACTGCTGATGGCAGTGCTCGACACATGCACCAAGAAAAAAGGAAAACTCATCATACCCAGTTTCGCCATAGGCCGCGCACAGGAGATTATCTATGCACTCGACCGTCTGGAACATGTGAAGATGCTGCCCGACATTGACGTGTTTGTCGACAGCCCGCTGAGCGTAAGTGCGACCAATATCATGCGGCTGCACACCGAGTGTTTCAACGAGGCCATTGCCGACTACATGAAGAGCGACCCCGACCCCTTCGGGTTCGACCGCCTACAGTACATACAGTCGGTACAGGCATCCAAAGCCCTCAACGTCAGGCATAAGCCCTGCGTCATCATTTCCGCCAGCGGCATGATGGAGGCAGGCCGCGTAAAGCACCACATAGCCAACCATATAGAAGACCCCTCAACCACCATACTCTGCGTGGGCTACTGCGAACCCAGCACCCTGGGTGCCAAAATAATGCGTGGCGACAAGACGGTGTCTATCTTCGGCCAGCTGCACAAAGTGAGGGCGGAGCTCCGCAACATCGAGTCGCTCTCGGGACATGCCGACTACGAGGAACTTCTGCGCTACATCTCATGCCAGAACAAACGCCAGATAAAGAAGATATTCCTCGTACACGGCGAAGAGCAGACGCAGGACAACTTCCGCCGCACCCTCAACAAGCGCGGCTGGAAACGAGTGGAGATACCAGCCTTCCGCGAAGCTATAGAATTATAACAAAACTAAAAAATAATGATAACCTTTGTTGTTTCCATTATCCTGTTGCTCCTTGGATACCTGCTATACAGCAAGGTGGTGGAGCGTTGCGTGGGAGTGGACCCCAGCCGCACGACGCCGGCGGTGGTACATCCCGACGGAGTGGACTATGTGCCCATGAAACCGTGGCGCATATTCCTGATACAGTTTCTTAACATTGCAGGCGTAGGTCCTATCTGCGGCGCCATCATGGGTGCACAGTTCGGCACCGCCTCGTTTCTGTGGATTGTGTTCGGATGCATCTTCGCAGGGGCTGTCCACGACTTTATCTCGGGCTTCATCTCCCTGCGCCAGGACGGTGCCTCGCTGCCCGAAATCCACGGCAAGTACCTCGGCAACGGCATGAAACAGTTCATGCGCGGCTTTACGGTGCTGCTCATGATACTTGTGGGCGCGGTGTTTGTGAACACTCCCGCGGTGCTGCTCAACCAAAACTTCACCCCCGACTGGAACATCTTTGTATGGGTGGTGATAATCTTTGCCTACTACCTTATAGCCACCCTGCTGCCCATCGACAAGCTGATAGGCCGTATCTACCCTGTGTTCGGACTGCTGCTTCTTGGCATGGCGGTGGCGATAGTGGTGGCCTTTTTTGTGCACGGCGTGCCTATCCCCGAAGTGTGGGAACGGCTCGACAACCAGCACCCGCAGGCGGCCACCAACCCCATCTTCCCCATGATGTTCATCTCCATAGCCTGCGGCGCGATAAGCGGATTCCACGCGACACAGAGCCCGCTGATGGCACGCTGCATGGTCAACGAGAAGCAGACCCGCCCCATCTTTTACGGAGCCATGATCACAGAGGGCGTGGTGGCTCTCATCTGGGCTGCCGCAGCCGCCTACTTCTTCCACGACAAGGCCGACCTCTGTGTAGGCAAGAGTGGCAACGACATGGTGGGTGTCATTGCCAACGAGTGGTTCCCCAAGTGGATTGCCGTGGTGTGCATCCTCGGCGTCATCAGCGCCGCCGTGACCAGCGGCGACACAGCCCTGCGGTCTGCACGCCTCATCGTGGCCGACTTCATGCACGTAGACCAGAAACCTGTCTCCAAACGACTGCTGGTGGCCCTGCCTGTGTTCCTGCTGGCAGCCGGACTGCTGGTATTCTCGCTGCTCGACAAAGGAGGATTTCAGGTGATATGGCGCTATTTCTCATGGGCCAACCAAGTGCTGGCCACCGTGACACTATGGGCTATAACAGTGTTTCTCAGCCGCCACAGGCCGGGCAAGGCTTGGTACTGGCTCACGCTGGTGCCGGCACTCTTTATGAGCATGGTGACCATCAGCTTTATCCTCGTGGCCGAGAAAGAAGGCTTGGGGCAATTGCTGCCACACTCCGCCGGATACATCATAGCCGCCGTGCTCACCGCAGCCATAGCAACGCTCTTTTTCATCCGCAAGAAAAAACAGTGATTAGAAACTTTTTTTGTCCATTAGCGTAAAAAATCGTAACTTTGCAAAGCAAAAACAATATAATAACAATGAAGAAATTTCTGATATTCATACTCGCTGCAACCACGGTAGTTGCTGCATTTGCAGGTCCCAAACCCCGCAAAAACTCGCGTGGCGAGATGGGCTTGAAAGGCGATGTGCTTTACGTGATAGAGTACACCTACAACCTCCATGGCGGCCGCAACGGCGGTAGGCAGCTCATCTGTATCGACTCCATAACTTTCGACAAACGCGGCAACTATCAGGACAAGATACGCCGCAAAGAGGGTGAGTATATCTACTTCTCCTACTATTTCGATGTCAACGGCTATGCCCTGGGCTGGAACGAGTATGACCGCAACAACGTGCTGCAGGGCCGTACCGCCTACCTCAACGACCGCAACGGCAACCGCATAGAGCGCACAGTGTACATGCAGGAGCGCATGACAAAGAAAGAGACAAGCCGCTACGAGAACAACCGTCTGGTGGAGGAGCAGCACTACGCTCCTGACGGCACACCGACAGAGAAGCGCCTCTACAAATACGACAATGCAGGCAACAACACCGAGATGGAGTTCTACAACTCCAACGGCGACCTTATGCAGCGCTACGTATACAAATACGACAGCCGCGGCAACCGCATTGAGTGGCGTTTCTACGATGCCGACGAGTTCCTTGTGGCTCTCACCACCTACTACTACGACGACCACGACAACGTGATAGAGGTCAGCTCGTTCAACTACGACGAGCACCTCAACTGGAAACACTCCTACGTCTATGAATACGACGAGGACGACAACTGGGTGCGCCAGACTATCTACCGCAACAACAGCCCCTATCAAGTCATTGAGCGCGAGATAGCTTTCCCGTTAGAATAAACCACACCGACCACAATGAACAAGACAGTATTGATTACGGGCGCAACGAGCGGCATAGGCCTCGGCTGCGCAAGGAAATTTGCCGCAAACGGTGACCGCCTCATCCTCACCGGACGCAAAGAGCAACTCCTTGAGAATATACGCAAAGAGCTCACTGCCAAAGGCACAGAGGTGCTGACACTCCTCTTCGACGTGCGCGACCGCGAGAAAGCCACGCAGTGCATAGAGAGCCTGCCCGCTGAATGGAAGGACATTGACGTGCTGGTGAACAATGCCGGCCTCGCCCTCGGCCTGGAACCAGAGTACGAGGGTAGCTACGACGACTGGGACACTATGGTCGACACCAACATCAAGGGACTCCTCACTATGACACGCCTTGTGGTGCCGGGCATGGTGCAGCGCAACTGCGGCCACATTATCAACATAGGCTCCGTGGCCGGCGACGCGGCCTATGCCAACGGCAACGTCTATTGTGCCACCAAGGCAGCTGTCAAGACCATCACCGACGGCCTGCGCCTCGATGTGGCCAATACCGCCATACGCGTCACCAACCTCAAACCCGGCCTGGTGGAGACCAACTTCAGCAACACCCGCTTCCACGGCGACACGGAGCGCGCCGCCAACGTCTACAAGGGCATCAAGCCGCTTACTGGCGACGACATCGCCGACGTGGCAGTCTACGCCTCCAACGCCCCTGCCCACGTGCAGATAGCCGAAGTGCTCATCCTCGCCACCCATCAGGGCAGCGGAAGCGTCATAGTCCGCAAATAGCAAAATCTTCGTTCAGCAAGAGCGGCGGAAGAAAGAAGCGACGGCTGCCATCCGTGGATGGCAGCCGTCGCTTGTCTATGCTTTAGCGTTATATTATGACTGTTGATTCCAGCGTTTAAGCATGGGGAAGTACTGTTGTAGCTGTTGCTTGTACTCCTCGGCGGTGAGGTGCTGTCCGGTCTGTTTGTTGACCTCGTCGACAAACTGTACACAGTGGTCAATCATCTGCTCCATATTGAAGTCTTGCAGGAACTTGCCGTCCTTGTAGCAATATTTGCAGTAGTCGTGGTTTACGCTGCCGTCGGCATTGGTGCCACAGTCTGCGTCGCTAATAAGCGGCATGCCGCAGCTCTGGCAGTAGCGATGCTGCGGGGCACCGGCTTTGCGTTGCAGCACAGCGTATACCTTGGCCATGATGTCGGTGGCGCGGAGGTGGTAGTTGGTAAGCATCTCGTCGGGCGTGCCGCTCTCGCCGAAACGGTCGTCGACAGCCACATACTCCTGCGGGGTGGGCATGGTACGCGCGAGCAGCTGCGCCACACTGTCGCCAAGACCGCCGTTCATCAGGTGTTCCTCACAGGTGACCACCGCGCCTGTCTTGCGGACACTGGCGAGGATAGCCTCGCTGTCGAGCGGCTTGATAGTGTGGATGTTGACAACCTCGCAGCTTATGCCGTATTTCTCAAGCATCTCGGCGGCTTGCAGGGCTTCCCACACGAGGTGGCCGCATGCTATGAGCGTCACATCCGTGCCTTGGCTGAGTATCTGCGCCTTGCCTATGACAAAAGGCTCGTCCTCCGGCATGAAACAGGGCATCTTGCTGCGGCCGAGGCGTATGTACACAGGCCCCACATGCTCGGCGGCGGCCATGGTGGCGGCTTTGGCCTGGTTGTAGTCGGCAGGCACAAGCACCGTCATGTTGGGCAGCACCTTCATGAGGGCTATGTCCTCCATGGTCTGGTGGGTGGCACCGTCCTCGCCAAGCGATATGCCGGCATGGGAGCCGCAAATCTTTACATTCTTGTTGCTGTAGGCCATGACCTGGCGTATCTGGTCGTACACGCGGCCCGTGACAAACTCGGCGAAGCCGCCCACGAAAGGCACCTTGCCGCAGAGGCTGAGGCCAGCGGCAATGCCTATCATGTTGGCCTCGGCAATGCCGCATTGTATGAAGCGGTCTGGGAATGTGTTGGCAAAACCGTCCATCTTGACGCTCCCTTTCACGTCGGCACTTAGCGCCACGACATTGGGGTTGCGGCGACCTGCCTCGACAAGACCGTCGCCCATTCCGGCACGGAGTTCTTTCTGCGACTTAACCTCGTAGTGTGTCATATCTCGTTGCTTTGTTGATTGTTGGATATTGTTGATTGTTTTTATTTTGAATGTATGGTCGATGCCGTTGTGGCACCGTTACATATTTAATAACGCCTATAAGCAAAGAATAGTGTATGCTGTTGCAATAATTGTAGCTATTGACCAATACCCGCAATGACCTTGACCATGAATTGCCGAGCTCTGGCTGCAGACTTGTTCCCATAAGGCATTTCTAAAACAGGTTACCCTCGATAAAAAAATATTTTGTTTTTTTTTACATTATATGAAAAATAATGCGTAAATATTGCAAATACCGTATAATGGTAGCCGTATAACGCCAAGCAACTCAAAATCACAAACATACTTTTTTTCACCATCTCATTTTTTGCCAAGTCTTACGACCCATTAAGTAACATCATACGGCATATAGCCCATAAAGCGAAAAAAGCAAGACAAGAAATCGTAACCAAGTAAAATCAAAAAATCTTTTTATTAACCAATTAAAATCAAGGATTATGAAAAAAATTCTCTTCGCCGCCGCCATTCTGGCAGCCATTTCGTTTGCTTCTTGCAGCAAGACCTGCAAATGCACATTAAAGGATGGTGAAATTCCTGCTGAACTCGCAGCTCAGATTGAAAAATACGATGCAGTTCAATGCGAGAACTACGGCAAAACCCTGCAGCTTGGCAATGCCGGCGACTGCTCCATGCAGTAAGTTTTTAAAGACATCAATCAAAAAGGTCGGGTAACTGAAGTTTCCCGACCTTTTTTGTTGTTTATTCGCAGGTGCTGCTCATTTCATTATTTTGATTTCAAGGTATTATTCGCTGTCCGTGTTTTTATTTCATAGGTGCTCATGACCTCAGTTCGCAGGCTCACCACATGACCTCGGTTTGGCCACGGCTTCAAGGAACTGGGGCAGGTAGGTGCGGCCTATAGGCAGTGGGCGGGAACAGCCCGCCACTGTCACGTCGCCGTGGGTGTAGCTCTCTATGTGGTGCAGGGATACTATGTAGGACTTGTGGATACGCACAAACATCTGTACCGGCAACTGCTCTACAAGGGATTTCATGCTCATCTGCGTGACCAGTGGCGTGGGGGTTCCTGCGAGGTAGAGCCGCACATAATTGTCCATCGCCTCGGCATAGCGAAGCTGGCGGAGGTCGAGGTTGACAGTGCGGTAGTCGACCCTCACCGTAAGGTGCTGTCCCTGAGCCGGTGCGGAAGTAGCCGAGGTGAGTTGCAGCATGTGTTCCGCCTTGTCGATGGCGGCGGCGAAACGGTTGTAGGCAAAGGGTTTGTGTAGGTAGTCGATGGCGCCAAGCTCATAGCCGTCGAGGGCATACTCCGCATAGGCAGTGGTGAAGATGAGCATGGTGTGTGGCGGACGCCTGCGGGCGAGCTCTACGCCGCTGACATCGCCCATCTCTATGTCGAGCAGCAGCAGGTCGGGCTCCTGCGCGGCGACAGCCTTCATGCCCTCAACCGGGTCGGCGAAGGTGGTGAGCTCCATGCCTCCGCGACGGGCGCTGAACGTGCGGATTATCTCAAGAGCCAGCGGCTCGTCGTCGATTGCTATGCATCTCATAGGCGGGGTTGGGGGGATGGTTTTTATCTTGGTTATAGTTTTATCTCCAGTTCAACGTGGAAGTTGATGTCGTCGTTGCTTATGGTGAGGGTGTGGCTGTCGGGGTAGAGCATGGCGAGGCGGCGGCGGCAGTTGTCGATGCCAATGCCTTTGTCGCTGCCACGGCTCACTATGGTGTTGTCGACAACAAAACGCAACACCCCGTCGCGCGCTGTGAGACTAAGGGTTATATGCGACGGCTCGTGAGCCGAGACCCCGTATTTGAATGCATTCTCGACAAAGGTGATGAGCAGCATCGGGGCCACCTGCAAATCCTGCTCCACATCGGCAATGTCGTGCTCAAAACGCACCTCGGTGTTGGAGCCCACGCGGAAACGCTGCAGCTGCACATATTGTTCAAGGAAGTCCACTTCGGCGGCCAGCGACACACGATCCTGCGCCGCGTGGGTGTAGGTGTAACGCATCAGTTCCATGAACGACATGAAAGCCTCCTCGGCCTTGTCGGAGCGTGTCACCACCATGCCATAGAGCATGTTGAGGGTGTTGAAGAGGAAGTGGGGGTTGATCTGCGCCCTGTAGAGGGCAAGCTCGGCACGCTGGTGTTCCAGCTCTATGGCACTCTGCCGCTGCTGCTGCTTCTGCAGCTCTCCCATCATCCCCACAAAGAAGCTGAAAGCCTCCACGGCAATAAAGAGTATCCACACCGCCTGCTGGTGTTTCCTGAGCAGGGGCAGAATACGATGCGACAGGGGTTGTATGAGGTAGTAGTAGGGGTTTTCTATCTCGAAACAGGTAATGCTGTAGGTCACTGCCACCGAGCCCACAAGTATCATCGCGGCAATCCACCTGCCGCGCGCCGACCGCAGCACCAGCGGCACCGTGAATATACGGTTGACAAAATAGACCACATATATCCACACCACAAAGAGTATGACAAAGAGCGGATAGTCGTAAAGCCACCGCTCCACGGGGAACACGAGCACCGTCATAGGCAGCAACACTATGCAAAACACTATGTCGAATATGCGCAGTAACTTGCTGTCTTTGTTGTTCGCCACTATTTTTTTGGTGTTTGCCATTTTTACTCTTTTTGTTTTGCAAAAATAAGTAATTTTGCAAACATAAACGACAAAACAATAGCATGAACCGCATTTTTGTACCGATCACGATTGTCCTGTCCCTGCTGGCGGCATCGTGTGGGAGCAAAGCGCCCGAGAAAGAGCGCACCTCACTGCCGACCATGACCATAGCCCTTAGCTCCGCCGACATAGAGACGCAGTATGCCGCGCACCTGAAAGGCAAACAGATGGTGGAGGTGCGACCGCAGGTAGAGGGAGTTATCACACGCATCTGCATCAACGAAGGCGACCGCGTAAGCCGCGGACAGCTGCTCTTCGTGATAGACCAAGTGCCCTACCGCGCGGCTCTCGACGTGGCCACTGCCAACGTCAAAGCCGCCGAGGCTGCCCTTGCCACGGCACGCCTCAAGCTGAAAAGCAACGAGACACTATACAGCCGCAATGTCATTTCGGACTACGACCTGCAGCTCTCGCGCAACGAGGTCTCCACCGCCGAATCGGCTCTCGCCCTCGCCAAAGCGCAGGAGACTTCGGCACGCAACAACCTGTCGTACACCGAGATTACCAGTCCCATGGACGGCGTTGCCGGCATGATACCCTACCATGTAGGCGCCCTGGTGGCCAACAACATGGAGATGCCCCTGGTGACACTCTCCGACGACGCCACGGTGCAGGCTTACTTCTCGCTCAACGAGGCCGAGGCTCTCAACCTGCTGCAACAGTACGGTTCTTCGGCAGCCTTTCTGCGCAACGCGCCGCCCGTGGGCCTTGTCATGAGCAACGGCACACGCTATGACGGCAATGGAAAGATCGACGCCATAAGCGGCATTGTCGACGCAAGCACCGGCGCCATAACCTTGCGTGCCAGCTTTGAAAACAACAAACGCCTGCTACCCGGCGGCGGCAGCGCTCGCGTGGTGGTTATGAGCCACCGCGACAGCGTGATAGTGATACCCAAAGCCGCCACCTTCGAGTTGCAGAACCGAGTCTTTGTATACCGTGTCCTCGCCGACACTTGCTCCGCAACACCCGTGGAGGTGGCCAAAATCAACGACGGCACCACATACATCGTTGAGTCGGGCCTCAACGTAGGCGACTGCATAGTATCCGACGGCGCCGGCCTGGTGAAAGAAGGAACCAAAGTAAAATAAAGAGACTCTATAGCCCATAGAAATCAGCAAACCAAGCCAACCTTTAAACCCCTTAACCTTCAAACCCCATATCCCCTTGAATGCCAAGACCTTTGTTAGCCGCCCCATATTGTCGTGCGTCATCTCGGCGCTCATACTCATTGTGGGTGTCATAGGCCTCACCAACCTGCCCATAGAGCAGTTCCCCAACATAGCGCCGCCCACGGTGCGTGTGTCGTTCAACTACACGGGAGCCAACGCCGAGACGGTGATGAAAAGTTCCATAGTGCCCATCGAGGAGGCCCTCAACGGTGTGGAGGGCATGATGTACATGACCTCGTCGGCCTCCAACAGCGGCGAGGGCAACGTCTACGTCTACTTCCGCCAAGGCACCGACCCCGACATTGCCACCGTCAACATACAGAACCGCATAGCCGTAACCCAGAGCAAGCTGCCCGCCGAGGTCACCAAGAGCGGCATCAACATACGCAAACGCCAGACCAGCAACATCAAGTCCATATCGCTCTACAGCCCCGACGACTCGTTCGACTATGAGTTCCTGACCAACTACCTGCGCATCAACGTAGAGCCGCGCCTCTCGCGCGTGCAGGGCGTGGGCGAGGTGAGCATCTACGGTGCGGAATACGCCATGCGTATATGGCTCGACCCGGCCAAGATGGCCACGTACCACCTCATGCCTTCCGACATCACACAAGTGCTCGGCGAGCAAAACATAGAGTCGCCCACAGGCACCCTCGGCGCCGAGTCGCCCAACTCGTTCCAGTATGTGCTGAAATACCGTGGCCGCAGACAGGAAGTCCACGAATACGAGGAGATGGTGGTCAAGGCACTGCCCAACGGCGATGTGTTGCGCATAAAGGATGTGGCCACCGTGACCCTCGGCTCTTCGAGCTACAGCCAGATCAACCGTGTCAACGGGCACCCGGGCATCAACTGCAGCGTGTCGCAGACCTCTGGCTCCAACGCCAACGACGTAATCAAGGCCATCGACGCCGAAGTGGCCAACATACGCGCCGAGCTGCCCAAAGGCATGGCTATCGCCGACCAGATGAGCGTGAAAGACTTCCTCGACGCATCCATACGCAACGTGCTGCGCACCCTGCTCGAAGCCATCCTCCTTGTGGTCCTTGTGGTCTACCTTTTCCTCCACGACTGGCGCTCCACCCTCATACCCACCCTTGCCATTGTGGTCTCGCTGCTTGGCACGCTGGGAGTGCTCTACCTCATAGGCTACACCCTCAACCTGCTCACCCTCTTCGCCCTCGTGCTGGTAATAGGCACCGTGGTCGACGACGCCATCATAGTGGTCGAAGCGGTAAAGGAGCGCATCGACTCGAACCACGAGTCGCCCTTCAAAGCCTCGTCCGAGGCCATGGGGCTGCTCACCACGCCCATCATCAGCATCACGCTGGTCTTCATGGCCGTCTTTATCCCCGTGAGCTTCATGGGCGGCACCACGGGGGTCTTCTATCGCCAGTTTGGCATCACCATGGCCGTGGCTGTAGCCATCTCGTGCGTCAACGCACTCACACTCAGCCCGGCTCTCTGCGCCCTGCTGCTGCAACCGTCACACAACGACGGCGACGGCACACGCCAGTCTTTCAAACAACGCTTCAACGCGGCCTTCGACACCGCCATGAAAACCACCGTGGACCGCTACGTCACATCGATAAGCCGCCTCTCGCACCATAAATGGATTGTCGTGACGCTGCTGCTGCTCTTCAGCGGTCTCTTTGCCTACCTGCTCTACACCACCAAGACAGGCTTCGTGCCCAAAGAGGACCAGGGCTCCATCAACGTCAACGTGCAGACCGCCCCGGGCACCAGCCTCGAAGCAACCTCCGCCGTCATGGACCGCGTGGACTCCTGCATAGCGGCCATACCGCAGGTGCGCATATATTCGCGCATCGACGGCCACAGCGTGCAGCACGACTTCACCCCCTCGGCAGGCTCCTTCACCGTCAGGCTCAAGGACTGGAGCGAGCGCAAAGGCAAAAACGACAACATCGACTCCGTCATGGAGGACATATACCGCCGCACCGCCTCCATCACCGAAGCCAAGATACGCACCTCCACGCGCTCCATGATTTCGGGCTACGGCTCCACCAGCGGCTTCGAGATGTACGTGCAGGACAAGCAGGGAGAGTCGTTCGACGACCTGCTGCTCCACACTCGCCGCTTCATCAACGCCCTCAACGAACGCCCCGAAGTGTCGCGCGCCTTCACCAACTTCGACACCAAATACCCGCAATACCGCGTGGATGTCGACGCCAGCCGCTGCAAGATGAACGGTGTGTCGCCCTCCGACGTGCTCGCAGTGCTTTCCGACTACGTAGGCGGACACTATGCATCCAACATCAACCTCTACACCAAGCTTTACCGCGTCATGATACAGGCTCCGCCGGAGTACCGCCTCGACGAGCACTCTCTCAGCAATATGTACGTGCGCAACGCCAGCGGACAGATGACGCCTATTAGCCAGTACATAACCCTCACACGCGTCTACGGTTCCGAGACGGTCTCACGCTTCAACCTC
Source organism: Bacteroidales bacterium (assembly GCA_017454015.1). Lineage (GTDB taxonomy): Bacteria > Bacteroidota > Bacteroidia > Bacteroidales > P3 > Colimorpha. The sequence goes on along the minus strand of JAFTDW010000039.1, from coordinate 13,067 downwards.
TTCAACGCCATCAGCGTCATGGGCGAGGCTGCGCCGGGCTACAGCTCGGGACAGGCCATCAAGGCCATACGCGAAGTGGCCGCCGAGACGCTGCCCAACGGCTACAGCTACGAGTTTGCAGGCATGACGCGCGAAGAGGCCTCCATGGACAGCTCCTCGTGGATTGTCTTTGCCGTGTGCATACTCTTCATATACCTCATACTTTGCGCCTTGTACGAGAGCATACTCATACCCCTCTCCGTCATACTCGCAGTGCCCTTCGGCCTGGCCGGAAGCCTGATCTTTGCCAACCTCTTCGGCGTTGAGAACAACATATACCTGCAGATAAGCCTCGTGATGCTCATAGGACTGCTGAGCAAGACCGCCATACTCATTAGCGAATACGCCACCAAACGGCGCGAGGCCGGCCTCTCCATTGTCGAGGCCGCCGCCGATGCCGCGCGTATGCGCCTGCGCCCCATAGTGATGACAGCCCTCACCATGATAGTGGGTCTGCTGCCCCTCTGCTTCTCGCACGGTGTAGGCGCCAACGGCAACCGCTCCGTGGGTATGGGCGCCGTGGGCGGCATGCTCGTAGGCACCATAGCACTGCTCTTCGTGACACCGGTGTTCTTCATAATATTCAAGAACATCGAAGAAAAGATAGCCAAGCGAAAAACAACGATATAGCAAACAATGCATACAAGACACATATTCCTACCCATCCTCACCGTATGGTTCTTTGCGGGCTGCGGCATATACAACAGCTACGAGCGCGACGACATGCCCGTGGCCGACAGCCTCTACCGCACAGCCGACAGCCAACAGGCCCTCGACACACTGCCGCAGTGGGACAAATTCTTCAGCGACCCGTACCTGAAAAAACTCATTGAACGCGGCCTTGCCAGCAACGCCGACATGCGCATGGCAACCCTCGCCGTCGACAGGGCGCAGGCCTCCCTCTCGGCCTCTCGCCTCGCCTACCTCCCTTCGCTCAACCTCGCGGGCGACGCCTCGCTCGACCACTTCAACGACACCTCCAAGAAAACCTACGCCATAGGAGCCGAGGCCTCATGGCAGATAGACATCTTCGGACGCCTCACCAACGCCCGCCGCGCCGCCAAGGCCGCACTGCTGCAGTCCGAGAGCTACCGCCAGGCCGTGCAGGCGCGCCTCGTGGCAACCATCGCCGAGAGCTACTACTCGCTCCTGCTCCTCGACGCACAGATAGAGATAGCCTCCCAAACCGTTGTCAACTGGCGACAGACCACCTCGACCCTCGAAGCCCTCAAAGAAGCCGGACGCAGCAACGAAGCCGCCGTGCAGCAGACGCGCGCACAGCAGCTGAGCCTCGAAGCCGACCTCGTCACGCTGCGCCACCAGCTGTACACCCTCGAGAACAGCCTCTGCGCACTGCTCATGGAGCCACCCCACGCCGTTGAGCGCGGCAGCCTCAAAAACACAGCCTTGCCGCAGCAACTCGCCACAGGACTCCCCGCACAGCTCCTCAACAACCGCCCGGACCTGCAGCAGGCCGAGGCAGTGCTCATGGAGCACTTCTACAACGTGGAGGCCGCGCGTGCCGCCTTCTTCCCCATGGTAACCCTGTCTGGCACCCTCGGATGGACCAACAGCCACAGCGGCATAAGCGTCAACCCCGCACAGATATTTGTCAACCTGGCAGGCTCACTGCTCCAGCCGGTGTTCAACCGCGGCACACTCCGCGCCAACTACCGCGTGGCCCAAGCCAACCGGCAGGCCGCCCTCACAAGCTACCAGCAGGCCTTGCTCAACGCGGGCAACGAGGTCAACGAGGCTCTGAGCCAGTGCCAGACATCGGCGGCACGCATAGCCCTCGACACATCGCGCGTGGCAGCCCTCACACGCGCCGTGGAGCACACCACAAGCCTCATGAGCTACGGCTCGTCGAGCTACCTCGAAGTGCTCACAGCGCAGCAGTCGCTCCTCACGGCACAACTCACGCTGGCCGACGACCGCTACCGCCAGCTCGCCGCCACGGCAAGCCTCTACCAGGCTCTCGGCGGCAGATAAAAGAAAGCCCCTCGGGTTGGCCTTGGCCAGCCCGAGGGGTAAAAATCCATCAATTATAGCGCTTGCCTGCAAGCAGCAGTCGCACGTTAGCGACGTTTCTCCTTGATACGGGCCTTCTTACCGGTGAGGTCGCGCAGGTAGAAGATACGGGCACGGCGGACGGCGCCATGCTTGTTGACGTCGATCTGCTCAATAAACGGCGATGCAAAGGGGAAGATACGTTCCACACCAACGCCGTTGGTAATCTTGCGGACAGTAAAGGTCTCGGTAACGCCACTTCCGCGACGCTGCAGCACAACGCCCTGGAAGTTCTGGATACGCTCCTTGTTACCTTCCTTGATTTTGTAATGTACGGTGATTGTATCGCCTGCCTTGAACTCGGGGAACTCTTTGCGTTCGGTGAGGTCCTCTACGTATTGCATTAATTCAGTTTTTCCCATGATCTTTAAAGTTTTTACGGATTAGACATCACTTACTTCACCATGTCGACCACTGCGGTGAACGCTTGGGGGTGGTTCATAGCGAGGTCGGCAAGGACTTTGCGGTTGAGCTCGACGTTGTTCTTGTGAAGCTTACCGATAAATACGGAATAGGAGATACCGTTCTGGCGGCAACCGGCATTGATACGGTTGATCCACAGCGAACGGAACTCGCGTTTCTTGTTTTTACGGTCGCGGTAGGCGTAGGTCTGGCCTTTCTCCCATTTGTTTTTGGCTACAGTCCAGACATTCTTACCTCTGCCCCAATAACCCTTGGTGCGGTTGAGGATTTTCTTGCGACGGGCCCTGGAGGCCACTGCATTGACTGATCTTGGCATAATAAACTATTTTTTTCGTTTAAGCGCAGGCACTTTGACCTGACTTGATTGGCTTTAAACAATGGTTAATAACTCCGTTTTTCTCTGCTTTGTGGCATTACGCCAGAAGCATACGTTTCACGCGCGGCATGTCGTCCGTGCTCACCAAAGCGGTGTGGTCGAGGTTACGCTTCTGCGTAGTCTCTTTCTTGGTGAGGATGTGGCTGTGATAGGCATGCTTGCGTTTGATTTTGCCGGTGCCGGTAAAAGCGAAGCGCTTACGGGCAGCGGCTTTGGTTTTCATCTTTGGCATTGCTCTACTGTTTTTTAAGATTAAACTATTGATTTACTTGCAGGCGAGGTTGCCGGACGGCAGCCTGTGCGCTACATTGAGGATTTTTTTCTTCTATTTTTTAGGTGCTATGATCATAAGCATTCGCTTGCCTTCAAGACGCGGCATCACCTCTGGCTTGCCGTATTCCAGCAGAGCCTCGGCGAACTTCAGGAGTTGGGCCTCGCCCTGCTCTTTGTAGACTATGCTGCGACCGCGGAAGAAGACGTCCACCTTCACCTTGTTGCCTTCCTTGAGGAAGCGTATGGCGTGGTTGAGCTTGAACTCAAAGTCGTGGTCGTCGGTCTGAGGACTCAGGCGTATCTCTTTGATAACCACCTTGGAGGTCTTGGCTTTGATCTCCTTCTGCTTTTTCTTCTGCTCGTAGAGGTACTTCTGGTACTCCACTACGCGGCACACCGGCGGGTTGGCGGTAGGCGAGATTTCAACAAGGTCGAGTCCGCGGTCATACGCCATCTGCAATGCGTCGCGTATGCTGTATATGGCGGACTCTATGTCCTCTCCGACCACGCGCACCACAGGCTCTTTGATGGCCTCGTTGATACGGTGCTCAGGTTCTTTCTTCATTGGGGCCTTGCCACGCTGGCGACCCGGGTAAGATGGTTTGAATGGTGCTGCTATAACTTGGTTCTCCTATGTTATTTATTAAAATGCTTTCGCTATCTCGTCTTTTATTATCTTTGCAAAGTCGTCGGGCGTCATGCTGCCCAGGTCGCCGGCACCCTGACGGCGCACACTCACCGTGCCTGCCTCTATCTCTTTCTCGCCGAGCACAAGCATGAACGGGTAGCGCGACAGTTCGGCGTCGCGTATCTTGCGCCCTATCTTCTCGTCGCGGGTGTCTATGGTGCCGCGCAGATCCATGCTTTCGAGCTTGGTCTTGAGTTCGCCGGCCTGTTCCACATACTTCTCGCTGACCGGCAGTATGATGAACTGGTCGGGGGTGAGCCACAGCGGGAAGCGTCCGCCTGTGTGCTCTATAAGCACAGCCACAAAGCGTTCCATGGAGCCGAAGGGGGCTCGGTGTATCATCACCGGGCGGTGGCGCTGACCGTCGGAGCCTATGTATTCGAGGTCGAAACGCTCGGGCAGGTTGTAGTCCACCTGTATGGTGCCCAGCTGCCAACGGCGACCGAGGGCGTCCTTGACCATGAAGTCGAGCTTGGGACCGTAGAAAGCGGCTTCGCCAAGTTCCGTGCGGGCCTTGATACCTTTCTCCTCACAGGCCTCTTTGATGGCGGCTTCGGCCTTGGCCCAGTTCTCGTCGGTGCCAACATACTTGGTGGTGTCGGCGGGGTCGCGCAGCGAAATCTGGGCTTCCCAGTCGGTGAAGTCGAGGGCCTTGAAGATGGTCTGGATAATCTCCATAACCTTGATGAACTCCTCTTTCACCTGGTCGGGGCGGCAGAAGATGTGGGCGTCGTCCTGCGTGAAAGAGCGCACACGGGTGAGGCCGTGGAGCTCGCCGCTCTGCTCGTAGCGGTACACTGTGCCAAACTCGGCAAAGCGCAACGGCAGCTCCTTGTAGGAACGGGGCTCGTTGCGGTATATCATGCAGTGATGGGGGCAGTTCATAGGTTTGAGGAGGTACTCCTCACCCTCCTCGGGGGTGGTGATGGGGCGGAAGCTGTCGCTGCCGTAGTGCTCCCAGTGGCCGGAGGTTACGTAGAGGGTCTTGGAACCTATGTGGGGAGTGATTACCTGCTGGTAACCATAGCGTTTCTGTATCTTGGTAAGGAACTCCTGCAGACGCAGACGGAGGTCGGTGCCCTTGGGCAGCCATATCGGCAGGCCTTTGCCCACTGTCTCGCTGAACATGTAAAGGCCCAGCTCCTTGCCCACCTTGCGGTGGTCGCGTTTCTTGGCCTCTTCGAGCAGGGTGAGGTACTCGTCGAGCTCTTTCTTCTTGGGGAAACTGACGGCATAGACGCGTGTGAGCTGCGGACGGTGCTCGTCGCCGCGCCAGTAGGCACCGGCGAGGTTGATAAGCTTCACAGCCTTGATGGGACCAAAGTCCACAAGGTGCGGACCGCGGCAGAGGTCGGTGAACGAGCCGCTGTCGTAGAACGAGATGGTGCCGTCCTCAAGGTCGTTGATAAGCTCCACCTTGTACACCTCCTTGCGGTCGCCAAAGAACTGCAGCGCCTCGGCCTTGCTCACCTCGCGGCGGGTGATGGGGGTCTTGGACTGCACCAGCTCCATCATCTTCTTCTCTATCTTGGCAAAGTCGTCGCTCGACACCTGATGGGTACCGAAGTCAATGTCATAGTAGAAACCGGTCTCTATGGAGGGGCCTATGCCGAACTTGATGCCGGGGTAGAGTTCTTGGAGTGCTGTGGCGAGCAGGTGGGCGGAGGTGTGCCAGAAAGTGTGCTTGCCCTCCTCGTCGTTCCATGTGAGGAGTTGCACCCTTGCGTCGTGGTCTATGGGGCGGTATAATTCTGTGACTTTGTCGTCGACTTTAGCGGCAAGCACATTGCGTGCAAGCCCCTCGCTGATGCTTTTTGCCACATCAAGCGGGGTTACACCAGCCTCGTACTGACGCACCGAACCATCTGGCAGTGTGATATTTATCATGATTTTTATATATGTTTTTACAATATTATTAGGACTGCAAAGTTAACATTTTTTTTTCACATGGCAGAATATTTTTCTTACCAAATGCCTTGGCCATGCATATATTACGGACACTATGCATAGCAATGTGTTGAGCAGAGAGATACGTGCGAAGTCGGCAAACGGGCGGAAATGGGACACGCGATCCTTGGGGTAGTCCACCGACACAGGCACCGGCACAAGCCTCACGCCGCCCCACGCCATGAGGACCAGCAACAGCAGCTCGGCTTCGTAGCGGTTGGGCAGCAGCCACAACGGCGGCAGGTGGTGGAGCGGATAGAGACGGAAGCCCGTCTGGGTGTCGGGCAGCCGCAGGCCCGTCTGCACGGTGAACCAGAAGTTGGAGAAGCGGTTGGCAAAGCTGTTGGCCTGTGGCATGCCGTTGGCAGCAAGGTTGCGGGAGCCTATCACCGCCACGGGCGAGCCCGCGCCGCCATCTTGAGCCGCTTGTCCTAACGCCGCGCGCAGCGCGGCGATGTCGGCGGGGTTGTGCTGCAGGTCGCTGTCGATGGTTACGGCGTAGTCGAAGCCCATCTCACGGGCTTGCCGCAGCCCGACCTTGAGGGCGTGGCCTTTGCCTTTGTTGACACGACACTCTATAACATGCACACCCTCTGCATCTGCATACTGACGCAGTATAGAGGCGGTGTTGTCGGTGCTGCCGTCGTTGACAATGACAACGGCAGGGCACTCTGCGCGTACCCCTTCGACGACACGCTGCAGCGTGCCGCCGTTATTGTAGGTCGGTATCAGTGCTGCTATCCGCATCGAAAGACATTGAGAAACGAGCATACACCACGGTGCCGTCGGGCGAGCCGAGGGTGGCCTTGGCTTTAAGGCTGTCGCTGTCGACCGTCACGCTGAACAGCACCTCCCCTACCCCGTTGGCGGACACTATGTTGATAAACTTGGCGTTGCTCACTCCGATGAGCTTCAACGGTTTGGAGAGATACTTGGAGGTGAGCTGCTCCACCTGACGCATCAGGCACACTCCGGGCACTATGGGAGCGCCGGGAAAATGCGACTCAAAGACCGGATGACCGGCGTTGAGTGCGGCAAGCGCCTCGTACCCCTCACCGGTGTCGGCAAACGATTTCAAAAGAAAAATATCATCGAAATATGCCATTCAGACAAAATCTTAGTGGAGTACTACCGCACCTCCATGTCCGAGAATACTATGGTTGTTGTGGCACCGTCGCTCTCGTGCAGCACCACGGTTGTCACCATCAGCGTCTGCGCGTCGACCGTCATGGTTATCTTGCCAAAAAGCCGTTGCATGTCGCGGCGGCGCGGCGTCATCTCGCAACGGTAGCCGCTCTTCTCTTTGTATATGGCTGTGGCAAACATGCGCTCGTCGAAGAGCGCGCTGCCCGACACCGAGCCGACGATAAGCTGCGACATGCCTTTCATCATGCGCATGGGCGAACGCGACGGAGAGGAGGTCGACACCGAGTCGCCCGCAACGGCGAAGGTGTAGCTCACCGGCGCGGTGTACTGCCACACCAGTTTGTCGGGCTTGGTGTACTGCATACGCCCCTTGCTCACTGCCTCGTTGGCAAGCATGGGCGACTGCTTGACCTGCGTGAACTTGCAGCTTATGGCGTTCACCGCAGCGGCTTTCTGCGACACACGCGCCATCAGCTGCCCGCGCTCTGCGCCACTCACCTCAACACCCTGAGCCGCAAGCTGCCACGATGCCAGCAACCCGGCGAGCAGAAAGACAAAGACTTTTCTTTTCATCTACTTGACAATAAAAACACAGCCGGCCATGATCAGCGCCACCCCCACCCAACGCACCACGGGCACCTGCTCGCCAAACACCAGCATGGCGGCAATCATGCCAAACACATAGCCCAAAGCCGTGAGCGGATAGGCCTGACTGAACGGGAAATGCTTGAGGATATAGAGCCACAGCACTGTGGCGGCACCGAAAGCCAGGCCGCAGGCGGCAAACCAGAAATTGGTGGCCAGTGCCCGAAAATAGCCCCACGTCCATGCAAAAGAGGGCATACGCTCCATGGCGAGCTTGAGCAGCACCTGGCCGCCGGAGAGCAGCACGGTCTGCACAACCACCAAAAAAAGCAACCTCAACGACATGGCTATGTATCAATAAATGCGAACGGGGACGCCCGCGCCCTGCATCATCGTCAGATCTTGAAAATATACTGCCGCGAGTTCTGGTCGATGGCTATCAGCTCGTTGCCCTGACGCGTGCAGGTGATGGCGAGGGTGTTCTCCTGGGCGTCGTGGATAGTGCCTTTGCCTTTGTTGCCGTGCATCACCACGGAGCCCCACACCTCGCCGTTGGCGCCGAAGCCCGAGATATAGATTGTCTCCTTCTTTGCCGATGGCTTGGGTTGGCTTGGCTCTGCCACAGCCTCCGGCTCGTCTTGGTAGTACACACCCTCTACACTGTCGAGGTCCACGGTCTCCTCTTCGGCAATGGCGGCGGTGTCGATGCCCATATCTTCGTCGGCTGGTGACTGCTGACCGTTGCAAGCCATCATGCCACAGAGGGCTATACTCGTCATTATGAGCGCGAAAAATTTACTTTTGAGTATCATATACATATATATTTAATAAGGCAAAGTTACGTTTTTTTTCTGAAACACCTCAAAAATAACGGGCGAATTGCACTTGTGGCAAACCGCCCGCTTTGTTGTTTGGTCATCGAATCGCTATTGCATCTTACACTCTATAAAGCCTGGGGTGCTGGTCTCCTCACACAGGGTCTTGTCGTATTTCTTGGTGACCTCTGCGCCCCATTCGTCACCGGTTTCCACCATGACGCACTTGCACGTCTTGCCGCACGATACGAGCGACAGACATGTCACAGCAGCAATGGCAAAGAGGATCTTTTTCGTAACGGTTCGGTGTTATAGGGTTTTACATTTCATTTCACGAGACGTCATCTTATTCGTGAGATGAGAGGAGCAGCTCCATCATCTTTATGGCACTCTCGGCCACTGGAGTGCCGGGGCCGAATACAGCGGCCACGCCGGCATCGAAAAGGCTCTGGTAGTCCTGCGGCGGTATGACGCCGCCTGCTACTACCATGATGTCCTCGCGCCCGAGTTTCTTCAGTTCCTCGATAAGCTGCGGCAACAGGGTCTTGTGGCCTGCTGCCAGCGAGCTGGCACCCACAATGTGCACATCGTTCTCCACAGCCTGTTTGGCGGCCTCCGCCGGTGTCTGGAAAAGCGGTCCCATATCCACGTCGAAACCCATGTCGGCATAGCCTGTGGCCACCACTTTGGCACCGCGGTCGTGGCCGTCCTGTCCCATCTTGGCCACCATGATACGCGGACGACGGCCTTCCTTCTTGGCAAACTCGTTGGTCATCTGTTGTGCGAGTTTGAAGCGGTCGTTTGACTTGGTTTGAGAGCTGTACACGTTGCTTATAAGATTGATTTTTGCTTTGTAGCGTCCATAAACTTTCTCAAGGGCGTAGCTTATCTCGCCGAGGGAGGCGCGCTTGCGTGCCGCGTCGATGCTGAGTTCAAGGAGATTGCCCTTGCCGCTGGCGGCACACTCGGTGAGGGCGTTGAGGGCGGCCTCCACGGCCTCGCTGTCGCGCTCGGCACGGAGCTTCTTGAGGCGTTCTATCTGGGCGTTGCGCACTGCGGTGTTGTCAATTTCGAGGGTCTCGATGGGTTCCTCGTGGTCAAGGCGGTACTTGTTGATTCCGACAATGGTGTCTATATTGCTGTCGATACGCCCCTGCTTGCGTGCCGAGGCCTCCTCAATACGCATCTTGGGCACGCCGCTCTCTATGGCCTTGGCCATGCCGCCGAGCTTCTCGACCTCTTGGATGTGCTCCCAGGCGAGGTGGGCCAGCTTGTGCGTGAGGGTCTCCACATAGTAGCTGCCGGCCCAGGGGTCGACGACGCGACAGATGTTGGTCTCCTCTTGTAGGTAGAGCTGCGTGTTACGGGCTATACGGGCGCTGAAGTCGGTGGGGAGTGCTATGGCCTCGTCGAGGGCGTTGGTGTGGAGGCTCTGGGTGTGGCCGAGGGCTGCGCCCATGGCCTCGATGCAGGTGCGGGCCACGTTGTTGAAGGGGTCCTGCTCGGTGAGCGACCAGCCCGAGGTCTGGCTGTGGGTACGCAAAGCCAGCGACTTGGGGTTCTTGGGGTTGAACTGGTTCACTATCTTGGCCCACAGCATACGGGCGGCACGCATCTTGGCAATCTCCATGAAGTGGTTCATGCCCACTCCCCAGAAGAAGCTGAGGCGCGGCGCAAAGTCGTCGATGCTCATGCCTGCGCCGACACCGGCACGGAGGTACTCCAGACCGTCGGCAAGGGTGTAGGCCAGCTCAATGTCGGCGGTGGCGCCGGCCTCCTGCATGTGGTAGCCCGAGATACTGATGCTGTTGAACTTGGGCATGTGCTTGGAGGTGTACTCAAAGATGTCGGCGATAATCTTCATCGACGGCAGCGGCGGGTAGATGTAGGTGTTACGCACCATGAACTCCTTGAGGATGTCGTTCTGTATGGTGCCCTGCAGCTGTTCCTGGCTCACGCCCTGCTCTTCGGCGGCGATGATATAGAAGGAGAGGATGGGCAGCACGGCGCCGTTCATGGTCATTGAGACGGACATCTTGCCGAGATCGATCTGGTCGAAGAGTATCTTCATGTCGAGGATACTGTCTATAGCCACGCCGGCCTTGCCCACGTCGCCCACCACGCGCTCGTGGTCGGAGTCGTAGCCGCGGTGTGTGGCGAGGTCGAAGGCGCAGCTGAGGCCCTTCTGTCCGGCAGCGATGTTGCGGCGGTAGAAGGCGTTGCTCTCCTCGGCGGTGGAGAAGCCGGCGTACTGGCGTACTGTCCACGGACGCATCACATACATGGTGCTGTAGGGGCCGCGGAGAAACGGCGCTATACCGGCGGCGTAGTTGAGGTGTTCCATACCCTCAAGATCCTCTTTGCCGTAGGCAGCCTTGACGTCTATCTGCTCGGGCGTCTTCCAGTTCTTTTCGTTGTGGTGAATCTTCTCCCACTCGGGAAATGATTCAGCGTTGGGATTGACCGACTTGATGTCTACTTTACTGAAATCAGGTTTCATTATCGACTATATTGATAATTGTCAGCAACTTGCAATATCTGCTATATTATTATAACAATTTGCAAATATACATAAAAAAAGCGACATGAATTTTTTTATCTTGTAAACGGCAAAAATAATGACATGACGGCAGGCTACACACGCGCCTGTTTGCCACTGGTTCACAAGACATTTCCCCAAAAAAACATTAACATGTAATTGTCATTAATTAAATCATTAACAAATGATTACACGAGAAATTAAATGAAATTGCTGTCGAATAGTGGACATTAAGGTTGAAACATGACAGAAAAATAAGCGCAATATGTGAAGACCAAGAAGCGCGACACGTGAAGACAGAATTCGCGTATAAACGTCTCCGTGGGGATTTTTCTTTGCTGAGGTCTTTTTTTTTCTTGTCGTGTCGGGAAAAAGTTGTATTTTTGCAAAATGAATACTAAATTCTTTACCTAACTATTCAAGAATGCCCTGTAAGGGCGTAAATCCAATAGCCCAGGGCACCGCCCTGGGTATAAACGGCATCAAAATACATGCGCCCTGTAAGGGCAAAATATATTTTAGGTATAACATTTTGCAATCATATTTTGCAATCTAAAACGAAACGACATAATATTATGAGTACTGCTCTACTGAACAACCTGCTTGAGTACCTCTATGGGACACTGTCGCCAAGCAATATGCGTTGGGTTGCAGGCCATCTCATTGAGCATGCAAAGAAAGTGGAGGAAGCCTCCCTGAAGCCGTACACTATGGATGAAATCAATGCCAGAATCGACCAGGCGGAGCGCGATTCCGCCGAAGGCCGGTTCAGACCCATTGAAGATGTCTTCCAAGAGTGGGGTATGGAATATGCTGCCGAAGAAACTTCCAAGGTTGAAACCGCATGATGCAGATCGTCATCTTGGAGAAGGCCGAAAAACGTCTCCATGACACAGCCCGATACATTCGGGACGAGTTTGGTAAAAAATCCGAACAAAAGTTCAAGAAAGAATTCCGAAAGACAATCGGGCTCCTGAAAGACAACCCATACCTTGGACCTGTGGAGCCGTTATTGCTCGAAAGGATCTTCATATACCGCAGTATCGTGGTTGCCAAACTAAACAAAATCATATATCGCATCGATGAAGATTGCAACCGCATTGAGATTGCGGACTTATGGGACTGCCGGCGAGAGCCGACAGCGATGATGCGGCAGGTGAGATAAAGTAACCCACAATAGTTTCGTGGTCATATTCAATAATTCGTGCAATTCGTGTTCGCTTGAACAAATACGAGTGATACACGTGATACGTGGAAAAATCTGAGCTAACTTGGTGTGGGCGTGCCTTTATCAAGTTGTAGTGCCTAAGAACGACGGTTGAGGATGCTGAGCAGACGGATGAAGAGGTTGATGATGTCGATGTAGATGTCGAGGGCGCAGTCCACGGCATTGTCGACGGTTTTTGGGTAGGCCTGCGACTTGGCTATGTCGTAGCCTATGTAGCCCGAGAAGATGAGCACGAAGAACCAGTCGAAGGCTGCGCCGCGATAGCCGAGCAGCAGGGTTGCCACCACTTCGGCAACAAGCCCCGCAAGCAAAGCCACGAAGAGGGTGCGCCCAATGCCAAGGAAGAGCTGCGGGAAGGTTACGCCGAGCACCACCATGGTGGCTGTCACTATGCCGGTGAGGATGAGTGCCTTGTTGACTATCACGACAGGTATAGTCGGCAGCAACAGGCAGAGCAGCACACCCATGGGCAACACCAGCATGTTGAACCCGAGGAAACTCAGCCATGGATTGTCGGACTTGGCACTGAGCACTACGCCGCCAATGCCGAGCACAAGGTAACCTATGATAAGCACTATGGGACGCACCCCTTGGAGCATATCGAACAAAGGCTCGGTAAGGTAGGTCACCATGAGGGCGTTGACGAGGAAGCCCCAGGCAAGCACCCCGCACATTATAAGGTTGAACTGCTGCGCGCCGATATGGTCGGCCACGTCCATTTCCATGCGGATCTCCTTGCGGCGGCTTAGGTATCCGGCTACCGATGTATTGTTGGTTGTTTCCATTGTATGATTTTGAGACCTATAGGTCATTTTGCAGGATAAAATCTTTCAAAATGCCAGTATTTACTGGCGATTCCTGTCGTCAAGGTGCTTGAAGCAAATTTTAACAAATAAAAAAACTCAATAGGTCAATTTGCAGGATAATATCTTTCGAAT
>JAFTDW010000038.1 GCA_017454015.1 Bacteroidales bacterium | reverse complement strand
TCTCTAACCGACAAAACATCTCTGAAAGATTTGCTTGAAAAGACTAATTTCAACGATGTCAAAGAACTCGATAATCCCCTCCTACCGGGGTTATTTGATTAATTATTAAATCGTCCCAATTTTAACGGGACACTAATGACACAAATTTATTTTGTCGTTTGAAAAAAAAGTTGTAATTTTGCGTCGAAATTACACAAATACAAATTCCATCAATCATGGGAAAGTATACATATAAATATCCGCATCCGGCAGTGACCACCGACTGTGTGGTCTTTGGTTTCGACGGGCAGCAGCTCAAGGTGCTGCTCATAGAGCGTGGCGGTGAGCCGTACAAAGGCATGTGGGCTTTTCCGGGCGGTTTCATGGCTATTGACGAGAGCGCCGAGGAGTGCGCACTGCGCGAGTTGCGCGAGGAGACAGGCCTGGAGATAACCTACATCAAGCAGCTCGGGGCTTTCTCGGCTGTGAACCGCGACCCGCGCGAGCGTGTGGTGACCATTGCCTTCTACTCGCTGGCGCGCCAGTCGGAGGTGCGCGGCGGCGACGACGCCGCGAGCGCTCGCTGGTGGGCCATCGACGAAGTGCCGCAACTGGCTTTCGACCACGACTATATACTGCGTCAGGCTATGAAACGGCTGCGTCAGGACCTCCACTTCGAGCCGGTGGGCTTCGGGCTGCTCGACGAGCGGTTTACCATGCCGGAGTTGCAAAGCCTCTATGAGAGCATTCTCGGCATACAGTTTGACCGCCGCAATTTCTACAAGAAGATGATGCAGACCGGCATACTGCATGAGGTCGACACCGACCGCGAAGAGGAGCATTTCTACGGCAGCAAGCGTGAAATGCGGCTTAAAAGTATCGACGCGCTGTTTGGCGACAGCCCCGAAGAACCAGAGCAGTTAATGTGTGAGATGGCACCGTCGGCCGACTACGGCAGCTGGGATGAGAAGCCGCGCCAGCGGGCCGGACGCAAAGGCCGCCTCTTCAGCTTCGTCAAGGAGCATTACGACCAGCTGAAGGAGAATGGCAAGTTCCGACTGGAGTTTTAGCATAGTATTACCTCAACCACTAACCAAATAAAACAAAAAAACTATGGAGACAAAACCCAAAACCAAGATCTACAACCTTATAATCCTCGACAAGAGCGGCTCGATGAGCTCTATTGCAAAGGCTGCCGTGTCGGGTTTCAACGAGACCGTGGGCGGTGTGCGCTCGGCCCAGAAGCAGTATGACGAGACACAGGAGCATTATGTGTCGCTGCTCACGTTCTGCTCCTGTTCGCGCGACTACCTGTACAACTGCGTGCCTGTCGGCAAGGTGCGCGACCTTACGAGTCGCGACTATCAGCCCTGCTGCGGCACCCCGCTCTACGATGCCATGGGCAAAGGTATCAACGACCTTTACAAAGTTACCAAGAGCGACCCCGACGCTTCGGTCATGGTCACCGTCATCACCGACGGCTTGGAGAACTCGTCGCGCGAGTACAGCGGGCGCGACATCAAAGCCCTTGTCGACAAGATGCGCGGCGAACACGGCTGGAATTTCGCCTACATAGGCACCAACCAAGACGTGGAGGCCGTGGCGCAGAGCCTCTCCATAACCAACACCATGCTGTTTGAGGACACTGAACAGGGAATGGCTATGGCATGGGATAAGGAGCGCAAGGCACGCGCCAGAAAGTATAGCCGCATCAACGAACTCAATTCGTGCCCCATGCCGGCAGAGTTGAGGCGCGAGGAGATGAACGTTATGTTTGCAGAAAATTGCTACTACCGTGAGATGAGTGAATTCTCGCACCGCATAACTCCCAACAATATCACAACTCTCGCATCCGGACAGATCTTTGTGTTCGGCAGCAACGGAGCGGGCCATCACGGCGGCGGAGCGGCGCGAGTGGCTGTGGAGCGGTTCGGTGCCATCATGGGCCAGGGCAACGGCCTGCAGGGGCAGTGCTACGCCATCAACTCCATGGACGGCCTTGCTGTGCTGGAACGCAACGTCGACGAGTTCATAGCCTTCGCCAAGCAGCACCCCCAACTCACTTTCCTTGTCACACGCATTGGTTGCGGCATTGCGGGCTACAGGCCAAGCGAGGTGGCCCCCCTCTTCATCAAGGCCATCGACGTGGAGAACATCTGGCTCCCCAAGGACTTCTGGGAAGAGATAGTGTGACCCGCCACCCCAAGGCTGTTGCCTGAAACTGAAAAATAAATACTAAATCCCTTACCCCAATGTATCGGAGACACATGCTCTCAATAACCCCGCACGCAGTGTGGGGCAGCAAGATAAAAAACAACATGCGTCTCGGAGTGAAGAAATGCCAGTGGCATTTCGATAGCGCAGCGGAGAACCGGCGCTCTCAATTCCCCAAGTTATTATTTGCATATCACTGAAATAACAAAACAACACTAAACAACAAAATCATGATAGGTTCAATCATAGGCGACATGGTTGGTTCTCGCTTTGAGTTCAACAACCACCGTTCCACCGATTTCGATTTTTTCCACCCCGACTGTACATACACCGACGACACGGTGATGACCATTGCCGTTGCCGACGCCATACTGGGCGGACGCCCTTTTGGCGAGGTGTTGCACGAATACGGACGCAAGTATTCTGGCCGTGGCTATGGCTCGCGTTTCTTCAACTGGCTTATTTCGACTAATCCTAAGCCTTACGACTCGTTTGGCAACGGCTCGGCAATGCGCGTGTCGCCCTGCGCACTGCTCTCCAATGGCAACCGCGAGCGTGCGCTGACCCTCGCCGCATCCTCGGCGGTCTGTACCCACAACCACCCGGAGGGTATCAAAGGCGCCTTGGCCACTGTCGACTGCATTCTCATGGCCGCCGACCGTTGCCCCAAGGAGGCGATACGCAGCCATGTGGTAAGCCTGTATGGCTATGACATGGACTTCACTATCGACGCTTTGCGCCCCGGATACCGCTTCAACGAGACTTGCCAGGGCTCCGTGCCGCAGGCTATCGAGGCATTTCTCGAAAGCCACGACTTCGAGAGCGCCATACGCATAGCCGTCTCGCTCGGCGGCGACAGCGACACCATAGCCTGCATAGCCGGAGGCATGGCCGAGGCCTACTACGGTGTGCCGGAAGAGATGAAAGCCGCTGCCATGGCCTTGCTCCCCCAGGAGCTGCGCAGTGTGGTGGAGAGAATGTACGCGGCTTGACGCGGCAGGCTCCAGGCTACTTTGATATTCGTTGTTGCGTAATCACGTGACAACGAATTTCTTTATTGCCGCAGGGCTGACAAAAAATCAAGGGTGAATAAATTATTGCGTATATATGGGGAATTTATCGTAAATTTGCAATTTGTACTAAAAAATCATTATCCTATGAAAAGATTTGCTACATTGGCAGTTGCGCTCTTCTTCGCTTTCGCGCTCTCTGCCCAGACTATTCAAGATGTAAAAGCTATCTACAGCGGCATGGAGATGCCCGCCTGCCGTATTTCGTTGCAGAGCGACAAGGCAACGGTGAGCGATGTGCTGGCACAGCGTCTCAACGAGGCCATGCTCCAGACCACCTCGTCGGAGGGCTACACCGTGGCCTTCAACCAGAGCTTTGCGGCTATCTATGACATGCCCGTGGACTTCTTCGCCAAAGTCGAGGAGCAGGGCAAGAAGAGCAACAAGGTGGTGGTGCTCACCGTCTTTGCCCGTTGCGGCGACCACAACGCCAACCAGGAGGTTATCAACGCCAACGTGCGTTCTTTCGTCGGCTCGTTCCCCGACTATGTGGCGCGCTACGAGGCCAAGCAGAACATGGCCAAGGAGCAGCAGAACCTCGCCAAAGCCCAGAAACAGCAGGCCAAGGCAGCCGCTGCAGCAGCCTCTGTCGACAAAGACATCGCCAAGCAGCAGGCCAAGATAGACAAGCAGGACCAGGCCATAGCCAAGCAGCAGGAGAAGATAGAGAAGCAGCAGGCCAAGCTGTCGCAGATGAAGGACAAAGCCGAGCAGATGCAGCGCAAAAGAGAACAGCTCGCCAACAGCCTCGACAAGACTCAGGCCCGCAAGACCGAAGCCGACGAGAAGCTCCGCTCCGCCGACGAGAAGGTCCGCGCATCGGAAGCCGAGGTCGACAACTTCCGCCGCCAAGCCGGACAATAATTAAGGAGTCTCCCTTAACCCCAGTTGTCGCGTTATAACGTAATAACGTGATAGCGTAATACAGAAATCTACAACCAAAAACAAATACCAACAAAATGAACGAGAACATCATACGTCAGCTTGAGGCCGTTGGCATCACCGGCACCAAGAATCTTTATTACAACCCGTCGTATGAGCAGCTCTTCGAGCTTGAGATGGACCCCTCCCTCACAGGCTATGACAAGGGGCAGCTCACCGAGCTCGATGCCATCAACGTCATGACGGGCATCTTCACAGGCCGCTCGCCCAAAGACAAGTACATCGTGATGGACCCCAACTCGAAGAACACTGTGTGGTGGACCACCCCGGAGTACAAGAACGACAACCACCCCGCTTCGGAGCAGACCTGGGCTGCGGTCAAAGACCTCGCCGTCAAGGAACTCTGCAACAAGACCCTCTTTGTGGTCGACGCTTTCTGCGGCGCCAACAAGGACACACGCATGAATGTGCGTTTCATTATGGAGGTGGCGTGGCAGGCCCACTTTGTGCGCAACATGTTCATCAAACCCTCCGAGGAGGAACTTGCCGACTTCCGCCCCAACTTCACCGTCTATGCCGCCAGCAAGGCCAAGGTGGCGAACTACCAGGAGCTGGGCCTCAACAGCGACACCGCCGTGATGTTCAACATCACCAGCCGTGAGCAGGTCATCCTCAACACATGGTACGGCGGCGAGATGAAGAAAGGTATGTTCAGCATGATGAACTACTACCTGCCCCTGCAAGGCATTGCCGCCATGCACTGCAGCGCCAACACCGACATGGAGGGCAAGAACACCGCCATCTTCTTCGGCCTCAGCGGTACCGGCAAGACCACCCTCAGCACCGACCCCAAACGTCTGCTCATTGGCGACGACGAGCACGGCTGGGACGACGAGGGCGTCTTTAACTTCGAGGGCGGCTGCTACGCCAAGGTTATCAACCTCGACAAGGAGAGCGAGCCCGACATCTACAACGCCATACGCCGCAACGCACTGCTGGAGAACGTCACCGTCGACGCCAACGGCAAGATAGACTTCGCCGACAAGAGCGTCACCGAGAACACCCGCGTGAGCTACCCCATAGACCATATAGAGAAGATAGTGCGTCCCGTGAGCGCCGCTCCCGCCGCCAAGAATGTCATCTTCCTCTCTGCCGACGCCTTCGGCGTGCTGCCGCCGGTGAGCATTCTCACCCCCGACCAGTGCAAGTACTACTTCCTCAGCGGCTTCACCGCCAAGCTGGCCGGCACTGAGCGCGGCATCACCGAGCCCACTCCCACCTTCAGCGCCTGCTTCGGCCAGGCGTTCCTCGAGCTGCACCCCACCAAGTATGCCGAGGAGCTGGTGAAGCGTATGGAGCGCAGCGGCGCCAAGGCCTATCTGGTCAACACCGGCTGGAACGGCACGGGCAAGCGTATCTCCATCAAGGACACCCGCGGCATCATCGACGCTATCCTCGACGGCTCCATAGAGAAGGCCGCCACCAAGCGCGTGCCCTACTTCAACTTTGAGGTGCCCACCTCGCTGCCCGGCGTCGACCCCGCCATCCTCGACCCGCGCGACACCTACGACGACCCGTCGCAGTGGGACACCAAGGCACGCGACCTCGCCTCGCGCTTCATCAAGAACTTCGAGAAGTTCACCTACAACGATGCCGGCAAAGCCCTCGTCCCTGCAGGCCCCAAGCTCTGAAGCCTCCGCAATACCCAACTATCGTTATAACAAAATAACGTTATAACGTAATTACGAAAAAACAAATACCCCGCCTCGCCGGATTTGGAAAATCTGGCGAGGCGGGCTTCTTTATTTTATGTTGAATTTCTGGCGCAGCTCTTCGTGCGTCATTACCACCAGTGTGGGCTCGCCGCTGGGCGACAGGCGCGGCAGCTGGCAGGCGAAGAGGTCGGCAATGATGCGCTGCATGTCGTCGACGCTGAGTGGTTGCCCGGCCTTGATGGCGGTGTGGCGCGCCAGCGAGAGGTTGAGGCTGCGGCTCTTGTCGTTGAACTTCTGCAGCATGGCACCCTTGGAGTCGGCTATGACGCTCTCTATCAGTGGCTCTATGCTGTCGGCTGTGAGCTGCGGCGGTGCCGCGGTGATGCAGTAGCTGTGGACCTTGCCGTCGGAAGGCACTATCTCGAACCCTTGCGCTTTGAGCAGCGGCAGCAGCTCGCCGAGCAGCTCGCTGTCGGCAGGCGAGAAGGTACACTCTATGGGAAACAGCAGCTGCTGCGACGCTATCTGTTCCGGCGGCGTCATGTAGCGTTCAAACAATATGCGCTCGTGGGCCCGTTGCTGGTGTATGAGCAGCAGCCCCGACTTTATCGACGACACTATATAGGTGCCGCCAAGCTGGAACGGCGTCACCTGGCTGTCAGGCGTGTCGGGGGTGTCGGTGTCGTCGTCGGTGTCGTTGGCCGACGAGGGTATGGTGATCTGCGTGCCGGCAGGCTTGGCGGTGTCGAAGAAGTTGCGCAGCAGCGGGTTGGTGTTGTGTGTGGCAACTCCGGCGGCCGAGTGCGGCGCGCCGCCGCCCGTGGTGTGACGCTCCGCGTGGAAGGGGTTGTAGTCGGGGTTGAGCTTTATGGTGGGGTCGGGAGGAGTGTAGCCCGATGGGGGAGGGGTGAAGTCGAGCCCCTCTACACTGCTGAACTCCAGCTCCGTGGCAAGGGCGAACTGGCCTATGGCTTTGCGCGTGGCGGCACGCAGGATGGAGAAGATGACCTGGTCGTCGATAAGCTTCACCTCGGTCTTGGTGGGGTGTATGTTGATGTCGATGCGGTCCGGCGGCACTTCGAGGTTGACAAAATACGACGGGTAGGTGCGGTCCGGTATGAGGTCGGTATAGGCTTTCTCTATTGCGGCGCTCAGCGCGTTGTTGCGTATGTAGCGTTTGTTGATGAAGATATACTGCTCACCGCGTGTGCGGCGGGCTGTCTCGGGTTTCGACACATAGCCTTTGAGCGACACCACGTTGGTGCTCTCCTCTATAGGGTAGAGCTTCTGGCTGTAGCCGGTGCCGAAGATTGCCGCGACACGCTGGGCAAGGTTCTCGGCTTTGAGGTCGTAGAGCAGCTTGTCGCCGTTGGTGAGCGTGAATGCTATGTCGTGGTTGATGATGGCCACGCGCTTGAACATCTCCTCGATGTGTGAGAACTCTATGCTGTCCTTTTTGAGGAAGTTGCGGCGGGCTGGCACGTTGAAGAAGAGGTTCTTGACGCTTATCGTGGTGCCGGGCTGGCAGGCGCAGGGCTCCTGCTGTTTGACCGACGAGCCCTCTATCACCACGCGGGTGCCCAGCTCGGCGTCGTGCTGGCGTGTCTTGAGCTCCACCTGCGCAATGGCGGCTATCGAGGGCAGCGCCTCGCCGCGAAAGCCCATGGTGTGGATGGCAAAGAGGTCGTCGGAGGTGCGTATCTTCGATGTGGCGTGACGCTCAAAGCAGAGGCGTGCGTCGGTGTCGGACATCCCGCAGCCGTTGTCCACAACCTGTATCAGCGTGCGCCCTGCGTCGCGCAGCGTGAGTTGTATGCGTGTGGCGCCTGCGTCGATGGCGTTCTCCAGCAGCTCTTTCACCGCCCCTGCGGGGCGGTCTACCACCTCGCCGGCGGCTATGCGGTTGGCTATGGAATCGGGTAGTAGGTTGATTACGTCGGACATGATGGGGTTTGTGTTGCTTGTTGGTTATGTCTGAGCGACAATGGGTTGTAGCTGTGTTGGTGTTGACTGTTGTCTGCCGGGTGCGCCGCCGCGTGTACGGCTTTGTCCACACGGTCGTAGGCTCCGTTGTTGTGGCACACGGCGGTGCGCAGGTTGTTGGCGTCCAGCTCTCGCGGCTTGCCGTTGGCAGAGGGCGGCAGGCAGAAGACGTTGCATATCTTGTTCCACAGGGAGTGTCCGCGCCCCTCTTCGGTGGGGAGCCAGCCGAGAGCCTTGAGCCTGACCACCATGTGCCTCAGCTCGTATTTGTGGCCGAGCCACACGATGCACCTGTCGGGCATGATGTCGCGGTAGCCGAGAGCCTGCGGCAGCAGGTGACCGTCTTGCTCTGCTATAAGACCTGCATTGACAAGCCGTTCGCCTATCGCACGCAGTATCTGGGGTTCGCGGGCATTGCGCAGCAGCCCCTCCTTGGGTGGCTTGATGCGCAGTGCCGGGTTGGGGTCGGGCTTGGGGGGCAAAAAACTGCCGTCGGACCCCACGGTGAGGGGGCGGCGGTGCAGGTTTTGCATAACTGTTGTATTTTTTGTCGCGGCAGGTGGCATTGCCGCCACACTCTCGTTGTGGTTGCGCCATGTGTTGGCCAGCTTGGTGAGGGTCTCGCCTATCATGTCGGCGGCTTCAATGAGCAGCTTGGTGGCATCGTGCGACGTGGCGGTCTGCGCCGCTTTGAGTAGCAGCGCCTGCTGGTCGGCAATGACGAGTCCCCATCGTTCCAAGGCTCTAATTATCTCTTTGGGTTCGGTTTGCCTCTCAAACAGCGTTATCTGCTCACCGGCTATGCGCCCGGTGCATGTGATTTCCATGCAGCCGTTGCTCCGCGTGCATTGCACGCGGTCCAGAGTTGGTATGTAGGCTCGGGATGACATGGAATATCACTTTTTTCTAAGTTGTTCATAACATAAAAAGCAATGCAAAATTACGAAAAAAAACTGTAGTATACAAAACAAAACACTACGGTTTTTGTAAACTGTTGATTGCTAATGCCAACATTTTTTACAACAGATAGCAAACAGTTGTAATCTTTGTTTTTCGGCTACTGTTGAAAAGTGTTACTTTTGCACCGTGGTTTCAATTGAGATACAGTGTATTGGCAACCGTCATTGGCCAGTGGCGGAGCCTCGTCGTCAAACAAAACAAAAAAGCTGATTCTATGAATACCGTATTGCATTCCGACAACGAGAAAAACAGCTCTCAACATCCCGCGGTCCCCATTGAGTGGGTCGACACTTTCGACGTGATGCGGCTGTTGCGATGCAGCCGTCCCACCGTCAGGGCGTTGCGCCGCCGTGGCCTGCTCACAGCCCACTGCTTCCCGGGCGGCAACCGCGTGTACTACGACCGCCGCGAGATAGACCGCGTGCTGTGCAGCAACGTGGTGATGGAAAACGGCAAGGTCGACGGCTGACCCCTGCCGCGCCCCCCTGAAAAAGGCCTCTTATTGCCCATGTTTTACCGATGACGGCGCTTTTTGCCGGTTGGCAAACAGCGGCAAGGCGTGGCAACGCGGCGCAAGCCGCGCCCAAAACGACAACGAGGGGGTGCCAAAAGTCGTAATTTTGCATCGCTGAAGCTCTTGGAGAGGTGCCGCCGAAAGTCTGCGAGGAGAGTGAAGTGCCGGCAGGCAGGTCGAGAAAGAGAAGAAAAGGCAAGGCGCCGAAGGGAATGGTCCGGACACCCCGAAGTGCCACCGCAAGCACAACATAGGGCCGTGGCGCTGCCCGCAGCACTCTTCAACCACAAAGACCGGCGGCACCAATCCAGCAGCGACAGCGCAGACAATCAACAATCAAAAACAACTCAAAAACATTACAGCTATGGGAAAGATTTCAAAAGGTATTCTCGGTGGTTTCACCGGCAAGGTAGGCAACGTCGTCGGTTCATTCTGGAAGGGCAAGGCCGTCATGCGCTCCCTCTCGGGCAGCTATCACGACCCTCGCACTGAGGCGCAGCTCCAGTCGCGGGCTCGCATGGCGCTGCTCAGCCCCTTCCTCTCGCGCATCTACACCGCCATTGCGGTGGGTTTCAAGGGCAAGGAGGACGGCACCACCTTCTTCAACGAGGCCGTGAAGGCTAACTTCACCGACGGTATTGCGGGGACCTACCCCAACTTCACCATCGCCTACAGCAGCGTGGAGGTCTCCGACGGCAACCTCACCAACCTCGGTGCCGTGGCGGCTTCCGACAGCGGCTCGGGCGACATCGACCTGACGTGGCAGGACAACTCGGGCACCGGCACCGCCGACGCCAACGACTTTGTCTACGCCTGCTTCTACAATGTCGAGAAGGACGTGTCGGTCTCTATGTCGGTGGGCAGCCGCGCCGACGCCAGCTACTCCTACACCCACCCAACCTCATGGCAGGGCGACACGGTGCATGTATGGCTCTTCGCTCAGAACGAGTTCGACAAATGCTCGCGCAGCCAGTATGTAGGCCAGGTAACCTGCAGCTAACAGCCCTCGGCAATCAGCGCCGACAGGTGAGGGTGTCTCAAAATTTTTTGAGGCACCCTCTTTTTTTTCTGTCATGTCGCAAAAAAGTTGTAATTTTGCACCGTCGTTTCCGTTCGCCGAGGCCCTTGACGGGATAAGCGGGAGGGCGCGACAGGACATAGAAAAAGACGTGTAACAGCGTTTATCTGCGGCCACCCAGAATCTCGCAAATTCAAGTTAGTACCGCAATAACGCAATGTTCCTCGTCCATGGTGTGGTATACGTTATCAGGTATATCATAAACGCGTGGGCTTCGGCATTGCTTATTCTGTACTAACGGGCAATGCGAGAGCCTTGGATGGCGGGATAAGCAACAGGCTTAGACCCGCGCTTTTTTTTATTGTCATTTTATTTAGTTGCCGGTGTGCCAAATTAATAATTATTAATAACTAAAACAATTATTATGATCAAAAAACTAAAAACAGAATCATTGGCAAAGTTGCCAATGGCAGCCAAGAGAGAGTACACGCGCCCCGAGGCCAGCGTGGAGAGCTACAACGTGGAACGCGGCTTCGCCGCCAGCGGCGCCTTCGAAGGACTCAGTGAAAGCGGTAACAGCTACAACGACAGCAATTTCACTTGATACGCCTGCTACGTTTAAAACATTAATTGCCGTGTAATTTGTCATTAATTTTGACCACGAATAACACGAATTATGCGAATTGGCTCTGTGTGTCACGCTTAAATGTCTCGCAGAAAGCGCAGAAAGCGCAGAAAACTCGTAATAACGTGATAACGAAAAAACAAAAAACAAAAAAAATTAAAAGCAAATGAGAAAAGCATTCATACTGGCGGCGGTAGCCGCAATTGGCATCCTCGCTGTGTCGTGCAGCAAGGAGGAGAGCAAAGAGGTGCAGACCTTCAAGGCCAGCGCCGAGCAGACATCTGAGACCTCCAAGATTTCTTTGAGCGGCCTGTCGCTGCGCTGGAGCGCGGACGACACCATAAGCATTTACGACAATGCGTCGTCGCATGGCCTCTACGTGCTTGCCGGCAGTCCCGGCAGCAGCCGCTGCGACTATGAGTACTACAGCGGCAGCGCGGCGAGCGTTGCGCCTTTCCAAGCCGTGACCCCCGCCAGCATGCACACCTACGCCAACGAGGTGACGCTGCCCGCTGTGCAGAGCAGCGCGGACGGCTCGCTGCGTCGTCTGCCCATGTATGCCTACGGCACGGACGAGAACCTTCACTTCTACAACCTGTGCGGCGTGGTGCGATTCCGCCTGTCGGCCTCAGAGGCTGTGAGCGTGAGCTCGATAGCCGTGACCGCCAACCGCAAC
>JAFTDW010000037.1 GCA_017454015.1 Bacteroidales bacterium | reverse complement strand
GAGCAGTGGAAGCTTGCTTACACTGCCGCAGCCAGAAAACGACTCATGAAATGGAACGTTTTCGTTCAGCAAGAGCAGTGGAAGCTTGCTTACACTGCCGCAGCCAGAAAACGACTCATTAAATGGAACGTTTTCGTTCAGCAAAGGCAGTGTAAGCAAGCTTCCACTGCCGCAGCCAGAAAACGACTCATTAAATGGAACGTTTTCGTTCAGCAAAGGCAGTGGAAGCTTGCTTACACTGCCGCAGCCAGAAAACGACTCATTAAATGGAACGTTTTCGTTCAGCAAGAGCAGTGGAAGCTTGCTTACACTGCCGCAGCCAGAAAACGACTCATGAAATGGAACGAAACCAAAGGCCAGCAAAAGCGTTATGACATACAGCTTTCTCATTTCTTGAATTTTAGACGCTTTTTGAGGTTACCCAGCGGGTGCGACATATACTTGCGGAGTATGCTTACAAACTCGCTGTGCATGCCAGCGCAGTTGGCTGTTATCTCGCCCCCGAAGAGCCAGTTGGAGCCGCCGCTGAAGTCGGACACCTTGCCCCCTGCCTGTTGCACTATGAATGCTCCGGCAGCGACATCGTAGGGTTTGAGGCCGTACTCGTAGAAGCCGTCGAAACGTCCGCAGGCTACATAGGCAAGGTCGGCAGCCGCCGACCCCATGCGCCTCACGCCGTGGGTGCTTTCCATAGTCCAGCGCAACAGCCGCATATACTGGATGATACGGTCGAAATTAGTATAGGGGAACCCTGTGGCGATAAGCGCGTCGTCGAGCTTGATGGTTGCACTGGTCTTTATCGGGGTGCCGTTGAGGTAGGCACCGTTGCCGCCCTTGTAGGCGTAGAAACACTCGCCGGCCCATATCTCATAGACCACACCCACCACTATCTCGTCATGTTCCTGCAAGGCAATGCTTACACAGCTGCATCGAAGGCCGTGGATGTAGTTGGTGGTGCCGTCGAGCGGGTCAACAATCCATCGGTAGACCCCGTCGCCTTCACCTGTCGCCGTGCCCTCTTCGGCTATGAAGCCGCTGCCTGGCAACAATTCACGGAGGCGGCCTACAATACGACGTTCCGACTCCTTGTCGAACTGTGTGACATAGTCATGCACGCCTTTGGTCTCGGTGGAGGGACGCTCTATCTTCTGCCGTTCCGACTTCTGGTAGTCGCCCACCGACATGGCAAGCAGGCACACCTCTTTGCAAATCTGTTTGTAATCGGGCATCGCTAACTCACTTTCTTAAAAAGATATAGCAACGACATTGTCAAACCCAATGCCGCTCCCACTATGGTGAATACAGGGAAATGCCACGAGACGGCGTTATCGGCCTTGACGCCGCCAAAGACGCACAAACCCACCATGACCGCCATCTCCAATCCCAACGAGCTGTAGTAAACCCAGCCCTTGTCGGCAATAGACATCAGTGTTTCTGTACAGGGGTTCCGTTCTGGGGTTGAGGCTGAGGCTGCGTGGCAGACTGAGGCTGTGTTGTGGCCTGACGCGAGCGTTCCACCTCGTCGCTCATACGGCATGTGCCTGAGAAACTTGCACCGGGCTCTATTGACAACTTATTGATAATCACGTCGCCCTTCACCTTTGCCGTGGAGTGGAGCGAGAGGAGCTCTTTGACTGCTATGTTGCCTATAACTGTGCCGATAATGTTGGCATTGACGCATGTGATGTTGCCGCTAACAACGCCTTTTTCACCTATCACAAGTTTGCCATTCAATGTAATGTCGCCCTGCAGGTTGCCATCCATCCGGAAGTCGCCACTCGCTGTGATGTTGCCTTTGATGGTGGTGCCTTGAGTAATGGTGTTGATGGGGCCGCTCTCATGTTCGGGTACCTTTGCCATAATGTTCATTTTTATAGTGTATTTAAATATTTAACGAATTGAAATTAGTGAGTGCAAAGATACACTTTTTTTTTGACGTACAGAAAAAAAAGTGTATCTTGATGTACGTTTTCGTTCAGCAAGAGCAGTGGAAGCTTGCTTACACTGCCGCAGCCAGAAAACGACTCATCAAATGGAACAACAGCGCACTACCGCACTGATATTTCCGAGCAGAAGAGCCAAGCCTGTTCGCCGCTGCTTATATGCCACGAAGGCATGGCGCCGTAGTTGCGCGCAACGATGTGAAGGTAGCGGGCTTTGCCGTTACCTCGCAGCAGGATGCCGGCCTTCTGCTGCTCGTCTTGGGTTGCCTCTTTCCGTACTCCGAGTTCGCTGCAAGTGGTGGCGTCCAATGTCCCGTAAGGTGTGTAGACGTCGCCGTCGACAGAGGATTCCACGGTAACTGAGGTGGGATAGAATATCCACGATTTCATATCCTGCAAACAGCACAAGGACACCTCTTTGACAGATTTTACTTCAAGCAAGTCTACAACAATATCAAGATCAGTTTTCCAACCTTGCCAACCGCCAAGACGGAAGTTGGCGTTTCCCTCTATGCCGTCGACCAAGGCGTCGCTTTCACCTTCGCTGTACATAGGGTCGGGATGTGTGTTGTAGCTTACGGTCTTGTCTTTTTCGAAACGCACATAACTGGCCGAGACGACCTTGCTGTAGCCTGTCTCGGGATGGTAGGCAACGGCTTTGACAGCGATGTTGCGATACACTACGAATGGACCTTCATAGGGCAGGGATGCGCTGTCGGGGAGGCTGCCGTCTGTTGTGTAATAGATGTTGCACCCTTGCACCCACTTGGGCATGGAGAGCGACACGGTGCAGCTGTCGCTGAAGCGTTGATTGTCGGTGCCGAAATGAGGGGTCGGCGTAATTCTGTCGCACAGGGGCAGCCGCACGCCGCTGCTGTCGGAAAGTGTAGCCTTGGTTGCGAAACAGCCTGAATGCCATTCTTTTCGATGTATGGCGACGGTGCGTCCGTCGTCGAGGTGTATGTATGAATGGTGGAAGAGAGGGCTTGTGAGGACCCACTCGCCGCTGCCGGGGCACACGGGATAGAAGCCCAGTGAGCTGAGCACATACCAGGCGCTCATCTGGCCGCAGTCATCGTTGCCGCAAAGTCCGTAAGGCTCAGCAGCATAGAGACGGTTACGGATTAGGTGCACCAGGCCGTCGCCTTTTTTGTGGTTGCCCAGGTAGGCGAAGAGGTAGGCGGCGTGGTGGGAGGGTTCGTTGCCGTGGGCATATTGTCCTATAAGACCGGTGATGTCGCTTTGGTTACGGCCAGTTATAGAGGTATTTCCAAAAAACAGGCTGTCGAGTTTCTGGTGTGCTGCGCCGGTGCCGCCGAGCGCCTCTATCCACCCGTAGACGTCGTGAGGCACATAGGTGCTGTATTGCCAGCAGTTGGCCTCGGTATAGTGGTTGTTAACCTCGGTGGGGTCGAAGGGTGTTACGAAGCCGCCGTTGCGACGTGGGTGCATGAAGCCGCTGTCGTCGAGCAAGTTCTTCCAGCTCTGCGACCTGCGTATGTATTCTTTATAAACCGCCGCTGCCTGTGGTGCCAGCGAGGCGTCGACCCCTCCTACCAATTCCGCGAAACGGGCAATACACCAGTCGTCGTAGGCGTATTCGAGGGTTTTGCTGACCGACTCGTTGTCGTATTCCGACGAGAGGTAGCCGTCTTGCGCGTAATGGCGTTGTCCATCGGTGCGGTTTGAGGTCTGCAGCATGGCGGCGAGCAGTGCGGCGAGGCGCGTCCTGCCGTCGTTGACGTTTTCGTTCAGCAAGGGCAGTGGAAGCTTGCTTACACTGCCGCAGCCAGAAAACGACTCATGAAATGGAACGTATAGGGTGTCCCATCCTGTGAGAAGTCCAGAGCGCATGGCGTCAAGTATCACTGGCGCTGCATGGTAGCCTATCATGCAATGGGTCTCATGCCCCCACAGCTCCCACATGGTAAGTTCTCCGCCTTGGAGGTAGTGTTGCAACATGGTGTAGACAAAATCCTCCGTGCGGCCGGGTTCGAGAATGGTGAGCAGCGGATGCAGGGCGCGATAGGTGTCCCAGAGTGAGAAGACAGTGTAGATCTCATGCGGGGAGCCGTCGGCACGGCACTCCACATGGTGAACGGAGTCGTCGACCCCACGGTAGCGGCCGTCGATGTCGCTATAGAGATATGGAGCCGTCATGCAGTGATATAGAGCGGTATAGAAGCGACGGCTGTCGTCGAGAAGGGCATTGCGCAGGGTTATCTTTCCCAGAGCGGTGTTCCACGAGGCTCGCGCCGCCTCCTTGGCACTGGCAAAGTCGACGCCTTTGTCGCCCATAAGGTTGGCGACGGCTCCGGCAATATCGACACTTGAGACGGCGACTTTAACGCCAACCGCGTTGCAGCCCGACGGCAATGATATATAGGCTTTTACCCGCTCTGTGGTGTCGAGTGCAAGGCTGCCGTCGCGGCCATAGTACGTGATACCGTCGGGCACAACATCGAACGACATTGCGAAGAATAGTTTCTGGTCGGGGTTCCAGCAGGAACTCTCACGCCATCCTGTCAGCAGAGTCAGGGCACTGTCGTAGGCAAAGCCGCCACCAAGCAGTCTGTCTCGATGGGTCAGGTCAACAACAATGCCGCCACCTTCTGTGTTGTAGTGATAGTTGTGGTACGCAACCCTTTGCGAGGCGGTAAGTTCAACGGTTAGACCATTGTCCATCCGTATCTTATAATATCCAGCCTCAACCTTTTCTTTAGTGTGTTTAAATGTCGAGAGATAGTCGTTTCGAGACAGGCTATACGGTGCAGATGGAAGCGAAACGGGCATCATCAGCACATCGCAGTAATCGTCGCAGCCGGTACCGCTGAGGTGTGTCTGGCTGAAGCCGTAGATGGTGTCATCGCTGTAATGGTAGCCGCTACAGCCGTCCCATCCGGAGAGGCGTGTGTCGGGGCCGGGCTGTACCATGCCGAAAGGCACAATGGCCGCAGGCGTGGTGTGCCCGTGGAGGTCGGTGCCAACCAGTGGGTTGACATACGATGCCAAGTCGCGGTGGCAACCTGACAGGACAGCCAACGCCACCAATGCTAACGGTAGAAGGTAACCTCTAAAAAACATTAATTTCCTTTAATTGTTTCATTTCATGAGTCGTTTTCTGGCTGCGGCAGTGTGAGCAAGCTCCCATTGCTCTTGCTTATCGAAAACGTTGGTTTCTTCGAAACCTCGTTTTCTGGCTGCGGCAATGTGAGCAAGCTATTCGCCGTCCATGTTCTTATTTCATAGGTGCTCATGACCTTGGGTTCCCATTGCTCTTGCTTATCGAAAACGTTGAGTTATTTGAGATGGCCAAGGGCTGCGGCGCCGAGTATGGCGACCTCATTGGCAGGCAGCTGAGAGAGCATTATCCGGCAACTGCCTTTGTAGATGTTGAGGAGGTTGCGCTCAAAAGAGGCTCGCAGAGGTTTCATGAGAGGCTCGCCAACCTTGACAGGGCCTCCCATAAGGAATATGGCCTCGGGGGCGGAGAAGGTGACGGCGTTGGCCATGGCTATGCCAAGCCAGTTGCCCACTCGGTTCCATGTCTCTGTGGCTATTGGGTCTCCGGAGTTGGCAAGGTCGCCTATCTCCCTGCTGCTCATCTCATTGGCAGCTGTAACGCCAGCCTCGCGGCAGCATTCTTTGTAGGTCTGCACTATGCCACGTGCCGAGGTGTAGGTTTCCAGACAGCCGCTGCGCCCGCAGCTACAGGGGCGTCCGCCGGGAATGAGTATGTTGTGGCCGAGCTCACCTGCTCCGCCGGTACTGCCATGCACCAGCTTACCGTCGACCACTATGCCGCTGCCAACGCCAGTGCCAAGGGTGAACATTATGAAGTGGCGCATCCTTTTGGCTCCGCCATATATATACTCGCCGTAGGCGGCGGCATTGGCGTCGTTGGAAAGCACCACGGGCACATCGCTGTAGCGTGCTATGGCCTTGCCGAAGTCGAGCACTCCCTTGATGGTGAGGTTTGGAGCGTTGTCGACACACCCTGTGTAATAGTTGCCGTTGGGAGCGCCTATGCCTATTCCCTCTATGCCATCCGAGAGCGACACACCGTCCAAGCCCTCGGCTTCGCACATCTGCCTTAGTGCCCCCATAAGGTCGGTGATATAGGTGTCCATGTCGGTGTAATTATTGGTGGGTATGCTGGAGCGGCGCACTATGACACCTTGCTCATTGACAAGTCCCATGTCGGTGTTGGTTCCTCCGATGTCTATTCCTATGGTCATGTTTTGAGGGTTTTAATAGTTCCATTTCATGAGTCGTTTTCTCGCCTCGGCACAGCGCAAACACTGCGTGATTTGCCCTCTGCACTCGGCTTATCGAAAACGTTCCATTTCATGAGTCGTTTTCTGGCTGTGGCAGTGTAAGCAAGCTCCCACTGCTCTTGCTGAACGAAAACGTTCCATTTCATGAGTCGTTTTCTGGCTGCGGCAGTGTAATCAAGCTCCCACTGCTCTTGCTTATCGAAAACGTTCCATTTCATGAGTCGTTTTCTGGCTGCGGCAGTGTAAGCAAGCTCCCACTGCTCTTGCTGAACGAAAACGTTCCCACCTTTTATCCTTTTAACATTTTATTCCTTAGTTTATGTATTAAGTTTTGGTATTATTAACGTTTTTGAAATAAATTTCGTATATTTGCAAAGGATAACATTTGACTAAAACACGGTTAACCTATGGATTATCAGCATCTAAAAATAAGCGACGATGGATTGGTACGCACTGTGGCCATCTCGTCGCCGCAGACCTTGAACGCCCTCAATTCGCTCATTCTGGGCGAACTGAACGATTTTCTTGACAATATCCCGGCTTCCACGCGAGTGCTTATTGTCACGGGCGACGGCGAGAAGTCTTTTGTTGCCGGAGCCGACATCGGCGAGATGGCGACGCTCGACGAGCAAGGCGGCGCTGCTTTCGGGCAGCGAGGCGCCGCGGTGTTTCGCAAGATAGAGAGCCTTCCGATACCTGTCATTGCCGCAGTGAACGGCTTTGCCCTTGGTGGCGGCTGCGAGCTTGCCCTGGCCTGCGACATCCGCATCTGCTCGACCAACGCCAAGTTTGGGCAGCCCGAAGTGGGACTGGGTATCATACCGGGGTTCAGCGGCACAGTGCGCCTCGCACGCACCGTAGGAGCAGGCATGGCCAAACAACTGATATATAGCGGCAAACCTATCCGCTCCGATGAAGCTCTGCGAATTGGTCTGGTCAATGCAGTCTACGAGCAGCCCCAGCTGATGGACGAGGCTATGCGCCTTGCCAAGACGATTGCCGCCAACGCCCCTCTCGCAGTGGCGGCGGCAAAACGGTGCATAGGCGACGAATGGGATATGCCTGTGGACGAGGCGATAGCGTACGAGACAACATTTTTCGGCAAGTGCTTCGCCACCGCCGACCAGAAGAACGGCATGAAGGCGTTCCTCACCAAGACCGCCACCCAGTTCGAAGGAAAATAAACTCTCGCAGAAAACGCAGATAATTTGGACAGCGAATAAATGACCACGAATAGCACAAATACACACGAATTGCCGAAGGCTGCGAACACAAATAGAAATAAAAATAAGGACAGTGAGCAATCATTTTAATTCGTAAAATTCGTGTCATTCGTGGTCCATAAATAAATTCGTGGTCAAAACAAAACCTTAAAACCCTATAAAACTTAATTAATAACAACCCAATAAAATTTCAAAACCATGAAAATTTGTGTAATAGGAACAGGCACCATGGCTAAAGGCATCGTGAAGGCTTTCATAGTGAAGATGCCCGTGGTGTTGAAGAGCCGCTCTCAAGCGAGCCTTGACAAGGCCGTTGCTTCGATTTCCAAGCAGTATGGCAAGCTGGTGGAGAAGGGCAAACTCTCGCAAGCCGACGTAGACGGCTACATGGCCAACATTGTCGCCACCACCGACTATGCAGACTTTGCCGACGCGGATCTGGTGATAGAGGCTGCCGTGGAGGATATGGAGCTCAAGAAAGAGGTCTTTGCCCAGCTCGACAAGATCTGCAAGCCCTCCACCATCTTCGCGACCAACTCGTCGAGTCTCTCCATCACTGAGTTGGCTTCCAGCACCCAGCGCCCGTCGCAGTTTATCGGCATGCACTTCTTCAACCCTGCCGACCGCATGGCACTCGTTGAGATTATCAAGGGCCAGCTCACCTCCGCCGAGGTGTGCAAGACCGTTGTCGACCTCGCCACGTCCATCGGCAAGACCCCCGTGGAGGTGAACGAAGCCCCCGGCTTTGTGGTCAACCGCATACTGATCCCCATGATCAACGAGGCTGTGGGTATCCTTGCCGACGGCATTGCCACTGCCGAGGATATTGACAAGTGCATGATGCTCGGTGCCAACCACCCGATGGGACCACTGGCTTTGGCCGACCTTATAGGCAACGATGTGAACCTCGCCATCATGGAGGTGCTCTACAAAGAGTTTGGCGATCCCAAGTACCGTCCCCATCCGCTGCTCCGCAAGATGGTGCGTGCCGGACTCCTCGGCCGCAAGACCGGCGAAGGATTCTACAAGTACTAAGAATCACCACACAGCTATCAGCCGTAAAGGACAGAGGGTGAGCCTGCAGGGACACCCTCTGTTTATATATTAGCTATAGTCTTCACTTTGGTGAGTCCACCCTTCTTGCCTACTACAAAAAGGACAGGCGGCTGGTTGTCGTGGATGAAGTTGTCCATGTATAGCGGCAGCCCGATGATGAACCTGTCGCAATGGAACGTGTCGCCCGCCACCACCTTAGATTTATGCGACTCTTTTACTTCGAACATGCCGCCGCCGCAATGTGTCAAAAGCAGGCGGCGCCCGGGGTTCCATTCAATCTCCACGCTCCATCCCACCCCTATCTGCTCAATGGAGACTGTGGACGTTATTACTCGGTGCGAGCTCTGCTCCGACTCGACATTGCAGCAGTCGGCCACAAAGGTGTGCCAGTCCGGCACGCCGACAAAACGGCATAACACGTCGAGCGTGGTCACCCTCACACTGCGGTATCCGCCTATATAGCCCCATATTCTTTTCAGGGTCGACACACCTACGGTCTCATTGGTGCGGCGTTGTATTTCGCCGTAAAGAGCCTCAAAGTCTTTAGATGTCACCATAGGGCGCGACATTGACTGCTCTATATTAATTTTCAGCTTTTCTATACGTTCCATTTCATGAGTCGTTTTCTGGCTGCGGCAGTGTAAGCAAGCTTCCACTGCTCTTGCTGAACGTTTTCGTAAGCCGAGCGCAGAGGGCAAATCACGCAGTGTTTGCACTATGCCGAGGCGAGAAAACGAGGGTTGCG